>CAMOWC010000022.1 GCA_946628065.1 uncultured Clostridiaceae bacterium | reverse complement strand
AATTGGATCTGGCACGGAAATAGGTCCAACAAATAAAGCAGGAATTGCCTCAATGAATGATATCGAGATTACATCGGTAGAAGATGACATTATAAAAATAACTGAAACAGTAATACCAGATGGATACTATAAATTATTTGATGGTATATATGTTGTTGTTGAAAAAGAAGTAAAAGATTATGAATATGTTGTAAAGAGTGTACAACTTATACCTATCGATGAAGAGACAAGAGAATTTGCGCAAATAAGTATAGAAGGCAATAAGATAACTGTAAAAATTCTAAATGAAAAAGTTAGTGACAGTGAGTATGAGCTTGAAATAGTAAAACAAGATGCAGAAAACGAATCTCAGCTATTGCCAGGAGCATATTTTAGCATAGCAACAAATGGCAAAACAGCTGTAGAACACGGACCAACAACCGAAGATGGGGCCTTAAGCTTAGGTAAAATTACCATAACAGGCTTAGGAAATGACACTATTGTAATTAAAGAAACAAAAGCTCCTGAGGGATATAATGGTTTGCCAAGTGATATTAAGCTTAATGTAAAAAAGAAAATACAGGACTTTACATACATTATAGATAGTATAACAGCACAAAACATTAGTAATTCTGCAGTAAGTATGGTTGGAAACAAAATCACAATAACTGTACCAAATACAGAAAAAAGGACTAATATTGGTGGTACAGTATGGTTAGACATACCTCCAAAAAGCGGAAAAAGAGACAACAAACTCGGAAATGACGAGACCAGTGATGATAAACGATTTGCAGGTATTTCCGTATACTTATATTTAGCAGATAATCTAGAAGAAGCTATAAAAGAAACAAAAACAAAAGATGATGGAACATATGTATTTGAAAATGTAAAACAAAACAGAAACTATGTTGTAAAATTTGAGTATCCAGGACAGCAATATATCCCTGTTGAATATGTAAGTTTAAATGACGAAAACTATACCAACGTCGATTCTACAGCAAAAGAAGCAGACAGTGATAGAACAGCTTTAAACAATAAATTTCATGAGATATTAAAAGGCAAGGCAAAAGGGACAGATGGAGCAGAGATAGAATTAGAATATGA
Organism: uncultured Clostridiaceae bacterium; assembly: GCA_946628065.1. GTDB lineage: Bacteria > Bacillota > Clostridia > TANB77 > CAG-508 > UMGS1754. The sequence goes on along the minus strand of CAMOWC010000022.1, from coordinate 2,673 downwards.
AATGGATTCAAGTAAGCATATATCAACATTAATTAGAGATTATGAATTTAACAGCCAAACTTTAATTACAGCAAGTACAGAAAGTTTCCATGGTGGCGAAAATTATGTAGGACATATTAATCTAGGACTTTATGAAAGAAAACAGGCCGATTTAAATGTTGTAGTAGATGTAAAAAAAGTAAATTTAGTAATCAATGGTGAAAACAATGATGAAACTAGTACAATAGGATTTGAAAAGAAAAGAGACGACCAAGCAATACTTATAGATTATAAAACAGATTACATGGGATTAACTAAAAACCACGGTGACACAGCAAAAATCGAATATAATCCAACAATATATGAATCAGACTATAAATATAGAATAGATGACTATAAAAAACATGAAGGAGAAGAGCTTGTTAAAATAGAAAAAGAGGGTCAAAGTGACATAGAAGAACTTTCTGATGAAGAGCAAAAAAGAGAACTTGAAGCATATATTACATATAAAATTCTTTTATATAACGCTTCAACTGAAAGTGCAAATGTAAGTGGTTTAAAAGTATACTTTGAGGATGCCTATGGAGATATGCCAGTTAAATCTTGGGTAAAACTTGAAGACAAAAAAGGAGATTACAAAGAAGAAGGACAAGACGTAATATGGCAGAAAGTGTCTTCAAGCAGTGAAACAGGAAATAATTATAATGTTATATCTACAGATTCGCTAAAAGATATAACCATTGGGTCAAGTGGAACCCTATATGTGTTTGTAAAATTCAAAGTAGAAAAAGACCCAGTAACTAGAGCAATTGATACATCAGAAAATATTATAATTGCAGAAATTTCAAGCTATACAACAGAAAAAGGATTAATTGACTCAAATTCTCAGCCAGACAATGTAAATCCAACTGACTACAATAACACATTTGAATACGATACAGATATTGCTCCTGGACTAAAGCTTAATATCATAGAAGATAAAAGAACAATGACAGGATTTGTTTGGGAAGATTTAGAATCAGAGCAAGATACAAATGAAAACGACGGAGTAAAAATAGGAAATGGATTATTTGAAAGCGGTGAGAAAAAACAAAACGGAGTAACTGTACAATTAATTGAGCTAGTTAATGTGGGTAGCAAAACATACGAATATATTTGGCAACAAACTGAGACTGGTGGCAAAATACTAAAATATGTTGATACAGGAGGCACTGTAAAAGAAACAGAAGTTCAAAACGCAGATGGCGAATATAAATTTATTGGATACATACCAGGAAGATATATTGTAAGGTTTATATACGGAGAAAACGTAGTAGACAAAGAAATTATTTTAAGTGGGCAAGAATATAAATCAACAAAATATCATGGAAATTATGAGCCTAATGCATCTCACGCAACAGATGATCTATACAGAAGATATGAAGTAATGGAAAACGCAAAAAAAGAAGATGCGGACTATAATAACTTAGAATGGCTAAAGAATAACACATGGATGTTTGCAGACACAAGAAATGACGAAGGAGCAATAAAAATAGGTATATATGAGAAAGAACATAATGACTCAATCAATTTTGGAGTTATTGCAAGACCAGTTGCTAAAATAGAAGTCACAGATGAAATTGTAGGTACAAAAATTGTAAACAAAGGTATTGTACTAGTTGATACAGAACAAGGAATTACAGAATATGTACGTATGGATCAGCCAAACTCATGGAACATAGAATTAGATGATGAGGTAACTAATGGCGCAGAAATGGAGATTGCATATCAAATAACAATAAAAAATACTGGAGAAAAAGATACTTTATTTAACTACTTTGGAGGCCAAACACTTGGTGGAAGAATAGTGGGCATTGAAAAACAAAAAGAAGCTGCAATGACAGAAGTATTGGCAATGTATGACAAACCAGAAAAGCTAGGATATAAAAATCAAGAAGACGGATGGGAAAAAGTTGACGGAGAAGAAGATTTAACACTTAAAACAACAGAATTACTAGGAAAGCTTGCAGCAGGAGAAACTAAAACAATATCATTAAAATTAAGCAAGATTATGACAATAGGAAGCAATGATGATTTAAGTACATCAAATGTTGCGCTGGTAGCTAAGGCTAAAGATGATGTTGGAAGAAGTGTTGGAGACAGTGCGAAATCTGGAACAGCAAGGGTTACAGTAACAGATCCAACAGGAAGAAAAATGAACTATAGCATACTATGGCTTGGAGTAACAACACTATTTACAATAGGAGTAATAGCAATTAAGAAAAAAGTATTAAGCTAAACTAAATTAAGTGCACAAATTTACAAAAATGTAAATTTGTGCACTTTTTTCTACTAAAATAGCAAAAAGACTTGAAAACTTTACATAAAACGTATATAATAATAGTATGTCTACAAAAAAATCTACATATTATATAGATATTATAAAAATGTAATATAAATGTAATATAAAACATACAAAGTGTGCTTCCGTATATGCAAATATTAAACATTTGAGAAGCAGGGCAAATGCGGGGGTTGACTCTAAAAACAAAAGATGACAAAATATAGTAGAATAAATATAATTATATTCTTTTAAGCAAAACAAGAAATGCTTGAAATGGAGGAAAAAGATGCAAAACAGTTCGAACTCAATACTAAGGAAAGTATTAGCAAGTGCGCTAGTAGTAATACTAACAGCAGGGAACCTACTAGCAA
>CAMOWC010000021.1 GCA_946628065.1 uncultured Clostridiaceae bacterium | reverse complement strand
AAGAAGGGCAAGAAGTAGGAGATATAGTAGCAGAAGTAGAAGGAAGTTCAGCAACAACCACATTACTATCAAGTGTTAAATTGGAAAAGGAAGTTCCTGAAGTAAAACTAGGGACATCTACAAACAATGAAACTGCAAATGAAGGAAATAAAATAGCAGAAAAACAAAATGAAGCAGGTCAAGAAACAAACTATATAGATAAAACAGAAAAAGTAGTTACTCAAAACGAGAATACAATGCTAGAATATGTTACATCTGACAATGATGTACTTGTGGGAGAAAACGAAGAAGAGGAATTAGGAACTTCATATTTAGAAAATAAAATTATACAAACATATGGAACAGACAATAATGTAATAATGAACATCTTACTAGAAGGAGAGTCTAGAACCATTGAAGGAGGACAAGTTATAAAATATAGAATATCTGCTTCAGCTATGGATAGTGAACAAAATAAAAATGGCAAACTAAATGGAGTACTAATAAGCAAAGTTCCTGTAGGATTAACATTTATGGAAACAAACTTTTTAACAAGCAACGAAGTAGACAATCCAACAGTAGAAAAAACTGGAGAGAGCGTAAAATACAATGCAAATACTAGAGAAATAATGTGGACGATTTCAGATTTATCAGACACATATGATTTGCAGGTAACAGCAAAAGCAGACAAATTATCAGGGGTAGCTCAAAGAGAAATTGCGCTTAATGCAACTTTAACATATGGGAAAGACAAAAAAAGCTTCACTTTAGAAGATTTGAAAATTAAAATTGGAAAATCTGGATTAGAGATAATTACACAAACAGAAAATGTAAAAGAAAAAAATAAAACAGAAGATGAAATAACGCTTATAGCAAAGATTTCAAATACAGGTGGAAAAAGTGAAAACATTACAGCAAATATTAAAATTCCAAATGAGCTCACAGGATTTAAATATGCATTTGGAGGTATAGAACAATCTTTAAATCAAAATGAAGCTCAAGTAAGTGAGTTTACTATAGAACCTGGCGAGAGCGGAGAAATAAGAATAATTGCAGTTGTAAATCCTGTGGAAAAAGAAAAAACTGTTACAGTTTCAGGGACAATTAATGGAAAAAAAGTTGAATGGGATATTAATTTAGTAAAAGGGAATGATGAAATAGAACCAGGAGATACGGAAAATCCAGAAAATCCTGAGACTCCAGGAGAAGATAAAGAAAACAAACCAGATCCAACTACCCCAGAGGTTCCAAGCAATACAGATGAAGAAAATAAAACATATTCAATCTCAGGTATTGCATGGCTGGATTCAAACAATGATGGATTAAAGCAATCTGATGAAGAAACTTTAGAAGGAATAAAAGTTAAATTATTAAATGTAACCGATCAAAAAGTCCTAGAAGAAACAAATACAAAAGATAAGGGTAAATACGTATTTGATAATATAAAACCAGGAAAATATCAAGTCGAATTTACATATGAATCAGAAAATTATGAACTAGCAGAGTATTTAAAAGATAAAACAGCTCAAATTAGCTCAAGTGTTGTAAAAGGCGCTAATGAAGGCACAGCAATTAGTGATATTATTACAATTACTGATGAAGACATACAATATATAAATATAGGAATTAGCAAAAAAATTAAATTTGATTTAAGCCTTGAAAAGTTAGTAAGCAAAATAATAGTTCAAAACACTGAAGGAACTAAAACATATGAGTTTGGAAGTAACCAAGCAAAAACAGATATTAATGGTAAATATTTAACTGGCACAGTTGTGTTAGTTGAATACAAGCTAATTGTAAAAAATGAGGGAGAAATTGCGGGAAGAGTAAAAGAAATTGTAGATTATTTACCAAAAGACATGCAGTTTACTGCTGATTTAAATAAATCATGGACTCAAGCATCAGATGGAAACCTTTATAATAGCGAATTAAAAGATATAGACATAAACCCTGGAGAAACTAAAGAAGTGACATTAGTATTAAAAAAGACAATGACAAATGATAATGTGGGACTTAGTCACAATGTAGCAGAAATATCTGTAGTAGAAAATGAAAGAAACATAAAAGACATAGACTCTACTCCAAAGAACAAAATAGAAAAAGAAGACGATATGCCATCAGCAGATGTAATATTAGGTATAAAAACAGGAGTAGAAGTTATGTATGTATCTTTCGTTCTAATATTAATAATAATTATAACATCTGGAATTTACGCAATTAAGCGTATAGTGATAGATAGAAACTAGGAAAGGAGGATGGAAATGAACCAAAAAGCATTGAAATTTTTATGCTTCTTCATAAGTATGATATTAATGCTACTTATCTTTTCAAACACATCAATATCGGCTACAGTACCAACAGGGTATACAGGTGTAACGGTTTCTAGTGAGACAGAACTAGGAAATAAAATTGCAAGAGAGAATGTAGGGTCAAAAAATGCATATTTAATTAAACATTCTATGCTTCGTGGGTATGCAAGACTACTTTGTGCAAACGAAGATCAAAACGAACCAGCAGAATCATATTATACAATTGATAAAATAAATGAGTATGGTTGGACTAAGGACAGCAATGGCAAATTAGTTTATAGGGAACCAAAAGAAAAATTAGGAAAGAAAAATAATGACACAGGTAAAGTGATTGCAACACAAGAAAATGCTGATGCAATATCATACATTTTATATAGAAGTAAAATACAATCAAGCATTAAGCTGGATGTTTGGACTGACAGAAATGGGAAAAATAATTATGTATGGAAAGATGATGTTATTGGATGGACACACTTTGGAACTGGTGGATATTCACTACGTTATTACCCGGTTCAAGGAGCTTTATGGAAAGAATTAGATAAAAGTGTAAAACTTTCATTAACAGAACGGTTCTTTAAGAGATGATGAGGGAGCTTCTGGGTACTTTTTATATAGTGCGGCACAAGCATATAAAAATTATCAAACAAGGTTAAAAGCAGTTTATAATTCAAGTGAAGGAAAATATAAAGAAGAAGAACTTAATAAAGTACAAAAAGTAACGACTAATAATAAAACAAAGGTTGGACCAATAAAATATGGTGAAATTGGAATAAACTTTGTTTCAAATGCTAAATTGCAAGCAATAAGGAGAACTAATACAGGCTCCCCATATGGAACATATGAGGGAAATATTACAATGGAACCAGCTATGAACGAAAAATGGGGAAACCTTTCATGTATACGTATAACGCTAGAAGATGATACATATATTTTATTGCATCAAAAGGTTGTAGTATCTTCTAAAACGGTGTACAGAAAAGTAAGAGATGGAAATGGTGGATACAAAACACTTTCTGGAAAAGAAACGACTACTTCAACTATTACAACTGAAACTTATTATGACGCATCAGGCAATAAAACTAGCGAAAGGATTGTAAGACAATATGACTATATTTACACTAAATATCCAGATACTGCATGGAATAGAGACAGACTTGTTACAAATATAGATACTGGCTGGGAGTTTATGAACCAAAATGGGACAGCCTTAAGTGATGAACTAAAACATAGAATGCCACAAATTGGAGAAGCAAATTATAACAGTTTCTATTTTGTAGTAAATAATAATATGTTAAATGTAAAAAAACTTGTTTTTCAATTTGATGATGTATATTATGGTTCTAAAATTGTAAAATTAGAAACAGAGCCTGACATAGTACATATTTCAGCCTCAAGCGGAACATTTTATTGTGATGAGCATAAACAAAGCAAACAAGGTTGTGGGAAAGTAGTTATAAGCTATAGAGATAACAAAGACGGCACTAGGACGAAAATTACTAATAAGTGCGGAAATAGATATAGCCACGCAGGTTACGATAGTATAACACCACGACAAGACCTTATAATGGTTGATGCAGAAGAATATAAAGTAAAAAGATATTTAACAATTGATATGTACGAGCTTGGTGAATATGAGCTAGAAATTGTAAAAGAAGACCAAAGTGATAGCAGTATAAAACTTGCAAATGCAAAATTTAAAATTTCATTGCCAGGTGGAAAAGAAGAAACACTTACTACAAATGCAAATGGTATTGCAACAACAAGTAAAATATCGATATCTAACCTAAATAAGGATACAATTTCTATTTCTGAGATTAATGCACCAAATGGATATGCAAAATTAGCTGAAACAATTAAATTAGATGTAAATAAACAACTGACTAATAAAAAGTATGCTATAAAAGATGTAAATTTAACATCTGGAAGCGAATCTGCCACAGTAAGTGTAAATGGTAAAAAAATAACAATTACCATAAAAGATATCAAAGAAAAAGGAGAATACAATCTTAAAATTATAAAAGAAGATGTAGATACCAAAGAACACTTAGCAGGAGCAAAATTTGATGTAACATTTCCAGGAAATAAAAAGGAAACGGCTTTAGTAACAAACCAAAATGGTGAAATAGAAATAAGCAAAATTGGAATTTCAGATTTAAACAAAGATAAAGTGGTAATTACTGAAACTAAATCACCAGAGGGGTACATTAAACTAGAAGGTAACATAGAATTAGAAATAGCAAAAAAATATGAAAATGCAGAATATAAAATAGATAATGTTACAATTAAATCATCACCAAACGAAGCAAATGCATTAGTTACTTATGACAAAGAAAGCAATACGGTTATTCTTACTTTAAATAATAAAAAAGATACAGTTAGTTACTATGATTTGGAAATTGTTAAAGTTGATGCTATAACTAAAGCCCCTCTAAAAGGAGCAATATTTACAATGCAACTTCCTAATGAAACCCCAGTACAATTAGGAAAAACAGACAAAAACGGCATAAGTAGATCAAATCAAATTATGCTAGACAAAGCAGGAACATATGAAATTAAACTAAAAGAAACTAAGGTGCCAGAAGGTTATAATTTGCTACAAGAAGAAATTATATTAACTCTAACAAAAGAAGTAATAGATGGACAAACAAAAGTAACAAAAGCGGAAATTTCAAATGATGCATTAGGAAATATTACAATAACTGATGACAATAAAATAATAGTTACAATACTTAACCGTGAAATAGAAGAGACATCATACAATATTCAAATTGTAAAAGTAGACAAAGATAATGCAAACAAAAAACTTCAGGGAGCTGGTTTTTCAATTTTACTTCCAGGTAAAGAAGAATTTGAAGAAATGAGTGAAACTAATAATCAAGGAATAGCAACAAGAAATGACATAACAATATCTGGAACAGGAACTGAAGTAATTGAAATTAGAGAAGATTCAGCACCAGACGGATATAGCATTCTTCAAGAAAATGTAAAATTAGAAATAACAAAGAACGTACAAGATGGAAAGTATGTTGTAAAACAAGTAAAACTTGCAGATACAAGTAATGCTCAGGTTTCTTTAAAAGGGAATACAATAATAATAACAATTGCAAACAAAGAGATAAAACACGGAAAATATAACTTGGAAATTATTAAAGTTGATAGAGAAACAAATAAACCTCTACAAGGAGCAAAATTCAATTTAGAATATTTAGAAACCATAGAAGAAAATACTGGAAACGCAGAAGAAGAGCTTGTAGCAGAAGAGAATATTATACCAATTG
>CAMOWC010000020.1 GCA_946628065.1 uncultured Clostridiaceae bacterium | reverse complement strand
ATTCTGAAAATATAATTAATTATTTATTTTTATTTATTACAATTTTATATTTTATTTTTTTTATTTATGCAAAAATAAAAGAAAATAAAAAAATAAATAACGAAAAAAATAATTTAGATAAAGAAAAAGAATTAATTGCAGAAAATATTAAGAATAAAAAAATCGAGCTAGAAAATAGAATAAGTATTTTAAATCAAAATAAAAGTAAAATGGAATTAGAAATAAAAAACAAATATCCACAAATCAATTTAAATAATGAGCTAAATAAAAACCTTGATGAGGTAAAAATAATACTGGAAAATAGTGAAGAAAAAAATACGGAATTGAAAATAAAATTAAAAGAAATTGAAATTGAGAAAAAAAATATAAACTTTGAGCTTGAAAAACTGGCAAACATTGAAGAACAAATAAGTTATCTAAGAGAAGAAAAAAATGAGCTAAACTCTCTTGCAAATTCCATTCAACTAGCTAAGCAAGTACTAGAAGAATCATATGATGAAATGAAAAAGAAGCTAACACCTCAATTTACGCAGAACTTATCTAACATTGTAAGTATAATATCTAATGGGAAATATAAAAATGTTACATTTACAGATGAACAGGGACTTATAGCAGAAATGGAAAATGGAGAATATAAAAAAATAGAACGACTTAGCACAGGAACCATTTTTCAAATGTATTTATCTTTAAGACTAGCAATAGCAAAAGAAATAACAGATGAAAAAATGCCAATAATTTTAGATGAACCATTTGTATATTATGATGATGAAAGGCTAGCAAATACCTTGCAGTTTTTAAATAATAATTGCGATGACAGACAAATAATATTATTTACATGCAGTAACAGAGAAAAAGAATTATTAGAAAAAAATAATATTAATTATAATTTAATAAATATATAAAATAAAAAAATATCCGAAAGGATATTTTTTTAGTATTGAAAAAGAATATCTATTGTTGTATAATAAAAAAGTCAAAAAAGTAAAAGGGGAGAAAATTATGTTTCAGAAATTAGAGGCAGCACTAAAGAGATATAACGAATTAACTGAAAAAATATCTGATCCAGCAGTAATTAGCAACCAAGCTGAATGGACGAAAATGATGAAAGAACATGCTGAGATGGAAGACATTGTTGCTAAATACTTAGAGTATAAAAAAGTAAAGCAAAATATTGAAGAAGCAAAAGCGATGCTTGAAGACAAGGACTTAAAAGAATTAGCAGAAATAGAAATAGAAGAAAACAAAGAAAAAATTCCTAAATTAGAAGAAGAATTAAAGATATTACTTATACCAAAAGATAAAGACGATGACAAAAACATAATATGTGAAATACGTGGAGGAGCAGGAGGAGAAGAAGCAGCATTATTTGCAGGAACACTTTTCCGCATGTATTCTATGTATGCAGAAAGAAAACACTGGAAACTAGAAATTTTAAATGAAAACGAAACAGGGCTTGGCGGATATAAAGAAATTTCATTTATGATAACAGGCAAAGGCGTATATAGTAGGCTAAAATTTGAAAGTGGAGTACACAGAGTACAAAGAGTACCTGAAACAGAAAGTAGTGGAAGGATTCACACATCAACAGCAACTGTAGCAGTTTTACCTGTTGTAGAAGATGTTGAAATTGAAATAAATCCTGCAGACATAAAAATGGAAGTATTTAGATCTTCTGGAGCAGGAGGACAGCACGTAAATAAAACTTCATCAGCAGTACGATTAATACATGTTCCAACAGGAATGGTAGCAGAATGCCAAACAGAACGTTCTCAGGTTCAAAATAGAGAATACGCAATGAGGCTTTTACGATCTAGACTTTATGAACAAGAGAAACAAAAACAAGATGCTGAACTGGCAAACCAAAGAAAAAGCCAAGTAGGTAGCGGAGACAGATCAGAAAAAATACGAACATATAACTACCCACAAGGGAGAATTACAGATCATAGAATAGGATTTAGCATATTTCAAATAGAAGATTTTTTAAATGGCAACCTGGATGAAATGATTGACAACTTGATTGCAGCAGATAGAGCAGAAAAACTTAAAGGTGATCAAGAAGAATAATAAGCATATAAAATGGAGTGGTAAATATGGCAAACTATATGCAAGAAGCAATTGAGTTCTTTTCCAAAATGGGTCTTCCAATAAAGGATGGCCTGATAGACGCAGAAGTGCTTACTGAAGAGCAAATACAAAAACTAGAACAATGGGAAAGAACAACAACTATAGATGGCATAATGATGCCAGGAATAAGTGACTTTTATAAATCTGTATTAGTCGCTATTTCTACCAATTCGCAAAGAGACGCTGAAGGGAAAATAAAATATCTTTTTGGAAAAGGTATTGGTACAGAAATTGCTCTAAGAGGACAAGTAGCAGGAAGAACAAAATACGGCACAAATCCAATTTATAGATCACATTCAGACTTTGAACTATATGATGCGAAAGAAGAACAACCATATAGCGAGGCATTTAAGAGAATATTTGGAAGCCAAGAATACTTTTTAAGTACAGAAACAAAGGGATTGAGAGATATTCCAGAAGGAAAAATGGATGAAACCTGTGAAACTGTTAATTTAGACGGGTATGAAGTACTTATACCGCAATTAGAAATGCTTTTTCTAGATAAATTTTTAAGAAGAGAATCGACACCTAGGGATGGAGTGTATGATTACGAATTACTAGCAAGGGAATATGATTTAGATGTTGAATTAATAAAGAAATATTTTCAAGAGTATTCATTTGCTCATTATGAACAAGAAAGAAGATCAGAAGGCGAAAACTACAAAGGCAGATTTGCAAAAATGTTGACTAAAAATTTAAATAGAATTTTTGATGAAAATAAGAGCACGAAAGAGGCAATGAATAGATGGAATGAGTATATGAGCGGAATGAGTAGTGGAAGTTGTGCAATTATTAATGGAATAAATTCGGAAATGTATATACCATTAAGTGAAATGGATACATATGTAGATGAAAACGGCCAAATGGTAATAACACAAGACTACATACTAAGAACGATAGCACTAATTTCTGAGGTAACTAGTAAAAGCATAGATTCAAAACTAGCAAAAACAACAGAAGAGCTAGATGCTCTTTTTGGACAAATAGAACTAGACAGAACAAAAGATACCGTAGAAAAAAAACTAAGTGCAGAAGATTTTGAAAGAGTAGCATATGACAAGCGCACAGTAGGAACTATAGAAAAAGCTACAGAAGCAATACGAAGCCAGTCAATTTTAAGAGAAACAAAAGAACAAGGAGGGCCAAGTTTAGGCGATGACCAATAATATAGGACAAGCCATGTATGAAGTGAATATTATACTAGAAAATACAAGTGATGATATAGTAAAGCTAATTCCTGAAAAAATACTAAAAATAATAAAAGAAAAGTCAAAAGCAGAAACGCCATTTGTATTTAATAAAGAAGAAAGCCTAGAGAATCAAAACATAACTGATTCAACAAGGGGAGTCCTTGCCCTATTGTATAGAGATTATATTTGCTCAGAAGACCAAAAAGAAAAATATAATGAGTATTATAAAAAAGCAACAGAGGAACTAGAGAAGAAAAAAGCTGAAGAATTTAAAGTTGAAGACATATTTAAAAAGAAGAACCAATATCAAACAGAAGACACGGCTCTTATTCCATATAAAAAGGAAACAATATGGAATAAAATAAAAAATATTATTTTAGGTTTATTTAACAAACAAGAATAAAAACAACCCTCTTTGTAATAAAGATTTACAAGAGGTGTTTTTATTTTGGCTTTTTTTATAAAAACTACATTTTTAGGTTTGCTATTTGGAACAGTAGGAACAACAATTGGAGGAATAATTGGTGCATTCACTAAAAACATATCAAACAGATCATTAAGTTTTATATTGGAATTTGCAGCAGGACTTATGACAGCAATAGTATGCTTTGATCTTATACCAGAAGCAATTAATATATCAAATATTACAAGTGTTTTTGCTGGGATTTTCATGGGTGTATGCACAATGATATTTTGTGAAATACTAATAAAATTAAAATCAAACAATGCTAAAACAACTAAAGAAAATTCTTTACTTAAGACTGGGATTATAATTGGAATAGGATTAGCATTGCACAATTTCCCAGAAGGGCTGGCAATAAGCTCAGGATTTGAAATTTCATACAAAATTGGCGTTTCACTTGCACTTACAATTGCTATTCATGACATTCCTGAGGGAATATCAATGGCAATTCCAATGAAATCTGGAGGAATGAGAACAAGTAAAGTAGTAATTTATACATTTGCTTCAGGAATTACGACAGGATTAGGAGCTCTAATAGGAGCAATAATGGGAGACATTAGCAAAGAAATAATTGGAATTAATCTTGCTTTCGCAGCAGGAGCAATGCTTTATATTATTTCTGGAGAGCTTCTTCCTCAATCAAATAAAATACATGATGGAAAAATTGCTTATATTGGAAACATATTGGGATTTGCAGCTGGAATTATTGCAACTAAGATATAAATATGATAATCTATAAAAGCTATAAATACAATGGACAAGCATGGAGGGATCATATGAAAATAATGTTTATATGTACAGGAAATATATGCAGAAGTGCAATGGCAGAAGGATATTTAAGAAAAAGAGCCATAGAAGAAAAATTAAAAATAGAAGTTTTTTCTTCAGGGATATATGGAGAAGAGGGGGCTGGAGCTTCATATCTTGCAAAAGAAGCAATGAGCGAATATGGTGTAAATTTAAATGAACATAAAGCTACTGTTACAGCAAAGTCAAATATAGAAGAAATGGATTTAATACTTTGCGCAACAGCATCACATAAAAGAATAATAAAACAAACCTACCCTGAATTAGCTGAAAAAACATTCACCATTAAAGAATATGCATATGGAGAAAACTGCCAAGACAAAGACATAAGCGACCCATGGGGATATGACATAACAATATATAGGAAATGCGCTACAGAACTTACAGATGCAATAGAAGAAATAATTAAAAAAATAAATTTAGATTCTTGACAGAATAAAAAACAGTTATATAATAAAAGCAAACAAAAATTTGGAGGAAACAAATGCAAAAAACATTAGAAGGACTAAATGACAAGCAATATGAAGCTGTAATAAATACAGAAGGGCCTTGCCTTGTTATTGCAGGAGCAGGAAGCGGAAAAACGAAGGTATTAACACATAAAATTGCTTATTTAATAGAGGAAAATCATATAAAACCGTGGAATATATTAGCAATTACATTTACTAATAAAGCTGCCAAAGAAATGAAAGATAGGGTTGAAAAGCTAGTTCGGAGATGCAACAAATGATATGTGGCTTGGGACATTCCATGCAATATGTGTAAAAATCCTAAGACGCTGGATACATACAATAAGTGGATTTGATTCATCGTTTATAATATTTGACACAACAGACCAAAGAAGCCTAATAAAGCAATGCATAAAAGAACTTGACCTAGACGATAAAATGTTTACGGATAGAGGAGTTCTATCAGAAATAAGCAATGCAAAAAATGAAATGCAAGAACCTGAAGAGTATGCAGCAAAAGCCAATGGTGACTTTAGGAAAGAAAAAATAGCTGAAGTATATAGAATGTATCAGTTAAGGCTAAAAAAGAATAATGCAATAGACTTTGACGATATTATTAATTTTACTATAAAAATATTAACAAACAATGACGAAGCTTTAGAGTATTATACAGAAAAATTTCATTATATATTAGTTGATGAGTACCAAGACACAAATAAAGCACAATTCATGCTAATCACACTTCTTGCTTCAAGATACGGCAACATTACCGTAGTGGGAGATAATGACCAAGGAATTTATTCTTTTAGAGGTGCAGACATAACAAATATTCTTAATTTTGAAAAAGATTTTCCAGGGACGAAAATAATAAAGTTGGAGCAAAATTATAGGTGCACAGGAAATATCTTAAAAGCGGCAAATCAAGTAATAAAAAATAATGAAACAAAGTATGAAAAAAAATTATGGACTGAAAATGAAGAAGGCGCTCTTCCAAAGATATATATTGGGGATGATGAATACGGGGAAGGAAGATTTATAGCAGAGCAAATAGAGCATTTAAAAAGAGAAGAGTATTTTCATTATTCTGATTTTGCAGTACTATATAGGATGAACACACAATCAAGAGCAATAGAGGAAATTTTAAGAAGAGAAGATATCCCATACAAAATAGTTGGGGGACTAAAGTTTTACGAAAGAAAAGAAATAAAAGATATAATTGCATACTTAAGATTAATACAAAACACATCAGACGACTTAAGTTTACAAAGAATAATAAATGAGCCTAAAAGAGGAATAGGAAAAACTAGTTTAGACCAAATTGAAAAAATAGCTTCAGATGCCGAAACATCGATGTATGATGTAATAAAAAGAGCAGAAGAGTTTGGATTAAATAGGGTATATTTAGCATCAAGAGAATTTGTAAATGTAATTGAAGAATTAAGACAAGACAAAGAAACTCTTGGAATTTCGGAATTAGTAAAAACAATTCTTAAAAAAACAGGTTATACGAAAGCACTAGAAAATGAAAATACTGTGGAAGCTGAAAATAGAATAGAAAATCTCGAAGAATTTTTAACAGTTACAATGGAATTTGAAGAAGAAGAAGCAGAAAACACACTTGCCAATTTCTTAGAAGGAATAACTCTTTCTAGTGATATAGATGCTGTAGAAGAAACTGATGATTCTGTAACGCTAATGACATTGCATAGTGCTAAAGGGCTAGAATTTCCTGTCGTTTTCTTAGTAGGAATGGAAGAAGGAATATTTCCAGGATATAAATCAATAGGCG
>CAMOWC010000019.1 GCA_946628065.1 uncultured Clostridiaceae bacterium | reverse complement strand
GTTTTCTTAGTAGGAATGGAAGAAGGAATATTTCCAGGATATAAATCAATAGGCGAACAAAAAGAACTTGAAGAAGAAAGAAGGCTTTGCTATGTAGGAATTACTAGAGCTAAGAATTATTTGTTTTTAACATGCGCAAAACAAAGGACTATATTCGGTTCAACCAGTTGTAATCCTATATCAAGATTTGTTAAAGAGATACCAAAAGATTTATTAGATGGATTTGAAGAATTAGACAACAATAAAGAAAGCCGAGAAAGATTTACGGATACAACATATAGCTGGGAATACGGAAGCAAAACGAAGAAATATAAATTTGATAATGAAATAGAGCCTTCCGTTGCAGCAAGCGCAGTTCAGGGATTTAAGTTTAGAACTGCAGAAAGTTTTTTAAGTTCGCTTAGCAAAAAGGATGAAGTAGATTTAACAAAATACGAAAAAGGACAGAGAGTATATCATAAGAAGTTTGGTGAAGGAACTATAAGCAATTTAGAAGAAGAAGGCAATGATTTAAAAGTTGACATTGAATTTGATAAAGCAGGTCATAAACGACTAATGGCCAAATTTGCAGGTTTAGAAATAATTGAGTAAAACAAAATACTAATAAACAATAAAAACTTGATTCACGTTAGTGAGTCAAGTTTTTTATGCATAAAAAGAAGAACACTGGAAAAAATAATTACATAAATAAATTGGAAAGGAATGAAAGAAATGGCAAATTTAAATCAAAATGAACTACAAAATTTAAGACACTTAATAGGCACGCAAAGTACATGCTATGAAAAGCTAAATGACTATGCATCACAATGTGCAGATCCGCAAATTAAGCAGATGTTCACAAAATCAGCGCAGGATGCATTAAATACTAAGGCAAAACTAATGACATTTCTAAATGATTAGGAGGAAAAGTTATGGACGAAAAAACAATGGTTAATGATGTTTTATCAAATGTAAAATCAGAACTTACAACATATCAAACATCAATAACTGAAGCTGCAAATCAAGAATTAAGACAAACAATGCAGACAATAAGAAATAGTAGCGAAGCATTTCAATATGAGCTATTTAAAGTAGCACAAGCAAAAGGATACTATCAGCCAGCAGCACCAGCAAGCCAAATGGAAATAACAAATGTAAGAAACCAATTGCAATAGGGGACGTTTCCCAAAGGGGGATTTTCCCTCCCTTGGGGACAGGTTCACACCTGTCCCCAAGGGAGGGAAAATCCCCCTTTGGGAAACGTCCCCTACGGAAACAAGAAATTCAGAGAAAGAGAGAAAAAAGGATATAAACAGAGAATAAGAGAGTATATGGAGAATAACACTAGAATATGAGAAGATAGCTTTCTTGTTAAAAACAGGATAATTAGGTAAAATTTATAATGTGAAGAATTAGTAAATATAGCCAATATATATACAAAAATAAAGGAGAAAATACAAGCTTATGAAAAAATTATTAGTACATATGAGAATATGGTTAAAAGTTTTCTTAGCTTTCGCAGTTGCAGCAATAATAATAATATCAATTATAAATATATTCTTTAAACCTACATATAGCGTAACTTTAGATGGTGAACAAATAGGGTATACAAATGACAAAGCAGGATTGCAAGACAGAATAAATGAGTACATAAAAAATGGAGACGGAGAACATATAGCATTCGTACAATTAGAAACATTACCTGAATATAAGATTTGCCTTCTAAAAAAAGACAGTGAAACAAACGATGATGAAATTTTTGAAAAAGTGAAAAATCTTGGAACTACTTATTACAAATATTATGCAGTTACAGAGAGCTCTGAGGAAAAGGCATATGTAGCAACAAAAGAAGAAGCAGAAGCAATAATAGAAGGCTTGAAAGAGAAAAAGAGCAGTAACAAAGACAAATTAGGATATATAGAAAAATATAGTACAGACCTTGCAGAATTAATAGACAGTAGTACAGCAATTGCAAAATTATATGTAAAACCAGTAGAAACTACAAAATATGTAAATACATCTACTAAAATAAATACAGGGGCTAAGATAAATTTAGGAATAAGCTTAGCAAGACCAATTTCAGGTATTATCACTTCAAGGTTTGGTTCTAGATCATCTGGAACTCATACAGGATTGGATATTGCAACAGCTACGGGAACTGCAATAAAAGCAGCCGCAGCAGGAACTGTTACATTTTCAGGGACCAAAGGATCTTATGGAAAATTAATAGTTATAAACCATGGAAATGGTGTAGAAACATATTATGCACATTGTAGTGCTCTATATGTATCTGATGGAGCAAAAGTATCTCAGGGGCAAACAATTGCAGCAGTTGGTTCAACAGGAAATTCAACAGGGCCACACCTTCACTTAGAAGTAAGAGTTAATGGAGTTGCTCAAAATCCACAAAACTATGTATATTAAAGATAAAAATGAAGTAAACAATATAAGGTTTACTTCATTTTTTATTCTCAAATAAAGAAAACCGGAAGGAGTAAATAAAGCATCCTTCCGGTTTGGCTAAAATTTTTTATTTAATGTACTAATAGCATTTTTAGAGATTATTTTTGTGCCATACTCTATTAGCTTTCTTTCAAACAATGTTGAAGAATCTACGCATGTTCCAAATTCTGACGCTAGAGAGAAAAATCTCTTTACTGCTTGAGTGTTACCAGATATATTTTTTAGGCATATGTAATATTTATTCAAATACTGATAAAAAGAAGAGTTTTTATCAGTATTTATTTTTTTATCAGTAAGTGCCTTGGTAGCAAAATTGCAAAAAGTTAAAACATCATCAAAATCAGTAAACGAGTAAATAATTATAGGTTGGTTAATGTTTAAAGTTTTTCTTTTTGCCTGAACTTTATGTCTTGCGAGCCCTACATTATTTTTACCATTTCGAGTCACTGTAACTATGAAATCACCGCTTAGAGGTTGCAAGCGCTTCAATAGATAGCTGGTAGTTTTTAGTAACAAACCCAACTTCTTTTTCAGCTGCTTCAAGCATATACAAAAAAAGCGACTGAGATTCTATGGGATTAGCCATAAACGTGTGAAAATCTATATTTTTTTCTTTCAAGTCATTTAAATTAAGGGTAATTCTGATTTTGTTTTCATCGAGTTTTTCAATTTTCAATGTTAGTACCTCCAAAGTATAAATATATAATTATTATACTACTAAACAAATAAAAAGTGAATGGATAAATTATGAAAAAATATTGAAAAATTCTCTAAAAACGTATATAATATCAAAGAATAAAAAATCAAACAAATGCAAAAATCCGTAAGGAAAAATAGGAGGGAAAAAGTGGCAACAAGAGAAAAAAATATATGGATATTAATACTTTTTTTACTAGCAGGACTGGTGATAGGAGGGCTAATTGGAAACATTGCAAAAAATGTAGACTTTTTGTGGTGGCTTTCATATGGAGAAGAATTTGGACTTACTTCACCAATTACATTAGATCTAAGTGTAATTGCAATAACATTTGGGTTGTCATTTAAGATAAACATAGCGAGCATAATAGGAATGGCCATTTCAGTATTTATTTATAGAAAAGTATAAAAATCTGGGGGCATTATTTTTAGGAGGACTATGCCGATAAAGTTAAAGGAACTGCCAATAAGTGAGCGCCCGTATGAAAAGCTAGAAAGATATGGTGAACAATCTTTATCAAATTCAGAACTACTTGCAATAATAATAAAAACAGGGACAAAAGATGAAACCGCAGTAACACTTGCACAGAAAATATTAAAAACGGATACAGGGCAAAGCCTAAGAGAGCTTCAAGAAATACCGCTTACTGAACTTATGAAAATAAAAGGCATTGGAAAAGTAAAAGCAATACAACTAAAAGCTGTATGCGAAATAAGCAAAAGAATGTCAATGCCAATAAATTCTAAGAAAATTTGTATTAAAAGTGGGCAAGATGTGGCAAACTTACTAATGGATGAAATGAGATTTCTAAAAAGAGAGCATGCAAAAGTGCTATTACTTAATAATAAAAACGTGTTAATAAAAATAACAGATATAGCATACGGAGGTAGAAACTTTGCAAGCCTAGAACCAAAAGAAATTCTTCAAGAAGCAATACAAACAGGATCTAACAAAATTATTCTAGTACACAATCATCCAAGCCGGAGACTCAACTCCAAGCAGTGAAGATTATCGTACAAATGATAGAATATATGAAGCAGCAAGCATAATGGGAATTACCTTGCTAGATCATATTGTTATTGGAGATCGGAGAGTACAAAAGCTTACTATATAAAGAGAGTAAGAAAGGGAAGGAATAAATAATGAAATTATTCAGTTTAGGCGGTAAGGATATTGGAATTGATTTAGGCACAGCAAACATTTTAGTTGCACTAAAGGGTAAAGGGATTGTATTAAAAGAACCATCTGTAGTTGCAATAGATAGAAGAAGTGGCGACATTTTAGCCACGGGGTTTGAAGCAAAGGAAATGCTGGGCAGAACCCCAGACCAAATAAAGGCAGTTAGACCTTTAGAAGACGGAGTAATAGCTGACTTTTCTGCAACTCAATTAATGCTAAAAAACATTCTTTCTAAAGTGTGTGCAAGATACAATGCTGGAAGGCCACGAGTTGTAGTAGGTGTACCATCAGGAATAACAGAAGTAGAAGAAAGAGCCGTAGAAGAGTCTATCCTGCAAGCAGGAGCAAGAGAAGTATATTTAATTGAAGAGCCTATGGCAGCAGCTATAGGAGCGAATCTAGAGGTTGCAGAGCCTACAGGAAATATCATTGTTGATATTGGCGGAGGAACAACTGAGGTTGCTGTAATTTCGCTAGGAGGAATCGTTATAAGCAACTCCATAAGAGTGGCAGGAGATGAATTGGACGAAGATATAGTAGATTATGTAAAAAAAGAAATGAATGTTGCAATTGGGGATACAACTGCAGAAGAGATAAAAATACAGATAGGTTGCGCACAACCACTAATGGCAGAAGAAACAATGGAAGTAAGAGGTAGAGATCTAACAAACCGGACTGCCTAAGAACATCATATTAACATCAACACAGGTAGAAGAAGCTATGGCCGATTCAATTAATGAAATAGTTGAATGTGTGAAGGCAACACTTGAGAAAACTCCACCAGAATTAGCATCAGATATTATAGAAAACGGAATAGTATTAGCAGGTGGGGGAGCTTTAATAAAAAACATTGATAAGCTATTAGCAGTAAAAACTGGAATGCCAGTATATGTTGCAGAAAGTCCATTGGAATGTGTAGTAAAGGGAACAAGTAAAATTCTAGAAGACTTGGAAAGACTTAAAAGTGTCTTAATAAACGCAAGAAAGAGAAGATAATAATGTATAAGAAAAAGAAAAGTGGAGTCCTACGGGATTGTAATTACAATTATGCTTTTAACAATCTTAGTTGTTTTATCTAATTTAAATTTAGAAAGTTTAAGTAGCGTAGAAAATGCATTTTCTACGCTTGTTATGCCTATACAAAATGGATTAACATACCTAAAAAATGGACTTGCAAAAAATGACTCTTTTTTTACTAACATAAATAATTTAAAAGAGGAAAATGAGGAATTAAAAACTAGAAATACAGAGCTAGAAGCAAAAGTACGAGAATTAGAGGTTATAAAAGCAGAAAATACTACTTTAAAAGAATACATGAAAATGACAGAAAAATATAAAGACTTTAATACTGTACCAGCTTATATTATTAACAAAGATATCAGCAATCTTAGCCGTACTTTAGTAATAAATGTAGGCTCAGAAGATGGCATTAAAGTAAACATGACAGTCATATCAGAAGCGGGACTAGTAGGACATGTAATATCAGTTACAGAAAAAACAGCAAAAGTTCAAACAATAATAGATTCCAGCAGTACAACAAGTGCAACAATTAGCACTTCGAGAGATGGCATACTTGCTAGAGGAATGCTAGAAGATAAAAAGACACTTAAGGCAACATTTATACCAGCGGAAGCAACATTAGTTAAAGGAGATAATGTTGAAACATCAGGAATGGGCGGAATATACGAAAAGGGAATACATATTGGAACAATAAAAGATATAGTAAGCACTAAAAACATAACAAATCGCTATGCCCTAATTGAAACAGGAGTAAATTTTGACAAAATCGAAACAGTATTAGTAATAACGAAAGGTGAATAAAAGCATTAAGAATACTGGGGGAAATAATGAAAAAAGCATTAGTTATTTTTATATTAATAATTGTTTTTTTAATTTCATATTTTTTGCAATCAAACTTTTTTAGTTGGTTTAACATTGCTGGCATAAAGCCAAATCTTTTCATAATACTTGTTTTACTAATAGGACTATTTGCAGGGAGAACAACAGGCAGTATTTTGGGAATGATATTTGGCCTGCTTTTAGATATATTCATTGGGAAAAAAATAGGAATTTCAGGAATTTTACTTGCAATAATAGGTTTTTCAGGAGGATATTTGGACAAGAACTTTTCAAAGGACAGCAAAATGACGATAATACTAATGTGTATTGGAGCGACAGTTATTTATGAATTAGCTGCTTATTTGATACAAATTGTAATTTTTAATATTGAACCGGAATTCCTAGCCTTAGCCAAGATAATAATAATAGAAGCAATTTTTAATTCTATATTAATTATTATACTTTATCCAATTACCAAATATGCTGGTTATAGAATAGAAGAAATATTTAAAGGAACAAATATATTAACAAGGTATTTTTAAAATGTTACATAAAAAGAAGGTGAAAAATTGAAAAAGCAAAAAGCTATAAATGAAAGAAGCAAAATAAGGTATAACTTAATGACAGTTATAGTTTACCTAGTAGGAATAATATTATTATTACAATTATTTAACCTTCAAATAATCCATGGAGCAGAATACAGAGAACGTTCAAACACAAGACTTTCAAGGGAAAGCACATTACAAGCAGCACGAGGAACATTTTTAGACAGAACAGGCACAACAATTGCAAATAATTCTATAACAACAAAATTAGAATTATATAAAACCAAGATTGATACTGACACATTAAATAACTCAATTTTGGAATTAATAAATGTCTTAGAAAAAAATGGCGATAGATATATAGATAATTTCCCAATAAGAATAAATCCATATGAATTTACTTATACATCAGAAGAAAGAATAAATAAATTTAAAGAGAAATTTGATATACCAGCAGAAGCAGGCGCTGAAGAGACATTTTTAAAGCTAAAGGAAAAATACAAAATAAAACAGGAAACTCCAGAAGATATAAGAAAGATTTTAGTAGTAAGATACGAAATATCTGAAAATGGATATAGTTCAACAAAACCCGTAACAATTGCTAAAACAATTTCAAATGCATCAATAAATGAAATTGGAGAAAGAGGAGCAAGCTTTCCTGGTGCAAGCATGTCACAAGAACCAATACGTAATTATCCTTTAGGGAATGTGGCATCGCATATATTAGGTTATGTTGGGTCAATTTCAGAAGAAGAGTATAATGAGAAAAAAAGCTTAGGATATAATAATAGCGATTATATCGGGAAAGCAGGGCTAGAATATGTACTAGAGGAATATTTAAGAGGTCAAAACGGAATTAAGCAAATAGACATGTCTGTTAATGGAACAACAACAGGGGAATATGTATCACAAGAAGCGATATCAGGAGCAGACATTGTGCTTACAATAGATGCAAACCTACAAAGAATAACAGAAGAAACACTAAAAAATAATATAGATAAAATTCGATCGCGGTGGATTTGGCAAAGTATATGATGCAAAAGGTGGAGCAGCAGTCGTAATGAATGTTAAAACGGGTGAAGTCTTAGCAATGGCAAGCATGCCAGACTATGAGCCACAACAATTCATAGGAGGTATAAGTACTGCGAAATGGAATGAATATCAAGAAGGAAATAGCCTTTTTAATAGAGCAGTACAAGGAGCATATGCACCAGGGTCAATATTTAAAATGGTTACTGCAACAGCAGGACTAGAAACAGGAGCTATATCAATAAAAGAAAGAATAGACGACATTGGAATATATCCACGAGGACACAACCCAAGATGCTGGATATACAATGATTATGGATATGGACACAGATATTTAAATGTATCAGATGCAATAAAAAAATCATGTAATTTTTTCTTCTATGAGGTTGGATATAGAATAGGCATACAAACATTAGAAAGATATGCTAAATTGTTTAGGCTTGGACAAAAAACAGGAATAGAGCTAAGAGGAGAAGTTTCAGGAACGGTCGCAGGTGAAACAAATAGCAAGAAAAACGGAAACACTTGGTACCTAGGCGACACGTTAAGTGCAGCAATAGGGCAAAGTGACAATAATTATTCGCCAATTCAAATAGCAAGATATATAAGCATATTAACTAATGGACAAAAGATAATAAAGCCAACACTTATAAGAAGCATTATAAAATCTGATGGAACAGAAACGCAAAAAGACGAAATAAATAAGTTCATAAATAAAAAACTTGGGATAGAAGAAGACCAAGGTGAAGAGCTAAGTATTAAACCAGAAAATATAAATGCAATATTAGAAGGAATGAGGTCAGTTACAACAGAGACAGGGGGAACTGCAAACTCCGTATTTAGAAACTTTAATATAGAAGTTGGAGGAAAAACAGGGTCAACAGAAAGCAATACAGGTGATATAAATGCTTGGTTTGTCGGATTTGCACCATATAATGATCCAGAAATAGCAGTTGTAGCATTAGTAGAAAATGGTGGACACGGATATTACACATCTGAAATAGCAAGAGACATTATAGGAGAGTACTTTGGCATGAATATGAATGGTGTAAGAGAAGACATGAGTGCAATTAGCTCAGCAGAACAAATTAGATAAATATAAGGGGAGGAAAACCATGAGAAAGCAAATAATAACAGTACAACAGAAACAGAATCAAATAACACTAAGAATTCATGAACAAGCCTCAAATGAAGAAATCCAAAAAGAACTTAAGAAAAAAATACCAGAATTAAAAAAGCTATATGGAGACGAAAAAACACCAATACTTGTTACAGGAAAAGTGCTTAAGAACAAGGAAATCGAAGAAATAGAAAAAGCTTTAAAAGGCGCAATAGATGTTAAAATTGAGTTTGATAGCCCTAAAAATTTAGGACTATACAGTATTAAGAAGACATTTGAAAATGAAATAAAAAACTCAGATACATTGTTTCATAAGGGGGCATTACGCTCAGGGCAAAAGCTAGAATATGAGGGCAGTATAGTAATAATGGGCGATTTAAATGGAGGAGCAGAAATAATTGCTGGAGAAAATATAGCAGTAGTTGGAGCACTACGTGGAGTTGCGCATGCAGGTGCAAAGGGAAATAAAAAAGCAATTATAACCGCTGCATCAATAGAAGCCCCACAAGTTAGAATAGCAAATATCATTAAAGAAATTGAAAAAGAAGAGAAAGCAACTGTTAAAACATATGCATGTGTATGTGATGACAAAATTATTCTAGAATAATCATTTATGATATAAGTAAAAAGGCTAATGCTAAAAGAAGTTCATTATCATTAACATTTTGAGTATAGAAAAGAGCAAGCAATCCTAAAATTAACAAATCATCTGCATACAATTTAATTCCAAATATCTCAAACAGAGGAGAAGATTTATCTTCTCTGTTTTTTTTGTCTGTGCTTGAAAAACTATTTAAATTTTTATAAAATCTATTTTTTTGACTTCTTTCGGTTGAAGATCTTACGGAAACAGGAACACAAGAAGAATCATTGCTATAATTTTTGCTATAAACATCAGCAAAACTAGAAGAACCATTAACCCCAGAAAAATGGCTTATCATTTACTATCACCGCCATTTTCTCTAAAAGCTTCCATTATTTTTGCCATGTTAAATAAACTGATATACTGGTCAACTTTTGTTTTTCTATCATTTCTTAGGTAAGGCTTAAGAGATTTAAGTAAATTACTCCTTGGATCATCATAATTATTCATTTTGTCCATTACTGATTTAAGTTTTAGAAAAGTTGAAACATCAAAATTTGGAAAATTATTTTGCTCATTTTTAGACTGAACGTTGTAAGGCGGGATGTCACCAAAACCGCTTGCACTACCTGATTCAGCTTTGCCGGTTGAGCCTAAAAATTTATTTATCATATCAGAAAAATCTTTATCCATAAGCACTTAAGTCACCCTTCTAACTTAAATATATGCATTTATAAAAATGATATTAACGAAAAGAAAATATTAGTAATCTATATTATGCAATTAAATAAAAAATGTTACTAAAAACAAAAATATTACAAATATTACAAAAAAGAAATAAAAAAGAAATAAAACACCGAAAAAGAGCTTCCGTAAAAGCATAAAAAATGCTAGCAAAATAAGGCATTGACTTTACAAATGTAAAAATGCATAAATAAATTATATAAAAATAATTAAGGAAGGATTATGCGATTTTGCAAATCTAAAAGTTAATGAAGATGTATGTATTGGAGGAAAAAAACATGCAAAACAGACTAAACAAATTTTGGGAAAAAGTATTAGCAAGTGCGCTAGTAGTAATACTAACAGCAGGGAACCTACTAGCAA
>CAMOWC010000018.1 GCA_946628065.1 uncultured Clostridiaceae bacterium | reverse complement strand
CCTGTGGACCGTTTTACCGACGCGGCTTGCCGATTCCGCGTCTAGGCACCATAAAAAAGTCATAGCAAAGCTATGGCTTTTTTGTTTATTTTAATATTTCTATTGCCTTTTTTAATTGAGTATCTACATCTCTATCAATATTATAGCTTGTTTGAACTCCTTCCGGTAATTCAACTTTTTCATCTGGATCAATTCCAACTTTATTAATCTTGCTTCTATTTGGAGTATAATATTCTGCTGTTGTAAGTTTAAGTGCACTTCCGTCAAGGAGCTTTAGCACCTCTTGTATTACTCCTTTTCCAAATGTCTTTGTTCCTACTATTTTTGCACATTCATTATCTCTTAATGCTCCTGCTAGTATTTCAGATGCACTTGCTGAATTTTCGTTAACTAAAATTACAACCGGAACAGTTATCGTAGGGTTTTCATTAGCATAGGCAATTTCTTCTTTTTCAGTTTTGTTCACCGTTATCATTAAAGTCTTCCCTTTTGGTACAATGTAGTCTGCAATTGTTAATGCTTCATCTACTATTCCCCCACCATTATTTCTTATGTCTATAATAAGTGACTTAATATTCTTTTCTTTTAATTCATTATATTTTTCTAGAAATACTTTACTGCAGTCCTCATCAAAACTTGTTACTTGAATATACCCAATGTCATTTTTTAAAACTTCGCTTATTACAGGATTTATAATAACTTTTTCTCTAGTAATTGTAAAATTCATTATATCTTCATTTCTTTTTATTTCTAATTCGACTGTAGTTCCAGCTTCGCCTTTTATTTTAGATGCTGCATTTTCAAGTCCATCAGTGCCTTTATAAGAAACTCCATCAACTTTTGAAATAATATCTCCTGGTTGTAACCCAGCTTTTTCAGCTGGCGAATCTTTTATTGGTGATACTACTACAATTTCTTCTGAATCCTTGTATACAGCCATATATATACCAATGCCTACATAATTTCCCATTATATTTGCTTCAAAATTTTCATATTCATCTTTAGTAATGTATGAGCTATAATCATCTCCTAGTCCTTCAACATATCCACTTATAGCACCGTTTCTAAGTTTTGTTTCATCTATTTCTCCAAAATAATACTGATCAATTATTTTTCTTATTTTAGTAATGTCTGTGCCAATACCAGACTGGCTAGCAGGTACCATAACATATTTTGTACCGTCTTTGTTCTCATTTTTTTGATATATAAATAAGCTTGTTAATACAAAGGTTATTATTACAGAAACAAAAACTAACATTAAAGATTTATATATGTTTTTTTTATTCTCCGAGTTCATTGTTCTCCTCCTGATATGTTTTATACTATTATATAATGCTTTTAAAGTATTATTCACTATTTACCATCATTGTTTCCTTAAGTAAAATGCAAATGGCAAATAGTGAATTACAAATATTTTACGGCAAATAAGGTCTAGGGTCTACCCTGCTTCCGTTTACTCTTACTTCAAAATGTAAGTGTGGTCCAGTAGAATTTCCCGTTGTTCCAACATTCATTATGACTTGTCCTTGTGATACTGATTGTCCTGACGAAACCTTTCTTGATCCACGTTGCCCATGTGCATATAGCGTCATTGTTCCATCGTGGTGGTTTATAATAATATACTCACCATAGCTATAGTAATTGCCATATGAATTGATCGCTGCAGTTGATGTAACTACTGTACCAGCTTTTACTGCAACAATAGGTTGTCCGCTTATTCCGCTTCCACTAAAGTCTACTGCTCCATGATATCTTCCGCTACTGTAATATAACCCTGTTGTAATTGGATACCCTGCAATTGGTCTTATGTATCCACTTGCACTTGGAGTTGATGTTATAACTGTAGTTGCCCCGCCAGAAGCTCTTCTTGCAGCTTCTTCTTGCTGTGCAATTCTTCTAAGTTCTTGCTCAATTTGATTTTTGTGCCTCTCAAATGCTTCTATTTCTGCTTGTTTCTCTTGCTCTTGTTCTGATAACTCATTTACTCTTTGGTTCTTCAGATTTCTGGTTTCGCTTAGTGCTCGACTTGTCTGCTGTATTGTTGTTCTCTTTTGTTCTAATTGATTTTTATTATTTTCCAGTCCCTGTTTTGTTGCTTCAATTTCCCTTTGTTTTCTTTCGATTTCTTCTAACATTTCAGAGTCAGCCTTTGCAATTTCTGATGCTAAATAATAATTTGATATGAAATCTACAATGTCACTAGATCCTAACAAAATATCTAAAAAGCTTATTTCGCCTTTTTCATATATATATACGATTCTCTTTTGCATTTGGTCATTTAGTTTATTATAGTTTTCTTCTTCTTTAACTAATTTTTCTTCAGCTGAACTAATCTCACCTTCAAGGCCACTAATTTCTGAATTAAGGCTAGATATTTCCCTTTCATAACTGCTAATCTGGTATATTAAACTCTCAACTTCAGATAATGTTTGAGATTTTTCATTCGCAATTTGTTTTTTTTCATTTTCTTTTTCTTTTATTTGGTTGTCAATTTCACTCATTTCATTATTAAGTTCTGTTTTCGTTGCTGCATATGTGTAGTTTATTGGCATAGAGCTTAATGTACATGTAATCAATAGAGCACATAATCCTTTGTAAATTTTGTTTTCCTTCATTTGAACCTCCAAATATATTTGTATGGTATATTTTATGTATCTATGTTATTTTCGTTTTTAGTTGTAAATGTCTTTTTTAAGTAGTTAAGTGGTTGTACGCATTCTCCATTTATTCTTACCTCAAAATGGGCATGTGGTCCTGTTGAATAGCCTGTTGAACCGACTTTTAAAACAGGTTCACCTCTTTTTACTGTTTGGCCAGGTGTTACCAATATTTCAGAGCCATGTGCGTATAGAGTAGAAACTCCTCCTCCATGGTCAATTATGACCATATTTCCATATGCTGAGTTTTTTCCTGCTTTTATTACAACTCCATTGCTTGCTGCTATAAAGTTGGCTCCTAACGGAGCTCCTATGTCAATTCCAGTATGGAGTTTGTATACATGAAGTATAGGATGAAGCCTCATTCCAAAAGGAGAAGTAATTCTTGTATATCCTGGCACCGGCCAAGCCATTATTCCTCCTGTATATTCTTCTCCTAGCTCTTGCGTTGTAAGTAAAACAATTTCAGCTTCAATTTCTTGTAATTCTTTTTCATATTCTTCAATTTGAGTTTGTAAATTTTTTTCTGAATCTGTTAATTGCTCTTTATAGCTATTTTGTAATATACGCTTGTTCTCTAAAACAATAGCTGCTTTTTCTTTTTCATTTTTTACTTTTTTTAGCTGTTCTTTTTGATCTGCCAATTCCTTTTTGTTTTTTTCTATTCTTGCCTTTTCACGTTCTAACTCATTGAGCAATTCTTCATCATTTTTTACCATTTCATTTAAGTAATAATATGTTGAAATAAATTCTGAGATGCTTCTAGTACTTAGCAGAACATCCAAGTAGCTTACTTCTCCAGATTCATATATGTATACTAATCGTTCTTCTAACAGCTGTCTCTGTTCTTCAAATTTTTTTTCAGCTGCTTTTAGCTTTGCTTCTAACTCATTTACTGATCTGGTTAACTCGTTTGTCTTGGTTGATAATTCTTTAATTTCCTTTTCATATTTAGTAATATCATCTGTTAAGCTCTGTATCTCATTTAATACATTAGAAATTTCAGTTTGTACACCTGTAAGTTCTTCATTTTTTTCATCTATCTGAGTATTTAGTTCTTCTTGTCTTTCTTGCAATTCTTTGATACTCGTAGCATAACATGGTGCCGAGCACATAATTATAGTCAGAATCATGATAATTACTATCTTTAGATTCTTTTTCATTACCATTTCCTTTCTAAACTTCCAAGTATTTTCTCATAGATATGCCACTTCCAACAATACCTATTCCTACACCCAAAATGCTGTATACAATAATAATCATTGTAAACATTTCTCTAAATTCTAATAAGGATATTCCTATCATATTGCTAAGAGAACTATCTACTATTTTTCCTGTAACAAAGTTATATAGTCCCCCTACAATTAAAATTGAAATTAACCCAGCTGCCACACCTATTACAATACCTTCAACTACAAATGGCCATCTTATAAAACTATTTGTTGCACCTACATATTTCATAATTGAAATTTCTTTTCTTCTTGCATGAACTGTAAGTTTAATTGTATTAGAAATTATAAATATTGATATTGCAACAAGTAATACCAATATTACAATACTGGTTACATTTATGCCGTTTGCTATTCTAATTAATTTATTAACTGTGTCTTGACTGCTTTGTATACTTGCAACGTCTTCAAAGTCATTTACTGTATTTCTTACAGTACTCATAAGAGAAATATCTGTAAATGTAACAACATATGAAGGTTTAAACATTGTTACGCTTTCTATTAAATCAGGACTTGTAGAAAATTTCTTCTTCATTTGATCTTTTGCATCTTCTTCTGATTTAAATTTAATTGTATTAACACCTTCTAATGCTAATATTTGTTCTCCTAATTCCTTTATTCTTTCATCAGATGTTCCTTTAACTATGAATACTTCCATAGCTTGCGTACCTTCTACCTGCTCGATAGCATGGTTAATGTTTTCAATAACCGCAAAAAATATTCCAAAAATCACCATTGTGGCACACATAATTCCTAAGCATGCAAATGTAGATTTTAAGTTCTTAAAAACATTTCTAAATCCTTCGCCAATTAAATATCCTATAACACTAAATTTCACTGTTATATCCACCTTTACTATCTCTTATAATATTTCCTTTGTCTATTTGAATAACGCGCTTATTCATTTTGTCAACAATGTCTTTTGCATGTGTTGCAACAACAACTGTTGTTCCTCTTAAATTAATATCATTTAGCAAATTCATAATTTCCCAAGCAGTATCTGGATCAAGGTTTCCGTGTTGGCTCGTCAGCTATAATCATTGATGGGTTATTAACTAATGCACGTGCAAGAGAAACTCTCTGTTGTTCTCCTCCTGAAAGTTCATTTGGATAAACCTTTGATTTGCCACTTAAACCCACAAGTGAAAGCACCATTGGCACTTGTCTTCTAATATGTTTTGGGGTTGCTCTAACTATGTACATTGCAAATGCAACATTATCATATACTGTTTTATCAGGCAATAGTCTAAAGTCTTGAAACACCACTCCCATGCTTCTGCGTAAATATGGAATTCTGTTTTGTTTTAAAAAGGTTGTGTCTTTTCCATTTATAATTATGTTTCCAGTTGTAGGCTCTTCTTCTTTTAGTATAAGTTTTATTAAAGTTGATTTTCCAGAACCTGAAGCTCCTACTAAGAAGGCAAATTCGCCTTTTTCTATTTTAAAATTAGCATTGTGAACTGCCTCTGTTCCAGTGCTATATGTTTTACTTACATTTTTAAATTCTATCATGGTGTCTCCTTTTATTTATAATCTTCCATTTACATGATATCAATAAAGAAAAATAATTGCAATAGCTTTCTCTTAAAAAAACGACATAAATTGTTCATTTTTTTAACAATTTATGTCGTTTAACTTGCAATTTTGTAATTATGCAAAATTCACAAAAAATTTACATTAAATTATCGTTTTTATTATATCTTCTGATGTTATTCCATAATACTTCATAAGTTCTTCTGCTTTTCCTGATTTTCCAAATGTATCATTTATTCCCATTCTAATTAGCTTTGCGGGGTGTTTTTCAGTTAAAATTTCAGATATTGCGCTTCCAAGTCCGCCTATAATGCTGTGGTCTTCTATAGATATTAGCTTTTTTGTTTCTTTTGCGCATTTAATAATTAGTTCGCTGTCTATTGGCTTTATCGTATGCATATCAATTACTCTAATATTAATTTTTCTTTTTTCTAGAGCTTCTTTTGCTTTTAAAGCTTCAGCTACTGTAACACCTGTTGCAAAAACTGTAGCATCCGTTCCCTCTCCTATTTGTACTCCTTTACCAATTTCAAATTTTTGTGTTTCGTCATATATAACAGGTGTAGCGAGTCTTGCAAGGCGTACATATACTGGTCCATTTATTTTTGATATTTCTTTTATTAACCATCTTGTTTCTAGATCATCCGATGGGCAAAAAACTCTCATATTGGGCATCGTTCTCATTAAGCTGATATCTTCAAGCATTTGGTGAGTTGCGCCATCTTCTCCGACAGTAATTCCGCAATGAGTAGCACAAATTTTAACATTATTATTGGGATAGCATACGCTACTTCTAATTTGGTCATATGCCCTTCCAGCTGCGAAAACTGCAAATGTACTTACATACGGTATCTTGCCACATGTTGCCATGCCCGCAGCTGTAGAAATCATGTCTTGTTCTGCAATTCCCATATCAAAATGTCTTTCAGGAAAAGCTTTTTTAAATATATCTGTTTTGGTTGCTCCTGCCAAGTCCGCATCTAAAACAACTATATTTTCATTTTCTTTTCCAATACACGCTAATGCTTCTCCGTAGCTTTGGCGTGTAGCAATCTTTTTTTCTAAATTCATGTTAACCTCCTTAATGTTTTAGCATGGATAATTCATCTATTGCTTTATTATACTCTTCTTCATTTGGTGCTTTTCCATGCCATCCTACCTGGTTTTCCATAAACGAAACGCCTTTGCCTTTTATTGTTTTAGCTATTATAGCAGTTGGTTTCTTTTTTACTGTTCTTGCTTTGTTTAGAGCTTCTAATATGTCCTTAAAATTATGTCCATCAATAGTTATAGTTTCAAATCCAAAACTTTTGAATTTTTCATCAATTGGGTATGGGCTCATTACATCACTTACTTGTCCATCTATTTGTAAATTATTATTGTCTACAATTACACAAAGATTATCAAGCTTATAGTGTGCAGCCGTCATTGCTGCTTCCCAAACTTGCCCCTCTTCAATCTCTCCATCTCCAAGCAGGCAATATACTCTGAACCCATCACTATTTAGCTTTGAAGCCATTGCCATACCATTTGCACATGACAGGCCTTGTCCTAGAGATCCTGTTGTCATATCTACACCTGGCACTTTTTTCATGTCTGGATGCCCTTGCAAAATACTTTCTATATTCCTAAAAGTTGTTAATTTCTTTTTGTCAAAATATCCTCTTTCCGCTAAAGTTGCGTATAAAGCTGGTGAAGCATGTCCTTTGGATAAAATAAATCTGTCTCTTGATGGTGAATTTGGTTCTTCAGGATTAATATTCATTTCATTAAAATATAGTGCTGTTAGTATGTCTGCACATGACAAGGCACCTCCTGGATGCCCAGATTTCCCACTGTAGACTTCTTGTATAATACTTATTCTAATATTCCTAGCTTTTTCTTCTAATTCCTTAATATCTACTGTTTTCAATGTATCACCTCTCCTTATTAATATCTTCAATATATTTAACAAACTTAGCTATTGCACGTCCTCTATGGCTAACTTCGTTTTTCTCTTCCCTGCTTCTTTGTGCAAATGTTCTTCCTTCATAAATAAATACTGGATCAAAGCCGAATCCATTTTCTCCCTTTTTCTCGTAGCCGATTGTCCCTTCACACACACCTTCAAAAAAGTGTTTTTGCCCGTTTTCATCTATATAGCAAATTGCAGTTTTAAATTTTGCAGTTCTATCTTTATCCGGTACACTTTCGAGCATCCTAAGGAGCTTATTAATTCTGTCATCATCTGTCGCATTTGGTCCAGCAAACCTATGTGAATAAACCCCTGGCTCACCATTTATCGCATCAACCATAAGCCCACTATCATCTGCAATAGTTGGCATTTTGCTTAGACTATAGATAGCATCAGCTTTTAATTCAGCATTTTCTGCAAAAGTGGTCCCTGTTTCATCCACTTCTATATCGTATCCAGCTTCTTTTTGTGATAGAACGTCTATACCAAATGGTTTTAATTTAGCTTTAAGTTCAGTTAGTTTATGTTCATTATTGCTCGCTAAAATAATTGTTTTTTTCATTTGCATCCCTCCTTAAAATCTTACAATTCTGTTATACATATCTATTGCATAGTTATCTGTCATTCCTGATATGTAAAATATGATAGCTTTATAAAAGTCCTTTTCATTTTCCATATTAAATATTACATCATTCTTCTGTTTTTCTTTACGCTCTAAATTCCAGTACGTTGATAGCCACTCATTAAAATCGCTTGCTAGCTTTGGATGTAATTTCACAATTTTTTCTTTGTCTGTGTATAACTGTTTAAGTGTGCTATATATAGTGTTTATAATTAGCTTAAAATACTCTATTTCCAAGTCGCGTTTTCCAGAAAAATAGATGTAATTATAATTGAATTTTTTTATTTGATTAATCATATCAAAGCCTTTTTCTGAGAAGCATAATCCTTTTTCAGGGCTAGAATTAATGCATAAATCATACACAAAATTATTTATAAGTACTGTGTTGTTAATCGGCTCATCTAGATTTGCATTTAAAATTTCATATAACTTTTCTACGTTTTCATCAAGAATTCCTAATATAATTGCATCTTGAATGTCTCTACCTAAATATGAAATCTTATCAGCAATTTTTACAACGCACCCTTCCCATGTATATGGAGTATACTGATTTGGCATAGTATATTCAGTAAGGTTTATCGCCTCATTTCTGGGTTTTAAGAAATTTTCATCTATTTCGCCACAATGTGATATAATTCCATCTCTTACTGCATAAGTTAAATTCAAATTTTGTTTATCGCCTTTGTTGTCTGCTAAAAGCTCTATTTTATCTACCATTTCTACACCATTTTTTTCATGCCAAAATGGTATACCAATGT
Organism: uncultured Clostridiaceae bacterium; assembly: GCA_946628065.1. GTDB lineage: Bacteria > Bacillota > Clostridia > TANB77 > CAG-508 > UMGS1754. The sequence continues at coordinate 2,095 of CAMOWC010000018.1, read as the reverse complement.
CTTTTAAAGATATTTCCGATAGGATTTTCTCCCCTGCATGTCCAAATGGACTATGCCCTATATCATGTGCAGTTGCAATTGCTTTTGTAAGTTCAGTATTAAGTCCCATATAATTTGCAATTGTGTAACTAATTGACTCTACATGTGTAACATGCTCTATTCTCGTACAAATGTGGTCATTTTTGGGTGAAAAAAACACCTGAGTTTTGTGTTTCATTCTTCTATAACCTGTTGTATTTATTATTCTGTTATAGTCTCTTTCAAAATCAGAACGTATATCTTCTTTTCGTGAGTAAAGTTCTTTTTCCCTTTTAATCATTCTTTCCCATTTTGAGTTGCTTGGATTTGCAGAATATTCTTTAAAAGAATCTCTCATTCTTTTCCCTCCGTTTTTGTTTTATCTTCTTTCTTTGCTTTGAAAGTACTAACTATAGATACTATTGCGCACACAAAAACGAATAAGTAAAAACTTATTCCCCTGTTTAGTAACATTGCGCCATTTATTAATTCCATACCAAATACATGTGAAAAAATTGATACAAATGCGCCTTCTGAAACGCCAACTGCTCCTGGCGAAGGTATCCCTGATACAGTTGCATAAACTATTGATTGAAGTGATACTACTTGCACTAAGTTATATCCTTGTATTCCAAAAGCTTTACACACACAAAATGGCACACTGTAGAAAAGTACTTGTTGAATAAATGCAGTAATAAATTGCCTTACTATTATTTTTTTGTTAGCTCTTATGTATTTTGCACTTCCATGATATTTTAGCAAAGATCCTGCTATTGCCTTTTCTTTATCTTTGAGATTTTTAATTTTGAATTTTCTCATTATTCTAATAGTTATTTTTACAAGAGCAGTTGATAATTTTTTTGAAAAAATTCCTATAATAAGCATACTAAGTGCCATTGAATTTAAGGTAATACCTATAATAAAAAAAACAGTTAAAGCAGTGTCTAAATACTCATGAAAAAAAATCATACTAATTAATGCCATAGATATTGACATTACTTGAAAGCTTAGTAGATTTAAGATAAGTGTTAAAGTTGAACTAGCTGCCTTAATTCCATCCCTATGCATATAGTATATTTGCATGGGCTGTCCACCTGTTGCAGCAGGTGTAATTGAACTATAGAAAAAACCTATTAGCGTATATTTATAACATTTTAATAATGTTGTTTTTTCTCCTAATTCCCTTAGGTTTCTCCACATATTCAATGCTTCGCAAAAAAAGTATGCTAACATACAAATTATTCCAGCGATTACGAATGGTAATTGCACAGTTTTTATAATTTCAAATAGTTTTCCCATATCTTGGTCTTTTAGAATAATATAAAATGTAAGCCACACTAAAAATGCAAATAATAAAAAATTCCTTATATATTTTTTTGTTTTATCCATAAAATATTTCCTTTTTATAATTTAGCAAGTTGATTATATCAGGCTTTTATTAACATGTCAAAAAATTTCCTATCTGATATTATCTTCTGTTTTACTTTTTTCAGCTGATTTATCAGTCATAATAATATCTATTACGTGTCCTTTTGGAAGTTCATCTTCAATTGCATAATATGTCATTTCCATTTTTTTAAACATTCTTTCTAATGCATATTCTGGTACAACTCTTTCTCTCATTCTATTTTGTTTTTTTATAACGTCAAATGGGATATTAAATATTAATGCATATACTGGGACACCATTTTCTCGTGCAATTTGGTATATTTCCTCTCTGCTGAATTTATCTAAGTTTGTTGCATCAGCTACCACTTGTCCACCCATTTTAACTCCATCAGCTATTTTTTTGTAAAATAACTTAAAAGCTTCTTCTGTAACTGTTTGATCAGCCTCATTTCCTGAAATTTCTTTCCTGCATTCGTCACTAGAAACTATTAAGGCATTTTCTCTAAATACCTTTTGTGCAAAAGTAGATTTACCAGAACCAGCAATACCTACTAGCATTATGATTGCATTACTTGGAATTTCAATTTTTTTACCCATATTTTTCATCTACCACCTTAATATTTAATATATTATTTTTTTATTGCAGTGTCAATATATGCAAAACGCAAAATGGAGATGCACACCAAAA
>CAMOWC010000017.1 GCA_946628065.1 uncultured Clostridiaceae bacterium | reverse complement strand
TTTAAATCAGCTTTTTTACCGCGTCCTCTAAGGCTTTTTCTTTTTGTTCTGAATCTTCTATACTTGTGCCTTTAACACCTATATAGAATTTGATTTTTGGTTCTGTTCCAGAAGGTCTTACACAACACCAGCTATCATTTTCAAGTTCATCATATAATACATTCGATTTTGGTAATCCTGTTGCAGATTCTTGCCCTGTTGTCATATCACATATTTTGTTTGTATCATAATCACGTATTCTTAATACTTTGTATCCGCCTAAAACGCTTGGTGCATTTTCTCTTAATGATTTCATAATTGATTTGATTTTTTCTGCTCCATCTGCGCCTTCAAGAGTAATAGAAACAACTCCTTCTTTATAATATCCATACTTCTCATAAATATTTATCATTTGATCCCAAAGAGTTAATCCTTCTGTTCTATAGTATGCAGCCGCTTCGCATAAAGCCATTACTGCAACTATTGCATCTTTATCTCTTGCATGTGTCCCTATTAAACATCCATAACTTTCTTCATAACCAAATACGTATTCATGTGATTTTGTTTTTTCAAATTCTTTTATTTTTTCTCCAATATATTTAAATCCTGTTAAAACCTCCATCATTTCTACACCATAATATTTGCAAATTGGTTTTGCCATATTTGATGAAACAATAGATTTAACAAGCACACTATTTGCTGGTAGTTTTCCCTTTTTCTTTCTTTGTGATAATTCATATTCTGCAATTAAAAGGCCGGACATATTGCCTGTAAATGATTTGTATTCCCCTGTCTTACTATCTTTTGCATAAACTCCCAATCTGTCTGCATCAGGATCTGTAGCTAAAACTAAATCTGCATCTTTTTCTTTTGCAAGTTTAAGTGCAAGCTCAAATGCTTTTGCATCTTCCGGGTTTGGATAAGCAACTGTTGGAAAATTACCATTTGGCATTTCTTGTTCTGGTACAACATATACATTTTCAAAGCCTAATTCAGAAAGGATTCTTTTAACTAAAACTGTTCCAGTTCCATGTAGCGGTGTATATACAATTTTTATTTCTTTTGCAACATTCTTAATTGCATCTGGATTTAAAACTAGCTTTTTTAATTCTTCTATATATGTATCATCAATTTCCTTCCCTATCACATTATATAGCCCCTTATTTTGCGCCTCTTCTTTTTCCATTGTAAGAACATCTGAGTAACTTTTTACATTATTAACTTCTTCAATTATTAATTTATCTTTTGGTGCAGTAATTTGCGCTCCATCTTCCCAATATACCTTATACCCGTTGTATTTTGAAGGGTTATGGCTTGCAGTTATTACTATTCCTGCTATTGTATGTAATTTTCTTACCGCATATGAAAGTTCTGGTGTTGGTCTTAAGCTATCAAATACATATGTTTTTATTCCATTTGCATTAAGTGTTAATGCTGCATAATCTGTAAATTCTTTTGAATTGTTTCTTGAATCATATGCAATAACTACTCCTCTTTCTTCTCCTCCTTCTTTTTTTATGAAGTTAGCTAGCCCTTGAGTTGCCTTTGTTACTGTATATTTATTCATTCTGTTTGTCCCAGCACCCATAATTCCTCTTAAACCTGCTGTTCCAAATTCTAGATCTTTGTAAAACCTATCTTTAATCTCTTCTTTATTGTCTTTTATTTCTTCTAGTTCTCTTTTTGTAGCCTCATCAAAAAGCGGATTGTTAAGCCATTCTTGGTATTTTTCTTCTTCCATATATTTTTCCTCCTAACTGTTTTAAGGGCAGACTAATTTAGCCTACCCTCATATTTTGTTTTACCTATTTACTATATAATCATTGTATAGTTTTCTTGCTGTTTCTGGGCTATCTGTTCCTTCTGCATTTTTTACAGGTGCGAATTCTTCTTCTCTTTTTACTCTCATTATTAACATTTTATCCAAATTTGAAAACGCATCAAATATAAAACTTTCAAATTTATATGCATTTGGAGAATCTGGTACAATCCAATTGCCTTTTTCATCATAGAATTCAGCCTTTTTAAAAGCACTATGATATGGCAATTTATTCTTTTCTAAGTTCTCTAATGCCTTTATATTAAACATATTCATCAGCACATGTGCTTCTCCATATAAAAGTTCACCATTTTTATCTGTCATCTCTGACATCTCTTTTGAAATTTCAGTATATTCTATAACACTTGGCCTTCCATTTCTTTTGCAGAACACTCCAACTCTTTCAGCTGGATTTGCCTTTACTAGTGATTTCCCTGCAGCTAAATAATTATTTTCTGCAGTTAAACCTATAAATAATGGATCACACATTTTGACTAAGCAATTGTCTACTCCTCCAATAAAAAGCCATTCTAACCCTCTGTTTTTCATGTCTTCAAGCAAATTGTTTTTTATTATTGCTTCAAATATTCCCCCATGTCCGTCTGCAGCCTGTTTTACAAAGCCATCTTTGTCCAATAAAATTTTACCTTTTTCGCTTATCATAGGTAGCTCACCTTGCTTAAAGAATACTACGCAGTCTTTTGGGTATCCAAAATAGTTTTCTTTCTCAAAGAAAGCTACTGTATCATCATTGTTTTCACGGCTTGTCATTATATACCATGGAATATTAACCCCATATTTATTTTTTCCTTCAATTAATGTCTCACATATTAATTGGAAAAGAGTCTTTTCTCCTATTAACTTAAAAGTTCCTTTTGGTCCTTTATGCCCAAGTCTTGTTCCTTGTCCTCCAGCCATAGTTATAAATCCAAGCTTTCCTGCCTTAATTATTTCCTCTCCTATTTTTGTGTACTTATCTCTATCATTTTCATTTAGTTTATTTTTGTCAATATATTCAATTGGTTCTATTTTATCTTCTCCAAATTGAATTTCTTTCTTTGTATTTTCATATAATTCTAAGATCTGCTCAAAGTTAATTTCTAAAATTTGGTTTAACAATAATTCTTTTTCATTTTCACTCATACTATCATATTTTAAAAGCAAATGTTCTTGTCCATATTTAGCAAGCTTTTCTCTTACGGATTGTTCCTTTTCTACCATTTTTATTCCTCCTTTTCATGATAAAAATATATACCATATTTACTATTTCGTCAAATGTTGTTTTATCTGTTTCATACCGACTTTTCTTTTTTTATATTAAAGTCTTCAAATACTTCTTCAATTTCCTTTTCTCCAGATGTGTTCAAAACTTTATCATGCTTGCTTAGTATTTCATAAACATTCTGCTTAAACTGTGACACATCATATATATCGATTATTGTTAGCTTTTTATCATTTTTATCTTTAAAAACATTTTCTATGTAATCATTTATGCTTTCAATATATTCATTATCTCCATTTATAATCAATGTAATGTTTTTATCTCTTATATTTTCTAACTCATTACCTATTAATTTTTCTTTCCAGTTTAATTTACTTATATCTTTTTTTATTTCTTCTTTAAGTGTGAGTTTTGATAAGAATATTTTTACTAAATTAGACATGTCTTTTTCAGTATATATTTTTACATTTTCGCCTTTTGCTATTTTTTCGTGTATATATGGAGTTATCATTGTTATAAAGTGCCAATCACTAACACAAAAACTACAAAGTTTTTTTATATTTTCTATCGAACTCACCGTAAATTGCCCCCTTTTCGTGATTTCCGGTTGCAAAATTATATTACCATTTATTTCCATTTTAGTCAATATAAAAATTTCAAAATCGTATACGGAAATTCGACATTGAATAATTTTTGTATTTTAGTTAATACTTTCTTTATAGTATATAAATTTACAAAAATGGATTGTAAAATAAGGAGGCAAAAAAATGAAAAAGAATCATTTATTTCTTATTGTAAAAAAAATATTATTATTAGTTTTATTATTGTTTCTTTTTACCAGTATATGTGCTTTTAGTTATGCAAATGCGGTTTCTGAACACATATATGATAGTGTGTTTCGTTTACATGTGATCGCAAATAGTGATAGCTCTTATGATCAAGAGCTTAAATATAAAGTTAGGGATAAAATACTTGAGTACTTAAATTCTCTATCTACAAATTGCAAATCTAAAGAAGAAGTTATAAATATTGCTTTAAATAACATTTCAAAATTTAGAGAAATAGCCGAAAATGTAGTCATGGAAAACGGTTTTGATTATAATGTTGATGTATCAATTGGAAATTACGAATTCCCTACCAAACAATATGGGGATATATCTTTGCCTTCTGGCTTTTATGATGCTTTAAGAATTAATATTGGAGAAGCATCAGGGCAAAATTGGTGGTGTGTAATGTTTCCTCCTCTTTGTTTCGTAGATGTAACAAGCGGAATAGTACCGGACGGCTCTAAAGAGCTCCTTCAAAATGAGCTTTCCGGAGAAGAATTCTATATCGTTTCAGGAAATTCTCCTGATATAAAATTCAAATTTAAACTATTAGAATTATTTAATAACGTAGCAAAAATCTACACATCAAAAAAATAACATATTGATGAAAGCACCGTCTTGTGATACTGACTGGTGTTTTTATTATTTCTTGTGTCATAGCTTTTCCGCCATAAAAGGGGTATTGTAAAACACTAGTAAATATGATATAACTAAGCTGAAAATAAATTAATGGGGGGATTAATTTGGAAAAATTAGTTGTAAAAGGTCCAACTCCTTTAAAAGGTGAAGTACTTATTAGTGGTGCGAAAAACGCTGCTGTTGCAATTCTTCCTGCAGCTCTGCTAATCAATGGAATATGTAGAATTGAAAACTTGCCTAACATTAGTGATGTAAAATTATATTGTGAAATATTAGAACAGCTTGGTGCAAATATTACATGGCATACTAACAACGATATTACAATTGATACAAGACATATAGATTGTAATTCTGATATCATAGAAATAACAAGAAAATTTAGAGCATCTTATTACTTGATAGGGTCACTTTTGGGAAGGTGTGGCTCAGCAACTGTCGGCATCCCAGGAGGATGCAAACTCGGTGCAAGGCCTATAGACTTACATATAAAAGGCTTTGAAGCACTTGGTGCAACCACCAATACAACTCAGGGAAATATATATGCAACTGCAGATAAATTAATAGGAACTTCTATATATTTAGACATTGCATCAGTAGGCGCAACTATAAATATTATGCTTGCAAGCGTTTTAGCAGAAGGTACTACCATTATAGATAATGCAGCAAAAGAACCTCACATAGTTGACGTTGCAAACTTTTTAAATACAATGGGAGCAGATATTCGCGGTGCTGGGACAGACACAATAAAAGTTCATGGTGTAAAAGAATTAAGAGGTGGAGCTACATATTCTGTTGTTCCAGACCAAATCGAAGCAGGAACTTTTATGCTTGCAGCTGTTGCTTCACGTGGCAATTTACTTATTAAAAATTGTATTCCTGAGCACTTAGAACCTCTTACAGCTAAGCTTGTAGAAATGGGTGCACATGTTGAAGAAAGTGGAGACGAACTTCGTATATGGTGTGATAAAAGGCCTACAAAAGCAAATGTTAAAACACTTCCATATCCGGGTTTTCCTACAGATTTGCAGCCTCAAATGGGAGTGGTTTTAGCAACAGCAGACGGAACAAGTATAATTAATGAAAGCATCTGGGAATCAAGATTTCAGTATACAGCAGAACTAAATAAAATGGGAGCAAACATCACAGATCAGGGAAAGTCTGCTTTATTCCAAGGTGTTCCTGAATTATATGGTGCACCTGTTAATGTAACAGATTTACGTGCAGGCGCTGCACTCATTATTGCAGGCGTTGCAGCCAATGGCACTACTGAAATATACAATATTGAACACATCGACCGTGGTTATGAAGATATTGAAGGCAAATTCAGAAAAATAGGAGCTAATATAGAAAGAATTATAGAATAGAAACAGAGGATATACACAATGCTTAATTTTTGTAGTTTATATAGTGGGAGTTCTGGCAATTGTTCATTTGCTCAGAGTAAAAATACAAATATTTTAATAGATGCTGGTGTTAGTACAAGAAAAATAGAAAATGCATTGTCTAATATCAATATATCTCCAGAAAGCATTTCTGGCATTTTAGTTACACATGAACATTCAGACCATATCCAATCATTAGGAAATTTTTCTAAAAAATACAATATACCTGTTTACATTAGCTCTGCAACTTGGAATGCACTTTCTCAAGATCAAAAAGATAAAATCTCTCCTGAAAACCATATGAGCTTTATCGTTGATGAAAAATTTACAATTGGCGATTTGGAAATTTTACCTTTCTCAATACCACATGATGCAGCAGATCCATGTGCTTTTAATATTTATAATGAAAATTCAAAAATAAGTATTGCAACAGATTTAGGCCATGTAGATGACAGGATTTTAAAAAATTTAGAAAATAGTTCATTTATTCTTTTAGAATCTAACTATGAGCCTGAAGTACTTAAATTTAGTAGATACCCGTATGTATTAAAAAAACGTATTGATGGTCCAAATGGTCACCTTTCAAATATAGTTGCTGGAAATACAATTTCTCAATTAATTCCTACAGGTCTAAATACCGTTCTTCTTGGACATTTAAGTAAAGAAAATAATTTTCCTGAGCTTGCATATAAAACAGTAATGGAACAAATAGTAGGAAATAATTTTTCTGATAGAAGCATAAGCTTATCTGTTGCTCGGGCGTAATGGTCCAAGTGAATTTATAAAAATTTCATAAAGAATTGTGCCGAAGCATTGCTCCGGCACTTAAAAAAATAATAGAAATAAAAATATAAGAAAAAAACCTTTTACCTATATAGGGGGCGTGTAGAGGGATATTATACCTACCTGAAAATTTTATAGGGGATAAATAGACAGGGTCTCTCCCTCTACAAGATTAATAACAATTTGAATTTTTAATCACCGGATACTTTTTAAGATTTTTTTGGATAAAATTTTTACCATAATTTGCCTGACAGAAAAATAAGTGGCAAAAAATAATAAGATATTAAATATCATTTAGACTCCTAAAAATTAAGATAAAAAAGATTTTTGATTATTTTAAATTTGTTTTTATTCTATAATAATTTCCTAAAATTGTCAATAAAAACTTCACGACATAATTCGACACATCCATACAGACACAAGCATTCCGCACCATATCTCCTAATAATGCAGCAAATAAAATTCCTCTTGTTTTTTTAATTTTTAATGTCCCAGTATATATTGCAATCGTATACAAGGTTGTTTCAGTTGACCCCATGATTGTTGATGCAGTTTTTCCTATTATTGAATCAACTCCATTTAAATTCATTATATTTGTTGCAATAGCAATAGAAGCACTTCCAGAGATAGGCCTTAGCAAAGCAAGTGGCATTATTTCTGCTGGAATAGAAAGAAGGTTAATTATTGGCGACAAAATTTTAATTATTATATCTATTATTCCAGAACTCCTTAGTACTCCTATAGCCACAAAAAGGCCAATTAAACTTGGGAAAATCTTAACAACTATTTCTATTCCTTCTTTTGCACCTTCTAAAAAAACATCAAACACTTTGCATTTTTCAATTATTCCGTATAAAATCACAATTAATAAAAAAAATGGTATTGCTATAGTTGATATAAATTCAAAAATTTTCATTTTATTTTTTTCCTTTTAATTAAAACTTTTGTTGCAAATATTGCTGCTAGAGCAGCACATAGCGTAGCGCACCATACCGGTACTATTATACTGGTTGGACTTTTACTACCGCATTGAAGTTCTTATAGCTATTACGGTCGTCGGAATTATCTGAATAGAAGCTGTGTTTAAAACAATAAACATCATCATTGAATTTGAAAGTGTATCTTTTCGTGGATTATTTTTTTGCAATGATGCCATAGCTTTAATCCCTAATGGTGTTGCGGCATTGCCAAGTCCCATAATATTGGCTACAATATTCATTGACATCTCTTCGTGTGCTTGTTCATTTTCTTTTACTTCAGGAAATAAAAATCTCATAATTGGTCTTAAAAATCTTGTTAGTTTTTCCACCATGCTTGTTTTTGAAGCAATTTGCATTATTCCATTCCACAAGCATATTGTTCCGTAATAAATTAATGCTAAGTTCCACTGCATCTTTTGCGGAGCGAAAAATAGATTCGTTTATTTCGTTTGTCTTACCACTTAATATACCATATATAAAGGAAATAATTATAATTCCAGGCCATAAACCGTTTAGCATTTTGTGTCCTTTCTTCAATAAGATTTAGTTATTTTTATTCAATAGAAATATGATTTATTACGTGACAGGAACGATTTTCTCAAAAAAGAAAATGTAATTTTTTGTAAAAAATTTGGTTTTTATATTGACCTTTAAGCTGTTTTTGTGGTATTATTAATGCGTAAAGTAAATATGAGTAGGGGGAATATTTATGAAATCAACTGGTATCGTTAGAAGAGTAGATGAATTAGGAAGAGTTGTTATTCCTATCGAACTTAGAAATTCACTGAAAATTGCAGAAAAAGATCCAATTGAAATTTTCGTTGATGGAACTTCAATTGTTTTAAAGAAACATGAATCTACTTGTGTTTTCTGTGGAAACACAAAAAAACTTGTAGAATATAAAGATAAATTAATTTGCGAAAAATGCGCAAAGCAAATTGCAAATTTAAAAGAATAATATAAAATAAAAAGCAGTTTATAACTGCTTTTTTATTTTATGAAATATTTATATATCTCATTTTTATTTACTTTACGTTCTTTTGCAATTTGCTTTATGATTTCTTTTTTATCCATGCCTTTTTCTTCAAAATACTTGTAGTGTTCTTCTAATGTCATTTTGCTTCTTTCCTCTATTTCAATATCATTTTTATTCTTGTTTGCTCCCTCAACAACAATTACGTATTCTCCTTTCGGCTCTTCTATATTATCTATTAAATCTGAAAGAATTCCCCTTTTAAACGTTTCATGTATTTTAGTTAATTCTTTGCAAAGAACAGCCCTCCTGTCTCCTAAGACATCTTTTATTGCTTCTAAAGTTTTAATTAATTTGTGTGGTGCTTCATAAAATATAAGAGTTTTTGTTTCATATTTATTATCTACCAATTTCTTTTTTCTTTCACCTGCATTTACAGGCAGAAATCCTATAAAACAGAATTCATCTGTGCTTAACCCTGAAGCAATTACAGCATTAATTGCTGCACATGCTCCTGGAATTGGGACAACGTCTATGCCTCTATCAATTGTTTTTTTTATAATTACCTCTCCTGGGTCTGAAATACCAGGAGTGCCTGCATCAGAAACTATAGCAATATTTTTTCCTTCATTTATTTTATCAAGTAATGAATCTGCTTTTTCCGCTTCCGTTTGCTTATAATAGCTTATTAACGGTTTTGTAATTTCTAAGTGATTTAATAGGCCTAATGTATGTCTTGTATCTTCTGCTGCTATTATATCAACTTCTTTTAATATTTTAATAGCTCTTAAAGTTATATCATCTAAATTACCTATAGGAGTTGCAACAATGTATAATTTTCCCTTCATTTTACTCTCCCTTATTTATTCCGTATATTATTTTTATTTCATCTGTGTAAGTTCCATCTTGATTATATACAATTAACGGTTTTTCAACTTCTACAAAAGAATTTCCATATTTCGTTCCCTTAACCATAACCATTGTAGGTTTTTTTCCTTCTTTTGGCTGGATAAATTTAATTATTTTTGGTTCTATTCTATTTTTTCTCATTGATTCTAGCAAATCTACGATTCTTTCTGGTCTATGAATTATATATAAGCTTCCTTTTTCTTTTAACGCATAAAAAGCCGCTTTTATAACATCATCTATATTACACATTATCTCATGTCTTGCAATAAGCTTAGTTTTGCTTTCATTTGTAATTCCACTGTTTTTCTTTTTATATGGTGGATTACTTACAACAGCATCAAAGCTTTCTTTTTCTACTAAATTTTCGATATTTTTAATATCTCCATTTATTATTTTGTATTTTTTCTCTAGCCTATTTAGCATAATACTTCTTTGAGCTAATTTTGTAACATCTTCTTGTATCTCTATTCCCACCATTTTCTTTAAATCTATTTTGCCACATAATAATAATCCTAAAATACCATTTCCTGCTCCTAAATCTAGTACACTACTACCGTCTTTTATTTTTTTGGCAAAATCGGAAAGCAATACACTATCTATTCCATAGCAAAATCCGTCTTTATTTTGAATTATTTTAAGTCCTTTAAGCTGCAGATCATCTATTCTTTCGTTTTCATCAATTTTGGCTTCATTCATATTTACATATATCACCCTTTAATAATTGTCCTCATATTATATAATAAAATAGCGGAAATGTCCATTATTAAAGGTGATTCATATGAAATACATTAATTCTTTACCTGCAAAACATAAAAACAAAGTTAAGTATAAACAGCATATACTTCGCTCTCTAAGTGATGTTGAGAATTTTTTAAATTGTTATAATCTATTTGTAAAATGTAAAAAAACTGCTAGATTTTTGAAAAAACATTTTTAAAATCTAATTCTTTATCTTCAAATGCATAATCTTCGTTGCCATCAATTAAAATTTTTACTGATTCAACTTCTGTTAATTCAACTAAAGTATTAACAATCGAATATACTATTTTATTTTCTTTCTCAGTTCCTAGTTTTACATTTTTTATAAATTCTGTGCTAAAATCTACTATGACTGTGTTTCCTTCTAAATAAGCCTTATTTAGTTGTGTGTTGTTTGGTATTATTGATTGTAGTTTTTCATTCTTTGGTCCTTCTAGCAATAAGTTTACTAAACTTTCATACGGATTTTCAATTAGAATTTTTGCATCCACTAACCTAGCTTCTGGTATAAGGTCTCCCGTTTCTTTGTCTTGAAAGTAAAGAGTAACAAGCGTTTTTCTTTCCTGTTCTTCACTAATTTCTTCTTGTGGAATATATTCACTAATTTCCTCTTCTGTATGGCCTTGCATTAATAAAAAAATAGAAATTGCTAGCAACGTAACTATTATTACACATAAAAAAATCTTGCCTCTCATAAGTCCTCCCTTAAATTTAGGTTTGTACACTATATGAGTTACAAGATATTTTTAGAACTCTATTTATTCTCTAATCTTCCTTCCACAAGCCTTTTTGAGCTTTTTGAGCTTTTTCTTGTATACTTAAAAACTCCTCTGCATATTTAACATTTGGTGGATATGTTGCCACTTGTGCGTATCCATCTGCTAAAAGTTTTTTGTTAACCATCTCGTCGTCTAGATAAACATATGCCAGTATTCTTCCATATTTGTCTCTTTCTTGAACATCTAATTCTAATCTTATCTTTTTTCCAGTTAATATTTTTTTAGTATATTCAGAAGCTTTTTTTCCGTTTTCAGTATTTTTGTTTTCATCCGGATGGACACTTTCTGGGGTGTCTATGCCAATTAATCTTACTCTCTCTTTTGTACCATTGTAATCTATTTGAATAGTGTCTCCATCTACAACTTTTAAAACTTCATAATATTTACTACTAATATTCCCGCCTGTATCATTTGTAGATTTCTTTTTTTCTGAAAATCCACTCTCAAATGCCGCATAAATATCATCCTTTGTTATAATTCCAAATGCTAATGCTACAAGTATTATCATAACAGGAATTACAATCTTTATTAATTTTATTTTTTCTTTCTGTTTCATTTGTACCACTTTCCTTATACATTATTCTTTAGATTTTTTATCACACTTTTAAAAATTTGTCTATATCCTTAAAAAAAATTGCCATGTATTCTTCTTCTCTTACGGAATTGGCATTTCCTTGCATTGACAAAACATTCTTTTAAGTATACAATAAAGGTTGCAAAATAAATATTTCAAAGGAGCAAATATACATGAATAAAATTTACCACGTTGGACTAGATGTTGGTTCTACAACTGTAAAAATAGTTGTAATGGATACATCTCTTAACGTACTTTATACAAGTTATACAAGGCACTTTTCTGATACAAAAAATACCGTTTGTAACGTACTTGAAGATTTAAAAAAGCGTTTCCCAGATTCAGAATTTACAATTGCTTTAACAGGCTCAGGTGCAATGTCTGCAGCTGGGTTTTTAGATGTGCCTTTTATTCAGGAAGTAGTATCTTGCAAAAGAGCAGTTGAAAAATATATTCCTGAAACAGATGTAGTAATCGAACTTGGTGGTGAAGATGCCAAAATTATATATTTTGATAAATTTATAGAGCAACGTATGAATGGAACATGCGCAGGTGGAACTGGTGCTTTTTTAGACCAAATGGCATCCCTTTTAAACACAGATACAGCAGGGTTAAATGAGCTTGCAAAAAATTACACAACAATATATCCTATTGCTTCACGTTGTGGAGTTTTTGCTAAAACAGACGTACAGCCATTATTAAATGAAGGCTCTCGCACAGAAGATATTGCAGCATCAATTTTTCAAGCTGTTGTAAATCAAACAATTAGTGGCCTTGCATGTGGAAGGCCAATTCGCGGGAAAGTTGCATTTTTAGGTGGGCCACTCAGCTACCTTCCAGAACTACGCAGACGCTTTATAGAAACACTTGATTTAAAGCCTGATGAAATAATAGTTCCAGAGGATGCACACCTTTTGGTTGCAAAAGGTGCAGCCCTTGATTCATTGGAAACGTTGTCAATTACTAACAAGCAACTTGAAGAAAAAATTAACAATTTAAGGCAATCTGTTGATAATACTTCTTTACCTTTAGAGCCATTATTTAATAATGAAAAAGAATATAATGAATTTAAAGATAGACACTCAAAAGCATCTGTACCAAAAAAAGATTTAAGCACTCTTACAGGAGATTGCTTTGTTGGTATTGATGCTGGCTCTACAACAACAAAATTAGTTGTAATAGATAGAGAAAAGAACCTGTGCTACTCGGATTACGGAAGCAACCAAGGTAATCCACTAAAAAGCGTTATTACAATGCTAAAAAAACTGTATAGTGTAATTCCTGCTACCGCAAAAATACGCTATAGTGGAATTACAGGTTATGGTGAAAAGCTAGTTCAAACTGCCTTAAACATTGACTTAAACGAAATTGAAACAATTGCGCATTATACAGCAGCAAAGGAATTTATGCCTGATGTAACCAGTATTGTAGATATTGGTGGTCAGGATATGAAATACATTAAAATGAAGAATCATGTTATAGATAATATTATGCTAAATGAAGCATGTTCTTCTGGATGTGGTTCATTTATTCAAACTTTTGCTAAAAGCTTGAACCTTTCAATTGAAGAATTTGTTAAGGAAGCTTTAAATTCTAAAAGGCCCGTAGATCTTGGTTCAAGATGTACAGTATTTATGAATTCAAAAATAAAACAAGCTCAAAAAGAAGGATACTCTGTGGGAGATATATCTGCAGGACTTTCATATTCAGTTGTAAAAAATGCAATTCAAAAAGTAATGAAAGTAAGAGATATAAAAACTCTTGGAGATCACATTGTAGTCCAAGGTGGAACATTCTATAATGACGCTGTTCTCCGTAGCTTTGAAAAAATTGTTGGTCAAGATGTAATTAGACCAGATATAGCCGGACTAATGGGAGCTTACGGAATGGCCCTTCTTTCAAAAGAGCAGTACGAAGCAAACTTTGACATGGAATACTATTCTACAATGTTAAAAGCCAGCGAATTAGATGAATTAAAAATTGACATTACACATGCGCGTTGCGGTAGATGTGAAAATAACTGCTTACTTACTATAAATAAATTTAGTAATGGGAAAAGGTTTATATCTGGAAACCGTTGTGAACGTGGAAGTGGTATGGATGTAACTCACTCAAATCTACCAAATTTGTATAAATATAAATTTGAAAGATTATTTAATTATGAGCCATTAGCAGAAGCAGATGCTCCACGTGGAACTATTGGAATCCCTCGTGTTCTTAATATGTATGAAGATTATCCTTTCTGGTTTACATTTTTTACAAGCCTAGGTTTTAGAGTAATCTTATCAGAAAAAAGTAATCGTAAAACCTATGAAAAAGGTATAGAATCAATGCCATCTGAATCCGTTTGCTATCCAGCTAAGCTTTCTCATGGGCATATAATAAGTCTGTTAGAGCAAGGAGTAAAAACAATATTTTATCCTTGTATTCCATATTCAAGAAAAGAATATGAAAAAGCAGACAACCACTATAATTGTCCAATAGTTATCTCATATTCAGAGGTACTCAAAAATAATGTAGAAGAACTAAAAAAAGATGATATAAAGTTCTTAAATCCGTTTTTACCGTTAGAATCTAAAAACTTAGCGACAAGAATTCTTGAACTTGAAGAATTTAAACAATATAGCTTTACTAAAAAGGAACTGTTAGAAGCTGGGCAAAAGGCTGAAGCAGAATATCATAGATTCAAAGAAGACATTCGCAATAAAGGAGAAGAAGCTCTTAAATATATTGAAAAAAACAATTTAAAAGGAATAGTTTTAGCAGGAAGGCCATACCATGTAGACCCTGAAATAAACCACGGAATTGATACTCTGATTACGTCACTTGGGTTGTGTGTTTTGACAGAAGACTCAATTTCACATTTAGGTGAAGCAAAAAGGCCAATACGTGTTGTAGATCAATGGGTATTCCATGCAAGACTGTATGCTGCAGCAGAAGTTGTTGGCAAAAAACCGAATCTAGAGCTAGTGCAACTTAATTCTTTTGGATGCGGTGTTGATGCAGTTACAACAGACCAAGTTGAAGAAATTCTCTCAAGTTATAACAAAATGTACACTTTAATAAAAATAGATGAAGTAAATAACTTGGGGGCAGTTAGAATACGTATCCGTTCACTTCTTGCAAGCATGAATAAAAGATTAAAAGAAAACCAGTTTGGAAGTGGGAATTACGAACAAGTAAAAATACCTTTTACAGAAGAAATGAAGAAAAAATATACTATTTTAATGCCACAAATGGCGCCAATTCATTTCGAATTGATTGAAGCCGCCGTAAGGTCCGAAGGATATAAAATTGAACTTTTACGTGACTGCACACCAAATACAGTAGAAACTGGATTAAAATATGTAAATAATGATGCGTGTTATCCATCAATCCTTACAACAGGTCAATTTATTGAAGCATTAGAATCTGGCAAATATGACCCTGATAGGACTGCAATAATCATGTCTCAAACAGGTGGTGGATGTAGAGCCACAAACTATATTGGGTTTATTAGAAAAGCCCTTAAAGATGCCGGATTTTCGCAGGTTCCTGTAATATCTTTTAATGTTGTAGGAATGGAAAAAAATCCTGGTTTTAAACTTACAATATCACTTGCTGAAAAACTACTAAAAAGTGTAGTTTATGCAGATTTACTTCAAAAAATGCTTACAAAAAATAGAGTATATGAAGTGCACAAAGGTGAGACTCAAAAACTATTTGATGAGTGGATGGATAAATGCAAAGAATTAGTTGTAAATTCTACAAATAAAGTCTTCAGGAAAAGCATTTACCAGATAGTAGAAGATTTTGAAAAAATAGAATTAGATATTTCAAAGCAAAGGCCGAAAGTAGGTATAGTTGGAGAAGTTTTAATTAAATATCATCCATTTGGAAATAACTTTGTTGCAAATCTTCTTGAAAAAGAAGGTGCAGAAGTAATTTTGCCTGACTTTATGGGATTCGTTAAATTTATGGCAACTCACAAAATTACATTTAATACACTTTTAAAAACAGATAAGGCAAAAGCAAAGATTTTTAAAATGGCAATAAAATTAATAGATATTTTAGAAAAAGATATGCGAATTGCTATAGCAAAATCAGAAAAAGGATATATGCCACCATGCGACATTTGGCATTTAGAATCACAAGTTAAAGACGTACTTTCAATAGGAAATCAAACAGGTGAAGGATGGTTTTTAACTGCAGAAATGATTGAATACATGGAGCATGGAATAACAAATATAATTTGTGTTCAGCCTTTTGCATGCTTGCCAAATCACGTCGTAGGAAAAGGCGTAATAAAGGCAATCAGAGAAAAATATCCTGAAGCAAATATTGCTCCAGTAGATTATGACCCAGGCGCAAGCGAATCTAATCAAACAAACAGAATAAAGTTACTTATGACAGTTGCAAAAGATAATTTAAATCAACAAAAGCGCGAAAATAGAGCGATTAAAAAAGAAAATGAAGTAAAGAAAGATAAAATTTACAGTAGTTCAAAAAAAATAAACTAGCAAACAGCTAGTTTATTTTTTACAATTTCAAACTTTCTATTTATCATTTGTTATATCGCCATTTCCACTTACCTCAATTGTATCTCCTAAAAGTGTTGGTTTGGGCTTGAATATGCTTTGAAAAAAATCCTTATCTCTTGCTGCAATTTCCCTTATTTCTCTAAATATTTGTCCAGAATATTCTCTTGGGTCTGAACCAGACCCATAGGCTTCAATTCCTAGAGCATTTGCTGTATACAGCGCACGGTGCAAATGATATTTTTGTGTTACAACCACTATTTTTTTTACTTCAAAAATTTCTTTTGCTCTGTACATGCTTTCATAAGTAGAAAAGCCTGCATGATCCATAAAAATATCTTCTGATGGTACTCCTTTTTCAATTGCATATTTTTTCATTATATTAACTTCATCATATTCTTTTGTTCCATGATCGCCACTCATTATTATTTTCTTTGCTACACCTGCTTTATATAAATTTATTCCTTCATTTAATCTATCTTCTAGCATGGGGCTAGGTTTGTCGCCCCATATTCCGGCTCCTAAAATAATAATTGCATCTATATTATTTAATTTAGAAAATTCATTATTTTTAATTATTTTATTTTCTGTAGAAAAAACAACAAAAACATTTATTCCTAAAAAAAATAAAAATAAAATAATTAAAAATAAAAATATAAAGATCATAATTTTTTTCATTTTTTTCTCCTTTAACTTTTTACAAAAAATAATTTTTAAATTTTTCAAAATTAATTTTTAATTTTTCAAAAACAAAAAAAATTTTTTTAATTTTTTTCTCTGATTTTTGTTTTAATTTTTTTATATGAACTTTTATAATTT
>CAMOWC010000016.1 GCA_946628065.1 uncultured Clostridiaceae bacterium | reverse complement strand
ATTTTTAAATTTTTAATATATTTTTTATTTAAAATTTTATATATGATTTTTGTATATTTAATTTTTAGATTTACAAATTTTTATAAAAATATATTATCATTTTTTAATAACTTATCTAATTATTTTTTATATTTTTTTAAAATAGGGCATTAATTATTTGAATTATTTATTATTTTAAATAATTATTTTTGTTCTTCTGATGCTTTGTTTATTTGTCAATTTTTGCTTTTATGTAACCCATTTTTGTGAGAACTAAATCTTTTTTAGTTTTCTTTAAGATTTCTTATTTTATGTTTCAAAAAAGTGCGATTAAAATCGGCTCTTTATTATGCGGGTTAGGTCAAAATAACTTCATCAAGTTTTGGCGAAATTAGGTAAACATAATGCATTGTTTTTCTGTTGCTTTTATAACTTCTTTGTTTTATCTCGTTATCTTTTTATGTTTTGTCTTTTTGGGGCATAACTATGATTAATAATTTTTTTGTATTTTTTCTGTAATTTTTAATTAATTATTTTTGTATATTTTTTATTAAATTATTATTTTAAATTAATTATTCTAAAAAAAATAATCAATAAATATTTTTTTAAATTTATATCACTTTTTACTTCTTTTTTTGTTTCCAAATAATATTTTATATTTTATAAATTTTTTTAATTTTCAAATTAAATTTTAAAAACTTTAATAAATATTTTTATTTATTATTTGTTTAAAAAAATTTTTTTATTTAATTTATTTTTTATAATTTTTTTCTACTCATACATCCTGTTTCAAATCTTGCATCTTCTATTAATCTATTTAAATAAAAATTATCTATTGCTTCTTCTGGTTTTTCTGGCAAGGCTTCTTCCCATTTATTTTTATTTATTTGCTCATGTGAAAAGGCCTTACCAACAGAGCCTAGGCAAGATGCGCATGAATTTAATGCATTATTATTTTCCAAAAATTTAAGCAAATAATTTATATTATTAATTGATTTTATTTCAATTGAATCTTTTTTATCTCCTGTTTTCTCTTCGTAAATCATGGATTGTGGACACCTATATAGTCTGCCATTCTCTATCGTAATACACCTTAAAAAATGCGCAATTTGGCATGTATCATATATTTTATTTACAATGTTTTTGTCATTAGATTTTTCTCGGGAAATTGCTTCTCTAAACGAAGAGTACTCTAGAATTGTAACTTTCTTCCCCTTGTTTCTTATTTCTTCTGCCTGCTTTTGTATTTTATTAGTCACTTTATTTTGTAGTGGATAAAGTGAAATTTCTATTTTTTCTATATTTAATAAACACTCATCATCTAATTTATCCAATAATGTTCCGTTTGTTACTAAGCAAATATTTTCACATATTTTGCTATCCTTAATTGCTTTTAATACCTTACATAGTTCTGGATGTAGCAGAGGCTCTCCTCCTACAACTCTAACTGTTTCGCACTTTAAATAATTCGAAAGCTTGCTTAAATCTTCTAATATTTTTTTAGCATTATTTATCTTTTTTTCTGCTATTGGTGCTGAATGCGAGCAGCTTCTGCATGATAAATTGCAGTGCCTAACTGCATTAATTTCAATTGCCCTAGTAAATACTTTATTATCTTCTACTCTATAATTACCTGGTCCATTCAGGCCCATCGTTTCTCTTTCCTGATTGCTCATGTATTCTTTGTATTGCATATAAGTATACCTCCTGTTTGCTTCTATTAGTAACATCTATTGCACAATTCGGTATTTGCGTTTCTGCAACTAATTTATCAAAAATTTTTCTTTCTGCTTCTACTTCCCTTGTCATTTCTTCTACTGTTTTATTTCTAACCGTATGCCCTGTTTTTTGTTCTCTGCGTATTGCTCTTTTTAGCAATACTTCAGGCTCTCCATCAAGTAAAATCAGAAATACATCTACTCCATTTGCTTTAAGCTTTTCAATAAATTCTTTTGAAATCGCAGGAACATATTCCTCATTTACGTTACTATCAATTTTATTTGATACCGCCATTCCGGAATCTCTCTGGAATTGTATCGCTAAATGTTGATCTCCTATAACCCACCTATGTGATTTGCAAATACTACAATACAGCTCTTCTGCATCTTCTCTGCTGACTTCCGAAAATGCACTTTGCATCGGAATATTTCTTTCTCTTGCAAGTGTTAAATAGCATTCTGATGGTTTTGAAAAGTGCGCCATATAGTAGTTCATTAATTCTTCAATTAATGTTGTTTTTCCAGATGCTGCCGGTCCAGAAACAATTATTAAATTGTGCTTTTCTTGCATAAAATCACTCCTTTTAAATTAAGTCTCTAAAGTTCCCCCTTCTTGTAGAAGCTCATTTTTCCTTTGTTTTACTTCATCTTTATATTTTTCTAAATTTTTTGAAACTAATTCTTGGAGTTTTGGTGTAATATCGTGATATACATATTCAAGCGCAACCAAAATGTCAGTGCGTCTTTCGAAGCCAAAAGAATCTATCCTTGAAAACCAGTGATTTTCAATTAGTTCATGCTGGTTTAAAAAAACAGGTGGAAAATCTTTATGATATCCTGAAGCAACAAATGCAATCTCTCTTTTTGCACATGAAGAACAATTTTGGCAATTTCCATTTTCCCCATAACAGCTAATTGTTTCATCTGCACTTAAATATTTGTTCCAGCTTTTTTGCCACATGCATAAAACATCTGCTTTTGATTTTGTAACAAATGGTGAATATAGCTCAGTACCAAAAAGCTTACCAAATTCATCATACATCCTTAAAGATTTATCTGGAACAATTAGTTCATCGCATAGTCCTGCAAGCTGCATTTTATCTGGTCTAAAACATAATCCAATAGCAGTTATAAGCAAATTTCTAGCAGGAAAAACATGTCCAAATCTCTCTCCTCCTATAGCTATTAAGTTTGATATATCAAGTGTTACTTCTAATAACGGGATGTCTAATTTGTTGCTTATTTTTTCTACTGCCTCTTTTTCCATTTTTCTATATGGTTGTCCATAATCGCACCACATAGCTACTGGTTTATTTCCTTCGTTTATGGATTTCAAAAGTGCACCTGTTGAGTCAACTCCTCCTGAAAAACATATAATTGTTTTGCCCTTAAACCTGTCACAATAAATGTTATTCTCGCCTGTTCTCTCTTCTGTAACTTTTACAATTGGGGTTTTTACATCTTTAGGATACGCTAATATAAATGTAAGAAAATCACCTAATTTTGTGCTCTCAGCATTTGTTGGATTTTTTATTATTATTTCTTCTGCTTCTAAATATGTTTTTTTAATAATATGATAAAGAGCATCAATTAAATCTGATGAAACACTTACCTGTTCTAATTTTCCGTGTTCCATAATTAAAGTTTTAATTTTCATTTTTCCTCGTCCTCACTTTCCAATATCCATATTTATATGCTGGCCTCCATACGAAAAAGTGATACAATGCTGCATTAAATTGCTTTGTGAATTTGTAGCAATTGCGCGCTGATTTAATTTCATGTATGATTGATAAATCTTTTAGTAGTTTTCTTGGCTTACTATTAATATTTTTCTCTTGTATGTATGTGCCTCTTCCCAGTCTAATTGCGGATTTTACGTCTTCTTTTATTGTTAAAATTTTGTGGTATACTATAGCTTTTGAAATACAATATTCAATGTTTTTCTCTTTCATTCTTTTCCTCTGGTCGCTGTCTTCCCCCCAAGATAATTTCTCGTTAAATAATTTTCCTATTTTATCTTGAAGACTAATTCTAAATGCGAATGGCATAAGAAGCAAACTATCTGGAGTAGTAAACTGCCTACAATCTGAAACAGCTTTGGTTCTTTTGTTATTGTACTCGTATCTTACAGGTATGTTTACTGCATAATATGAATCTAATTCTTCTTCTACAATTGGCACCATATTCTCACCTATTACGCAGTCTGAATCAACAAAACAAATCGCTGGAGTTTCGCAATTTTCAACTGCTATTTGACGAAGTTTTCCTAAATTTCTTTCATCCCATCTGCATATTTTTACTCTGCTATCCTGCATTACTGCATTTTGTACATATTCATCCGGAAAGTTTAAAACTGCAATAATTGGCACGTCTTTAGGTATACTATTTAAGCATCTGCTAATTAAATGGTCATTTGAACATACAATAGCAATAGATAGTTTCATTATTTATCTCCTTTTGGTAAATTTTTAATTACGTTATTCATTGCAACAGTTTGTGAATAGCTATTCCAGTTGCCCCATAAATTTCCTAAAAGCTTTTTTGCAGTTTCGCAAATTTCGTCAATTGTTTTGTTTGATGAAATTAGCGCTGATCTACAGCAGTAAATTCCTAATTCTGAAACATAATTAATCTTACTTTTATCATATGGTACATTTCCATTTTGTTCTACATTTGGAGAATAATCTATCTCCTCTAAAATAGATGCGATTGGATAAAGCGTCATATATAAAAGTTGTCTTTGAGTATCGTTTGTAGCATATTTATTAATTATTTTTATTTGGTCTACAGCATGCAAACCGCTCATTTTTAAGTAAAATTTCTGACAATTCGTCTAAAGGTGTAATTGGTCTATTATACATTAATAAATTCGAATATCTATTAGGGATATCGTCATTTGATAAGATTGCTCTCCAAATTTGATATGCGTCTAAAATCTTTGAAGAGTTTGATCTGTGCCTTACATTTTTTACATCAATTGGGAGCGAAACAATTTTATAATTATTTTTTATTGACTCAGCTATAATATCCCACTCTCCCCCCCAATCAAAGTGATATTCTTTAGATGAAGTTATATTATGTATTTGTTCTGTGCACCCAATAAGCGACCCTGGAAATGCTGTTTTTATAATGCTCGCATACTCTGGGTAAAATAGTGAAATTGCAATTTTTCCTACTAAATAATTACTTCTTCCCGCCTCATGTCCAATATTAGGTATAACAATTTCAGCTTCTCCTTTTTCTAGCGGGTATAAAATGCCACTTATAAATGAATAATACTCAATTACATTCCAATCAGGATCTACAATTGCAATATAATCGCTTTTTACAATATGCGCATATTCAGAAATTGCAGCAACTCCATAATTTTTATTTGGGAAAATATTTACATTGTTTTCTATTATTTGTACATCTTCTATTTTTTCTTTAATATATTGAATTTCATTTGTATTATGTTCTAGTTTAGCGGCGAATATCGTAGGATATACTTTATATCCCATTAGATTTAATGATTTCATGGTCTTTTCAAAAAAGCCTATAAGAGTATCAATTGATTCATTAAACCAACATGCGCCCCATACAATACTTCTTTTCTCCATATTAAACATCCTTTTCATAATTTTCTACTTTTTTTACAATAACTGTTGTAAATGGTAAGCAAATTATTTCATATACAGTTTTTATAAGAACCTGAATCAAAATCATCATTAGCATTTCGTTAATTGGCATTGTTCCTAAAAAAGCTATTGGAACAAACACAAGAGAGTCTGTTGTTTCACCAAATATTGTAGATATAATTGCTCTAATTCCAAACTTATTATTCCCTTTGTCTTTCATTTTGGTCATTATTTTTGAATTGACTAAAGAGCCGAATAAATATGCAGCAAGGCCTGCAATTACCGTTCTAAAAGTTGTACCCAATATTATTTTAAATGAATCTGCATTTTGAAACCATTCTGGTGCTGGCAATAAAATTGCAAGCTCAAAAATTAGTACCATAAATACATTTAAAGCAAACCCGCACATAATGACTCTTTTTGCCTTTTTATAACCATATACTTCTGACAAAATATCATTGATGATATATGAAATTGGAAAAACAAGTATCCCTGAAGTAACTGAAAAATCCCCAATTTTCAATAATTTTGCTGCTAGTATATTTGATAAAAGCAAACATACTACAAAAACAATTGATAAATATAAAAAGACTGAAGAATAACTATCTCTTACAGTCTTTTCATTTGTACTATTTCCTTTTTTTAAAAATTTGTTTAATAATTCCCTCATGTTTTTCACTCCCTATTAACAAATTCATTTGCATTATATCATAATCTTCTGTATATCTCAAGGTTTATTGGCTTTTTTCTCAAGCTCTTTACCGGTTTTTTTATTTGTGCTAATATGTTATAAAAGGAGTATTAAATGGAAGTAAAAAAATATGAGACAAATTATAATAAAAAAGTTGTTTTTAACGAATCAAGTATTGAAGCTGTACCATTTGAAAATGCTGAAAATTGTATTAAAATAAACCCAAATAAAAAATATCAAACATTTATTGGATTTGGAGCTGCATTAACAGATGCTGCAGGAGTAGCATTCAATAAATTATCTCCTGAAAAGCAAAGAAAATTTTTGGAAGAATGTTTTTCAACACAAGGATTAAATTATAATTTTGCAAGGCTTCCAATTGGTAGTTCAGATTTTTCAACTGAGCCATTTTCTTATTCGTATAAAAAAGATTTATCGGATTTTAGTATATTAAGAGACGAAAATACTACATTACAACTTGCAAAATGTGCATTAGAAATCAATCAAAATATTCATTTTTTATCGTCTCCGTGGAGTCCCCCAAGGTTTATGAAGAACACAAAAATATTAATTTTCGGTGGAAAATTATTGGAAAAATATAAGCAAACTTATGCAGATTATTTATGCAAATATATTTTAGAATATAAAAAATGTGGCATTGATATTGAATATATAACTGTTCAAAACGAGCCAGAAGCAGTTCAAAAGTGGGAATCTTGCCTTTATTCTGCAAAAGATGAAGCAGATTTTGCAATTAATTATTTATATCCTACGTTTATTAAAAATAATATTTCTACAAAAATATTGGTTTGGGATCATAATAAAGATAGATTATTTATACGTGCCTCTTCAGTAATGGAGTATAACGATGCGGATAAGGCAATTGCAGGCTTCGCATTTCATTGGTATACCGGTGACTATTTTGAAAATGTATCTTTAACTGCAGATAAATTTGAAAATAAACTACTAATACACACTGAAGGCTGTACTGGTTTTTCTAATTTTAATCCAAATGAAGAAATTCAAAACGCTGAAATATATGGTCATGACATAATTGGCGATTTAAATTCAGGAACAAATGGATATATAGATTGGAATATCTTACTTGACCACAAAGGCGGACCTAACCATAAAAAAAATTATTGCAATAGCCCCATTATGCTAAATGAAAATGAAACTGACTATATTAAAAACTTAACATATACGTATATTAGGCATTTTAGTGCTTTTATACAGCCTAGTGCAATAAGACTTGAAATAGGTAATTTTAGTGAAGAACTTGAAATTACTGCTTTTGAAAATGCAGATAAAAGCATTGTAATTGTTGTTATGAATCGAACTGAAAATGATGCAGAATTTAATTTAGATTTAGATGAAAATATAATATCTGATAAAATATACAGTCATTCAATTATAAGTTATTTAGTAAAATAGGCAAAAAGAAAGTCGCACAGCTCAAGATTTGTACGACTTTCTTTTTTTATATTAAATTTTTAATTTGTTCTTCTGAAATTGGTCCTTCTCTTAAAATTTTAGTTTCTTCTGCAGTACAGTCTACTATTGTGCTTGCTTTTCCATACCCTATATTTCCTTCTAGCATCCCGTCTATATTTAAACATGTAGTTTCCACTTGTTCTAGGCTGGTACATGTGGGTTCTCCACTTTTATTGGCACTAGTCATAAAAACTGGGCATCCAACTTTTTCAATTATTTTTCTTAATATATAAGATGTCGCCATCCTTACGGCAATAGTACTTTTGCCATTAGTAACATAGTCTGGTAAGCTTGCCATTTTTTTAAGTACTAATGTAATTGGGCCTGGCATAAAAGCATTTATTATCTTTTCAGCTTTTTCATCTATAACGGCTATTTTCTTTATCTGTTCCCCGTTCGCGCACATTACAGGGAAAGCCTTTTCTGCTGGTCTATTTTTAGCATTCAAAAGCTTATTATATGCATTAATGGAACTAATTCTTGCACATAAGCCATACACTGTATCTGTTGGGACACATATAATTCCATCGTTTTTTAAAATGTCCGCAAGTATTTCAATATCATTTTCAGTATATCTTTTTATCATAATTATTTTCCTTTAAAAATTGATTTAATTGCGATTGTTATTCCAATAATAACTACTACTAATACAAGTGGAAGAATGTAGTCAGATTTTAATGCAAATTCAACTTCTCCAGTACTGTTTGCGCTGTCTGTTGCATCTGCGGTATTTGTTGTAACTACAGATCCTGTATAGTTAGTAGAATTGATTGCTGTACCATTTACATATAAAGTATATCCATTTAAATTGATGTTGCTATTATTTGCAACTTCATTTGATAATGATGTAACATATGAATCACCTGTTAGAGTTATGCTAGAACTGCTATCAAGCGTTATAGCAATTGACTTTGCAGATTTTTCTCCATTAATTGTTCCTACATAACTGCTTCCATTTTTTAATGATAACTCTAATGTAGAAATACTATCTACGTAAATATTTCCATTAATTACTTGGTTTTTAGCATTTAAAGTTACTGTTCCACCATTAGATCCTGTTGTTCCCCATTTAGCTGCTGAAATTCTTAAGAATCCACCGGTTGTATCATTATTTGTTATCTCATTGTTTTCAAGCTCAATAACTGTGTTAGTGTTTGTAACGTAAATAATATCTCCTTTATTATTAACAATTTTAGAATTTTTTGCTGTAAATGAAGCTGTTCCAACATCTGCATCACCTGACATAGATTGGTATATAAATATTGCTTTGTATGTTTCAGAATTTCCATTTAATGATGTATTTGAAGCTTCTAAAGTTGTGTTATTTAATGTAACTGAATTTTTCCCTTCAACTACAACTCCCTCAGATGCAGTAGACGTTAAAGTTGCATCATTTACTGTAATATCTGCTGTTGAATATATAGCAGGCGAGCCAGTCCCGTGTGAAGTATAGCTTCCACCATTTACAGTAAGAGTTCCACCGCCTCTATCGCTTCTTATTGGCGCAGAAGAATTTCCGTCAGTTTCTGCTGTTACATTATTTGCAGTTAATGTACCTCCGCCTGTTACCATTATTGCTCCAGAATTATTACTTGAGGTTTTTATTGTGGTATCTGAAACATTAATAATTCCCGAAGAATACGCAAATACGCCGTTTGCGTGTGATCCATTTGTAGTAACTGTGCCACCTTTAATATTTAAAGTTCCACCTTTTACTAATACTGCTGCATTAGTTCCATAAAAATCTGAACTATCTCCATCTGAATCCCCTGATTTAGTAACAGTAGGATTAGTTAGTGTTGATGTCCCGTCTGTTACTAAAAGTGTATTTTGAGAATCATCTATTGAAGAATATTTTCCATCACTGCTTTCTGTATCTGTTGAAATTTCAGTAGCACCATTATGTGAAACAGCAGTATTACTGTTTCCACCTGGTCCTCCGCCATTTCCGTCTGGCTTATCTGGAGGAGTTTGTCCATTGCCACCTGGCATTTCCCCATCTGGCTTGTCTGGAGGAGTTTGTCCATTTTGTATGCCTTCACTTGGCATTTCTGGTTGTGTAGCAAATACAACCGAATAATTTAGCACTAAGGCTAAAATAATTAAGATAGCTATTACTATTTTTTTAGTTTTGTTCATTTTCATCATCCTTTCATAATTAAATGTTAAACTAAAAAACTTAAAAAAACATTGAAAAATTATTTTATTTATTTTTTATATTTTGTTGTACTGGCTATTTTATTTCTTTGGTTTGCCTTTGCTTAGAGCATCATCTAATTTAGGATCTGCAACATGTTTTTGATATAAATATCCACCAACATTTGCTGTTTCTTCTCCTACAACATCACCTAGTGCGTCTGCTGTTGCATTAACAGTTGCTTTTGTTACACCTTTTATAGAAGCATCTTTTGCAGCATCCCATATTTCGCCGGCATTCTTGCCATCCATAACCGCTTCTGTAACATCTCCTGCTACTTCAGCTCCCACAGTTGTTGCAGCTTTTCCAACTCCGCCCATATATGTTGTTCCAGCATCTGCAACACCTTTTATTACAGCATTTGCAAGCTTTGCTTTATTAAATCCATGCTCTGCTGCAGTAGATGCAACACCTTTTACCGCCTTATATGTTGCACTAACAGCCTTACCTCCAGGTACTGCCGTTTCTCCAACAGTTATAGCAATGTCTGCAGCTTCTTCAACAGTCTCTGCGGCTTTTACTGCTTTATCCCAATTTTCTGCTCTTTGATGCGCTTTTACAGACCTTTCAATATTTCTCTCTTGAACCTTTTCCATTCCTTTTCTTATTTCGCCTATATCTGAACTTTGTATTCCGTTTTTAGTTCCAATTTTGTCTATGTATATTTCTCTTTCTAGGGCCTTTTCTCCATCTTTCATATCTTGAGCCATTTTCTTATTAATCATATCCTCTTGTGTTTCTCTGTTTACTAGCTTTTCATGTTGTTCTCTTATAAATTCTTGGTCTTTAATTTTCTGTTTTTCAATCTCCTCTTCCATTGAAGTATTTAGTATTGTTTTACCATCTTCACTTTCATATTCCCCAGTATTTTCATTGTATATGTAGTTCTTTTCTTCTCCAGTAACAGAGTCTTTAACTGTTTTTACTTTACTATTCTTTATACCAATTCCCAGTCCTATACTTACACCTATAACTGTAACGCCTCCTAAAACTGGCCCAATCGGAAATTCATTAATTTCTTCTGTTTCACCTTCTGTTGGTGTATTTACCACTGGTGCCGCTGCTGCATTATTATCCTTTTCAGCATTTTTTGCTGTATTAGTTGTTGTAGTTTTAGTTGTGTTTTTGGTAGTTCCAGCAGATGTACCTTTCCCGTCAAGTCCGCTTATTTCAAATGATTTTATATAAAAGCCCCTCTCGTCATTGCTTGTTGTTGTAACATTGTCTAAATCTTCATATTTTGTATAGCTAAAATACATTTCAGTATCTGCTTCAACTTTTCCATTTTTTACATCTTTTTCATCATATGAAATTTCCATCTCTATTTTTGATACCGTAATTGTATAGTTCTGCTCTTTCCCGTTATTAAAAACGATTTTTGAAGTAGGCTTGCCACCCATTGTTCCTGTAAGCTCTATTGTATGAACCGTGCCTTGTACTTTTTCTGTTCCTTTGAATGTAATCTTTGGCATATTAATTGTAGCTGATGCCATTTTATTTTTTGATGTATATTTGTTTGCAGGTAATGTCATGGAATAGTTCTTTCCATCTTTTGTAAGGGTTACACTTTTAGCATCATAGAATGAATAATATAAAAAGCAATCGAGTGTAACAAAGTTTCGTGATCCTCCATTTTTCTTATCATATTCATAAAGTCCATTATCCACTGTCAATTTATACGAGTCAGCTGCGTATACAATTGATGGAATAAAAAGTAATAATAGAATTACAGATAAAAGTATTTTTTTCATAAAAGAATCCTCCTTTTTTATATTTTCTCAAAAACTTTACCTAAACTTTCATTAATTACAAGGTCTGCCTTGCTATCGTACAAAGTTGAGTCTTTATTTATTAAAACAAGATTGTCTCCTCTAAAGTAATTTATAAGGCTGCTTGCAGGTTGCACTGTAAGTGATGTTCCTCCAACAATTAACAAATCTGCATTTGCTATTTTTTCAATGGCACCACTAATAGTGTCGTTGTCCAGCCCTTCTTCATATAAAACAACATCTGGCTTTATAATACCTCCACACTCACATGTAGGAACTCCATCACTACCAAAGACATACTCTGCATCATAGAACTTTCCACATTTCATGCAATAATTCCTTAAAACGCTTCCATGCAATTCATACACTTTTTTTGAACCTGCTTTTTGGTGTAATCCATCAATATTTTGTGTTATAACTGCATCTAGTTTTCCCTCTGCTTCCAGCTCTGCTAGTTTAAAATGCGTGATATTTGGCTCATATTTTAGGCTATTCATTTTCTCTTTATAAAATTTATAGAATTCTTCTGTATATCTTATGAAAAATGTATGGCTTAGAATCATCTCTGGAGGATATTTATATTTTTGGTTATATAACCCGTCTTTGCTGCGGAAATCTGGAATTCCGCTTTCTGTTGAAACTCCTGCTCCACCAAAGAAAACAATTTTATTGCTTTTTTCCACCATTTGTTTAAATGCTTCAATTTTATCTTCCATAATTATTCTCCTTAATTTGCAGTTTGATTGTACCATAAGGGGCATGTTTTAGCAAGCAAACAACATTTAAAAATACCGAAAGCTTTTCTTTCGGTATTACAGTTTATTTCTTTTTATTCTTTCTATTTATTTTAGCAATTTGCCTAAATTTTTCAAGTTTTTCTTTTAAATTCCGTAATCTTTTATATTCATTTTTTTGTTGTTAAATCATAACTAATATCAATTAAATCACATACTTTTTCCTTTGGAACTGTACCGTCAAGTAAAACCGTAATCCAGTGCTCTTTATTCATGTGGTATGCCGGTAGTATTCCTTCAATTGTTCTAAGACTGCCTATCATCTCGGGAATATTTTTTAAATTTATTACATTAGCATTTCCACATTTATTTATTTTTAATTTTTCATATGGTACATCCATAATTAAGGCAAACCATTTTTTATTTTCTTTATGCTTAAATGTTGTATGATTTGGACTATCCTGCCATGGGTATTCCTGAAGTGCATCATATTTTTTGTTAATATATTTTTCTATTTCTTCTCTCATTCAAATCACACCTTTTTTATATATTTCTTTCATTCTTCAAACAAAATCTTTTGCATTCCTGCTGGATTATTTATAAAGTCCTTATATATTCTATATACCTCTGTATCCTCGTATTTAATTTCTTTCATACTATTGTTCATGTCAATTATTTTTCCATATTTATATGACAATAAAATTGGAGAATGAGTTGCAATAATAAATTGTGAACCATTTTTTTTTAAATCATGTATATAGCATAGCAATGTCATCTGTCGCTGTGGAGACAATGCCGCTTCAGGTTCATCTAAAATATAGAGTCCATTATCCCAAAACCTGTTTTCCACTAATTTAAGAAATGATTCTCCATGTGAGCATTCATGCAAGTCTCCGCCATATTGCAAACTTAATTTTCCTGTTGGTCCATTGTTATTACTTATTTCTGTGGCAACATTGTAAAAAGACTCTGCCCTTAAGAAAAACTTCGTTTCCGGCAGTCTAAATTTACTAATTATAAGGTGTTTATATAAATCTGAATAATCATCATAATTAGAAAATTGCATGTTATTGCTACCACCTTCAGGATTCATGCCTAAAGAAATAGCTATTGCCTCAATTAATGTAGATTTTCCGACTCCATTTTCTCCATAAAACATTGTTACTGGATTGTCTATGTCTAACCTTTCAAAATTTCTTAAGCACTTTATATTAAATGGATAAATGTTGTTATTTATATTTTCTCTGTTTAGTGTAATTCTGTTTATAAATAAATCTTCCATACATAATCACTTCCAATGTGGATTATTTGTTACTTCTATATGGGTATTATATATTATTATGGAGGATGTGGCAATAAAAAAGAAGCAAATTGGTGCGAGCCATTTGCTTCTTTTTTTAATGCTATTTATAAAATTAAATGTCTAGTAAGCTAACTCCTTGTATCAAGAGCTTGCTGTTTACATAATTTTATAATATAATAGTATTTGCCAATATTGTTATAATACTCGGAGGTATTACATGGGTAAATTACGAAATCCATTTGCTTTGGATTCAGAAGGAAATTTAATATATATAAAAAACAAAGACTATGAGCACAAAGATAAATATAGAACTTGTTTTTGTCCAAAATGCGGTGAAAGTCTCGTCCCTAGAACAGGCGGAAAAATGATTTGGCATTTTGCACATAAAAAAAACAAGAATTGTACGGGTAATTATGAAAGTTCATTGCACCTATACGCTAAAGAAGTAATTAGAAAAAATAATGAATTGTTAATCCCTGAATTAAAACTTATAGAGTATAATCATATGCACAATTTTATGCGTTTGTCTTTTTTAGATTATCAAAAAAAATATTTGCGCGAGAAAAAACTTT
The DNA here is from genome assembly GCA_946628065.1 of uncultured Clostridiaceae bacterium. Taxonomy (GTDB): domain Bacteria; phylum Bacillota; class Clostridia; order TANB77; family CAG-508; genus UMGS1754. The sequence continues at coordinate 2,933 of CAMOWC010000016.1, read as the reverse complement.
TATATAATTGGATAAATAATGAAAGAATGGTAAATGATTTTAAGCCCGATTGTTGCATTAAAATAAATAATACTATTGTAGCAGTTGAAATCAGAGTAACTCATCAAGTCGACTTTTGCAAATATATCAAAGTTGAGCAAGCAAACATCAATATGATTGAAATTGATTTAAGTAGTTTTTACAATGATTTTAAAGATGATGATAATAATATTGATTATACAGATTTAGATAATTATATTTTAATGCATGCTCCACGAAAATGGATTTATATATCAAAAAATGAATCATGGGAAAATAAAATAAAACATCAAATAGAGATGCAACGTAATAGTATAAAAACTAAGGTAGAAGTTGAACATCAAATAGCAAAAAAACAAACCATTGATAATTTAAATACGGCAAGCAAAATAATACAAGATAATACTAATTTAAATGTTTTTAATATTCCCGTTAATGGTGAATATTCATTTAACTGTCCTAGATCTGTTTGGCAAAAAAAGATCTTTGATACATTTATACTAAGTAAAAAAGAATTTATATACACTGGTAAAATATGTTCCTATATAGAAAAATATTCTTCTATTGAAATATTTTATTGGAAACTATGGAATAGTAATATTGATTCACATCTTGAAGCAATAAGAGAATATTTAAAATGGCTATATAAAATTCATATATTAAGTATTTATGATTTGCATATGAATGATTTTAGTAAAATGAAAGTCATCAGTAAAGATATTGTATCAGCCAATAACAGTTTAAAAGACTGGAATATAAAGTTTCCGTCAAATAATATTTGCAAAAACTGTGGAGAAGTCTTTTATGAAGCCGACAAAGAGAATCTTTTTTATTTGAGCTATTTTGGTCTAGATAAAAACTGTTTCGAAGAATATATAGAATCCTTATAATATTCTTTAATTTGTATTAAATTAACAAAAATAAGGCATAGAATTCGTTCTCTGCCTTATTTTTATAGTATTATTTGTTAATTACTGTAAAATTATTAAACTGTTCTGTTGATTTTAATACTATGAGGCAAGGGGGACGTACTCTTTGCCTCTTTTTCCTTTATCTTAACTTTACTTCCTCTCCAATTTTCTCATAAGGTCTTTTATTTACTATCCCTATATCAAAAAGTTCATCAAGCTTATTTGGATTTTGTCTAAAAACACCGATAAATTTATATTCTTTATCCTCTTTTCTAAAAATGTATATTTGCTTGTTTCCCCAAAATTCATTCACACGGGCAATTGGCCCTTTAGAGTCTTTAACAACTTCATAAAAATAATCGCCTCTATTCTCATCTGCCCAAAAGTTTGCATCTGCCTTAGTAAACATTATTCCTTCTTTGTCATTTAACACATAGCTTCCCTTCATCCACATCTTTACATTTACATTAAAAAGTCTTAATATTTCTACAATATAATTAAAACCGATATCATCTTCAACCGTTAGTTTTCCCCTTTTTCTAATTTCATTTATCTTTTTTGTATCAATATCTAATTCTCTCATTATAATTTTCCTTTCATTAATTATATTGCTCTTCCACAAGCTTATTTTATTTAATATTTGTTTTCCTTAATTCATCTCTTCTAAAAATATCAATATCTTCTTTTTCGCCATTGCCTATATCTCTATCAAAAAGCACTTCATATTTAAATCCATCAATGCCTTCATTATAAATATTTAATATTTCTCCAAACTCACCTTCAGGTATTATTTCTACCCAGTCTCCAATTTTTAGTTCTTCATTTTTACCTTCTTCTGAATCTGGCATCAAAGCAGTTACAATAGAAGCTAGTCCAGATAATATTCCCTTTTTATGTTTTTCCCCGGTTTCATAAGCATGTCCTGTTTGTTTTTGCACATCTTCATTTAAATCTTTTAAATTTTCTTCTAAGCTATCATATAAACTTTTTAAAGATTCTAGCCTTGCCTGATAAAACGATATATATTTGCTGTCTTTATGTACAAGTTCAATATGTTTTTCGAAACTTTTGAAATATGTATCATACCATTCTAAATACTTGTTGTATTGTTTCTCACTTAAATATTTACGATTAGCTTTAATTGTTCTACTATTCTTTTCAAAACTATTTTCGCATATTTTAATATATTTTTCACATTCTTTTTTCACATTTTCTAGTGCTTTTTCTTCTTCGAGGTTTTCTTGTTTTTCTCTTTCTTCATCATATTTTACGCTTAATATTGTTGCGTAGATATGTTTGCAATAGTATCCTTTGTCCTTAAAATATGGGCAATCGCACTTTGCTGATTCAATTATTTTGTCATCAGATTCGTTAAATACTACTTCCACATAATATGGCTCAGTTCCAGTAACAAGAGCAGTTATCTTGTTGTCGTTTTCTGTTATGTCAGTTACCTTTCCTGATTTGTAATACTTAAATCCACGATTTCTTATTGATTCATCAAAATATGAATTGTACATCTTTTTCCCCTTTTTATTATTTTAATGTTTCCGCCTAATTTTCTTTTTTATTATATTATATGGCTATTGATAATTCAACCTTCGGGTTATGAGGGCTAGTTGAGAGGTTTATGTAATTTAGTGATATTAAGGGTTTTAGCTGATTTATCAATGAAAATTGGGGAAATAGATTTCAGAACGTTTGTGTGATTTTTTGCGCTTTTTTGAGAATTTTTTCCCCAACTTTTCCCCAATTATTTTTAACAAATATTGGAAACAAGAATGGGAAACCTGAAAAATTTATTTTGGAGGTTTTTGATTATGAAAGAAATAACATATCGTAATGAAGGAGAATATTTAATTCCTAATTTAGCAGTAAAAGGAACAGAATCTGATTACCATATTGGATTATATGGGCGTTTAAAATTAGAATATATGAAAAAGCATAGCCTAGGTTTATATAGCGATTTAATATTAAGTGGTACATTACCAGAGTACCTAATTG
>CAMOWC010000015.1 GCA_946628065.1 uncultured Clostridiaceae bacterium | reverse complement strand
AAGAAGGGCAAGAAGTAGGAGATATAGTAGCAGAAGTAGAAGGAAGTTCAGCAACTGCATCAATCCTATCAAGTGTTAAAGAAGAAAAGGCACAAGCCTCAATATTAGGAGCAGAAATTCCAATAGAAGAAATAGCTGTAGAAGACGAAGAAAGTGAAACAAACGAGGAAATTGCAGATACAGAAACAGATGCAGAAATAGAAGAATATGGAGAAATAGCAATAAAGATGTTTTCTAATCAAGCAGAAAGAACACTTACAGAAGGTGAAAATATTAAATATATACTTAATGTATATAGCACAGTGGTAAGCGAAGACGATTCTGCACCAGAAATACTAGAAAATGTATTAGTTAAAGATTTCCTACCAAATGGAGTAACTTTTGAAAATGCAACAATGAAAATTAGAAAAGGCGGAACAGGGGATTACGAAGAAAAGGATATAGCAACATATGATGCCAAAAACAGAGCGATTTCATGGAACATTGGAAATCTTGCAACAGATGAATTCATAATATTAGAACTAAATGTAAGTGTGAATTCATTAGAAAAGAAAGTATATGAGAAGGATATAAGCAATTCAGCTATTGCAACATATGCAGGTGGAGATAATATTTCGTCAAATGAAATAACAGTTAAAGTTGCAAAACCATATTTAAGTATTACAAAATTAACAGACAATGTTAAAAGCGTAAACAATCTTGGAGATAGAGTTAAATTAACATTACAAGCTAAAAATATTGGAAAACTAAATTCTGAGGAAACTAAAGTCAGCATGATATTGCCAAATGAAATAATCCCAGTTGAAGTTTCTTATGGAGTAAATGATAATGCAAATACAATGTCATGCTCAAGCAGAGAAATATATGCTATGATTCCATCACTAAATCCGGAAGAATCATATGAACTTTGCTTAACAGGAATAATAGATCTAGATGCAAATTATAAAGATGAATACAAAACAATAGAGCCAAAAGCAACTATTGGAGAAGAAGAAGTTACATGGGTAATTAAAATAGAAAACCCAGACAATAATGTAGAACAACCAAATAATGAAGAACCAAACGAGAATCCACAAGAAGCCGGAAACCAGGAACAAGAATATAATCCAAATAATGAAAATGGCAATAATAATAGCGAAAACAATAATAGTCAGCAAAGTGGAGAAAATGCAAACTTACATTCAATAAGTGGTGTTGCATGGCTAGATGAAAACAAAGATGGTATTAGACAAGCAACTGAAAGAGTTGTAGATGGACTGAAAGTAAAATTAACACAAGGAAACAATACAGTTAAAACAGTTACGACAGATAAAAACGGTATCTACTCATTTGAGAACACTGCAGATGGAGAATACCAAGTAGTATTTGAATACGATCCTAATATGTATAAATTAACAGAGTATAGAAAAACAGGAGAAAAGGAAATTAACTCAAGTGCTATATCAGGAGTAAGAGGAGAAGCATTAACAGACGTAATTAATGTAACAGAAGATGCTTTACACATAAATATTGGATTAATAAAAATACCAGAATTTGATATGAGCCTAAGGAAAGTTGTAAACAGGGTTATTGTACAAAATGGAAGCAACACACAAACTTATGAATATGGTACTGACTATGCAAAACTTGATATAAATGCTAAATACTTAAAAGAAGCTACAGTTCTTGTAGAATACAAAATTATAATTACAAATGAAGGAGAAATAGCAGGAAAAGTTAAGTCAGTTGTAGATTATATGCCAAGAGATATGACATTTAGTACAGACTTAAATAGAACATGGATTCAAGATTCAAATGGCAATTTATACAACAGCGAGCTTAAAGGAGTAAATATTGAACCAGGAGAAACAAAAGAATTACTGCTTGTATTAAAGAAAGTAATGACTGAAGAAAATGTAGGATTAATAAGCAATACAGCAGAATTAGATGAAGTAGAAAATACAGAGAATATTAAAGACAGAGATTCAAACCTTGCTAATAGAGTTGATGGAGAAGATGATATGTCATCAGCAAGTGTACTTTTAGGAGTTAGAACAGGATCAGAAGTGTTCTATACAACATTTATAATTGTAATACTAATTATAATATCAACAGGTGCATACATAATTAACAGAAAAGTGCTAAAAGTAACGAAGTAAGGAAGGTAAGAAAAAAATGAAAAAAGATTACCGTACAGGTTGTGGTAAATTATGTACTATGCTACAACCAAAAAACGAAACAAAGCATGAAATATTGAAAGGAGGCAAGCTAATGAAAACGAAGAACAAATTAGTTTCTGGGTTGATATTAGCTATAGCAACAATTGCTTTAGGAACTAGTGTACATGCAGTAGAATTTACAAGCAGAATTCTTCAAAGCAACCAACTAAGATTAGGAGAAATTTCAAGAGATTTTAGGCTTGGCAGTGCAAGTAAAACTACTACAAGTTCAGAATTTGATGGGTATGCAAGTAAGTTTACGCAAGATCCTAATTTAACAGTGCCTTTAACAAGAGGCGAAGTAATTGGTATGCATAACTTTTTCTGCATAGAGCCAACTGTTGAATTACCAACGGATAAAGTAAATTATGTAGCAGATGGACAAATTAGGAACATAGAGAGCAAAAAAGGAAGCTCAGTGAAAGCAGATATTGAAAACAGCATAAATTCATATATAATTTCATCAAAGGATGAGCTTGAAGGAGATGCAGGTAAAGATTTCTTCCAAAAAGTTGTTCAAAGCGCTATATGGAAAAGTTCTCTTACAGAATCAGACAAAAGCTCAAAAATAGGCGAGGAATTATATGAAACAGCAAAAGCATACGCAGAATATATAAAAAGATATAAAAATCCTGAACTATATTCATCTACAACACAAACAAGGATGTTAGAGACAGGGGAATACATAGTAGGTCCTTACAAACTAAGTTATACAACAGCACATTATAATAATAATCAATTTGGAGAGATTACTGGAATTACAATAAAGGACTCTATGGGAAATGTGTTAACACGTGGAACAGATTGGGAATTAACTGACAGCACAGGAAAAACAAAAATTACAGAAATAGAATATGTTGATACACAATCATATATAGAGGGATATAATTTCCCAAAAAGTGGGCAAGAGTTTTATATAAGAATAAGAGCAGGTCTTGAGGCATCTTCTGTAAATATGACAGCTAAATTTAATACAATTGATGCAACTGGGCATTATATAAAGCTAAAAGGCTCAAGAGAAGTTGCAGGAGGATCTAGCACAACATACTGTGACGAATGTAAAGAATTACTCAAAGGAACAATTTATAAAGCAAACAATGGAGACATTTACTCTGTAACTACGAATAATAAAAGAGTTGGAGTTTGCTCAGGATATAACTATTATAATAAGAATGAAGGATATAACGGAGCTCCTTTGCCAAGTGAGATTTCTGAAGAAAGAACTGAAGTGCGTTGTAATGGCACAAACAATGTAAGGGTTGTAATACGCAGGAACTATGCGACGGGAGAAGCACCAGTTACTGATACAGTAAAGTGCGGAGACAAATATACATATATTGAAATAACTACAGATGGGCGTGTATTAAATAGCTCAAAAACAGCTAGATGCATGAAAGCTGTAAATCGTGCCGTTAAAACTTACAGAAAAATTGGATGTGGAACACCAGTTACAAGAGAATACGAATATACAGTTTATTCAAAAACAGATGGAACAAAAAGATTTGAATCTGTATCAAACATACCATGTGGTACAACAAGAACATGGGAAAGACATGAAACAAAAACTCAAGAATTAATATATGCTTGGGGAGAAAGAACAACTGCCGAAACAGAAGTTGAAGCAAACATCATTTTAGAAACAGTTGACTTATCATTAAGAAAATTTATTACAGGCATAAATAACGAAGAAATAAAAGATAGAATTCCACAAGTTGATGTAACTCCACTAAAAAACGGAGAAACAACAGCAAAATACAATCATACAAAATCAGTTGTTTCAGCAAAAATTGGAGATAAAGTTACATATACAATAAGAGTATACAATGAAGGAACAACAGATGCATTTGCAAAAGAGGTAAAAGATTATTTACCAGTAAATATGGAATTTGTAACGGCTACTGTAGATGGAGTAGACTATGGCTGGAAAGCAAGTACAGTAAATGGTAGAACAGTTATAACTACAAGTTATTTAGCAGATAAAAAGCTTGAAAAATATCATACTATAAATGAAACAGATTACAGAGCAAACGGATTAGATTATAAAGATTTAAAATTAATTGCAAGAATCAAATCTACAACTCCATATAATGAAAAACTTGTAAATATTGCAGAAATTAGCAAATATGCATATGTAGATAGTAAAGGAAACAAAGTTGATATACCTACAGATGTAGACTCAAAAGCAAATGATATAAAATTGCCAAGCAAAGAACAATGGCCAGAATATCAAGGAGCTGGAGTTGACGGAAACTATGTAAAAGGACAAGAAGATGATGATGACTTTGAAAGATTAGTAGTAAATCAATATGTTGACTTATCTCTAAGGAAATTCATTACAGCAGTAAATAATGTAGAAGTAACAAGCAGAACTCCACAAGTTGATGTAAGCCCGTTAAAAAACGGAGAAACAACAGCAAAATACAATCATACAAAAGCTGTTCTTGATGTGGCTTACGGAGATGAAGTTACATATACAATTAGAGTATATAACGAAGGCAACGCAGATGGATATGCTCTAGAGGTAAAAGATTATTTGCCGGTAGAAATGGAATTTGTATCTGGAACTGTAAATGGAGTAGATTATGGCTGGAAAGCAGCAGAAGTAAACGGCAGAACAGTTATAACAACTAACTATTTACAAAACAAGAAGATAGATAAATTTGATGGTGGAGATACACTAGATTACGAAGATCTAAAACTAATATGCAAAGTTAAAAATACTGCAAAAGTAAATGAAATCTTATTAAACATTTCAGAAATAAGCAAATATGGTGTAGATGTTGAAGGAAAAGCATACATACTAACAGCTGATAGAGATTCTACAGCAGATAACATTAATCTTCCACAAGACAGTACATGGCCAAGTTACTATGGAAGCGGAGAAGATGGAAATTATGTAAAAGGACAAGAAGATGATGACGACTTTGAAAGAGTTTCAGTAAGAATTACAGATATAGCAGGAACTGTTTGGCTAGATGTAAAAACAGGAAAGCAACAGACAAGAAATGATATACTAGATGAAGGTGAAGACAGCGAAGATAAAAGATTAGAAGGCATAAAAGTTGAACTATATATGAAAGACGACAGTGGTGAATTCAAATTAAATGAAACAAAAAATACAGATAAAGATGGAAATTACAGATTTGAAAACAAGCCAATAGGTAGAGAATACACTATTAAGTTTGAATATAAAGGACAACAATATATGCCAGTAGCGAGCGTTGATCCATACAGCAAAGAATATACAGAAAAACGTTCTATCGCAACAGAAACTTCTGAAGACAGATATGCATTAAATAATAAATTCCATGAGATAGTAAATGGAAAAGCAAAAAATAGAGAAGGAAATGATACAATAGAGCTACGTTATGACAAGGATGAAAATGCACACAAATCTACATTAATAAGAGATGAAGCATTTAATAAGGAAACATTAATAAAAGCTAACACAGTAAGATTTAACGGAGCAGATAGTTTTGTTAACCATATTAATTTAGGATTATATGAAAGAGCACAAGCAGACCTTGGAATAATGACAGATGTTCAGGATGCAACTTTAACAATAAACGGATTAGAAGAGGTACGAAACTACAACGGCAGATCAGAAGATGCTGCTATGAACGTAGAAGTTAAATTAAGCGATTTATACAATAAGGTATATGATGTAGATTTATTCAAATCAGATTATAACTTCAGAATTTCAGATTACAACCAAGAAGATACAGTTGAAGTACCTGTTCAAAGCAAGGAATTAGAAGTGTATATAACATATAAGATTAAAGTTCAAAACTATTCAACTGAAAAAGCTGGTTTAAGTGAACTAAAAATGTATTATGCACCAGAATACAACCTAGTTGATTCATGGTATTCAGAAGCTGAGAAAGTTTCTTGGATTGCAGGAGAAATGCAAGACGGATATAAGACAATGACAACAAATCTTGAAAACGACATTGCATTAGATTCAGGAAAAAGCGCATATGTATATGTTAAATTCCAGGTAGCAAAAAATGAAAATGGCGAAATTGCTTTAGGAGAAAAATATGCTGTAACAGAAATCACTGGATATACAACAGAGGAAGGCTTAATTGATATAAACTCAGAGCCAGGTAACGTATCAGTAAACGAATACCAAAAAACATTTGAAGATGATACAGACAAAGCACCAGGAATTAATGTATATGTTGGAGATCAAACAAGAACAATGACAGGATTTGTATGGGAAGACCTAGAAGATACAGCAGTAACTGAGGCGAATAATGGAGTAAAAATGGGAGACGGTTTATTTAACAACAATAGCGAGCAAAAACAAAATGGAGTAACTGTACAATTAATCGAACTTGTCGAAATAAATGGACAAACATATGAATACATTTGGCAAGAGGCAATTACAGGAAGCGATAAAGTAAAATACATGGACAGAACAGGTACACTAAAAGATGGAAAGAATGCAAGAAGTGTTATGCCACAAAGTGGAGGATTTACATTTACAGACTATGTACCAGGTAGATATATTGTAAGGTTCATTTATGGAGAAAACTTAAATAAAGACAAAGAAATTATATTAAGCGGACAAGAGTATAGGTCAACAACATACAAAGGCTATGGAAACAATTCATCTAGTGCAAAAGACAACAAAGTAAGAAGATTAGAATTAATGACTACAAAAGCTAATGAAACCTGGATGAATGCAGACACAGTAGATGTTATGACAATTGGCGTTGCAGAAGCAAACCATGCAACAAGTGTTAACTTTGGACTAATTAAAAGACCTATAGCTAAACTTATAATAACAAAAGAAATTGAATCAGTAAAAATCACAAATAATGGTATGTCTATAGTTGACACAGAGGAAGGAAACAATGCAGGAGTACGTATGATTGATGGCTCAAAGTGGACAATTGAGTTAGACGATGAAACAATAAATGGAGCAGTATTCGAAGCAAAATATAAAATTACAGTAACAAATGATAGCGAAAAAGATACTTTATATAGTTACTTCGAAGGAGAAAAGCTAGAAGGCTTACCAGAAAATCAAGACGTAGAAATTAAAACAGCAGCTAAATTGATATATGATAAACCACAACACATAGGATTCTCAGCGCAAGGCAATGAAGGATGGACGAGACTTGCAAATAGTGATGAAGTTATTCTTGCAACAGAACAATTAGGAAAATTCCTTGCAAGAGGAGAAAGCATATCAATGCCTATTACTTTAAACAAAATACTATCAGAAGGAGAAGGCTCAAGCAATCTAGAGACAGTAAATATTGCTGTATTGGAAAAAGGTGAAGATGGCACAGGAAGACCAGTTGAATCAGATGAAGCAGAAACAACAATAACAATAACAGACCCAACAGGTGTAGCAAGAACACATTATGAAATTTGGATTGCAGTAGCAGTGATACTAGTAGTAGGAATTGTAGCAATAAAAATGTTAGTTTTAAAAAAGAAATAATTAGCCAATTGAAACGATACAGCTTTAAATGAGAATAAACTAAAAAAGAAGTTTTTGAATCTGAATTAAATTTAGAGATTCAAAGGCTTCTTTTTTTTGTAAAGATATTGAACTTTATGGTAAATTATAATAAAATAATAAACGTAATTTGTAAACATTTGATGCAAAAGATAAATAGCTAGCAGAACCAAGGAAAAATTGTAGAAAACTTTTTATATTTACCTCGCAACTTCCGACAAAAAAAGCATGTAGCTTGTACTAAAATATAAAGGTAAATATTATTAAAAAAGGTGGGCGAAAAAAATGTTTCAAAATATCAATCCAGAATTTGATAATGATAACTATGAGAAAAAAAGCGAGAATGGAAAAATAAGTACAATAATAGAAAGAATGAAAAATGCATTTAAAATTCAAAACATGATTTTTTATTGCTTGTGCTTTGGCATTTCTATGATAGGATTTGGAGAAGGAGTATCTCCATTCGGGCTAGCAATACTTGCAGCATCTTGTAGCAATAAAATGCCAATACGGAATTGTATTAGTTTTATGTGGGGCACGGAACTGCAATAGGGCAAGGAAAAGAATCACTACTTACATATATACTTACATCACTTGTATTTATCACATTTTCATTAATATATAGGCCTCAATATGAAAATACAGTACGAAATGAAAAGAGAAAATTAGGAGCGCATTTAATAATTTCAACAATGCTTGTACAAATATTTGGCTTAATGTTTAAAACATTCTATGTATATGATTTGGTAACAAGTATTTTATTTGCAATAATTACATATATTTTTTATAAAATATTTACAAATTCAATTACAGTTATAAGAGACTACGGAGAAAAAACAGTATTTACAATAGAAGAAGTGCTTGGAGCAAGCCTGTTTTTAGCAATAGCAATATCAGCACTTTTTAATTTCACGATATTTGGAGTTTCAATTAAAAATATTCTCTGCATATTAATTGTGCTTGTGCTAGGCTGGAAAAATGGAATACTTGTAGGTGCTACCGGCGGTATAACAATTGGAGTAGTACTTGGAATCATTGGAAAAGGAGAGCCAATGTTAGTGGCAGCATTCGCACTTTCGCGGAATGATAGCAGGAATACTAAACAGATTTGGAAAGATTGGTGTAATAGTTGGATTTGTAGTAGGAACAATCGCATTAACATATGTAGCAAATGGAAATATATCTCAAATTATTTACTTAAAAGAAATTGTAATTGCTTCTATAGGACTATTATTAATGCCTAAAAATATTGAAATAAATATTACTGACTTAGTACGGAAAAACAAAATTCTTACCAGTATCAAAAGAGAGAATGCTTGAAGAAAATGAAGATACAATATACAAATTAAATAGTGTATCAGAAACTATATCAGGACTATCAGAATCATACAAAGAAGCGGCAGCAACAATTGTAGGGAAAAATGAGATAGAGCAAGAGGGTTCAAAGCAAAAAGAAATGTTTTTAGACTATATGATAGAAGAAATGGAAGACAAAACACAAAATATGCTATATGAAGACATAGTAAACCAAGACAGTGGCATTTTAGATGATATTTATAATGCTGTAATTGAAAAAGATGAAATACATTTGCAAGATATAGTGGACATATTCGAAAAGCATAATAGTTTTATTGTAGGAATGGACAATGAAAACATTAAAAAAAATGTGGAAACTGATATATCAGAAATAGTTAAAATTGCAAATGAAAGCTGGAAAATTGTAAAACTAAATTTAGCAATAAAAATGCAAAAAAAAGATGCACAAAATACAATTTCTGCAGAACTACATAGCATATCAAGGGCTATTTCAAGCATGGCAGAAAACATAAGTAATAAAAGTAACGAGAAATATGAGAAAGTTAAAGAACAAATAGAAATATTACTTCTCCAAAAGGATATAGGTATATATGACATTAGCATATTTGAGCAAAAAAACGGTAGAGTTACAGTAGAAATGTATACCAAAAAGAAGGATGATATAACAGACGAAGTAAATAAAACACAAAAAATAGAAGAAATCTTAACAAAAGTTTTAAAACAAAAAATGATTTTGCAAAAACAGAAAAATAATTTAGGTAAAGATGGAGATGAAACACTCCAGACATATACATCAGAAGATAAAATGAAAATAACAGTTTCAATTGCAGGTAAGACAAAAGAAAACTCAGAAGAAAGTGGAGATAATACATTAAAACTAAAACTTGATGATGGAAAAATGCTAATAGCGCTTTCAGATGGAATGGGCTCAGGGAAAGAAGCAAATAAAGCAAGCGATATAGTTATTAAAACAATAAAAAAATATATGAATGCTGGATTTGAAAAAGAAGTAGCACTTGATTTAATAAACACAAATCTAATGGCAAAAGCTCAAAATGAGACATTTGCAAGCTTGGACCTGGGAATATTTGACCTTTATGAGGGAAGTTTAGAATTAATAAAAAATTGTGCATGCCCAACTTTTATAAAAAATGGAAAAAATGTTAAGAAGATACATGCAATTTCTCTACCTACAGGAATATTAAGTAATGTTGATTCAGTTATTTTTGATACAGATATTAAGCCGGGAGATATTGTTGTAATGTGCTCAGATGGAGTATTAGAAGCAAATATGGAAGCAATAGATAAAGAAGAGGCGTTTAGTGATTTTTTAAAAAATATAAAAATAGAGAATACTAAGAAAATTGCAGACATTATCCTAGAGGAAGCTATAGACAAAAGCTTTGGACATATAAAAGATGACATGACTGTAATAGTAGCAAAAATAAATAATTAGTTATATATGGAAAATTAAAACACAAAAATATTTGTAGATGGAGGAGATGCGATGGCTATAGTTAGAATAGAAAGTCAAGACATAAAAAAGCTAGAAGATGCACGAGATTCAATGAAAAATTCGGATAAAGATATAAAAAAAGCTATGGAAAAAACAATACAGGCTTCAAATAAAAAAAGCAATAATTCATCTATTATACATGCAATGGAAAACGCAATAAAAAACATGGAAGATGTTCAAACAAAGATAAAAGAGATAGGCAATAGAGAAGACCAGCAAAGAGTTAACAGTTTATTAGATAAAATGAAAGGTGATATTTCTAATTTAAAAAAAGGGCAAATACCAGAAAAAACACTTGTAAAATTACAAGAAATCCAACAGATTTTAGACAATGAAACTAAAAAAATTGAGGAAAAAACAAGAAGGATTATTAAAGCTGAAAATGAAAACCAAACAATCCTTGTAGATATGGCGAAAAAATTTGGTAATATAGAAAAAAATCTAAAAGGCAAGACTAGCAATACAAGAAGTATATTAAAAAAATCACCGAATATGCGAATGATAGCATCAACATCAAGAACTAGCGGAGGAGGAGGACTTAAGTCGCCCACTTCTACAGAATTTTTAGACGATATAATAAGTGGCATAGGGCAAGAAAACGATTTTTTAAATACGGTAACCACTAAATTACAAAACAACAACTTTAATTGGAATGAAGTAATAAAAGACATTGGAGCAGATAAATTTTTTACAGAAAGCAGAAAGACATTAAAAAGTTATAAGGGCGGCAAAGAAGCGACCAGTTATGACAAAGTATTAACGAGTATGGGTTATAATCCGGAACATACGTATGCAGCATTAATGCAAGCCTCATATGATGCTGCAGGAGGGAATAAAGCTAAAGCTGCAGCATATATGGCCATGACACATCACGAACTTTTAGCTCCAATACTTGGAACGCTAGGCACGCGAGATGCACAGCTTAAGGGCCCTCTTGTTGGGTTTAACTGTGCGACAGGAAGCATGTTTTTTCATATTGCTGCTATGAACGGCGGAAATTATACACGAACGCAAGAATTCATTAAAGCACAATCTTCAGCAGGAAACTATGTTGGCTCTGTTGCATATGCTTACCAAGTTACAATAACAGAAGGAAACGGACAAAGAATGAGCTTTGACGAAACAGAAGTGGGTGATCTATGCATGCAGCTGGCTAATGATGGGCGGAGGAGATCACCACATGTGCTTAGTAGTGTATAAGACAAGAGACAAAATCTACACATTTGATACAAATGCAACAAAAAAAATTGGAGTAATTGAAAGAAACCAAGTAGTTACTGAGGAATGTAAAAGCTTTTATGAGCTTCCAGAAATTAATACAAAAAGATGGGTTGTTGCAGCACCGGATGGACTATATACTCATTTGGGAAAATAAGAAAAAGCGGAAGCAAGCTAAATTTAAGCTTACTTCCGCTTTAGCAATACTTTAGATAGAAAATCTAATAATCGAATGTAAGATTTTATTATCCTCACTCCTAATCGCAACAGTGTATTTATTTGAACTTTCCTGGTTATAACATAATAAAACTTTATCACCCAAGATGCATTGCTTTTTATACATTACTTCAACTTTTGAAAAAGAGTAATTATTATATATATCATCAGGTAAAGCTTGCTCGGCAAGTATAATATAATTTAAATTGTTTACATGATTGTTTGTATCAATATCTCTTCTAAGAATTGTATAAGGACATACTGATTTATATATTTCAGCATCCTGCAATTTTTCGATTTTATCAGTAAACAGTGGGCTTTGCAAAGGTGCAAATGAATTTTTAATCTCTTCAGTAATTTTTGCAATATGCTTTTTGTCTATATTTAGTAGGCACCATCTAGAAGTAGCTTTTGCAACAATATTTTGAGAGGAATCATAAATTTCAAAATCACGAAAACAGCAAGCAGAATCAACATTAGAAATCCATGTTTTAATATGTATATTCGAATTCCATGCTGGCCTTGAAAAAACTTCAAGTTTCCAATCTAGAACAATCCATGCAAGTCTGGTTCTAGATGTATCAGTAAGCCCAAAACCGGCCTTATCTGCATGCTTGCATCCAGCTTCTTGCAAAATTTTAAAAAAGCCATAATTACTTAGCTTGTTGTTTTTATCGATATCAACATATTCGATAGTATAATCAAATTCGTACATAAAATCACCAGGAGAGATTATAACACAAAGTGTTAGTCAAAGCAAACAAAATAAATAAAAGGGTAATTTATTGTTGCAAGTTGATATTTTAGCATAATTGTGATATAGTAATTCGCAAGGAAGGGAGCAAATAATATGAGTAGTGGTAGAAGATATAATGACGAAAGAAAACTTAACATGAAAAAAGTTATAGGAGTAATTATTGCATTAGCAGTTTTTCTCATGATGATTATATCAATAGGGAAATTATTAGAACCTAAAAAAGAAGAAGAGCTTTCAACATCTACATACTATTTTACAGCATATAAAGGTGGCAAATGGGGCGTTATAAGCCAAACAGGGAGCGAAATTATACCATTTGAATATACAGAAATGATAATAATACCAGATAAAACTAAAGATGTTTTTATAACAATGACAGATGTTAACTTAGAAACAGGGGAATATAAAACTAAAGCCTTTAATAAAAAAGGAGAAGAGTTATTTAAAGACTATGAACAGGTAGAAGCAATAGATAATTACGATGAAAGCCAAAATATATGGTATGAAGAAAATGCACTAAGAGTAAGGAAAGATGGAAAATACGGATTAATAAACACAAATGGAAAAGAAATCCTTGAGTGCAAATATGACAATATATATTCTATAAAAGGCGTAAGTAACAGCTTATTAGTGCTATCTGGAGAAAAGCAAGGCATAGCAAATGATGCAGGAGAAATGATAGTACCTGTAGAATATAAAGAAATAAGGCCAGCAGGAAAAGACTATAAAGACGGATATATAGTAGTAAACAGTGAAGGAAAAGCAGGTTTAATTGCAAGCAATAAAGAAACAGTTCTAGAAGCTCAATATGATGATATAAAGCCAGTTATGGGAAATAACTTGTATGTTGTAAAAGAAAATGGAGCATTAAAAGTAATTAATCAAGCAAAAGAAGCAGTAATAAGTGGTGAATTTGATGATGTACTTCAGATATCTGGAGAAAATGTTATCATCAAAAAAAGCTCAAGTGTTGGAGTACTTACAACAGCAAATGTAGAAAAAATACCATTTGAATATCAAGACTTAAAGGACATTGGAAATGACCATTTTATAGCAAAAAAAGAAGATAAATATGGAATAATAGATGGACAAAACAAAACTATAGTAGATTTTAACTATATTTATATGAAACAAAGAAAAGATACAGACTTTATAGAAGCTGACAAAACAGTAGCAGAAACCGATATTTACAATAAGAACTTAGAACTTAAATTAACAGGAATAATATCTGAAGTAAACACAGAAAAAGGATATATAAATATAAGAATAGGGGATGCTCAAAAATATTACAATTTCAAATTTGAAGAAAAAGATTCAAAAGATCTATTTACAACACATACATTATTTTTAACTAAAAAAGACGGAAAATACGGATATAAAGACAAAGACGGAAATCTTGTAGTAGATTATATTTATGATGATGCAAAAGAGCA
The DNA here is from genome assembly GCA_946628065.1 of uncultured Clostridiaceae bacterium. Classification (GTDB taxonomy): domain Bacteria; phylum Bacillota; class Clostridia; order TANB77; family CAG-508; genus UMGS1754. The sequence continues at coordinate 9,138 of CAMOWC010000015.1, read as the reverse complement.
AAATGAGTATGGATATGCAGCAATAAAAAAGGGAACTGTGTGGGGCTGCATAAACAAAAGCGGGAATGTTGCATTAGAACCAAGTTTGAACTTAGATAATAATTTAGTGATAGATTTTATTAATCAGTGGCATTTGGCAGAAAATTTGAATTTACACTATTATGAAAAGTAGTAAAATACGGGCGACGAACAAGTCGCCCATTATTTTAAGAGAAAAGAAGGGATAATAATGAAAGTGTCATGTGGAACAGACATAACTGAAATATCTAGAATAAAAGAAGCTATAGAAAAAGAAGGAGAAAAGTTTATAAACGAGATATATACTCAAAATGAAATCAATTATTGCGAGAGCAAAAGAAATGCAAAATATCAACATTATGCTGCTAGATTTGCGGCCAAAGAAGCTATATACAAAGCAGTATCAACATTTTTAGGCAATAAATATGAAGTATCGTGGAAAAATGCAGAAATATTGAATACAGATGATGGAAAACCATATATTATGTTTCATGATGTGAACTTTGAAGAAAGGATAGAAAATATTGATATATCGCTATCGCATTCAAAAGAAAACGCAATAGCGAATGTAACAATACTATATAATTAGGTGAAAATATGGAATTTTTTGATTCACATTCACACTATAATGACGAAAAATTTGATGTAGATAGAAATGATATATTAACGAAAATAAAACAAGCAGGGATAACAAAAGTAGTTGTTGCTGGGTATAATGTTAAATCATCAGAAGAAGCAATAAAGATTGCAGAGCAAAACGATTGGGTATATGCTACATGTGGTATTTCACCAAATGATATATCACAAAATATAGATGAAGAAACAAGTAAAATAATGCAATTATGTACTACAAGTAAAAAAGTTATAGCAGTTGGGGAAATTGGACTAGACTACTATTGGAACAAAGAAAACAAGGAAGAGCAAAAAGCTTTTTTTACTAAGCAAATAGAAATAGCAAATAGCTTAAATTTACCAATTGTAATTCACTCTAGAGATGCATATATAGATACAATAGAAGTACTAAAACAAAAACCATGCATGAAAAAAGGAGTTTTTCATTGTTGTCAGCCAAACCATGAGCTAGTTAAAAATGCTTTAGAATTAGGATTCTATATATCATTTGCTGGACCATGCACATTTAAAAATGCAAAAAATTCGTTAGAAATAATAAAACAAGTTCCATTAAACAGAATTCTTATTGAAACAGATAGCCCATATCTAGCACCAGAGCCAGTAAGAGGGACAAGGAATGATTCTAGAAATGTTATTAGAATTGCAGAAAAAATTTCTGAAATAAAGGAAATATCACTTGAAGAAATAGCAAAAATCACATATGTAAATGCAAAAAAGATATTTAACATTTAAAAATGTCTAAAAATACAAAAATGTTATAAAAATGTAATAAATGTAATATTGAAACTAGGTGATGTGCTTCCGTAAGCAATAAACGGAAGCTTTTTTTTATATGTAAAAAAGTAATATTGACAATATCTTCAAAAAAATATACTTTATTGATTGAAAAAGAATATTATTTGGAGGTATTGTAATGAAAAGCAAATCAAAATTAAAGGTGGCGACAATTGCTTTATTAACAATATTAAGTATATTGTTTGTAACTCCAAGTGCAAAAGCTGAAGGCTATAGTCAAATGCAAGTGGCAAAAATAAGAGAAATCAGATTAGTAGGAGCAGAAAACGAGGATGAAGTGTATACAGTTAAAACTACACAAGATGGATTTACGTATGATGCATTTGACAAAGGAAAAGTAGCATATATAGAAGGTTACAATGGGACGAAAGAAGATGTAAAGGTTCCATCAAAAATTGGAGAATACACAGTAGTTGGGATAATTATAGGTGATGGATTTATGGCTAAAAGCATTACAATCCCAGCCTCTGTAACAAGTATTTTGGTTTTTGGATTTTATAATGAAAGCAAACTTATGAGTATAAATGTCGATAATGGAAACGAAAATTATTCAAGCGTAGATGGGGTTTTATTTGACAAAGAGAAGAAGACACTTATTTTATATCCACCAATGAAAGAACAAGCGAATTATACAATACCAAAAACTGTAACAACAATATTAGGGACGTCATTTAAAAATTGCAAAAAGTTGACGAATATAAAAATGCAAACTGGAGTAACAAAAATAGAATACGAAGCATTTAGTGATTGTATAAACCTAAAAACAGTTACTTTGCCAGAAGGACTAAAAACTATTGAATCACGTGCCTTTAGTCATTGCGAAAGTTTGGAGAGTATAGCCATACCAAAGAGTGTGACAGAAATACAAAAAAGTGTATTTAGCGATTGCACTAAATTAAAGAGTGTAACAATACAAAAGGGAATAAAAAGTATACCGCAAAATCTATTTTATAATTGCATTAGCTTAGAGAAAATAGTAATACCGGAAGGTGTAACAGAAATAGGAGAGTTAGCTTTTAGCGGATGTAGTAGCCTAAAAAGTGTAACAATACCTAAAAAACTTAAAACTATAAAAAAGTACGCGTTTGACAGCTGTGTAAATTTACAGAGCATTAACATTCCAGAAGGAATAGAAAGCATTGAACCTTCAGCTTTTTATAATTGCAGTAGTTTAACAAGTGCTATAATTGCTAAAGGGTTAAAAGAAATAGGAGAAGAAGCATTTTATCATTGTGAAAAGCTTGAGACTATATCATTAGGTACAGGATTAAAAACCATAGGAGAAAGTGTATTTGCAAATTGTTCTAGTTTGAAAAGCATTACAATACCAGAGGGCGTTACAAGCATAGGAAGTATGTTGTTTTATGGATGCAGTAATTTAACAACAGCAAAACTTCCAAAAGGGTTAAAAACTATAGGAGATTCAGCATTTTACAAGTGCTCAAGTTTGAAAAATATAGCTATACCAGAAGAGGTAAACAATATAGGAGAGAGTGCGTTCGCAGAGTGCTCAAGCTTAACAAGTGTAAAAATTCCATCAGGAGTTTCTAGCATAAAGAATGATACGTTTTATGGATGTATAGAATTAACAAACTTGGTAATACCAAAGGGAGTAAAAAAAATAGGAGCATCTGCATTTGCTAGATGTAACAATCTTGCAAATGTAGAATTGCCAAAAGGAGTAACTGAAATAGGAGAATATGCATTTTCTTCTATAGAAAACCTAACAAGTATTGTAATCCCTAAAACTGTAACTTCAATCGGGCAATCTGCTTTTACAGGGTGCTGGAACTTGAAAATTGCAGTAGTTCCGAGTACGGTAACTAGCAAATTGGAAGAATGCTTTAGCACTTATAATTTAAATATTGTAAGATTAAATTATGATGAAAAGGAAACAGGTACAACAGTAACATTTGTATCACAAAATGAACTAGAAGAAGTAGAAGGATGGAAATTATCAAAAGATAAAAAAACATTAACTAAAAACTTCACTACAGATACTGCAGAAAAAATTAACATCACAGATTCGCTTGGAAGTACGGCAATAGTAGAAGTAGATACAGCACAAGTTGCTTTAAGTGGTGATGTAAATGGGGACGGAAAAATAACAGTAACAGATCTGATAATGATAAAAAGACAAATAGTAAAACTAAAAGCTCTAACTAAAGATGAAATTCTAAGAGCAGATTCAAATGGAGATAGTAAAATAACAGTAACTGACTTGATATATGTAAAAAGAGTAATTGTAGGGTTATAATAACAAACAGGAAGATGTAAAAAACATCTTCCTGTTTTGCAATTTAAATTATATTTTGTTTATAAAAAAGGAATAATTTTTAAACAAGCCTCATATATATCATTTAAGGACATGCTTATTTTTAAAAAAGCTAGAATCGTTATAAGTAGCCATTCCGTAAAATTTGACAAACTTTTTATGGTATAGTATAATAATAAAGTCTAATAAATTGAGAGGTGGATTATTTTTTATGAGAAAAGATGACAAAGCATCTGTTTCACTAAAAAAGATTTTAATATTAAGCTTTATAGTAATTTTTGCTTTTAGTGCTGTTGCATTTGCTTCAAATAATAAAATAAAAACAATAACTATAGAGTATAGTAATGGGGAAAAAACTCAAATAATTACAAGTAAACAAGTTATATCAGAAATACTTGAAGAAAATGGTATAATACTGTTACCGGAAGAGCACATATATCCTAATTTAGATGAAGAATTAGGAGATAGAGACTCAATTATTATATCAACTGAAGAAATAAAGTACCAGGAAATCGCTCAGGCAGAAGAGGAAAGAAAAATAGAAGAGCTTCTAGAAGAATATGCACCAGTTGTAGAAAAAATAGAAGTGGTACAAGAGGAGATACCTTTTGAAACAATAACAAAAGACATTTCTGAGGGTGCAGCAAATACCGAAAATGAAGTTATTACTCCTGGACAAAATGGTATCAAGGAAGTAACATATAGAGTAAAATATAAAAACAGTATAGAAATAGAAAGAGAAGAAATTTCATCAGTTGTTATAAAAGAACCAGTTACAAAAGTAGTACAAGTACAAGTTAAATCATTATCAAGATATGGTTCAAGAACAACAGCTGTATCATATGGAAATGGAAAATGGAGCTATTCGGATGCAGACTTAGACTTGCTATGCGCAATTACAGCACAGGAGTGTTCTTCTAGCTATGAAGGAGCATTAGCAGTTATTACAACAGCATGCAATAGAACGGTAAGCAGTAGTTGGAAGAGTAGAGGCTCAGATCCACTATCACAGTATAAAGCAAAAGGACAATTCTGTTATTCAATAGATAATTACTGGAGAAGAAGATTAAATGGTAATTACCCGGCACATGTAAAACAGGCTGTAATGGATGCCCTAAATGGCAAGAGAAATCATACATATTTATCTTTTAGATCAGCTAGCTCAAAAGTGTCTGGAGTAAATATAGGTGGAAACGTATACTTTAATTCGTTATAACGAAACGTTAGGGGACGGTTTTACTTGTTTCAAAAACAAAAGACGATGGGGATGGTGAAACAAGTAGAACCGTCCCCATCGTTTCACCATATTGAAAGGTTGGAAAAAATAAATGAAACTTATTTCATGGAATGTAAATGGACTAAGAGCAGTGTATAAAAAAGGATTTGAGGACTTTTTTATAAAAGAGCAAGCGGATTTTTTTTGTATTCAAGAAACAAAAATGCAAGAAGGGCAGTTAGATGTAGATTTTCCAGAGTATTTTAAATATTTTAATTATGCACAAAAGAAAGGATATTCTGGAACTGCTATTTTTACCAAATGTAAACCGCTAAATGTTACATTAGGAATGAAAATAGAAGAACACGATAGTGAAGGCAGACTCATTACATTAGAATATGAAAAGTTCTACTTAATAAACTGTTACACACCAAACTCACAAAGAGAGCTTACAAGGCTTAAATACAGACAAAAATGGGAAGACGACTTTAGAAAATACTTGCAAAAACTAAATGAGAAAAAACCAATAATACTCTGTGGGGACCTAAACGTAGCACATAATGAAATTGACTTAAAAAATCCGAAAACAAACCATGGCAATGCAGGCTTTACAGATGAAGAACGAGAGAAAATGACGAAATTACTTAAAGAAGGTTTTACAGATACATATAGATATAAATATCCAGAAAAAGAAGATGCATATACATGGTGGTCATATATGGGACATGCTAGAGAAAAAAATATAGGATGGAGAATAGACTACTTTATAGTTTCAAACAAAATTAAAGATAAAATAATAGATGCAAAAATACATAATGATGTAATGGGAAGTGATCACTGCCCCATAGAATTAGACATAAAAATATAAATAAACTTGGAGGAAACAAAAATGAAAGAAAAAAAAGATTGGAAAAAGTGGCGTAATTGGTTTTTATATGCTGTAGCAATAATAGTTGTTTATAAACTCCTTGACAATTTTTCAAATGTTGCAAAATTTCTTGAAAATCTTTGGGGAGTGTTAGCTCCTTTTGCGATAGGAATACTCATCGCATATATATTCTATTTTCCGTGCAGAAGTATTGAAAAAGCATATGAAAAAACAAAATCAAAGATTATTAAAAATAAAGCAAGATTCCTTGCAGTTATAACCACGTATTTAATAGCACTTCTTGTAATAGTTATTATTGTAAATGTAATTATCCCTACACTATCTGTAAGCATAATTGACTTAGCAAGCAATTTGCCATCGTATTATAGAAATGTTACAGAATTTGTGGAAAATCAGCCGGAAGACTCAGTACTAAAGCAGATCGGCGCAAGAGAAATAATAAGTAATCTTGAGAAAATAGATTTAAAAGAATTTTTTAAGGTTGAAAATATATGGAACTACATTAAAAGCGCAATTGGAGTCGTAAACGGAATATTTAGCTCGTTTGTAGCTATTATGGTTTCAATATATGTTTTATTAGAAAGAAGAGAAATATTAAACGTAATCAGAAAGTTAGCCAGAGCTAACTTAAGCGATAAAACATGTGAAAACTTCGAAAAGTATTTTAACAAAACCAATGATGTGTTTTATAGATTTATTTCTAGTCAGATTATAGATGCTGCGGTTGTTGCAATTATATTATCAGTCGCAATGGTTGTTATGGGAGTAAAATATGCAATCTTGCTAGGTGTTATGATAGGAGCATTTAATATTATTCCATATTTTGGAGCAATAATTGGTGTAGTAATCGCGCTACTTATTACATTGCTTACAGGGGGAGTATCACAAGCAATATGGACTGGAATTGTAATAATAATATTGCAACAAATAGATGCAAACATAATAAATCCAAAAATAGTTGGAAACTCATTAACACTAAGTCCACTATTAGTAATTTTTGCAGTAACAATAGGCGGAGCATACTTTGGACTATTTGGAATGTTCCTTGCAGTACCAGTAATAACAGTTATCAAAATTTTAGTTGGAGATTATTTAAACTATAAAAGTAGCAAAAACTAGGATGAATGAGAAGATGAATGGGGACGTTGATTTTGTCATGCATGTTTCAAGACAAAATCAACGTCCCCATTCATCATCCCTTCATCCCATACAAGTTAGATTGCTATTTGCGTAGATAATCAATTATTTCTTCATTAGAAATATTAAGAGCTTTAACTAATTTTTTTAAAGTTGTCACCCTTGTTTCTTCTTCATTTTTTTCAATTCTCTGAAGCTATCTCCAACTTATATCAACTTTTTCTGCAAGCTGTTCTTGAGTTAGTTTATTTTTTAGTCTGTTTTCACGAATCATTTATATCACCTAGAGACAATTATGTCATGTGACAAAATTAAAAAGAACGACAAAGCTGTCGAGAAGCTAAGATTAAAATAACCATTTGTTTTATTTGCGTTTCATAAAAAGTCCAAAATTTACGGATTAAGGCTTGACAAATGATATTGATATATGATATTATATTTCAATAATTGCTTTAATTTAAAATATACCAAATATTAATCTACTAAAAAGAAGAATAAGGGTGGTTAATATTAATAATATAGTAGTGAAAATAAGTTAATAAATAATAACAAAAAGGTAAGTTTGTAAACATATAGTTTGCTAGCATACCTTTTTATTGCTGCCTAAATTTATGATTATGTTAATTAAAAAGGAGAGGAATTAAACAGTAAATAAGATGCAAAACTTGCTGTTCCGTAAGAGCAGATAGAACACATGTTGTGTAAACATTTACTTTTTAAGAGGGACTCCTTTTGAAAGATATATTTTAGTAAATAATGCAAATAAAGCATTAACTACTAAACATTTTCTGCTCGAAATTTAAAATAGGGGTGATTTATTTTGTTAAAAGAAGTTAAACACGACAAAGTTATACGTAAAGACTTCTCAAAAGTTGGCGATTTTATTGAAATGCCAAACTTAATCAAAGTACAAAAAGACTCTTATGACTGGTTTGTAAAAGAAGGTCTAGGAGAGGTGCTTAGAGACATTTCACCAATTGTAGATTTCTCAGGAAACCTAGTATTAGAGTTTTTTGATTACTACATGGAAGAAAAAACCAAGTATTCTTTAGAAGAGGCAAAAGAAAGAGACGCAACATATTCTACAAGATTACATGTTAAGGTTAGATTAATCAACCGTGAAACTGGTGAAATAAAAGAGCAGGAAATTTATTTAGGTGATTTTCCTTTAATGACAGATAGTGGAACATTTGTTATTAACGGAGCGGAAAGAGTTGTAGTAAGTCAGCTAGTTCGTTCACCTGGGTGTTATTATGCAGAAGAATTTGACAAAACAGGTAAAAAGATTTACACATCAACTGTTATGCCAATTCGTGGCGCATGGCTTGAATATGAAACTGATGGAAATGACGTATTCTATGTTAGAGTAGATAGAACAAGAAAAATACCTGTAACTACATTATTAAGAGCTATAGGGATTACTACTGATGCTCAAATGCTCGAATTATTTGGAGAAGAAGACAAACTTATTGCAACAATAAATAAAGACCAAATAAAAACAGCAGATGAAGCTTTAATTGAAATATACAAAAAGTTAAGACCAGGGGAACTTCCAACAGTGGATGCAGCAAGAAACTTGTTTAACGGACTATTCTTTGATGATAGAAGATATGACTTAGCTAAGGTTGGACGTTATAAATATAATAAAAAGCTAAGCTTAGCAAGCAGAATAAATGGAAAGATAGCTTTTGATACAATAGTTGATCCTGAAACAGGAGAAGTTCTTGTTGAAAAAGATAAACAAATTAGCAAAGAACAAGCTGAAAAAATTCAAGATACAGGAATAAACATTGTAGATGTAAAAGTAAATGACAAGAAAGTAAGAATTATAGGAAATGGTACAGTTGACATACACAAATTTGTTGATGAAAAAACACTAAAAGATATAGTAATAAAAGAAAGAGTAAATTATGAAATTCTTAAAAATATCTTAGATAATACTGATAAAAAAGACTTAAATAAAGCAATCAAAGAAAGATTAAGCGAATTAGTACCAAAGCACATTACAACAGAAGATATAATAGGTTCTGTAAGTTACTTATTAAATCTACAACATGGACTTGGAAAAGTAGACGATATAGATCATTTAGGTAACAGACGTATTCGTTCAGTTGGAGAGTTACTACAAAATCAATTTAGAATTGGTTTAACAAGACTTGAAAGAGTTGTTCGTGA
>CAMOWC010000014.1 GCA_946628065.1 uncultured Clostridiaceae bacterium | reverse complement strand
AAATAAATCTAAAATAAAAAAGATTTTATATTTTTATTTTAGTAAAAAAATATTTATTTATATTTAATTAATAAAAAATAAAATATATTTTATAAGTAAAATTCAAAATTAAATTTAATTTATTATATAATAAAAATAATTATGATTAAAAAGAGAAAATGCGAAAATTTATGAAAAGAAACAATTATTATGTGTCAAAAAAACAAAAAATTGATTTAGTAATGAAACAAAAGAACAACAAAGAATATAAAAAAATAATGAAAACTGGAGAAATTATGTATACTTAAGAAACTCTGAAAACTTACAGGGAAAACAACAGTTGCCCGTAAGAACGTAATGCAGATTTGAGAAAGATAAAAAACATAGTACAATTATGCAAATAAGTAAAAAGGTTAACTGCAGTGTTCAGATAAAAGATAGATAATAAAAAGATAAAAATTGTCAAAATAACACATTAAAAAGGAGAAAAAAACAAATCGAATAATCGATTTGTTTTTTAATTTATTTTCTTATAAATCTAATATCGTCTCCAAAAAATCTACAAATATTATAATGACCAATGAATCTTGAACCAAGTCTTTCTTCGTAAATAGAAAAAATATTATTTAAATTTAAATTAGTTGAAATTATTGTTTTGGTTATTTTATTATTTTGATTTAAAATCCTAGTATTAATTATATTAAATAATTCTGTAAATTTCATATTATTCATTGTTTCTGTTCCGAGATCATCAATAATTAATAAATCTACATTTAATAAACTATCTAAAATAGAATTATTTGCATTTGGTTTGTCAAAACGAAAATCTATAATTGAATCTAGCATTACAGGAGCTGTTTGGTACAATACAGTTTTACCTTTTTTTAATAATTCGTATGCAATGCAGTTTGATAAAAATGTTTTTCCAAGACCAGTTTTTCCTGTGAATAATAAATTTTTTTCTTCAGGGTCATCAAAATTATTTATAAAGTTTTCACAAATATTTTTAATATTTTCAATATTTTCTCTTGGAGAAATATCTGCATGATATTTTTCTTCATTTACTTCATCAGAATATTTATTTAAAGAAAACGTTTTAAAATTTTCTTTTTCGATATTTCCAATATTTGATTTATTATATTCGAAATTAAATATTTTTTGTTTCAAGCATGAGCACATTTCTGATTTATTATTATTTAAAACATAACCAGTATCATTACAAATTTTGCAATCATATTCTGGTTCAAAAAAATTTGAATTTATTCCTAATTTTTTAAAAATATTATCCTTTTTGCTTTTTAATTCATTGATATTTAAATTAATTTTATTTAACAGTTCTTCTTTTTTATCCTCTGGAGCTGTAATTAATGCTTTGCTAAATTCTATAGTAGATTTTGAAATTTCATCATCAATTCTTTCTATTTCGGGATGCTCGCGCAAAAACAAGGCCTTTTTTTCTTCAGAAATTCTGATTTTTAAGCGCCTTTTATTTTCATATTCGGTTAGAAAACTTTTAATTGCAGAAGAATCCACTTTCATCACCTTTTATGTAGGAGAGCCTTAAAGTGGCTCTCCACAGTAATATATTATTTTTTAGAAACGGGATTTGCATATAAAGAATCAAAATTTTCATAATTCCTTTGATCATAATTTTGAAATCCTGATTTCTTTTCCAATTCTTTTGTTCTTTTATTCTTTTCAATTAATTCTTTCATGTAATTTTGTACTTCTTCAGATGATTTTAATCCATGCTCATTCCAGTTTGAAATTAATTTATCAATATAATCAAAGCTTGGATTTGCTTTTGATGTCGTTTTCTTTAATGCTATATCTATTATATCTTGAGAATATCCAAAATCAACATTCCATTTTTCAATATATGCTTCCTCAAATTGAGTAAGAGGTCTATTTAACCCAAGTTTTTTTGCAGTTGATTTTTTTATTAAATTTAATTTTTCTTGTTTTTGATAATATCCATCTAAATCTGTAAAAGTTTTAATATTATTTTTATGCCAAGCTTCTGCAACTGTTTGGACGTAATTTCTATGTAGTGCAGATTTTTCAAAGCAATATCCAAACAAAGAAATCATAACTTGTTCATCAAAACTATATTTTTTAAACCATAAATCAATGTCATTATACCAAGAAGGAGACATAACTCCTTGGAAATATTGATTATTTATACTTTCAATTGCAGCTGCACGTGATTTGTTTTGCGCAACTTGAGCAGAGCTTTCAGGAGAAGACGTTAATTTTGGGGAATAAAGAGCAAGTAATTCTTTTTCTTGCAAATTATTTAATATATAACCCGTGCTTTTTTTAGTTAGAGCTCCCTGATTTTCCCAAAAAGATAATGCTTCTTGAATTATATTAAAAGGTAAAGATAATTTTTTTGATAAATCTGTTATTTTTACATCTTTATTGTATTTAGACAAGAAAAGCATATATAAATAAACTTTTACATAATCGCCCTTAGCTTGTGATAAATATTCTGTAAAAAATACATCTGGCAAATCTGTATATGAAAAAAGCATTGATTTATCATTTTGTTCTAGCTTCATTTGAACCGTCCCCTTTAAATTATTTCATACAAAAATATTTATCTTTAGCTATATTTTGACAATTCAAATTATAACATCTGCAAGAGTTTTTTACAATAACATTTAATATAAAATTTACTTACTATAAAAATACACTTTACGATCTTTAACAAAATAATAAACGGAAAGAGCAACTGAAAAAATGTTTTCTCCACGAATACCAATAAAGCTTAAAAAGAAAATAGGCAAAAAGAATATGGTACATATGGCTATTTTTATTTCTATATTATTAAAGAACAAATTAGATATAGCAAATAAAAATGCAAACCAAACGAGATTAAAAATAAGTGTTTGATAATCAAAAAAACCTAAAAATTTTGAACGAAATTGATAATTTTGAGGAAATACAAAATGCATTATCCGTATACCACCTCCTTTTAGCATAGACATTATTCCAGATATTCCAGCAGAGACATCAGATGATATGCCACCTAACCATTCTCTTACAAACTGATTAGCCTTTGTAAATGCATAAATACAGCCAACAATTACAAGTTTTTGAATAAGACCATCTGAATAATTTACCGTAAAACAAATTAACAAAACAAAAGATACAAAAATTTGGACAAATAAAAATGCCAAAAAACTTCTCAGCCATACTTTAAAGAACCATGAGGATGAATTTAGAATTAAAGATAAAATTGCAAAAGGTGAAATTAAAATCCATATTTTTATAAGAACATATCTTAAAGAATATGTAAATAATAATTGAAATAAACCAAATGAAATAAACCCTTTGATTAATCCATCTAATGAAAAAATATTAAATTCATCACTTCCTATAGAGATAATAGAATTTAAATTTTCAATTAAGGAAGAAAAACAAATAGATTTATTAAAAGTCATCTCTCCAATATTTCGAATAGAAGAAGATAAAAGAGAAACTAAATTGATTATTTGCTCACAAAAGAAAAAACAGAAATTCATTGCTATGCCATAAACAATAATTTTAAAGAAAAAGGAAAGTGGCCTTTGGAAATTCGAAAAAGTGTAAAAAGATACGAAATTAGAAACAATAAAATACAGCAGTATTCCTATAAATAAAGTATTTGTAATTAATAAAATACCATTTTGTGCATTAAATCCAAGTAGTTTTTCTAAATAGGAATCTGATAAAATATCAGTGCTAATAAAGGTAATATCATCTAAAACAGGGTATAAGCTATTATCAATTGAAGAAAAGAGACTCGAAAAAAGTGCATTTATAGTTTGAAAAAATATTTCTGTAATATTGCTTGTTTCTTCCAAAGTTATCACATCCTAAATTATACTAAACTTTTAATTGCTGCTAAAATTAAATCTGTTGCTAAAATAAATGCATATGAAAAAAGAGACCCACGGATTAACTTTTTACCAGTGCGTATACGTTCTTCATCTCCAAAACTGAATTTTTTCATCATAACTCCAGTCCCCACAGCTACTGCAGCCGCAGGCGTTGCAATTTTTATTAACCACCCACTTATTTTTTCAAAAGCAGTTTTTATTTTAGTAACTAATTTTGGGTCTGCAGCAAATGTTTCATTGCCAAAAAACAATAAGAATAAAATAGTAAAAAGCAAAATTGATAATAAAAAATAATATTTATTTTTTTTCATTAAAAACACTCCTTTCATTTGTGTTTCTCTGGAAATGAGGGATCATTTGCAGTTTGTAAGAGGGTAAAATTTTTTCGCCATCCGATAAGAATGCTAAACAATTAAAAACGGGAAGCTCTCTTGTAAAAAAATTAGTATCATAAATAAATTCCTTTTGTGTATATGTATTTATACTTTCAGACAAATTTGAATCATTTGAATGAAAACGGTTTGTTAAATAATGATATTTTGTTTCTTTAGCATTTTCAGATATTGAATGTGAAATTTTTTCTTTTTCTTCTTTTCCTAATTGTTTTTGGATTTCTTCAATCGTAAAAGAATCATCAGTTCTAAACCAAAGTTTATTTATTAAATTCTGAGTTAATACTCGAGTATAGGCAGTATCTTTAAGAGTAGAAACTAAAGACGAATAACTTTGGGTTGCAACTATATTAATACATTTTGCTTCTCTACTTTGAGAAAAAAAGTTAGCATCCGTACGGGTAACGAATTCATGAAATTCATCGCACATAAATACAGAAGGCCTAATATTAGTAGAATAAGAAATTCTTTCTAACACTTCAGATTGGAAATCTAATTTTAGATAGGCAGCCAAAAATCTAGCAAGATTTTGGTATTCTGCTATATTCATGCTAAAAACTACAATTTTTCCTTGTTCTAAAGCAGAACGAAATATGTTAGAGGCTACTTGACCTGCTTCTGGACAAAAAGATTTTTTTATATCAAAATCTGAAATAAATAATGAGGTAATTCTTGAAATTTCAGATTTAATGATAGAAAGAACTCTCTGATCTAGATTGTTAAATTCCTTTTCAAAAAAATCAAGGGCAGAAAGCAAGTCAAAACATTGCTTTTCATCAAATTTGGCATATTGAAAATTATTTCTAAGTATAGAAATTTTCTGATTAAAATAATCATGTGAAAAAATTAATTTATGAAGTTCTGTAAATGTTACATATCCATTATTATATAGTCTACAAAGTTTAATGCACTCTGCTAAAACTTGAGCAGTTTTATCTAACCAATAGTCATCACTATTATTTGGAGAAAATAACAATAAAATTGTTTTTAACCTATCAGCTAAAACGGATGGCTTAAGGTTAGGCTTATCGAGAGGATTATATGCGAATTTGTGACCGGGTTTAATTAATACAATATCATCTTCTCTAAAAGAGTCTCTAGCATATTTTACAACTTCTTCGTAAAAATTTCCTTTCACATCTAAAACAAGCATTCCCAGTTTACTATCATTATTAATACTTTCGTATTCAATTAATTGTTTACAAAATGGATACATAGCACTGCTCGTCTTGCCACTACCAGTTGTGCCAGTTATAAGAATGTTTTGATATAAGCTTTTTTCTGGAATAGAAATAGTTTTGCCATCTTGAATACCAATATTTAAGAACAATCCTCGTTTTTTAATATCTTTTTTATGATGATCAAATTTGACATTTCTAAAAAGAAAGCTATACATGGCATTTCCTAAAATCATGCCTGATAAAACAGAAATTACTGAATATGAAATTTTAAAATAATGCCAGAACAAAGGAAACTTTTTACATATATCGAATGGTTCTAATGAATACGGAATTATCAGACTTTCAGTATAAAAAATTGATTTAAATAAAATATAGGTAATAAGACATAGAGTAAAAACAAAAGAAAACAAAAAAAGCACACGAAAAAATAGGCGTTTCAAAATTACTCCTTTCTAAATATTTTTCTTTTTTGATTTAATTTTGTTCCCTGAATTTGATGAAAGAGAGTTCCTTCAATTAAAGAATAAATAAAATAGAAGACGATAAAAACATGAAATAAAAACAAAAGAAAAAAAGCATGTAGTAGCAAAAAGGTATCACCCCATTTCCAATTTATGGATATCATATAATAAATTTTGGGGATTGTCTATACTTTTTTAAAAAAATATGCTACAATATTAAAGTATTGTTAAGGAGGATGGAGTAATGAAGATCGAAAAAACAATGAAAATAAATGAAATATTGGATATTGCACCTGAAAAAGCAGACTTATTATTAGAAGCGGGAATGCACTGTTTAGGATGTATGGCAGCTGCAGAAGAAACACTAGAAGAAGCATGTATGGTACATGGAATTGATGTGGATGAACTAGTAGAAGAATTAAACAAGTAAAAGGTTCAAGTAGATATGAGAATATATACTTGAACACAAATAGCTTATATGCACTTGTAGCTCAGTAGGATAGAGCGTTCCCCTCCTAAGGGAAAGGTCGCACGTTCGATTCGTGTCAAGTGCACCAATGACGAATCTATTCAAACCAACAGATAATACAAAAATCAATCAGAAATGATTGATTTTTTGTTTTGAAGTGATGAAGAAGATTAAAAAACATTTGCATTGAACAATTTACTCATCAAAATAATTACTAATTTCCTGCAAATTTTTAAATCCAGTTTGTCGTAGTATTTCATAAGTAATAATCGCTACAGAATTTGATAAATTTAAAGATCTTAATGTGGGAAGCATTGGAATCCTAATAGTTTTTGTATTTAGGTATTTTTTTAAAAGCCATTCAGGAAGGCCCTTTGTTTCTTTTCCATATAATACAAAAACTTCATCCATACCTGAATAGTCCACATCCGTATACATTGTTTTTCCTTTTGTTGTTGCAAAAAACATATTATTTTTTTCAGGGGAGTATTTATCCAAGAATTTTTCTAAAGAATCATGCTCTTCAATTTTAAGCTTATCCCAGTAATCAAGTCCTGCTCTTTTTAATCTTTTTTCATTAATATCAAATCCTAGGGGATGCACTAAATGTAATTTTGCGCCAGTAATTGCACATGTCCTAGCAATATTCCCAGTGTTTTGAGGTATTTCTGGTTCAACCATAACAATATGAATTTTCATTTTAAAACCTTCCTTTTTTTACGTGCTAAAAGTATACCATAAAAAGCGGAAAATATCTATTGTAAAAAACCAAAACTTATGTTAAATTATAAGCGTGGAGGGAAATAAAATGAAATTAGTTGAACCGGTTATATATGTAGAAAATTATGATGCCAAAAAAATGTTACATAGAATAGAACGAGCATGCAGAACATGCTACCGTTCAGAAAATTTAATAACAGAAGATAGCTATAAAACATTACTGAAAAATTGCATAAATAGAGGCCATGAATCAATATTAGAACACGAAAAAATATCTGTGAGAATGATTTGTGACATTGGCGTATATAAAGATTTAACTAGACATAGATTTGCAAGTTTCTCTATAGAGAGTACAAGATATTGCAATTACGGAAAAGACAAATTTGATTCACAAATTAAATTCATAAAGCCAGTTCATATTGAAGAAGGAACACCAATATATGAAATATGGAAAAAAGGCTTAGAAGAAATCGAAAGAACATATATGGAAATGTCAAAAGAAGGAGCGCTTCCAGATCAACTTAGAATGATACTTCCACATAGTACTGCAGCAGAAGTAAATATGACAGCAAATATTAGGGAATGGAGGCATATACTTTCTTTAAGATGTGCAAAAATGACACACCCAGCGATAAGACAATTATTAATTCCATTTTTACTTAAGCTTAAAGATGATATGCCAGAATTATTCGAAAATATCGAGTATGATGAAGAATTTCCAAAAGAAAAATACGCAAAAATGTATTTGCTTGATGAAGAATAAATTAGATAAGGGAGAAAAATATTGCAAAGCGAAGACGAAAAATTCATGAAGGCTGCTTTAAAGGAGGCAAAAAAAGCCTATGCCGAAGACGAGGTGCCAGTAGGAGCAGTATTAGTAAAAAACGGAAAAATAATAGCAAAGGCACATAACCAAAAAGAAGCAAAAAATGATACTACAAAGCATGCAGAAATAATGGCAATACAAAAAGCAAGCAAAAAGCTCAATAATTGGAGATTAGAAGGGACAACGCTATATGTGACCTTAGAGCCATGTACAATGTGCATTGGAGCAATAATTGGAGCACGAATAAAAAGACTATGTTATGGGGCAACAGATGACAAAACAGGAGCATGCGGATCAGTACTGAATATACCAAAAGATTACAAATTCAACCATGTTGTAGAAGTAATGCCCAAAATAATGGAAAAAGAATGTATAGGTATTATGCAGGATTTCTTTAAAATGCTTAGGGAGAGAAAGCAAACAAAAAAGAGAGGAGAAGACAAAAAGGATGGATGAGGGGAAAAAAAGGGCAGTAAAAAAAGCAATAATAATACTCACGCTGACTCTGTTAATAGTTGCTGTTGGCTTTTTCATGATTAAGTATGAAATTGAAGGGGAAACTTTAATGCCATTTAAGCTTACTAAAATAATGGTAATAAGTACTGCGGACGGAACACTTAAAAACGATGAAACAATAACAGTAACGCAATGCAATGATTTATACATTAGTATAGAAAAAAATAATGAATACACATCTAAAAGTAAGATAGATAACATACATATAGAAAACATAAAAGTTATGAGCGAACCACAAAGGGGACATGTTGAATTTTACAGGCCAAGTCCTGAAGGAAATTCAGTGTATGTTTATAATGAAGATTTAAAGTTAAACGGAAGCATTACATACTCAGGGGACAGTCAAACAAGCCTAAAAGAATTAACTATTTCTAACCAAGGAGGAACAATAAGTTTTAGGTCATGCGTAAGAGATATAGGGGAGATTGCAGTTAACGCAGAAGAGTCAGGAAAAGAAATTGGATATAGCAATGACGGAACTTTGCTTGAAAAAGCTCAAATAACAATTCCGGAAATAAGGTATAATATTGGATTTGATATTATAATTGAACTTACAGACGGGAAAATGTACAAAGGATATGTTAATATAAGCTTACCAATAGAAGACGTAGAGAAAAACGGAGTTAGAGGTGTAGAACAAGCAGATATAGAAAAAGTTATATTTAAAAGGATAAAAATAAAATAAAGTATTGATAAAAGAAAGTAAAGAGTATATAATAAAAAACGTATAGCTCCTGTGAGGAGAGCAAACTTCAATAAAAAGCTATGAACCTCGTCAGGTTCGGAAGAAAGCAGCGATAAGTAGTGTATTTATGTGAAACGTTTGCTTTCCTCACAGGAGCTATACGTTTTTACTAACAAGGAGGTAGACAAAATGGCTTATACTGCATTATACAGAAAATTTAGACCATCGACCTTTTCGGAAATGGTTGGGCAAGATGCAATTACAAAAACTTTAAGAAACCAAATAATAGCAGGAAGAGTAGGGCATGCATACCTTTTTTGTGGAGGAAGAGGAACAGGAAAAACATCATCAGCTAAAATATTAGCAAGAGCAGTAAATTGCTTAAATCCAAAAGATGGAGAACCGTGCAATGAATGCGAAATTTGCAAAGGCATATTGGCAGGATCTCTTACGGATGTAGTAGAAATGGATGCAGCATCTAATAACAGCGTAGAAGACATAAGGTCTATAAGAGAAGAAGTTAATTTTTTACCAACACTTGCTAAATATAGAGTATATATTATAGATGAGGTTCACATGCTATCTACAGGGGCTTTTAACGCATTATTAAAAACTCTTGAAGAACCACCAGAACATGTAAAATTCATTTTAGCTACAACAGAGCCCCAAAAGCTACCAGCAACAATACTTTCCAGATGTCAGAGATTTGATTTTAAAAGAATATCAAATTTAGACATAATAAAAAGATTGAAAGTAATATGTGCTGAAAGCAAAATAGAAATAACAGATGGAGCTATGAACATGATAGCAACTCTATCAGAGGGTGCAATGAGAGATGCCATAAGTATATTGGAAAGGTGCGTCCAAGATGGAGACAATAAAATAACCGAAGAGAAAATAAGAGAACTGGTTGGAATACCAAAGCTTACAAGTATTAATAAATTAACGAAAAGCATATTAGAATATGATGTAGAGCATGCGATAGAAGCAATAACTGAAGTTATAGATGATGGTAAAGACCTTAATAATTTTTTATGGGAAATAGTAAAATATATAAAAGATATTTTACTAATAAAATCAGACGCACCAGTAACACTATATAACGAAGAAGAGATAAATCAAATGAAAGAATTATCTCAAAAGGCATCTAAAGATAGACTACTTAAATTAATATATTCGTTATCTCAACTAGAAAACGACATGAAATGGTCTAGCCAAAAAAACATATTATTTCAGGTAGGAATAATAAAAGCATGTAAAGCAGAGGAAAATAATGGTACAGAAGAAATTGAAAAAAGGATAAGCAATATTGAAAACACGATAAAAAATTGGCAAGTACAAAGTATACCAGAAAAAACTGTAACAAAAAAGGCAGAAATACCAGTAATACAAAAAGAAACAAAACCGGAAGAAATTAAAAAAGAAGTAAAGGTAGTGCAAGAAAAAAATGTCAAAATAGATGATACACAATGTTTACCATACTGGCCATCTGTAGTAAAGAACTTAAAAGATAGTGGAAAAGTAATGCTTTATACTAATCTTATTAATTCCAAAGCAGTGGAAATAAATGATATGACAGTAGGAATAGAATTTGGAAATGGATTAACATCATTTGGAAAGACCGTTTTAGAAAAGCCTGAAAACAAACAAGAAATAATTAGACTAGTAAGTATAGAAGCGGGAAAAGAAATGATGATAAAATACTTAGAGAAACCAGCAGAAAAAGGAACTAAGGTCAAACAAAATAGTGTAGAGCAGAGTTTTAAAGACCTAGATATACCTTTTAATGTAATAGATGAATAATTTTTAAGGAGGAAAAGTAATGTCAAAAAGAGGTGGATTTCCAGGAGGAATGGGAGGCTTTGGTGGCCTTAACATGAACCAACTTATGAGAGAAGCAAAAAAAATGCAAGAGGAGATGGAAAAATCACAAGAAGAATTAAGTCTTAGAGAATTTGAGGCAACAGCTGGAGGAGGAGCAATAACAGTAAAAGTTAGCGGTAACAAAGAAATAAAAGAAATAAAATTACAAAAGGATGTTGTAGATCCAGAAGATATAGAAATGTTACAGGACTTAATAGTGTCGTGTACAAATGAAGCTTTGCGCAAAGTAGATAGTGCTGCAAATGCGCAAATGGGGAAATATAATATTCCTGGATTAATGTAGGAGAAAAATATGTCATTGTATTCACCATCAATAGAAAAATTAATAGAAAGTTTTGAGAAACTGCCAAGTATTGGACACAAAACAGCTGCAAGACTTGCATTTTACATGTTGGATTTAAATGAACAGGACACAACAGAATTTATTAATTCAATAGTAAACGCAAAGAACAATTTAAAATTTTGCTCAAAATGCTATAACATTTCTGATACAGATCCATGCCCAATATGCAATAACCCAAAACGTGATGAAAGCACAATATGTGTTGTAGAAGATGTAAGAGACATTATAGCAATGGAAAAAACGCATGAATTCAAGGGAACATACCATGTATTGCATGGGTCAATATCTCCAATGAATGGAGTAGGACCAGATGATATAAAATTAAAAGAACTCCTAGCAAGGTTATCAGATGGAACAGTTAAAGAACTAATACTTGCAACAAACCCCAGAGTAGAAGGCGAAGCAACAGCGATGTACATATCAAAATTAGTAAAGCCTATGGGAATTAAAGTTACAAGAATAGCACATGGAATACCTGTAGGAGGAGATTTAGAATATACAGATGAAGTAACTCTAAGCAAAGCCTTAGAAGGAAGAAGAGAAATGTAAAACAATGGGGACGTTTCCCAGAGGGGGATTTTTCCCCTTTTGGGGACAGGTCTCTCTTTTTTTTACCTGTCCCTAAAAGGGGAAAAATCCCCCTTTGGGAAACGTCCCCAAAAATCTCCCATTTTAGTTTACTTATCAAGCATTATTTTGCATATTTGCTCTACAGAGTTTTTTCTAGAAAGCTTTAAAGCGTTTTCTTTCATGTGAATAAGTTGCTCTTTAGATGATAGAAATCTTTCAAGAGTTCTATTTATGTCATCGGTTTTTCTAAGCCATATTCCTACTCCACTTCTTTCAAGAAATTCGGCATTTTGTTCTTCATGACCGGGAATTGGATTAATTATAAGCATTGGAAGACCTGATACTAGACTTTCCGTAGTTGTTAATCCGCCAGGTTTAGTAACTACAAAATCAGAAATGCTCATAAACTCTGGTACAGATTTCGTGTATTCTAATACACAAATACTATCCTGACGATTCAAAGACATTGCACAGTCTGTAAACATTTTTTTCATTTTTTTATTTTTACCAGCTACTGCAATAATTTGAATATCTGGAAAATTACATGCTAATGTTTTATAGATTTCAAAAGTTCGCCTTTTACCTAATCCAAATTTGCCTCCTGCAAAAAATAATGCAATTTGTTTGTCAGGGGTAAAATTCAACTCTTGTATAATTTTAGCTCTATCATGTACTTCCAAAAATCTTTGAGAAAAAGGTATGCCTGTTACAAAAATTTTAGACTCGCTTATTCCGAGGTTACACATATCTTTTTTCATGTCTTCATTAGAAACAAAATAGTAATCCATATATGCTGAATTAACAAGCCATTGACTGTGGATATGAAAATCCGTTAAAACAGTACCAACTTTACATGTTAGCTGGCCTTTCATTTTTAAGATTGTACACATTTGATTTGAGAAAAAATGCGTTGAAATTATAACATCAGGGTTATATTCATTAATAAATTTACCGAGTTTAGAAGACAATCGAGTATTTATGTGCTTACTTACTTTTGAAAGGAAACCATTTTCTGAACTACGATAAACAATCTTCCATGCCCAAGGTGCTTTTTTTGCCATCCATGAATATGCAGCTGTTGTAATTTTATTACAAATTTTATTTGTGCATTCTATACAATCAACTAAATTAACTTCAGTTTCAGGATAATTTTTTTCAATATATTCTTTTATGGACTTTGCCGCGGAAAGATGACCGCCTCCATATGAACCATAAAAAAGTAAAACTTTTCTCATACAAAACCTCCAACTTATCTAGACAAGATTATAACATAAATTAACTAAAATTAGTATAAATTCCTAAAAAGAAAACAGACTAATAGTTATAATTAAACTGTATTTCAAGTAAAAGCAGGGAGAAAAAGTATGAGAAAATTGGTAATAGCTTTGATTGTAGTCATTATGATATACACTACAAAAACATATATTATTCCAGTCATTGCTGGTACATCTGCAGAAGCTGGGAGCGACTTGCAATTAATTGCAAGGGCGATAAATGGAGAAGCGAGAGGAGAAAGCTATGAAGGACAAGTTGCAGTACGGAGCAGTAATACTAAATAGAGTAAAGGATCCTAGTTTTCCAAATACTGTGGCAGGTGTAATATACCAACCAGGAGCATTTACTGCTGTATCAGATGGCCAAATAAATGTGCCAATTCCAGAAGGATCAACAGTCATAAAGGCTGCAAGAGATGCCTTAAACGGGTGGGATCCAACAAATGGATGTGTGTTTTATTTTAACCCAAATACAGCAACGAACAGCTGGATATGGTCAAAAACAATTGTGAAAACAATTGGAAAACATAATTTTTGCAAGTAAGAGAAAGGATGGTAACATGAGCAAAGTAAAAGAAAAATTATATGATTGGAAAGACAGACTAAAAGATAGACACATGTTAACATTAGTAGTGACTTTAATTTCAATAATCGTAATAATGGGAATATTAATATACAAAAAACAAACAGAATATAGACAAGTAATGGAAAATCAATATAACATGGCTTTTTTTGAATTGGTTGATTATGTGCAAAATGTTGAAAACTTTTTAGCAAAATCATTAATATCTACTACACCAGAACATGGAGCAGAGACACTTACAAATGTGTGGAGAGAAGCAAATTTAGCATCAAGCTATTTAGCACAGCTACCAATTTCGACAAATGAGTTAGCAAACACTTCAAAATTTTTAAATCAGGTAAGTGATTATAGTTATTCTTTATCTAGAAAAAATATACACAATGAATCATTGAATCAAGAAGACTTTGATAATTTAAAGCAATTACATGAATATAGCGTAGAACTTAACAATACACTAAACCAGCTGTCTACAGACATGATGGAAGGAAGAATAAGCTGGGGAGAGCTTACTAAAAAAGGGAATACTGCATTTGCTACACAGGTAGATAATTTATCACAAGATAGCTTTAAAAATATTGAGGAAAATTTTCAAAGATATGCAGGATTAATTTATGATGGAGCATTTTCAGAGCACATCACAAGTATTGAAAAAAGAGGCTTAACAGGAGACAATATAAATGAAGATGAGGCAAAACAAGTAGTTGTAAATTTAATAGGTGAGGAAAAAACAAAAAATATACAGTCAAATGGATTAATTGAAAATGGTGACATAGCAGTTTATGATTTTTATTGTATTCAGGATGATAAAGACAATAGTATACATGTATCAATATCTCAAAAAGGCGGACATGTAGTATTATTAAATTCAAACAGAAAAGTAGAAACAGAAATAATCTCGCAAGAAGAAGCAAATGCGAAAGGCAAAGAATTTTTAACAAGTCATGGATTTCCCAATATGAAAGAGACATACTATTTAAAGCAAGATGGATTCGTAACAGTAAATTATGCTTATTTGCAAGATGACGTAATAATGTATCCGGATTTAATAAAACTAAAAATTGCATTAGATAATGGAGAAATAATAGGAATGGAAACTACAGGTTATCTTAATTCTCATACAGAAAGAACTATACAAAAACCTAAAGTAAGTATCAACGAAGCAAAACAAGTATTAAACAATAATTTAGAAATTATGAGTGAAGGATTAGCAGTAATACCTACTGAATGGAGAGATGAAATACTATGCTATGAATTTAAAGGAAAGGCAGACGGAGTAGACTTTTTAGTTTATATAAATGCAGAAAATGGAAGAGAAGAAGACATATTAGTAATAATTAACACTCCTAATGGAACCCTTACCATGTAAAATATCAAGAATTGTTCTAAATGCTTTGCTTTTTTATAAGAAAAAGAAAAGACAGAAACTAAAAGAAATGAAGCAATGATATAGTAATGAGCGGAGATACTGTTTCTCCGCTTTAACTGCATCCTTATATTGATTTTTGAATATATATAGTATAAAATATTAGATGTTAAAGGTAGGTGAGCCAACTAAAGTGGAGATTCTAATAAATGATAAAAAAATTCATTATGAAGTAGAAGGAGAAGGACAGCCAGTTGTATTACTACATGGCTGGCTTGCAAGCTTAAAAACTATGCAACCGATTGCTAATGGATTAAGACAAAAATTTAAAGTATACAATGTAGATATAATAGGGTTTGGAGAAAGTGATCTTCCAGACACCCCAATGAACACAGATGCATATGGCGACTTTTTAAAAGCTTTTTTAGAAGTACTCAAAATAGAAAAGCCAGTTTTAATAGGACATTCCAATGGTGGCAGAATGATTATAAATGCTGTTGGAAGAGGAATTGTAAATCCCCAAAAAGTCATATTAATTGATAGTGCTGGATTAAAACCAAAAAGAAAATTAAGTTATTACATAAAGGTATACAGTTTTAAGCTAGGAAAAAACGTGCTAAAGTTGTTGCCAAACACAAAAAAGGTTGAGCAAGCAAGAGAGAGATTACTAAGAAAATTTAGCTCAGAAGATTATAAAAATTCACCAGAAGTTTTAAGAAGGACTATGTCAATCATACTAAATGAGGATCAAAGAGATAAACTACCCAATATTAAAGCTCCAACGCTTTTGATATGGGGAGAAAACGACACGGCAACTCCGCTATCTGATGCAAAAATAATGGAAAAACTAATACCTGATGCAGGACTAGTAACATATAAAAATTCAGGACATTTTTCATATTTGGAAAATATACAAAACTGCAATATAGTTTTAAACGAATTTTTAAAAAATGAAGCAAAATAAAATAAAAACGCCAAAAATAAGCTTGTAACTAAAGTGTAACGAAAATTTAATAATTGTAACATTTTCAATATAAAAAGACCTTCCGTAAGAGGACAACGGAAGGCCTTTTTATATTGAAAATATAGGTTATTGACATTGATAAAACATAAATATACTTTTAAATATAAGAAAATATATTTATATAGGAGAAAAAAATGGAACATAAACAAACGAGAAAAATAATTTTGGTAGCTATTGCTATGATAATAATCTGGTTTATTTTATCAGTAACAGTAAGAGCAGAAACATCATCAATGCTGAGATGGCAAACTCGCGGAGTAGAAGCTGAATTTTTAGGGAATAGCACAGTTAAGAAAAACAACATAGAGAAAGTAACTATAAAAAATTCTATGGAAGGCATTAATAAAACGGCATGGGATGTAACTATAAATGGTAGCGGAAGCATTAAAGCATGGTATACAGATGAAGATGGAGATGGACTATACGAGGTAACAATAGGATCAAACACAGGAAAAGTTGTCGCAAATACAGACTCAAGCTATTTGTTTTCATGTATAGGTAAAAATAATAAAGCAAGTATCATAGGCTTAGAAAATTTAGACACAAGTAAAGTAACTAATATGGAGTCTATGTTTAATGGATGCACTAATATTACAAGCTTGGACTTAGGCAGTTTTGATACAAGTGAAGTAAGATATATGCAATGCATGTTTAAAGACTGCGAGAGTCTCACAAATTTAAATATAAAAAGTTTTAATACAAGTAGAGTGGTTGACATGCAAAGTATGTTTTATAATTGTAATAGTATTGAAGACTTAGATTTAAGCAGCTTTAATACAAGTGAAGTAAGACATATGCAACATATGTTCCGCTCTTGTAGTAACCTTTCTAAGTTGGACATAAACGAATTTGATACTAACAGCTTAACAAATTGCAATGGAATGTTCGCTGGTTGTGACAACCTTGCATTAAATACATCACAATTTAATCAAGAAAATATAGAGCCAATTTTAGGTGAAACATATTATATAGATGATTTTTTCGAGAGGAATGGAATAAAAAGAAGTAATATAGAAAGATTAACAATTAAAAACTCTATAGAAGAAGCAAATGAAACAGCCTGGGATGTTTCAGAAGATGGCTCGGAAAGAGTTTTGACGTGGTATACTGATGAAGATAATGACGGCTTGTATGAAGTGTCAATAGGATCAAGTACAGGAAGAGTCGTTGCAAACCCAGATTCATCAGGTTTATTTTGTGATATCGGAAAAGATACAGAAGCCATCATAGAGGGCTTAGAAAATTTAGACACAAGCAAAGTAATTTATATGGATATAATGTTTGAAGGTTGTAAAAACCTAAAAGTAGATTTAAGCAACCTAGATGTAAGTGAAGCACGAAGTATGGATGGAATGTTCAATGGCTGTAGTGGATTAGCCAATATAAATTTAAGTAACTTTAATACAAGTGAAGTACTAAATATGTATGGTATGTTTAGCGGATGTAGTAGTTTAACAGATTTAGACTTAAGCAGTTTTGATACAAGTAATGTTTCGTATATGGACGAAATGTTTTTGGGATGTAATAGCTTAGTAAACCTTAACATACGTAGCTTTGATACAAGTAAAGTATTATATATGACAGATATGTTTACAGGATGCAGTAATATCACAGACTTGGATTTATATAATTTTAATACAGACAATGTAATTTATATGAATGAAATGTTCAGTGGATGCACAAATTTAACAGAATTAAATATTGGAAGATTTAATACAAGCAATGTAATAGATATGAACTGTATGTTCAAAGAGTGTGAAAGTTTAATAAATCTAGACTTAAGTAGTTTTAATACAAGCAAAGTAATTAATATGAATCAAATGTTTTACAAATGTAGAAAACTGGAGAACTTAGATGTAAGCAGTTTTGATACAATCAATGTAACAGATATGAGACATATGTTTTACGAATGCTCTAACCTAAAAAATATAGATGTAAGCAATTTTGACACAAGTAAAGTAACTAATGTGAGGAGTATGTTTTATGGTTGCACAAGCTTAACTAACTTAGACATAAGTGGATTTGATACAAGCAATGTAACAGATATGGGATGGATGTTTTGCAACTGTAGTAATATAGACGGATTAGATGTAAGCAATTTTGACACAAGCAAAGTAACTAATATGAAAAGTATGTTTAATGGCTGCGCAAGGCTAACTAACTTAGATGTAAGTGGATTTAATACAAGCAATGTAACAGATATGGGATGGATGTTTTGCAACTGTAGTAATATAGACGGATTAGATGTAAGTAATTTTGACACAAGCAAAGTAACTAATATGAAAACAATGTTTTATAATTGTAGGAATTTAACTAGTTTAGATGTAAGCAGTTTTGACGTTAGCAACGTAACAGATATGAGCTTCATGTTTTCAGAAAGCAATGGATTAAGTATTATTAACTTAACAAGCTTTAAAACAAAGGAAGATGCGCTAATAGCTAAAATGTTCAGGCTTTGCAAGGATGACCTAGCTGTAGTAATTCCTAAAGATATGATTATAAATGCCAATAGTATTTTTGAAGATTGCAATAATCCAACAATTATATGTGATAAAAACTCATCAGCAGAAACATTTGCAAAAAATAATAATGTAAAGTACGTTACAAAACCCGAAATAGAAGAAATACAAAACGGGGTAAAATATACAAACACAGTATTTCCAACTGTAAAATATGCTGAGATATGTGATGCAAAATTATACATGGGAGAAAAAGAAATTAAAGGCTACCAACTTGGAAATGAAATACAAACAAATGGTAATTATACTATAAAAGCAAAATATCCAGTTGGCGAAGAAACAGTTGTAAATTTCTCAGTTAATTTACCAGTATCTATTAGCTATAGCACAATAGAAGATACAAATAAAGACGTGGTAGTAACAATAACGGCAAACAAAGAAATGCAGGAAATAGATGGATGGACATTATCAAAAGATAAAAAGAAACTAACAAAAAAATATAATAAAAACACTAATGAAAAAGTAACAGTAACAGATATTGCAGGAAATGTAAGTGTTCTCGAAATTAATGTATCAAATATAGATAAAACAATGCCTGAAATTGAAGGCGTAAAAGAGGGAAGAACATATTATAAAGAGGCAACTGTGAAAGCAAAAGACAATAATCTAAAGTCAGTTGAATTATATAAAGACGGAAGTAAAATAACCACATATAAAAATGGAGACAAATTAATTACAAAAGGTAGTTATAAAATAATAGCAAAAGATAGCGCAGGAAACGAAGCGGTAGTCAACTTTGCAATAGTAGACTATTTAGCAGGAGACGTAAATGGAGACGGAAAAGTTTCAGTTACAGATCTTGTGCTAATAAAAAGATATATAGTAAAATTAATAGACTTAACAGAAGAACAAAAAACGAGAGGGGATATAAATGGTGACGAGAAAGTTACCGTAACAGATTTAATAAAAGTTAAGAGAATTATAACAAAACTAGACTAACACAAGAGAAATGCGTATGCGACCAATAAGGATAAGGGACGGTTCTAAATGTTTTAATTAGATGAAACATTTAGAATCGTCCTTATCGTTTCACCTATTGATTTTTACACACATATATTATAAAATATAGAAACAAAAAGAAAGCTTAAAGTACGAAGATAAACAGATTTAGAGGAGACGATAATGTTACAATTAATTTTAAGAAATATTTGCTATCTAATATTTGTAGTGTATTTTTATAAACGAACAAAGCATGGGTTGCATATGCTACAATTAGAAAGCTATAAAAATGAAAGATATGCTAGATGGAAAAAACAAAACAAAGAAGGAATTTATTTTGGAATACCTTCTGGTAAAGCAAAAAAAGCATTTGTAGTTACAAATAGAATAAAAAGGATGTATGCTACATATTTAATAGCACTTTTGCTTATAGTAATCCTTGGCAACATATTTCCATTTTATGAATGGAGTTTGATATTATGTATTGTTTTAGCTATTTTCTCATATAGCATAGTACCAATAGTAAACACAATTAATAGTCCAATAGAAAAGCATATACAAAAAGGATTTTACAATAAAGCAAAAAAAAAGTTAGAGCAAATGCCTAATTTAAAGGTAATAGGAATAACGGGAAGCTATGGAAAGACAAGTACAAAGTATGCTGTAAGTACAATCCTTTCACAAAAATATAATGTACTTATGACTCCGGAAAGTTACAACACAACGATGGGAGTAGTTAGAACAATAAATGAACAGCTAAGTTCAACTCATAATATTTTTGTGTGCGAAATGGGTGCAAAGCAAATTGGAGACATAAAAGAAATATGTGACTTAGTACACCCTGACTATGGAATTTTAACAGCTATAGGCCCACAGCATTTAGAAACTTTTAAAACAATTGACAATGTAAAGAAAACAAAGTTAGAACTTATAGATTCACTAGACGAAAAAGGGATTGCTTTTGTTAATTACAATGATAAAAATATAGCTACTTCAGAAATAACAAAGATAAAATGTACATATGGAATGAATAATACATGTGATTACTATGCAGACCAAATCACATGTAATGAACGAGGCTCACAATTTGTAGTACATTGCAAAACAGGAAAAACAATTACAGTAAAGACTAAACTGCTGGGAGAACATAACATAGGAAACATAGTAGGAGCAATAGCAGTAGCAGATACACTTGGACTAACTGAAGAAGAAATTATTGCAGGAGTTAGGTTCTTAAAGCCAGTTCCGCACAGATTAGAATTGCTAGGAAAAACAGATGGCAGCTTGATTATAGATGATGCATACAATTCAAACAGCAAAGGTGCAAAAATGGCTCTTGATGTACTTGCATCCTTTGAAGGAAGAAAGAAAATATTAGTAACTCCCGGTATAGTAGATTTAGGAGAAGAAGCGGAAAAATATAACCAGCTTTTAGGAGAGCAAGCGGCTGTATCAGCAGACTATATTATATTAGTAGGAGAAAAGCAGGCACAGCCAATATTAAAAGGAATAAAGCAAATGCAATTTCCAGAAGATAAAATTTATATAGCAAAAGATTTGACAGATGCAATAAGCAAAATGCAAGAATTAACTGACTCGAATACGGTAACATTGTTAGAAAATGATTTACCGGATAATTATTTGTAAAACGGAGTAGAAATATAATTTCAAAACCTGGAATGGAGGAATGTTTATGAAAATTAAATTAGGAATTTTCTTTGGAGGCAAATCTGTAGAGCACGAAATTGCTGTAATAACAGCAAATCAAGCATATGCAAGTATAGATAAAGAAAAATATGAAATAATTCCTATTTATATCAGCAAAAAAGGCGAAATGTATACAGGAGAGCATTTGTTTGAACTTAACATGTACAAAGATATTAATGCTTTACTTCAAACATGTACAAAAGTTACTCTAATTAATGATGAGGGAGTTATAAAAGTTTTACGTTTCCCATTAAAGAAATTTGGAGAAAATATTATTAATACAATAGAGGTTGCATTTCCTATAATGCACGGAACCAACGGAGAAGATGGAACAATAGAAGGATATTTAGAACTCCTAGGTCTACCATATATAGGTTGTGACATAGTATCATCAGCAATACGGAATGGATAAAATTATGATGAAGAAAGTACTTAAAGAATCAGGGCTTCCAGTAGTAAACTATATTTCTTTCTATTCTATGGAATACATACAAAAAGAAGAAGAATTACAAAACAAAGCAGAAGATTTAGGATATCCGGTAATAGTAAAACCAGGGAACCTAGGCTCAAGTGTTGGAATAAAAAAAGCAAAAAATAGGCAGGAATTAGCAGATGCTATAGACTTTGCAATGCAATTTTCAGATAGAATACTTGTTGAAAAAGCTGTAGTTAATTTAAGAGAAATTAATTGTTCAGTAATAGGAGATATGGTTCATTGCAGGCCTTCAGTGTGCGAAGAGCCAATTAGTTCTGACGAAATCTTAAGCTACACAGATAAATATGTAGGTGGCGGAAAGAATAAAACAAATGTACAAGGCCAAAAAGGAATGGCAGCATCACAAAAAAAATTACCTGCAGAGTTATCAAATGAAAAGAGAAAAGAAATTGAAGACTTGGCAATGGAGACTTTTAAAGTGCTTGGAGCAAACGGAGTTTCAAGAATAGATTTTTTAATGGATAAGGACACTGAAAAAGTATATGTAAATGAAATAAATACCATACCAGGAGCGCTTTCTTATTATCTATGGGAAGCTACAGGAACCAGTTTTAAAGATGAAATAGACGAACTAGTTGACTTAGCATTAAAAAGGAAAAGAAACAAAGACAAAATGACATTTTCATATGATCAAAACATTTTAGCTTTAAATGGTAAAAAGTTAGGAAACAAAGGAAAAATTTAAAACAAGATGTGCAAAAGAAAACTTAAGCCAGCGCGAGGGGAAGTCCTTATTTTTAAAATTATGTTAATTTTATTCACAAAAGATGACCCATATGATATAATAGGTTTGATTTACAAAAGATGTACTACTTTATGGGGGAAAAACAATGATTTTTAAAGACTATTATAAAATCCTAGAATTGAATTCTAATAAGGTTTCAATAAATGAAATAAAAATAGCATATAGAGAACTCGCAAAAAAATATCACCCAGATGTTAACGTTGGAAATTCTATAGCAGAAGAAAGATTTAAAGATATTAACGAAGCCTACAGAGTTTTATCAGACACTAAATCAAAAAAAAGATATGACAGAATGTGGGTGAACCGTAGAGGAAAAAAGAAAAATTTTGAAGAGAGCAAAAGAAGTGAAGGATCGCTTGTATCTGATTTCTTTACAATGTTTTTTGGACAAGGTGCAAATAATGAAGATACAGTAGAAGTAAAAAAACAAAAAAATAAAATCCCATCAAAAGGCGAAAATATTGAAACAGAAATTAATGTTTCTATTGAAGATGCATATTTTGGTTTAGAGAAAAAAATATCACTAAGAACAGTTAAAGGGAGTATGAAAACATTTTCTGTAAAAATACCAGCAGGAATACGCAATGGTGAAAAGATACGCTTAATGGGACAGGGCAAAGATGGAAAAAACGGAGGAAGCAACGGAGACTTATTTATAAAAATAAACATAGAAAACAATAGCAAATTTAGATTAGTAAATAATGATTTATATTCTGACCTATATTTAACTCCATGGGAAGCGGCCCTTGGGACAAGAGTTAGCATAAACGGTATAGATGATAAAGCATCTCTGTTTGTACCGCCTGGAATACAAAGTGGAGAAAAAGTAAAAATAGCAGGAAAGGGATATAAAGACGGAAAAGGCGGAAGAGGAGATTTAGTAACAGAAATAAAGATAATGGTTCCGAAGTCACTTTCAGAAGAGGAAAAAGAACTTTTTGAAAAATTAAGAGAAACCTCAAATTTTATGCCAAGAGGAATTTAAAGTTTGTTAACATAAAACAATGAAAAATTATTGACAATGTTTATATAAAATAGTATAATTATGTCTAATGACGGACACAAAAGAAAAAATACATTGGACATAATAAATGTAGTAAAGGAGTGTTACAAATATGGAAGGAAGTATGCAAGGCAAACACTTTAGCATAACAGACCCAAAGGATGTAAACACAGTTATTTATCAAGTATATAAAACAGAGAAAGAAATAGCAAAAAATGCTCCAAAATATACAGTAGAAAGACTAGAGCACACAGAAGCAATTTATGGAGAAAATACTAAAAAAACCTTTTTTGTGGATGATCCAAAATCAATAGGAAATCCACTAGTTATTCTTTCATTTGGAAAAGAAAAAGTAGTTGTTAATATGGGTATATTAGAAGAAGACGAAGTAAAGATTTCTAAAAAGCCTATACCAATGAAATTTCAAACATTATACAACGAAGAGGCAACAGAATATACAGAATTTACATACACACCAAATTTAAAAAGACCAATATCAATTATTGATCCTGAAACAACAGAAGAAGTTAAACCAACATTATACATTGATGAAAATAATGAAGTTAGAGGAAAGTGCAAACTAAAACCATATAAAAATTATTTTGCATTTGAAATCGGTGACATGGAAGGAAAACCAGAATTAAGATTTAATGGCTTTAATGCTGAAAAAGAAACACAGAGTTAGGAAAGGGGTCCAAATAAATGAGTAAATACGTTTTAAACTATCCGCCAGATTTAAATAAAAAGGAACACAGAGTGCCACTTACAGAAGAACACCTTAATAAAGTAGGAAGCATATCAGTGCGCATGGAAGAAAATTTTAAAGGCACAGATGATCGTTCAAAATAAAACAAAAGAAGAGGTGAATAATTCGCCATGAGAGATAAATTTAAACGTGCAATAAAGAAATATAAAAACAAATTTATAGGCGCATTAATACTATGGATTATTCTGTCCATAGTATTTGTTGCGCCTATGAGCATTTCTCTACAAGAAGCATATGCTAGTGGAACATTAGATTGGAAAATTTTATTTGAAAAAATAGGCGAACTTATAATGAAGCCATTTACAAGCTTAGGCATAGCATTTGGTGCACAATACATAGCAAGCTTTTGGGGCTTTTTCTGGAAATTCACACTTGTATATATTGTATTAATGACGGTTGGAATCCTAAAAGGAATGCCAAAGCATGAATATGATGATATAGAACATGGCTCAAGCGATTGGAGCTCAGGAGAAGAATATAGAACATTAAGCAAAACTAAAGGAATTTTACTTGCTCAAAAAGAATATTTACCAGTTGATAAAAGAGGAAATGTTAACGTATTAGTAGTTGGACGGTTCTGGTTCTGGTAAATCTGCATCATACTCTATTCCAAATGCATATCAATTATTAGGCTCATATGTATTTACTGATCCAAAAGGCGAACTATATGATAAAACTTCAGGTTACTTTAGAGCAAAAGGATATGATGTAAAAGTATTAAACTTAGTTAAACCTCAACACAGTGATGGATACAATCCTTTAATGCATATTTCAAGCGAGATAGATGTTGACGTTATTGCGCACACAATTGTAAAAGGACAAAGCGATGTAGAAAATAAATCAGACCCTTATTGGGATGATATGGCAGAAATGTTATTAAAAGCTCTTATATATTATTTAATGGCTACAAGACCAGAAGAAGAACAAAACCTAGCAAGCTGTGCAGAACTTGTAAGAGCAGCCAATAGCAATGGAGGAGACAACTTACTAACTAATTTAATGAATCAATTACCATATGATCACCCAGCAAGGATGAACTATAAATCTATTGAAATTGCACCAGAAAAGACATACAGTTCTATACTAAGCTCATTGCAATCAAAATTAGGAAAATTCGACTCAAAAGAGATTGCAGAACTAACATCAACAGATACGATAAGTTTTGAAGACATTGGAAGAAAGAAGACAGCGGTTTTCGTTATATCTTCTGATACACATACAGCATATGACTTCTTACTTACAATTTTCTTTGCTCAAATGATACAACAATTATATGATTTTGCAGACCAGAATGGAGGAAAGCTTGCAATACAAACATTCTTTATCCTAGATGAATTTGCAAACATTGGGCATATACCAGACTTTGATAAAAAGATATCAACAAGTAGAAGTAGAAATATTTCATTTAGCGTTATTTTGCAAAACTTAGACCAGCTAGAAGCAGTATACAAAGAAACTCATGAAACAATTATGGGTAACTGCGATACTCACGTGTTTTTAGGTAGTAACTCACAAAAAACAGTAGAATACTTTTCTAAGGCTCTAGGGGAAAAGACAATAGAGAGAGACAGTATTTCTATAAATAAAGATAGAGATGACTGGAAACAAGGAAAGAGTGTATCAGATCAAATAATGGCAAGAGCATTACTTACCCCAGATGAATTAAGAAGACTAGATAATGATACATGTATTATATTTGAAAAAGGGTTAAAACCGATAAAAGCAAAAAAATATTATTATTTTGAAAATGCAACAGTTAAACTAGCAGAAAAATATCCAGCTGATCATAACGATGTAAATGTAGAAAGAGGAAAATGGAGAAAATACAATCCATATAGACCATATAACGAAGAAGAAGAAGAAAAAACGAATGATAAAATAGAATCATTAGATGACTTATTTGCAGAAGACGAACCCGTAACACCTAGCAAAGATGAGCCTGTAAAAGCTTCACCACCAGTAAAATTTGAAGAAAGCAAGCCTGAAAAGGTAGAATTAGAAGCTCCTATGTTACCTCAGGAAGAAATTCTAGATAATAAACCAAATAGTATAGAGGATGAGATAATGACTCCAGATCTTCAACAAGAGTTAGCTGCAAAATTTGATGAACTGTTTGGAAGCCTAAATAATAACTCTGAATCATAAACAAATTTAGTAAATAAGAAAAAGTAAATTGAGCGAACGATAAAATTGTTTGCTCAATTTTTGTTTAAAAAATGGCTAGGAGAATTCTTGACATTGAAAAACACATATGATAAACTCTAAGAACAAAAGTTTTATGGAAAAGAGGAAAACACATGAGGTTTGCGCATATTGCGGACATGCATTTCGATACAGCATTTACTAGCCTTGAAAACAGAAAAGAATTAAGAGACATAAGAAGGCTAGAACAGAGAGAAGTTTTTGAGAAAATGATAAATGAAATAAAAAGTCGTCAAATTCAATATTTGTTTATATCTGGCGATTTATATGAACATAAATATATTAGGCGTGCAACGATAGAATTTATTAACAATATGTTTAACCAAATTCCCAATACTCAAATATTTATATCTCCAGGAAATCATGATCCTTATTTAAAAAATTCATTTTATGCTCAGTTTGATTGGGCAAAAAATGTACATATATTTAAAGGCGAAATAGAAAAAATAGAAACAGAAGAAGCAGATATTTATGGAATAGGTTTTACAGATTTTTATGAAGGACCTTTACACATAGAGGATATACAAAATATTAATATGCAAAAATTAAATATTGCAGTAGTACACGGAACAATAGATGGATCAGATAAAGCACAAATGGTATATAATCCTATAGCTAGCAAAAAAATAAAAGAAGTGGGGTTTGATTATGTGGCATGTGGGCATATACACAAAAGAATATATGATGAAGAAAATAAAATTGTATATCCAGGTTCCATGATCTCATTTGGGTTTGACGAATTACGGAGAACATGGAATGTTAGTAGGAGACATCAATAAAACAAAAAATCAAATAGAATTTATTAAATTAGATAACAGAATTTTTGTAGAAAAGAATTTAGATATTACTGAAATAAATTCTCAAGAGGAACTTGCTCAAAAAATGAATTCAATTGTTTTTGAACCAAATACAGAAAATAAAATTATATTAGAAGGGAAAAGAAATTTTGAAATAAATATAAATAATTTATTTAAATTAATTCAAAATAATCAAATAATTAAAATAAAAAATAATACAAAAATAAAATACAATTTAGAAGAAATTTCTAAAGAAAATAATTTAAGAGGAATATACGTAAAAAAACTATTAGAGAAAATAAATACAGAAAATTATACTGAAGAAGAAATATTAAAAGCGATAGAAATTGGATTAGACATTTTATAATTGAAATGAGGGATTTTTTTGAAAATTAATTCAATAAAAATAAATCAATTTGGAAAAATAAAAAACAAAGAAATTAATTTTAGTGAAAAAATAAATATTATTACTGGAAAAAACGAAGCAGGAAAATCTACAATTTTAAAATTTATTATAAGTATGTTTTATGGCGCAAATAAAAATAAAAACAAAAAAGATATAAGTGATTTTGATCAATATGAACCATGGAACGAAAATGAATTTTCAGGAAAAATTAATTACGAATTGGATAATAAAAAAAGTTATGAAATTTATCGAGATTTTAGAAAAAAAAATCCCAAAATTTACGATGAAAATATGAATGATATTTCAAAAGATTTTAATATTGATAAAAATAAAGGTAGTGAATTTTTTAAAGAACAAACAGGCATGGAAGAAGAATTATTTTATTCCACAGTTTTTATTGAACAAGAAAAAACAAAATTAGATGAAAAAGAGCAAAGCAGTTTAATACAAAAAATAACTAATTTAGTTTCTACTGGGAGTGATAATATTTCATACAAAAGAGCGACAGATAAACTAAAAAGTAAATTATTGGAAGAAGTAGGAACCGATAGAACTACGGAGAAGCCAATAAACAAAATAGATGAAAAACTCAAAAAACTGGAGGATGAATACGAAGGAAAAGATGGTTTGTCAGAAAGACAGCTAAATTTAGAATTCCAAGAAAAAGGATTAAACGACGAAATTAACCATAATTATAATTATGTAAATGCAATCAAAGAAATAAAACAATACAAAGAAAATGAAAATTTAGAAAAAGAATTAATAAAAATTAATGAAAAAGACATAAATAATTTAGAGAAAAAAATAAAAAATACAGAAAATGATTTTCAAGAAAAAAATAAAAAAATAAAAAATAAAAAAAATAAAAAAATTGTTTCATTAATTATTTTAATATTTTTAATTTTAATAAATATTTTATTATTTT
>CAMOWC010000013.1 GCA_946628065.1 uncultured Clostridiaceae bacterium | reverse complement strand
TATGTTGTTGGTGCAATATTTATATTTGGAGCTGTAGGAATTATACAAGTAATTAGAGGTTTTGCAACTGATATGTCAGGTGTTGTTGGCGGTAATGTAGCTGGCATAGTAGCTGCAGCAAATGGTGGTGCTGGTGGCCAGGTGTCTTGCACTGTAAACTACTATACACATAAATTAGGAGAAAATACATATGACGTAACAACTGAAACTAAGCCATGCACACCAGGAAATACTCAAGTAGCAACTTTAGCTACACATATAGATGGCTTTACTTTTGAAGGTGCATATACAAATGGCGGTGAAACAAAGCCAGAAAGTGGAGCAATTACCGAAATAGAAATAACTGAAGGCACAGAAATAAACCTATATTATAGGCCAAACTACTTGTATATACAGTACAATGTAAATGGCGGAACTGTAACAGAACGAGGTAGTTATAAACAAAACGGTGAATTAGTAGAAGCTGGAGGAACTACAAGATACTTACGAGGATTTTATGGGTCAATAGTTGGAAATGTAACAGACACGGATACATACAAGATTGGCAGCGATGGTCTTCACAACTACAACAGTAGTCAATATATGAATATTACACGAAATGGATACACAGTACCATCTGGAGCAGAGTGGATAACAGGAGATGGCAGTCACACATATAGTCAAGCTGATGCAGCCATTGACGCAACTGCTTTGGCTAATGCATGTGGTAAGCTCGATGATTTTAAACAAGGAAATGTAACTGTTACACTATATGTAAATTGGCATTCTACAACACAACCACAGCCAGAACCACAGCCAGAACCGGTAAGTTCATCAGCGCCAGGTCCAATAGAACCTACTGCATTAAGCACTAGTAATTTAAAAATAGGTGAACCACCAGAAGGCACAACTTTCTATTATACTAGCGTTTATGATAGTACTAATGGACAAGAATATTATACATACTACTATAACGCTGATGGAATTCTTACAAAAATATGCTATGCAGCTGGAGCTACATATGAATTTGATTGGATAAATAAGAAATGCAGATATACGGACATGACTCTTGATGGAGAGCTCATTGATAGAGATATTACTATAGGAGATGATTTAATTCGGAATTGGATATAGATATCTTAACAGGGAAATAAATGTCGATGATAAGCGAAATGAACTAAAACAAAGTGGTTATAGTGAAACAACAGCTGATAGCCAATTTGGAAATGTATATGTTTACTATAAAGACGGTATAAGATCTTATGAATTATACGAAAGTGGAACTTTAATCCAATATGATTTTGATCAACACAAAATGTATATCTTCCATGGAAATGGCACAGCTTCGCAGCAAATAAAAGACACTTATGACATGAGATCGAATATAACACTTAAAGATGGAGGGCAAAGAAGCCTTGAGGGGCATGTTACAGGACTACTTCAATACTATACTCTAGACCAATACGTAAGTACTCTGCCTACTTGCACTACCGAATAGGTAACAAATTAGAATTAATTTTTTAGGTGCTTGAGATAATGCTAAAATATAAAATAAACTTTTAGAATCCAATCTCATAGACCTCCATAAAAGTTCTCCTAAAAATTGACACTATCTTTTTGTATATATTGTCCAAAAATCACTTGCAAAAATGTCTTTAGTGTGATAAAATATCTAAGATAGTAATTTACACGGACTAAAAGGAGGTGCTATTAATGCCAAACATAAAATCTGCAATTAAAAGAGTTAGTGTTATAGAAACAAAAACTGCTCAAAATAATATGGTTAAAACAGCTTATAAAACAGCTGTAAAAAGCTTTAAAGAAGCAGTTGAAAAAGGAAATAAAAAAGAAGCCGAAGCAGCTTTTGTTACAGCTACAAAGAAGGTAGACCAAGCTTGTACAA
This sequence comes from uncultured Clostridiaceae bacterium, assembly GCA_946628065.1. Lineage (GTDB taxonomy): Bacteria > Bacillota > Clostridia > TANB77 > CAG-508 > UMGS1754. The sequence goes on along the minus strand of CAMOWC010000013.1, from coordinate 30,529 downwards.
AAGGTGTAATTAAAAAGAATACTGCTTCAAGAAAAAAATCTAGCTTAGCAAAATTACTAAATACAATGAAATAAATAATAAAAGAACAAGTTTTGAACTTGTTCTTTTATTATTTATAAAAAGTTTAAGTATTATATTATACCTTTTTTTATTTTATCTATTATAAATCCACATCCTATAAACTCTGCTGCAAAAATTGTTGATGCTTTTACAAGTATTAATCCACCTTTAAAAATATCATATGTTACTGTATTTGTATTATATGTAAGTAGTAATGCAATTCCAGTTATTCCTATTGCAAATGAGAATACTAGCCCTCTATTTATTATTCTCATTACATTATAATTAATATTAAAAAATTCTTCTATAACCTTTTTCATGTTTTTTCTCCTAAAACAAAGACTCCTATATTTATGTTAACATAAATATAGGAGTCTTTCAAATGTAATCTTTTCCAATTATTTATTTAATTCTTCTAAGAACATTTTATTTAGCATTCCTGGGTTTGCTTTCCCCTTCGTTTCTTTCATTGCTTGTCCTACTAAAAATCCAAGTGCTCTATCTTTTCCTGCTTTATAGTCTGCAATAGACTGAGGATTTGCTTCTAATATTTTATTTACTACTTCTCTTATAGCACCTTCGTCAGAAATTTGTATCCATCCATTCTTTTCAATTATTTTAGAAGGTCTTTTTTCTTCTCCATCAAACATTTCTGGTAGTACTTTTTTTGCAATGCTACTGCTAATAGTACCCTTATCTATTAACGAAATTAGTTCCGCTAAGTCGTCTGCTGTAAATGGTATTTTTTCAGGTTCTAGTTCTTTGTCATTTAAAATGCCACTTATATCAGACATAATCCAGTTGCTAACGGCCTTAGCATTCCCGCATTTTGAAACAGCACCTTCAAAAAGATTAGAAAAATATTTTGAAGAAGTTAAAATATTTGCATCATATTCTGGCAACTTAAACTCATTAATATATCTTTCTTTCCTGCTCTCTGGGAGTTCAGGCAGATTCTTTTTTACATTATCTACATATTCTTTTGTAATATGTATTATTCCTAAATCTGGCTCTGGAAAATATCTATAATCTTGCGCATCTTCTTTGTCTCTCATAGGGTATGTCTTTCCTTGTAGCTCGTCCCATCTTAATGTTTCTTGCTCTATCTTACCGCCATTTTCTATTATTTCTATCTGTCTTTGTGCTTCATATTCTACAGCATTTTGGATAGCTCTAAATGAATTCATGTTTTTCATTTCAGTTCTCGTTCCAAATTTCGTTTCACCTTTTTTTCTTACTGAAACATTTACATCTGCCCTTAAAGAACCTTCTTGCATTTTGCAGTCCGAAACTTCAATATATTCCAGTATTGATTTTATCTTTTTAAAATAAATATCAGCTTCTTCTGCTCCTCTTATATCTGGTTCTGATACGATTTCTATAAGTGGCACTCCTGCTCTATTAAGATCTACAAAGCTCCCCCTTCCATATTCATCGTGGTTTAGTTTTCCTGCATCTTCTTCTATGTGAATTCTTAATATTCTTATTTTCTTTTTGCCATTTTTTGTTTCTATTTCAACATATCCATTTTTGCAAAGTGGCTTATCAAATTGTGAAATTTGATATGATTTTGGTAGGTCAGGGTAAAAATAATTTTTACGGTCATTTTTACTATATTCTGAGATTTCACAATTCATAGCAAGTCCTGCTTTTACTGCATACTCTACAACCTTCTCATTAAGCACTGGTAAAGTACCTGGCATAGCCATACATACAGGGCAACAATGTGTATTAGGTTCGCTTCCAAACTCGGTTGGGCATGAACAGAAAATCTTGGTTTTAGTTGAAAGCTCTGCATGAATTTCGAGTCCCATAACAATTTCATAATCTTCTTTAGACATTTTTTCCTCCTTGTATTGTTTAACTGTTTGTATATTATATATTTTTTATATAGAAAAAACAAGACTTAAGTCTTGTTTTTATTGAACATATTTTTATTTATATAAATAATTTTGCGGATTTTGAGCTACTCCATTTACTCTAACTTCTAAGTGAAGATGTGGTCCTGTAGAATTTCCCGTTGAACCAACTGATGAAATTAGTTCTCCTGTTTCTACTGTTTCTCCTGTAGATACATATATTGACGTGCAATGAGCATAATATGTTTCTACACCATTGCCATGAGAAATAATTACTAAATTTCCATATCCTCCTTGCCATCCTGCATATGTCACAGTTCCTGCAGCTGCTGCATATATAGGTGTTCCAATTGTTGTTGCTATATCTAATCCAGAATGGTATCCACCATTTCTCGAACCAAAACGCGAAGTAATTGTTGTTTTGGCTTCTTCATTTAATGGTAAATGCAATACTATTCCGTTTACCGTTGCTTCTTTTTCTTTGAGCTTTTCCTGTATAAGCGAATCATCATTTACTTTAGCCACAGCTGTTTCAACATTTTCTACATCTACATGGTTTGTATCAAATATTTCTACTACCCCTATATCTAGGTCTAAATCTCCATCAAATTCCTCTTTTATTTCTTCTACTACGCTCTTTGCCTCATCTAGTGAATATACAACTGATTTTTGCACTCCTTCTAATGTAATTGCATATCTTCTATAAGTAATTATGGCAGTATCTCTTACAGCTATTAGAACTTCTTCTTCGCTTGTTTGTTCTTCTCGACTTACAAATTTCAATTTAAATTCTGGCATTTCTTCTATGTTAATATATGCTATGTCTTCTGTTACGTTTTGAACGTAGCTCTCAATGGCATCTTCTATTTCATGTTTATTATTTACAATTCCTATTTCTACTCCAGAAAGCGTAACTATATAAACAGGTTTATATTTCGTTAAAATCGCAAATATAATAATAAGAATACCAAATACTAATAAAGTCGTCCACTTAGTACATTCTTTTGTATAGTATTTAATTTTCTTTTCTAAAATAAAATTCACTCTCCTTTTAAGGCTAATTTTATGCGCGACAAAGTTAATTATACTATATATTCTAGGCAATTTCAAATCTAATATTCGAAGAAAAAGCAAAATAACCAAAATTATGTCAAATCGAATCATAATTTTGGTTATTTATTCCCTTTATTCCTCTTTTTCCCTCCGTTTTCCTCGCAAATGCTTGCTTTTTTATTCATTAGTTTGGCTTTTAATTCCATAAACTCTTTTCCCAAACTTTATTTCATTTAATTTCTTTTGTGTTTCAATTATTACAATAGGACATATTGAAATTAAAGCAACTATCATCCACTGCTCCATATTTAGTGGAACACAGTCAAATATTTTAGCTAGTGGCTCAATACTTACAACTCCTATTTGTAAAAAAGCCCCTATAATAAATGAGCCTATCAAATATGGATTTTGCTTTATTCCAATTTTAAAAATTGATTCGTTTGATTTTATGTTAAAGCTATGAATCAACTCTAGCATACTTAATGAAACAAATGCCATTGCTCTTCCTACATCTAATCCAAAAAGTTTATTGCCTATCGTAAAGCTAAACAAAGTAAGCATTCCAATCATAGTTCCCTCTATGAAAATTTTCGCCCAAAGTCCATCTGAAAATAGCCCTTTTTTTGAACTCTCTGGTCTTCTGGCCATTATATTTGCATCTGCTGGTTCAAGCCCAAGAGCTATTGCTGGAATCGAATCAGTAACCAAATTTACCCAAAGAAGCTGTATTGCAAGAAGCGGCGATTCAAGCCCTAGTAGTAGTCCTATAAATATTACAACTATTTCCCCTATATTTGTTGCTAGCAAAAAATGAACTGCTTTTTTTATATTGTCATATATGTGCCTTCCAGTCTTTACAGCTTCCACAATAGTTACAAAATTGTCATCAGCTAATATCATATCTGATGCACTTTTAGCAACATCTGTTCCTCCTTTTCCCATAGCAACACCTATATCCGCCATTTTAAGTGCTGGTGCATCATTTACTCCATCCCCTGTCATTGCAGTTATTTTTCCATTTGCTCTAAATGCTTTTACAATTCTAACTTTATGCTCAGGTGAAACTCTGGCAAAAACCGAATAGTTCATTATGTCTTTTTCAAGCTTGTCTTGCGGTAGTTTATCTAGTTCGGTCCCGGTAATAGCCAAATCCGAACCTTTTAATATTCCAATTTCTTTTGCAATTGCTTTTGCAGTGTCTATATGGTCTCCTGTTATCATTACAGTTTTAATTCCTGCTTTTCTACATGTTTCTACTGCTTCCTTTACTCCTTCTCTTGGAGGATCTATCATTCCTATTAAACCTACAAATATCAAGTTTTTCTCAATTTGTTCAGCTTTAATATTAGTCGGCATGTGTTGTGTATCTAGATAAGCAACAGCTAATACTCTTAATGCTTTTTCTGCCATTTTTCTATTTGCATTTTTAATTTCCTCTATTCTAGATATATTCATATTTTGTATTTTACCATTATTATAGTCTTTTGAACATTTACTTAATAAAATATCAGGTGCTCCTTTAGTAATAATTCTATATCCTGACTGCATTTTATGTATTGTCGTCATAAGCTTTCTTGAAGAATCAAATGGTATCTCTCCGGACACGTGGAAAGTCTCTCTCTAAATCAGATTTATGAATCTTGTTTTCAAGGCTTGCGTTTATAATTGCAGATTCTGTTGGTTCACCTAAAACACTCCATTTGCCATTTTCTTCTTGCTCTTTTGCATCATTACAAAGAGCTCCGCAGTTCTATAATCAATCTATTCGTACTTGTTATTTCACTAGTAATGCTATAAGATCCATCTGTTATTTTAGTAACTTTCATCATGTTTTTAGTAAGTGTTCCTGTTTTGTCTGAACAAATTACATTACTACTTCCAAGCGTCTCAACTGCTGGCAGTTTCCTTATTATGCTATTTTTCTTTGCCATTTTTGTTACCCCTATGGATAAGAGTATTGTTACAATTGCAGGGAGTCCTTCTGGAATAGCTGCAACTGCTAGTCCTACTGATGTCATAAACATTTGAATCCATGGAATTCTCTTTAACACTCCAATTACAAAAATAAATGAACAAATAATCAGTGCAGCTAGTCCTAATTTTTTTCCTACTTCACCGAAGTTTCTTTTGAAGGGGAGTTTCAGGCGCTTCATCAGATAAAATCAAATTTGCAATTTGTCCTACTTTTGTTTTCATTCCGAATATCACACACAACCGCTTCTCCATGTCCTGCGCTTACAGTAGTAGTCGCAAATGCCATGTTAATCATGTCTGCTGGCATTATGTTTTTTTCAAGAGTGCAAGTTGCCTCCTTTTTTACAGGAGCAGATTCTCCAGTTAGGGCAGATTCTTCTATACTTAAACTTGACTCTTCTATAATTCTACTATCAGCAGGAACAAAATTTCCTGTTTCAAGTAAAACAATATCCCCTGGTACAACATCACTTGATGGAACCTCTTTTATTTTGCCTTCTCTTTTTACCTTTGCAATAGGAGCCGAAAGCTTAGTTAAAGCCTCTAAAGCTTTTTCTGCTCTGGTTTCCTGTATGAGTCCCATGCATGCATTAAACACAACAATTGCAATTATTATAATAGAATCAATATATTCTCCGTGTTCCTTCTGCATAGCTGATAACTGCTGAAACACCTGCAGCTATCAACAAAATAATAATCATAAAATCATTAAACTGCAGTAAAAACTTAATCATAATGTTGTTTTTTTTCTTATCTTTAAGCTTATTTTCTCCATATTCTTTTTGTCTTTTTTTAGCTTCTTCTTCTGTTAGTCCATTTGCCAAGTCTGTCCTAAGTTTTCTCCTAACTTCTTCCTTTGTCAATGTATGCCACATTTTTATATTCCTCCTTCGGTTTATTTTATTAATATATATTCAGTGAAATTATAAATATGACATACTTAATCTTTTATTTTCACTAATTAAGTCTATTGACATATTATGTAAAGAGGTGTTTTTTATGTTTTTTACTTCGTCATTGCTTGCTATTGTTTTTAGTCTTGACTCATTTGGTGTGGGAACAGCATATGGTATTAATGGTATAAAAATATCTTTAAAATCTCGCATAATTCTTTTTATTACGTCTTTTCTTGTTGTCCTTTTCTCAATAGTATTTGGCAAATTAATATTAAGTCTTGTTCCTGCGTGGATTGCTAATTTATTTAGTAGCTTGTTTCCTGCAATTATAGGTATTTTAATTATATTTCAAAGCATTAGAAAGAAGCCTGGCATTTCAAAAATACTTGCAGATCCTAGCATTTCGGATTTTGACAGTTCTCTTTCTATTGATTCGAAAGAAGCTTTATTTTTAGGGCTTGCAGTATCAGCCGATGCAGTTGCAACAGGATTATTCTATGTTAATTTATATAATTCCGCTTTTTGGTTTCCAGCTTTAGTTGCTTTCTTCCATTTGTTATTTTTATCGATTGGTATAATAATTGGAAAAAAAATAAAATCAATATCATCCTTAAGCCCATCTATATGGAGCATTTTATCTGGAATAATATTGATTTCATTAAGTTTGTTTGAATTGCTTTCTAATTAATCATTTTAGTTTCATTGAAAGTAGTTTACTTACGCCATTTTCCTCCATGGTTATACCATAAACTGTATCAGCAGCTTCCATGGTTCCTTTTCTGTGAGTAATTACAAGGAATTGAGTTTCCTTAGTATATTTCTTTAAATAGTCTGCAAAGCGGTATACGTTTACATCGTCTAATGCCGCTTCAATTTCATCTAATACGCAAAAAGGAGCTGGATTAATTTTTAGAATTGCAAATAAAAGTGCTATAGCAGTAAATGCCTTTTCACCACCTGATAAAAGCATCATGTTTTGTAATTTTTTTCCTGGTGGCTGTGCTTCTATTTCAATTCCACTTTCTAGTATGTTTTCACTATCAGTAAGCTTAAGCTCTGCTTTGCCTCCGCCAAATAGCTGAACAAATACTTCTCCAAAATATTTATTTATCGTTTTAAATTGAGAAGTAAACTGCTCTTTCATTGTAGTAACCATTTCCGCAATAAGCTTCTTTAATTTTGTACTTGAGTCTTCTAAATCCAATCGTTGTTCACACATAAAGTCATATCTTTCTTTTGTTTTCTTGTACTCTTCAATTGAGTCAATATTTATGCTACCTAAATCTTTAATCTCTGACCTTAATTTATTTACCCTTTTTGTCGTTTCTGCTATGTTTTCTGGTCTTTTATAATCTGCTACGTTATTTGGCGTTACTTCATAGTCTTCCCACATTTTGTTTATTACTTGTTCTAATTCAACCTCATATTTTGATTTTTTAACATCAAGCTTTGATATTTGCGCTTTTAGTTCTTCTATTTGGGCTCTTTTTTCTTCTTGTTTTTTTTCAGTTTCCTCTTGTTTTGCGGTTTTTTGGCTTCTGCTTTCTTTTAATTTTACTTGTTCCTCTGAGCTACTTGTAATGTCATTTTTTATTTTTTCTATTTCTTCTGTAAGAATGTTTATCTTGTTCTTTAGCTCTACCTCATCTTCTTCAATCTTTGAACAAAGGCTTTTCTTGTTTGCAATACTTTGTTTTGTTGCATTTATATCTTCATCGATTCTTGCAACCATCTCATCTATAGAGCTTTCACTTTCGTCAAAAGAAGATACCGATATTCTTAAGTTTGTAATATCAAAATTTAGATCATCAATATATTTTTGGTCATCTTTATTAAGTTCAGCAAATTGAATAATTTCTGCATTTAGCCCTTCGCTTTCTTTATCTATTACTTCTATTTCTTTATTAATAGATTCTATAATCTGTTTTGCATTACTTGTTTCAGATGTTATTTTTTCTTTTTCTTCTTTTTGCTTTAGCAGTCTTTCTTCTAATTTGGCAACATTTTCTTCAATAGATGTTAGTCTTTGTTTTTCCGTTGCATATGTAATTTCAAGCTCAGCGATTTGTTTTTCAAGTCCTATAGCCTCTTCTAAAACTGTTTGAATGCTTTCTTCGTAATCAGTCTTTTCCTTATTTGCTTTTTCAAGTTCATTCTTTATTTTATTTATTTCTGTTTCTAGAGCTTGAATTTCCTGCTTTCTTCCAAGTATACTAACAGTTTTAGGAGTTACATATCCACCAGTAATACTTCCAGACGAATTTATAACATCTCCCTTAAGAGTAATAATACGGAAGCTATATTGATTTTGCTTTGCCAAAATTACTCCAGTATCCATATTATCCACTAATACAGTTTTTCCAAGTAAATTTAGCACAATTTGCTCATACTTTTTATCTGTATTAACTAAATCTGATGCAACTCCAATTACTCCTGGCAAAGCGTTTTTAATCAGTCTATCTATCTTTTTTCCCTTTACAGAAGAAATTGGTAAAAAAGATGCCCTTCCAAGTTTATTTTCTCTTAAGTGCTCCACTAACTTTTTGGCAGTATCTTCATCATCTGTAACAATGTTTTGCAAGGCTTGTCCTAAGCACATTTCTATTGCAACTTCATATTCCTTTGGAACAGAAATTAAATCAGCTAAAACTCCGTGCATACCACTTCTTAGTTTGCTGTTTTTTTCGCAATCTTCTAACAAAAGTTTAACGCTTCTTGTATAGCCTTCTTTTTCCTTTTCTGTTTCTACTAAAAATCTCTTTTTTGTCTCTTTCATCTGAAGCTCGCTTGTCAAATTTTGTACCTTTTTTTCTAGTTCTTTTGTTTTAGCTTCTGCTTCATCTCTTTGCTTGCTAATAGCTTCTAGTGCATCCTTTGCTGTATTTCTTTTGCTTTCTATCTCTGTAAATGATTTAGATATTTCAGATTTTGTCATTCTTGATGAATCTAATTCTGAAATTGTAGAATCAATCTCATCTTTTAATGCTTTTTCTCTTTTTGCAAAGTTTTCTATGTTAGAATTTTCTTGCGCAATCTGATTTTTTTTCTCATACTTCATGTCCATATTTAATTGCATTTTTTGTTTTTTATCTTCTATTTCTTTTTCTTTGTTTGACAGCTTTGAAGAAATTTTAGCTAGCTCATCTTCTTTTTCTTTCAATTCTTTTTCAAACTTTTCCTTGTTTGCAAAAAGGTTAGTCTTTTTATCGTTCTTCTGCTTTTTTTCTTCTTCTAATGATGTAATTTTTTTGTTTAGCTCCTCTATTTCTTCTACATATCTTCCACTGTTTTGTCTGCCTGCTTCTATTCTTTCTTTCGATACTCTAATGTCTGAATTTAACTGCTCTATCTTGTTTGTGCTTTCGAATCCAAGATTTTGCATTTCTTCTATTTTGCTATTCAGTCCTTCTATCTCTGTTTTTAGTTCTTCTCTTAGCACCTGCATATTTGAATACTTTTCTTCTTCATCTTTTACTTGTTCTTCTAGCACGGTTGCATCTGCTATAAGCTCCTCTAGCTTTTGTTTATAATTATCTATATTACACAAAAATAGCCCAATTTCGATACCTTTTAATTCTTCTCTTAAATCTAAAAATTTTTTTGCTTTTTCAGATTGGTTCTTAAGAGGTTCAATTTTTCCTTCTATCTCAGATAAAATATCATTTATACGTAGTAAATTTAGTTTTGTTTGTTCAAGCTTTTTCTCTGCTTCTTCTTTTCTTGTTCTATATTTTACAATTCCTGCTGCTTCTTCAAAAATACGTCTTCTGTCTTCAGACTTGTTACTTAAAATTTCATCAATTTTTCCTTGGCCAATAATTGAATATCCGTCTTTTCCTATACCTGTGTCCATAAACAGCTCTAAAATGTCTTTTAGTCTACAAGGTGTTTTATTTATAAAATATCCCGTTTCTCCACTTCTGTATAGTCTTCTAGTTACTGTGACTTCAGAATATTCTACAGGAAGTTTTCCATCTGTATTATCAATTATAATCGAGCATTCTGCAAATCCTAATGACTTTCTACTTTGTGTTCCCGCAAAAATTATATCCTCAGATTTTGAGCCTCTTAATGATTTCATGCTTTGCTCTCCAAGTACCCACCTAATAGCATCAGAAATATTGCTCTTTCCCGATCCATTCGGTCCAATTACTGTTGTAATACCTGGCATAAACTCTAAGGTAGTTTTGTCAGCAAATGATTTAAATCCATATAATTCTAATTTTTTTAAATACATCTTTTGCACCTCTTTTAAACACATATAATCATACAGGAAAAATCATTTTTTTACAAGTAATTTTGCATAAAAAAGAACCACCCCTCCATTGCTGTCGGGGTGGGCGTACTTGCTGAATGGTTGTGGAATTGGACCGATTATAACAACATCAGATGTTGCCTTCTTCAAGTCCATATATCCACAGGATGCGCCCGTAGTCAAGCTTGTTGTCTATGCCTGAAAAAGCATCTTCGCCAAGCCTGAAATACTGAAGCATTTCCAAGAGTTCTGCGCTCATCTCTGGACGGCCGTGAATTGTGAGAGAAACCCCACATTCGAATGTATCTTCCAGAGTAATCGCAATCTGCGAAAAGTCTTCAGGGTCCTGCCAGGTGATGACATGAATGCCATCCTCTGTAGTATACTCCTTGACAACCTGCAGTTCTGCAGAAGCAGATCCCATCACCATCATCAGCAGCATTGCTGCAAGAATCGTGCACACCATTTTTTTCATGAATGTCTCTCCTTTGTTGGTCGTTTTTTGGATTGTGCAGCAAGTACTTTAATAAGCCACTGGCCTATTAATATAATTTTACCACTTTTTATAGCTAAAATCAAGTCGCATGCCAAGCGCTGCAACGGTTATAATAAAAAAACAATGTAAAAATATGTAATTATAGATAATTCACAGCAAGATAATTTATGGGTTTATTTTTGAAAAAGCATTTAAAAAGTCATTTGTTACGTGAGTTACCAAGTGGCTTTTGAATCATCATGCTCATCATTTCTCTTGACCTTTTTATTCTTTTAATATAAAATGCTTTTGGAGGATAATACATATGAAAAATGATTCTTTTGATTTTTATAGTAATACAGCTCTTAAGTCTTATGACCTTGATAGTTCTATGCGTTATCAATTAAATATGCTTGATAGTCTTGACGTATTTACGAGAAAGCATTCAGAAAATGTTGCTTCTCTTACATGTAGACTATGCGAATACCTGCATTTAAACAAAAATTTTACTGTTTATTGTACGATTTGTGCATATTTACATGATATTGGAAAAATGTTTATTCCACCACAAATCCTGCAAAAAAATGGGCCACTTACAGATGAAGAATATGCCATAATGAAAACACATACAACCATCGGATATGAAATGTGTTTTAAGGATTTAAAACTTCGTCCATATTGTGCGGGTCCTTTGTATCATCATGAAGCATTGAATGGTTCTGGTTATCCTAATGGGTTACATGCAAAAGATATTCCTTTGGAAGGCCAAATAATTCGTGTTGCTGATGAATTTGATGCCATTACAAGCAAAAGGCAGTATAAAACTCACATTGGTATTACTGATACTTTAAAAATCCTTATTGAAAATAGTAAACCTAATGAAAAAATTGCAAATGACAGTGCCTTAGCGCAAATGGCTGAAGATGCTAAATTAGGTAAAATTAATAAACATGTTTTAAAATGCTTATTTAAAGTTGTAATTGACGATACAGAATATGAAATTAGTCAAAATTTTGATTATGTTGATTACTTAAAAGGTGAAATAAAGCGATTAAAAGAAATAGATAAGTATCATGAGAAAATGCTTGGCGAAAGAACAGAAAAAAAGCAAGAATATTATAAAGAAGGCATGCGAATTTTGCTTGCACAGGGTGAAACTTTTGAGAATTACAAAGAAGTTTTGAATCAATATGAAACTGCTTTAAATGCTAAGCAAGCTAATATTGAAAAGCTTTTTGAAGAGGTAAAATCCATAAAGAAATTAAAAATATAATATTAAAGAGCAAGCCCATTAGGCAATCCATATTTAGTTTGCCTAATGAGTTTGCTCTTTTTTCGTGATTTCTAAGCAAAAAGGGTTTATAATCCGGAAGCTTACTCCCAATGCATTATTAATTTTTCCCATAATGCTTTCGTCGTCTATATGCCCTATTTTTTCTTTTAATCTGCTTTTGTCGATTGTACGAATCTGTTCAGCAAGCACAACTGAATCTGCTTTTAATCCGAATTCTTCTGAGCCTATTTCTATGTGAGTAGGAAGTTTGCTTTTATTCATTTGCGATGTAATTGCTGCTGCAATTACTGTTGGACTATATTTATTTCCTGTATCATTCTGAATTATAAGTACAGGTCGTATTCCTCCTTGCTCGGATCCAATAACTGGGCTTAAATCCGCATAATACATATCCCCTCTTTTTATTATCATTTGCTTCACTCCTGCTTTTTTTAAGTGTATATACAACCCTAAATTTTAAAATTAAAATAAATTTCACTTGCAGAAGCTTCCTTTTTATCTATATTCAAATATTATTTGCTAATATTTCTTCTGGTTCGTCATTTATTTTAATCTCACTATATAATATGTAAACCAGAAGTTTTTGTGTATTATCTTGTATCTCTAAGCTTTTGGGGGTTCCTGTATGTTTATCTATTTTTAATATTTCTTTTGCAATATATCTGTTTTCGTTTTTCCTACTTAATTCCATAATGGCTTCATTTTCATTTTCAATGTATTTTGCATCTTCTGAATTTTTAAAATCGTTAATAAAGCTTAAAAGCGATAAGTGATTGCTTAAAATATAATTATAATTTTCATATATCTTGCTTGCATTAATTTTTGTGTTATATACTTCTAATTTTTTTTCATCGAATTTTATTGTAGTCCCGTTTAATAGTTTCTGGTTCAATAACTACCTGTTCAAAACCGCCATTTAAATTCTCATTTTGTTTTATCTTGTATTTGTTTGTTGTTTTTCCGTTTGTAATAGTGATATCTGCAATTGCCTCATATGAAGTTATGCTTAAAACATAGGCTTGTATATTTGTCTTAACTATAGTATTTCCAATTTTCTCTGTGTTATAAATTTTTTTATTGAAAATATAAATTACAAGTATTACGCTAATTAAAACTGTAGAAGCAATTAGTATTCGTTTCATCTTTGTCTCCTTGCAATAAAAAAGTAGCCATAAAATGACTACTTTATCTTATTCTATAAGTTACTGAAATATTCTTTTATTAACTTTACAAGTTCCTCTTTTGATTCAATTTCGTTTATCCATTTTCTAATTTTGGCAGCATCTGGCATGTTTTTCATGTACCATCCAAAATGCTTTCTCATTTCTAGAACTGCTAATTTTTCTCCTTTATCCTGTATTTCAAAATCTAAATGTTTTAGCATTGTAGTTATTTTCTCTTTGGGACTTGGCTTTGGAACACTATTTCCTGAATTTATAAATTCTATGATTTCTCTAAAGATCCATGGATTCCCTAATGATGCTCTTCCAATCATAATCCCGTCTACTCCGGTATAGTCAAGCATTTCTTTTGCAGATTCACATGATGTAATATTGCCATTACCGAATAACTGGAATACTTACTGCATTTTTTACAGCTCTTATTATTTCTAGGTTAACTTTTCCCCCATAATATTGCTCACGTGTTCTTCCATGTATTGTTATTGCAGACGCCCCAGCCGATTCAATTTCCTTTGCTAATTTATCTGCTATTATATGGTTTTCATCCCATCCTGATCTCATTTTGACCATAACGGGTACAGTTGCATTCTTCACGGTTTCTTCTACAATTTTGCATGCAAGCTTAGGATTTAAAAGTAATTTGCTTCCATCACCATTTTTCACTACTTTTGGCGCAGGGCATCCCATATTTATATCTATAATGTCACATTTACTACTTATCTTTTTTGCAATTTCACCCATAATTTCTGGTTCACTGCCAAAAATCTGAATTGCAATTGGCCTTTTCTCTTCTGTTATATCCATTAGTTTTTCAGTTTTTTTATCATTAAAATGTAATGCCTTACTGCTTACCATCTCTGTAAAAGTAAGTCCTGCCCCTTGTTCTTGTACTATCTTCCTAAACGCTTTATCTGTAACTCCAGCCATAGGAGCAAGTAATACATTGTTTTTAAGCTCAACATCTCCTATTTTTAACATTTTTACTCAACAAAAATTGCTTTTTGTCTCCTTCCACTTATATTTAATAATATTGCAATAGCTATAAAATTTGTAAGTAGAGAACTCCCTCCATAGCTTACAAATGGAAGCGGTATTCCTGTAATTGGGAGCAACCCTATTGTCATTCCTATGTTTTCTGCCATATGGAAGAAAAACATTCCCGCTATTCCCATAGCAATGTATGAGCCCAAATCATCTTTTGCAGTTTTAGCTACATATATTGATTTTGTAATTAGAATTACATACAAAACTATAACTACACTAGATGCAATAAATCCAAATTCTTCACCTATAACTGCAAATATAAAGTCTGTGCTCTTTGGATATAGGAATCCAAGCTGAGTCTGGTTTCCCTTAAATATTCCCATTCCCAAAAGCTCTCCTGCGCCAATTGCTAATTTTGATTGTATAATATTATATCCTGCTCCTCTCGGGTCTTGTTCAGGGTCTAAAAAAACTTCTATTCTTGTTTTTGCATGTTCTGGTAGAACAAAGAAATAAAGTATAGGTAATAAAATTATAACAAGTAATACAGCTGCGATAATAAACTTTGCTTTTATTCCACTTGCAAATAGCATAAAACACAATGCTATAAAGAAAACCATTGCAGTTCCAATATCAGGCTGTTTCGCAATAAGTAGTATTGGTGCAGCAGCTGAGATAAGTACTAACCCTAATTTCCAAATTTTATTAATTTCTACTCTTCCTTTTTTGCAAAGTAAGTTAATTACATAGCTAACAAACAAAATAACGAAAACTTTTGCAAGCTCTGCAGGCTGGAATGACACTGGCCCTAGTACAAACCAACTAGATGCTCCATTAATTGGCGGAGTAAATAACACCGCAACGAGCAATATAATAAAAATCCCATAAAAGAAAGGCGATAATTTTGCCAAAAAATCGTAATCTACCAACATAAAAACCATTATAGCTGGTATACTTACCAATGCCCACACTCCTTGTTTTATAAATTCGTCGTAGTTTGAATTTTGGGTAGCAGAAAAAAGCGCTACCATGCCTATTGCAAGGAGTAGCACACTGCAAATTAGTATTCCCCATTCCATGTTTTTAAAAAATTTCTTCTTCACTTTTTTCCCTTTACTTGTTTAAAATATGCAAAATGTAGGGGTTACATATCCTCTGCCATAAGAAATATGTACATTCACATTTTGATTTAGTCTCCCCTACATTAAATTATTCATTTTTATTTTCTTCTGCTTTGTTGTCTTGATCGTTTTCTCCATTATTTTCACTGTTTTCTTGTTCATCTTTTTTCTCTGCTTTGTCTGAGTCTTTTTCCTCGCTTGTTTCTTTTTTATCTTCCTGTTTGTTTTTTACTTGAACGCCATCCTTATTTTCTTCTTGTTTTTCTTCACTGCTTTCTTCGTTATTACTGTTTTCTTCCTTTTTGCTCTCTTCTGCTTCATTTACCTCTACGTCGGTTTTTCCTGTTGCAGGATCTATTTTTTTCATGTCATTTCTAATATTTAAAATAGGAATATTAGCATAAAGTGCTGGAGCGCCATTCTCTCCATTTTCCCCATTTTTATGTGTTAATCTCACATCTATAGCGCTTTCATCTACTTCAATATATTTTTTAATAACTTCTATAATTTCTTGTTTCATGAGTTCTAAGAAGTCTGCCGAAACATTAGCTCTATCTTGCATTAACACAAGATGAAGTCTTTCTTTTGCAGTTCCGCCTGAATTTGAAGTTTTAGTTTCAGATTTCTTAAGC
Organism: uncultured Clostridiaceae bacterium; assembly: GCA_946628065.1. Lineage (GTDB taxonomy): Bacteria > Bacillota > Clostridia > TANB77 > CAG-508 > UMGS1754. The sequence continues at coordinate 14,745 of CAMOWC010000013.1, read as the reverse complement.
CCTCTAAAAAAGTTCAAAATACTTTCAAACATACCCTTCCTCCTATAAAGTAATTATTTACGACTGAATATTCTTTTCAGCTTTTCGAAAAAGCTTTGTTTCCTTCCTGGTATGCTAACTTCAATATTCTCTCCTAAAATTCTCTTAGCTATTTCCATGTATGCCTTTCCTGAAGGTGCCTTTTTGTTTGAAACAACAGGCTCTCCTTTGTTTGTTTGTGTAATAATATATTCATCATCTGGCACTACACCAATTAATTCTATTGAAAGAAGATCAACGATGTCATTTACGTCCATCATTTCGCCTTTCTTTACCATTCCTGGACGAAGTCTATTTACAATAAGCTCTGGATTTTTTATTTCTGAGGATTCTAGTAATCCTATAATTCTGTCAGCATCTCTTATAGCGGAAATTTCTGCAGTTGTAACTACTATTGCTCTATTTGCTCCAGCAATAGCATTTTTAAACCCTTGCTCAATTCCTGCAGGGCAATCAATTAATATATAGTCAAACTCTTCCTTAAGTTTTGATGTTAAATCCTTCATTTGTTCTTCATTTACAGCACTTTTATCTCTTGTTTGGGCAGCAGGAAGTAAGAAAAGTTCTGGAAAACGCTTATCCTTAATTAGGGCTTGTCTTAATTTGCACTTTTCTTCAACAACATCTACTATATCGTATACTATTCTATTCTCTAACCCCATAACAACATCTAGGTTACGAAGCCCAATGTCTGTATCTACAAGTACAACTTTTTTTCCTTCTAGAGCAAGAGCTGAACCTAAGTTTGCTGTTGTCGTTGTCTTTCCAACTCCACCTTTTCCTGATGTAATAACGATAACTTCTCCCATTTTCGTTTTTTCCTCCTTATTTTGCAAATGAAAAATGCTTCTTTTTTGCTACACATATTTTATATTCTTTTTCGTCAAAAGTCAATACAAAAGAGCCATGTTTATGGCTCTTTTTGAAGATATTTTCTATTAAAAGTTTACTCTTGTTTTATCTACTTTGTAGTTATGTTCAATTTCCTCTCTTGATAGTTCTCGGTTATATACCATGAATCTATACATCTTTACTTCATGGTATATGTTCCATCTTGCAAATGATATTCCAGTCGCATGTATATTATCGTTAATTCCTTCAGTATTAAAATATCCTGGTGTGGAATCTGCATCTCTATAAAAAGTACATTTATTCTCCGAAGGTTTTAAAATTGTAGTATTCATTGCTGTTTTGTTAGTTTGATCAAATGTACCGTAAGTTTTTACACCTCCTGAATCGTTTTTAACATATATAGTTCCACTTCTATATCCTCCTGCAAAACGATAATTTGTTGTAGTGTCATTATAAAAACTCCATACAAATGCTGCGTTTGCATCTTTCAATAAATATGTACATTGGACTGTAGTTGCAGGTGAGAAGTCCGTATTAAAGCTCACGTCAGCCGAATCATCTACACCGTCAAATAATAATGAGTCTGTATTCCATGTTCCTCCTGTGATTGTTGCATCATTTCCATTTCCACTGATATCTTTCCAAATTGTAGTAGTGTTACTATGTCCATTAGCTGTATTGTTTACGCCATCAAAATATAATTGTAATCCTAAATATGAATATCCTTCTTTTGTTAACGGAAAAGCATAATTATTGCTACTATTGTAATAATAATAAGTTTCATCTGCTGTTTTACTCGTGTCTTTTATTTTAATTGTTTTTCCATTTCCCTCTAGTCTGCCATTTTCAGTAAATGCTACTGGAGGAATAGATAATATTCCATTATGTTCTCCCTCTAAGTCATTTCGTAAAATGTATATTGCACTTGGTGAAAAAGTAAAATACTTTCCCCCCTCTTCGTTTATAACTATTTCTTTCCCACTGCACATCTCTTTAAGTTGTGCAAAAGTATATATAGGTACTGCATCTCCACCAAAATAGCTATCATATATTTCATTTGCATTGCCCTGAGAATATAATTTTTCTGTTTGTTTTGTTGCTTCTATTTGAGATTGTCTTTTTACAGCCCCTATTAATAGCATAGATGTTAAAAATGCTACAAAGAAAAGTCCTGCAATAAGCGTAAAAAGCGTAATAGCACCTCTATCATTCTTTCTCATTTGTTCCTCCTTGGTTTAGTTAGAATAATCAATTTAATTATACGTTATTCGTTTTTTCTTTTCAAGGTTTTTATTGACTTTTTTTAATTTTAGAAATATACTGTTTTGTATAAAAGGAGGGTTCACTTTATGAACGATTTGATTGAAATCAGATGGCACGGAAGAGGTGGTCAAGGTGCAAAAACTGCATCATTGCTACTTGCTGACGCTGCTTTTAACACAGGCAAATATATTCAAGGCTTCCCTGAATATGGACCTGAAAGAATGGGTGCTCCTATTACTGCTTATAATCGAATTAGTAGTTCACCTATAACAATTCATAGTAACATCTATGAGCCAGACTATGTTGTAGTAGTTGATGACACACTTTTAGAGAGTGTTAATGTTACAGCTGGTCTAAAAAAAGAAGGTGCTATTATTATCAACACAACAAAGGATGGAGAATACCTAAAAAATGCATTAAAAAATTATGAAGGAAGCATTTATTCTATTGATGCTAGAAAAGTATCTATGGAAGCTTTAGGACAATATTTTCCAAATACTCCTATGCTTGCAGCAATTGTTAAAGTTAGTGGAATTATGTCAGACGAAGATTTTCTAGCTGATATGATTGGCTCATTTAAGCATAAATTTGCTAAAAAGCCTGAAGTAATTGACGGTAATATGAAGGCCTTAGAGCTTGCTTTAAGCGAAGTTAAAAAAGTTAATTAATTGAGACAAGGGGACACACCTCTTGCGAGGAATGTCCTCATTGTCTCAGCATAGCGCGAGCTGAGTTCTATATTTTTTCTGCCGAATGGCTCCGGGATGACCGCCGCAGAACTTGTATGAGTGCAAATCACGAGTTACAAGTTCTATGATGGGGCAATGAGAAGGAAAAAATATAACTCACCGGGAGTGGGCTTAAATCAAAAGAATTCAACTTTTAAAAGGAGGAAAATTAATGAGCGAAAAAATGACTACAAATACACCATGGCAAGACCTTACAGTTGGTGGAACAATTTATGATGCAGGAAACGCAAGAGAATTTAAAACTGGCGACTGGCGTTCTCAAAAGCCAGTATATATTCCTGAAAAATGCAAACAATGTGGACTTTGTTTCCCTGTTTGCCCAGATGATGCTATACCTGTAAACCACGAACAAAAACGTGAAGATTTTAATTATGATTATTGTAAAGGATGCGGTATATGTGCAAAAGTATGCCCATTCGGAGCAATTGAAATGAAATAGAAAGGAGAACAAAAATGGGAATACGTGAAAGATTAAGTGGAAATGAAGCCGCTGCTATTGCAATGAAACAAATCAATCCAGACGTTGTAGCTGCTTTCCCAATTACACCTTCTACAGAAATACCACAGTATTTTTCAAGCTTTGTAAGTAATGGAGCTGTAGATACAGAATTTGTTGCTGTAGAAAGTGAACATAGTGCTATGTCTGCATGTATTGGTGCAGAAGCAGCTGGTGCCAGAGCAATGACTGCTACATCATCAAATGGTCTTTCTCTTATGTGGGAAATGATCTATATTGCATCAAGCTTAAGACTTCCTATAGTTATGAGTTTGGTAAACCGTGCAGTATCTGGTCCTTTAAATATTCATAATGATCACTCAGATGCAATGGGTGTTCGTGATAGTGGTTGGATACAACTATTTTCAGAAAGCAATCAAGAAGCATATGATAACCTTCTTATGGCACATAGAATTGCAGAACACAAAGATGTTCAATTACCTTTAATGGTATGCCAAGATGGATTTATCACATCACATTCAATTGAAAATATTGAGCTTCTTGAAGACGATAAAGTAAAAGAATTTGTAGGGACATACAAACCTGAGCATTATTTGTTAAATAGAAAAGAGCCAATTGCAATTGGTCCTTTGGATTTACAAGGATATCTATTTGAACATAAAAAAGCTCAAGCAGAAGCTATGAGAAATGCTAAAAAAGTAATCGCTGAAGTATCAGCAGATTTCGAGAAATTAACTGGAAGACATTATGGTTTCTTTGAAGAATACAAAATGGATGATAGTGAGCTTACCATAGTTTGCATGAACTCAACAGCAGGAACTGCAAAATACGCTGCAGACAGGTTAAGGGAGCAAGGTATAAAAGCTGGTGTGCTTAAAGTACGTATGTTTAGACCTTTCCCAGTTGATGAAATTGCCAAAGCATTACAAGGTCAAAAAGCAATTGCAGTTTTAGATAAAGCAGATTCAGTAAATGGTGCCGGTGGTGCATTATTTGAAGATGTTACATCTTCAATGTTTGTAAACGGAGTTGCAGTACCAACTGTAAACTATATATACGGTATCGGCGGTAGAGATGTTCCAGCAAGCGATATTGAAACTGTATATAAAGATTTAGTAGAAGTTGCAAAAGTTGGAAAAGCTGAAAATCCATTTAGATACTTAGGTATCAGAGAGAAATAGAAAGGAGTTTTAATTATGGCATATAATTTAAAAGAAGTAGTTGCAGAAAAGCCTTCTCGTTTTACTGCAGGACATAGAATGTGTGCTGGTTGTGGAGCTCCATCTGTTGCAAGAATGGTTATGAGAGCCTTAAAGCCAGAAGACCATGCAGTTGTTGCTGGAGCTACAGGTTGTATGGAAGTTTCTACATTCATTTATCCATATACAGCATGGACAGATTCTTTTATACACACAGCATTCGAATGTGCAGCAGCAACTGAATCTGGAGTTGAAGCTGCATACAAATCATTAAAAAGACAAGGAAAGCTGCCAGAAGACGAGCATACAAAATTTATCGCTTTTGGTGGTGACGGTGGTACATATGATATAGGATTGCAAAGTTTATCTGGTGCAATGGAAAGAGGACATGATATGGTTTATGTATGCTATGATAATGGTGCATACATGAATACAGGTATTCAACGTTCTTCTGCAACACCAAAATTTGCAGATACAACAACAACACCTGCAGGTAGCAAAATACCTGGAAAAATGCAATCTAGAAAAGATTTAACAAAAGTTTTAGTAGGACATCACATTCCTTATGTTGCACAAAGTATTGCTCTTAATAATTACAAAGATTTATATGAAAAAGCTGAAAAAGCAATTTATACAGAGGGTCCTGCATTTTTAAATGTACTTGCTCCATGTCCAAGAGGATGGGGATATAAGACAGAAGATTTAATGCAAATAAATAAACTGGCTGTAGAAACATGCTATTGGCCACTATATGAAGTAATTAATGGAAAATACATTATAAACTACAAGCCAACTAATAAATTACCAATTGAAGAATTCTTAAAACCGCAAAAGAGATTTAAACACATGTTTAAACCTGGAAATGAATGGATGATAGAAGAATTCCAAAAAGAAGTAGATGCAAGATGGCAAGAATTACTAGATTTAGAAGCAATGACAAATAAAGAATAACCATTTGGGGACGTTGATAAAAAGAAACTTTTTATCAACGTCCCCAAAAAAATCATTAATTTAGCGTTTATTCAGCCTCTGGTGCACCTACTGGGCAAACCCCAGCACATGTTCCACATGCTATGCATTGTGCTGGATCAATTTGGTATCTTTCGCTACCTTGCGCAATGCATCCTACTGGGCAAGCCCCTGCACAAGCTCCACAACTAATACATTTTTCTGTAATTTTGTATGCCATTTCTTTCCCCTCCTTTTACTATATTTCTTCATCATTTTCTACATCTGATTCTGCAAGTTTTTCTAGTTTTTCAAGTTCAGCTAAGTCTTCTGCATTAACATCAGATTCTATGTCTTCATCATTTTGTACGTCTTTTATTACTTCTACTTCACTAGCATTAAATCTTTTAAAGAACGTTTCTTCTCCGTCCTTAAGCTTAACTTTTACTCTTTCTGCTAGCGTTTCTATTCCAACTATTTCTCCTTCTCCGTCTTCTGTTTTAACTATTGCTCCTATTTTAGGAAGTCTTTTTAATTTTTCATCATATACTTCTTCTTCATATTTTAGGCAACACATAAGTCTTCCGCAATTTCCTGAAATTTTTGATGGATTAAGTGAAATATTTTGTTCCTTTGCCATTTTAATTGAAACGTTTTCAAAATTTCTTAAGAATGAACAACAACATAATTCTCTGCCACACATTCCATTTCCACCTATTTTTTTGATTTCGTCCCTTACCCCTATCTGTCTAAGTTCAATTCTAGTGTGGAAAATTGCTGCTAAATCTTTAACCAATTCGCGAAAGTCAATCCTTCCATCTGCTGTAAAATAAAATACTATTTTGCTACCATCAAATTTATATTCGACTTCTGTTAGATTCATGTCTAGATTGTGTTTTTTTATTTTCTCTTCACATATTTTTAATGCTTCTTTTTCTTTTTCTTTGTTCTCTTTTTCATGTTCTACATCTTTGGGTGTTGCAACTCTAATAATTTTTTTTAATGGTGCTGTAAGTTTTGACTCTGGTATTTCTCTGTTTGCTATCATTACCTCTCCGAACTCTTGCCCCATGCTTGTTTCTACTATTACATTACTGCCTTTTTCAATATTTAGGTCTCCTGGATCAAAAAAATAGATTTTTCCAGGTTTTCTAAATCTAACTCCTATTATTGTTTTCATTTACTTCCTCCCATAAATGAAAAAGCATATCATCTATTGTCATGTCAAAATTCGCATTTTGTTTTAGTTTGTTTTTTGCTTTTTCTACATATTGAATGCAATTTATAAATCTGTCATCTGTTTTAGCTTTTTCAAATAAAATTACATTGATATATTCAAGAACATCTGTTATGCTATCTTTTTCCTTATACAAATACTCTGCATTTTTTACAAATTCAATCTTGTCATATGTATCTATTTTTTCTAATATTTTTTCTGTTTTTTCATATGAATCTTGGTTTTCCTTTATCTTATACGCATTACCTATACTTCCGTTTATAGCTTCTAGCATGCTCTCTGAAATATGCTTGAACAAACCATTTTTTTCTATGAATTGCTTCATTTCTTCTTTTGAAATTTTTTGAAATGCCACTTTTGTGCATCTTGATTTAATTGTACTAAGTAGCATATTTTCGTTAGAGCAAATTAAAATAATTACTGCAAATTCTGGTGGTTCTTCCAATGTCTTCAAAAGGCAATTTTGAGCTTCTTTTGTCATTGTTTCACTTTTATCAATAATGTAGACTTTCCTTTTTGCTAAAATTGGCTTTTCAATAATTTTTGTTTGTAACATACGAATTTGCTCAATTTTGATACTGTTCCCATCAGGTTCTATTATATTTAAATCCGGATGATTATTGTTTTCTATGTCGTTTTTGTATTCTAAAATGCCTTTTGAAAATTCTTTAGCAAATATTATTTTGCCAATCCCTTCTTCACCTTCGAACAAATAGCTATGTAAATAATTACCTGATAATATAGTTTCTCCTAGCATTTGTTTTATTTTATCATTACCAATAATTTTTTCAAAAGCCAATTAAAATACCTCCAAATTATTTAACTTCTCCAAATAAATTAAATGGCCAAAAGCGTATCCACACTTTGCTCTCAATTTTAGACATTGGCACGCACCCAAAGCATCTGCTATCTGTGCTTTTAGGTCTATTATCTCCCATTAAAAACACTGTTCCTTCTGGTACTACAATGTCAATATATGCACCATTTAAAGAAGTAGTAAGAACTCCTTTTTCTAAATATGGTTCATATATTGCTTCTCCATTTATATATACTTTATTGTTAGCTATTTTTACATGTTCTCCTGGTAAGCCGATTACTCTTTTTATGAAACTTGTTTTATTTATTTCTAGTACATAGTATATGAGTTTTCCGAAGATACTCTTTGGTTCATTTTCATATTTAGCAACAGGATTTGATAAATCCGCTTCTGTACTTGCTACAAATGTTTTGCTTGGTGATTCAAAAGTTACTATATCTCCTCTTTTAAGTTCGCCATTTGAAGTTTTAATCCATCTATTTAAAATAAGTCTTTCGTCTTGCCTTAAAGTTGGGTACATTGATGGTTGTTTTACAATTGTTGGTGCTCCTACAAAAAATCTTATTATAAGTGCTAAAATTACAGCAATTACAACACATAAGGTCCATTCTAGTATTTCTTTTACTGTTTTATTCACATAGGTTCCCCTCTTCCGTGATTTTCTGTCTAATATTATACAGCATGTTTTCCCTTTTCGCAACTTTTACTTATTCAACTTTTCCAAATAAATTAAACGGCCAAAAGCGTATCCAAACAACGCTCTCAACTTTTGATATTGGTACGCAACCAAAACTTCTGCAGTCCATACTTTTTTCTCTGTTATCCCCCATAAGGAAAAGCGTTCCTTCTGGTACTACAATATCATAAAAGTCTCCTGTTCTATTTGTTACAACATCACTTTTAAGGTACGGTTCATTTAACAGTTGGTCATTAATATAAACCTTCCCATCTCTAATTAATACATGGTCTCCAGGCAAGCCAATTACTCGCTTTATAAAGCTTTTTTTGTTAATCTCTAATACATAATAAAAAAATTCGTTAAATGCACCTTTTGGTTCATAGAAAATTGCAATAGGTTCTTCAGTACCTTTGTTATATCCGTTTTGTCTGTTTAGGTGCTTCAAATGTAACTATTTCTCCTCTTTCATATGTATGGCCAAAGGTCCTTGCCATTCTGTCTAATACAAGTCTTTGTCCTTCTATCAGTGTTGGATACATTGAAGAGCTTTCAACAACAGTTGGTGTTCCAATGAAAAATCTTATTACAAGCGCTAATACAAGTGCAGCAATAATACATATTATCCATTCTATTATGTCTTTTACTTTTGGATTCATACTATTCTTCCTTTCTAGCCTTTAGTTGGAACTCTAATTACTACTTCTGTTCCTTCTCCAACTTTACTCTTAATATCAATACTTCCATTATTTTTATCTAGTATTTCTTTTGCAATTGAAAGTCCTAATCCTGTTCCACCCATTTCTCTAGTTCTCGCTTTGTCAACTCTGTAGAACCTCTCAAATATCTTAGTTAAGTCCTCTTCTGGGATTCCTATTCCATTGTCTATAATTTTAATATATGCATCATTATATACAAAGCCAACATACACTTTTATTGTTCCATTTTCTCCTGTATATTTTATACTATTTGTTAATATATTTAATACAACTCTTTCTATGCCATATTTGTCAGCAAAAACTGGTGGAACATTTGCTGTTACAAAGCATTCTGAGTGCTGATTTTTCTTATCAATCTCGATTCTTAAGCTGTCTAAGCATTTTTTTACCAAATCGCCTAAATCAAATTCTGTTTTTTCCCATTTTGCTTCATTATTGTCATAGCGTGAAAGAGTAAGTAAATCGCTAACAAGTCTTGCCATTCTTCTTGCTTCTGATGCAATTACTCCTAAGAACTTCTCTTGTGTTTGCTTGTCATATTCTCCCTCAGCTAATGTATCTGCATATCCCATAATTGATGTAATAGGTGTCTTTAGCTCGTGTGATACATCTGCTACAAACTCTTTTCTCATGTTGTCTAGTTTTACATGCTCTGTAATGTCTTGTATTACAACTATTACTCCATTTGGTCTATCCATTTCATTAGTAAAAGGGGCAAAATATAAATTAACAAATTTGTCTTGCACATTTATTCTTTGTTCATAAGAAGTCCAATTCTCCAGGTAAACAATTTTTTCTAAGTTAATATCTACTTTTAGTTTTTTAAAAATGTCTTCAAAATTGTCATCGGCAGGTGTTAGCTGTAATAGTCTTGTTGCTGCCGGATTAATGTGTAATATTCCCCCTTCTAGGTCAAAAGCAATTATACCATCTGTCATGTGGAGTAATATAGTTTCTATTTGTTTTTTCTGTCTAGAAGCTTCATTCAAATTTTCTTGTAATTCCGTTGTCATCAAATTAAAAGCCTTAACCAAATCTCCTACCTCTGCGTCCTCTTTTTCTGGATTTAAGTATCTTACATCTATCGACTCGCCAGATGCAATTTTCTCTGCATTTTTTAGTATTCTAGCAATTGGGTTTGTTAGCATTCCTATAACTAATGTTCCGAGTGCTACTGAAAGTGCTATATAAACTCCTATTGAAACAAAAATAGCATAGCTTGTCAATTGTATTTCATTTTTTAAGTTGTTAGATTCAATGCCTATTTCTGTTTGTATATTTTTAAATTGGTTTATTGCAAAAATTCCAAACCCTGTAATTACAGCAATTCCAACTACTAAAAATACAATAATAATTTTCAGTTTAAAGTTTTTTGCCATATGTTTCTCCTTATTAATAAAGAGCGAGCACAAAACCCGCCCCATATAATTGTTATGTGTGTTTTATTCAGCTGCTAGATAATATCCAACCCCTCTTTTAGTGATTAAAATTTTAGGGTTTGATGTATCTTTTTCTATCTTTTCTCTGATTCTTCTTACTGTTACATCTACAGTTCTTATATCACCATAATATTCATATCCCCATACTTTTTCAAGTAGAGTTTCTCTTGTTACTACTTGTCCTGGTTCTGAAGATAAGTATTTAAGAACTTCAAACTCTCTTAGTGTTAGGTCAACAATCTCTCCACCTACTCTTACTTCAAATTTATCAAGATCAAGTTCTAGTTCTCCTAGTTTAACAACATGCTTTGCTTTTTGCTTTTGACCTACATTTTCATCTTCTTCTACTGAGTTTCCAACTGCTTCTGTTTTTCTTAAATTTGCCTTTATTCTTGCCATTAATTCACGTACACTAAAAGGCTTTGTAATATAGTCATCTGCGCCTAATTCTAATCCTAGAATTTTATCAATTTCCTCATCTTTTGCTGTTAGCATTAAAATAGGTATATTAAGAGAATGTCTTATTCTCTTGCATACTGCAAGTCCATCCATTTTAGGTAGCATTATGTCTAATAATATAAGATCTGGTTTTTGTTCTAATGCAATGTCAACTGCAGTTACACCGTCTCCAGCCTCTAAAGTATTGTATCCTTCTTTTTGCAAATTATATACTAGTATGTCTACTATAGGTTTTTCGTCATCAACAATTAGTATTGTTTTCTTTTCTTCATTTTCTATATTTGCCATAAAAAGTTCACCTCTTTATTTTTTCATACCTATTATATACCACATTCCGTAAATTTGTACAAGATTTTTGTAACATTTTTTTAACTTTTCTTTATGTACTTTATTTTTTCAACAGTATTGTTTTTACTCCTAGTTGTCATACATTCAAAAATTTCATCTCTTAATTTATTGCATGCTTCTTTTTCGCTTAAATTGCTATTAGCAAAAAAAGGTCCGTCTACATATGAAACCATAACTATTTTATTGTTTTTCAGTTGGTATGTATTAGTTATAGCAAAACAAGGTTTATTAGTTTTTACAGGATATTTAAATGAAACCGATTTGAAATCTCTTATTTTCGTATAATATGGCCAAATGTGAGCTTCTGGGTATATAGTAATTGATGAATTTTTTTCTATTCTTTTTTCTATTTGCCTAAGAAAATTTTTAGTCGCATTTTTTGTGTTTGGAATAGGTATCGCACCAAGCATTTCAACTAGCCATCCTGTGCCCTTCATTGAAATATTTTCCGGATTAACAATTAAAAAATTTCTTTTAGGAAATACTGCAATGCTTGGCAGAAATGTATCTAAAAAGTTTTGTGTATGATTTACATATATAAAACATCCTTGTTTTCTATATTTTTTAAGTTTCTCTTTTCCTTCAAACTTCAGATTAAATTTTATTTTTGCATATATAAGCTTTACTGGCATGCTTATAACATTCTGAATTATAAAAGAGCAAAAATCCCATACAGGATTTTTGCTGTAATTATAGCTTTCATCAATGTTTCTTGGTTTTATATATGTACCTGAAAACTCATCTTCTAATTCATTAGAATAGTATATTACTTGTTGTTCCATTTTACTTTTCAACTCTATATTTTCACCTTTTCTTTTTCTGTTATATATTTTAGTGGAACGTTATAAAATTCTTCATAAGTCTTTTTGCAGAACTCGGTATTTTTATCTTTCATTAATTTAGTATTTTCTTTTTCTGCTAAATTGGGATTAGGGTTAATTGCCTCGCCTATATTAATCGTATATTCTTGTATAGGAAAACCATCTTCTCCAATAAATTCACTGTCTTCCATTGTGATAAAAATAGGTATAACAGGAACGTTGTTTCTTGCTGCAATTCTAAAAGCTCCTTGTTTTAATGGCTTTGGCTTTCTATAATTCCACCAAAGGCTTTGTTCAGGATACATAAGTATTAAGTCTCCTCTTTTTAAAATTGTATCACTTGCCTTCATAAACTCTTTCATTGTTTCTGCATTTGAGCTAAGTGGCAGAGTATCACAATTCCTGAAGAAAAATCCATATAGTCCTGGGAAGTTAGTGTAGTTTCCCTCTCTTATAACTTTATATAATGTCTTTCTCCCTATAAGTTCAGACGTTCTAAAAGCCTTTTCTATTGCAAATACATCAAATGGATTAAAATGGTTGCATGTTATAACTGCTCCACCTTCAAGCATATTTAAATTTTCTATTCCCTTTATTTCTTTTATTAATAATTTTTTATTTTTTATAATAACATCTAAAAAGCGCTCTCCAATTCTATTTGCAAACTTTGTTTTAACTCTACTTGAAAGTTTTTCATTTAAATAGTCTATCTCTTCCGGCATCAAAGGAATTGTTGGTGGGTCATTTTCAACATCTTTATCAAACTGTCCACTTTTCTCAAGTTCTTCTATCTTTTTCAAAATGTTAAGTCTATCTTCAGATTTCTCAATATTTCTTTTTTCTGTCACTTGCCTATCATCACCTACACAATCCGCTTCTTTTTGTGCTAGCTTTATGAGGTTCTCTCCAGTTTTCATGTCCTGGAATCTTTGCTCTTCTGTATAGTTTTCTCGTATTCTTTTAATCTCATCTATGAAATCGGTTTGTTCTGCATATCTCCAAAAATAGTCTTCATAAAGTGTTGGATTATGCCAAGGCTTATAGGCTAAGTTGTAATGTATTATTTTTAAGTCTCCATCTGCTATATTTTCTGAAGGCAGTGGCATTTTGTCCCATACTGCATCTAGTATTTTAACTCTTCCTTTGCAAAGCCTGTTTAAATAGTCTTGATCCTGTGCTACCGTATATTTAACTGTTTCTAGCAAATAAAGAAATTTTTCCTGAAACTTAAATTTTCTTAGTTCATCTAAGTTCATAAGAAGAATCCCAGCGTTAAAATAATTTTTGTAGCTTGCAATTCCTATAACCCTTTCTACATAAGATTGGAATTCAGGCGTGTTTTGCACAGCTTCATCAGGAACAGCAGCTACTAGATTATCCTCTATATCTTGATTGAATAATTCTGCCACATCAGTTAGCACAACAATATCTGCATCTAAATATAATGCTTTATCAAATTGAGGATACAGATTAGGTATAAAAAGCCTAAAATACGTTGTTTTTGTATAGTAATCTCTGGTATATAATTTGTCTTTAACCTCGTCTATATAATAATTTAGGTTAACAAACTCAATGTCAAAATTAGGTTGTTGCATTTTTTTTATCTCTTGCATGTTTTTTTCGCTGATGTTTGTATATAGCACTTTTATAAGATATGTATTTTCATTAGACGAATTGTCCATTATTGATTTTAATGCAACCGCTAAAAATGGCATATACGAATTGTCAACAGCGAAAAAAATTGGAATAGTATTTTCTTGTCTCATATTAAATTCCCTTCATTTTCTCATATTTTTTCTTTAAATAAATGTATTCGTATAGGTCATCATCAAATGCATAACATTTTAAAATTTTGTGTACTTCTGTTACATTCCACTGTTTAAAGTTTTCAGTACGTGGGTATGGCCAAATTAAAAGTCTCTTGCAAAAATGACAAATTAACGTTTTTTTGCGATTAAACCTTGATTGCTCATTATACTTTCTTGGTAAAAGAAGTTTTTTTGTAGTATTCCAAAAAATTGCATCTTGATCTGCAAACAATAACTTTCGTTTTCTTAGCATATCTCTTGCTTTTTCCAGCAGTTTTGTTTCTTTCATTTTTTTCATGTTAAAAAGTAACATTCCTGCATTTATGTAATCAGGTCTAATAACCCAATGCCCATATTTTTCTTTTACTGCAGCATATTCATACTCAGACACATCAATGTTATATAATTCTGAAATGTCCCCTGCAACCATCATGTCAATGTCTAAATACAAAAGTTTGTCTGGCATATTAGGCACTAAATCTGCCAAAAGTCTTAATAATGTATATGGTGTGCAATATGCTGTTTCATTTGCAGAACCAGTAAATTCTTGTTTATAAAGATTTGTAACGTCAATTTTTGTAATTATATTTTTAGGATTTTTTTGTTTTACAACTTCATCTAAATACTCAATTTCTTCGTCTGATATTGGAGTATATTGTGGTTTTATATGAGTTGCATCCATGGTAAATATATAACAATTAATTGCTTCTTTTGTTTTATTTGTAATAGAAATAAGTTCTGTTAGTGCTCCATCAAAAACTTTACTGTTTCCACACAATAATATATTTATCATTTTCTCTCTCCTTACGGCATTTATTTTACCATAAAATTGCAAAAAAGGCAAATTGAAGCAAAAGACGGAGCGTGGACAATGGGGACGTTTCCCAAAGGGGGTTTTTCCCTCCCCTGGGGAC
>CAMOWC010000012.1 GCA_946628065.1 uncultured Clostridiaceae bacterium | reverse complement strand
GGAGCAAATACAAATTGCAAACCAATGAACTTAGTACAATTTGCACAAATGGCAACTATTTATTTACAAAATAATTATGGAATAAAAGAACCTAAAATAGGTTTGCTAAACATAGGAACAGAGCCAACAAAGGGAAATGAGCTAATTAAAGAGACATATCAAATATTATCCGCAAAAGGAAACGAACTTGGAATTAATTTTGCAGGAAATATAGAGGGAAGAGATGCGTTTTCAGGTGAAATTGATGCTATTCTTACAGACGGATTTACGGGAAATGTCTTCTTAAAAACTGTAGAAGGATTTGGAAAACTTGTAAAGCGTAACCTTACAGAGAGCTTAAAGAAAAATTTAATTAGCAAGTTAGCAGTTCTTCCTGCATTGCCAGGCATAAAAAGATTTACTAAAACAATGGATTATAAAGAATATGGTGGAGCTCTATTTTTAGGTGTAAAAAAACCTGTTGTAAAAGCACATGGAAGTAGTGATGAATATTTATTCTATTTTACAATAAAACAGGCGGAACAGTTTGCTAAAAGCAGGGCTGTAGATAACATGAAAGAAGAATTTGAAAAAATGAAAAAAATTAATTTAAATGCTTGACATTTATCTAAACATATATTATTGTGTATAAAGTAAGGTATAGATATTAATTTAAATTTAATAAGAAATTTAGAGGAGGTGAACTTATTAACATGAGTTCAGAAGAAGTTTTTGAAAAGGTAAAAAATATAATTGTTGATCAATTAGGTGTAGCTGAAACAGCTGTAACCCCAGATGCATCTTTTATAGATGATTTAGGAGCAGATTCACTTGACATTGTAGAATTAGTAATGGCGCTTGAAGAAGAATTTGATATGGAAATACCTGATAGTGACGCAGAAAAAGTTGTTACAGTAGAAGATGTAGTAGATTACATAAAAGAAAATGTATAATATAAGAAACAAAAGAAAGGCTTGAAGAAAGAGCCTTTTTTTCATGCAAATTAAATTTAAACAATTGAAATTTACTAGGCGGAATGGTATAATTCATAAAATAAGGAAAAAAATGAGACATAGCAATTATCGGTGGAGGAAAGATGGAAAGAGTAAGATTTATAGTAGCATTATATGTAGGCAAGATATTAGTTTTCTTAACTAAGCTTGTATCAAAAGAAAGAGGAACCAATATTCCGGGTGCGTTTGCAAATAAAATTAAAAAGGATTTTATTAAAGGCTTTAAAAATATAAACTATGATAAAACTATATTTATCACTGGAACAAATGGAAAGTCAACAACGAATAATATTGTAGTTCACACACTTAAAACAGCAGGCAAGAGTGTTACAACAAACATAGAAGGGGCAAATCTAATTGGTGGGATTGCAACAGCTTTAATAAAAAATTCAAGTTTATCAGGGAAAATAAAAACAGAATTTCTTTGTTTTGAAGTGGATGAAAGGTCTCTTGCACGTATACATGAATATTTACCAGGGAAAAACTTATGCATAACGAATTTGCAAAAAGACCAGGTACAAAGAAATGGCGAGCCAGACTACATTTACCAAAAACTAAGTAAAACAATTAATAATGAAATGACATTATTTTTAAATAATGAAGAACCAAGGGTAAAATCCTACGAAGATATTTCGGGTAAAGTAATTTATTATGGTGTTGACAAAAATGATACCTCTTTTACAAAAAATGAATTTTATGATGTAACTCTTCCATGCCCAAAGTGCAATGACAAAATAGAGTTTGAATACTATAATGTAGACAATGTCGGAAAATTCTCATGTACAAGTTGTGGCTTCAAAAGTGAAGAGTATCCAGATGTATTAATTAAAAATATAAATTTTAGTACAAATGAATTTGAGTGTGATGAACATAAATACAAGGTACCATATAATCAACCTTTTTTTATGTACAATTATGCGCTTTGCATTGCAATATGTAAAAAATTCGAGATACCAATAGATAAACAAGAAGAAGCATTTTCAACATTTAAAAACATTAGTGGTAGATTAGAGACAATACAGTATGGAACAAAAGAAATAAAATATATAAGAATGAAACAAGAAAATCCAGAGACACTCCAGTCTGCAATCGATTATATAAGCAGGGATAATAAACCAAAAATATTTATGTTAGGACTTGAACAGCTAGAGGACTTTAAGCCATATTATACAAATACATTCTATGCTTTTGATTGCAATGTAGACTCTCTTATCAAATCTAACATTGAAAGATATATTTGCTTTTCAGAAGCAGTTGCATATGATAGTGCAAACAGGTTAATTTATGCAGGAGTTGACAAAAATAAAATATCAATTTTACCTACAGATAGTGATTCAGAAATCCTAAAAGAACTAGACAAATACGATTGTGACAATGTATACTTAATTACGTGGCTTCATAAATATGAGGAACTTATAAAGGATGTAGCTAAATTGAAGAAATTGAGAGGTAAAAATGGAAAATAATGAATTAAATGTATTATGGTGCTATCCTGATATGTTAAATTTACATGGAGATAGAGGAAACATTATGGCTTTAAAAAGAATAGGCCAAATGCTTGGACTAAATGTTAACATAGAAAAAGTTGAGTCTTTTAAAAAACAGATTGATTTTGATAAAGCAGATATATTGTTCTTTAATGTAGGAGAAATAAGAATTATAAAATCAATAGTTGAAGCTTTAAAAACTCAAAAAGAAGGGCTTGATAAATATATAGAAAACAATAAGATGATCATTGCCATAGGAACTACTGGAGCCGCTTTTGGTAAAAAACTTATAAAACTAGATGGCGAGCAAATTGAATGCTTAGGCTATTTAGACATGGAATGTAACCAAAGGGAAATGGTATATGGAAATGACATTATTTTTCAATTAAATGAATACGAAACGTTAGAAATAAACGGTAACCAAATTCAAATGATAGATATAAAAACCAATAGTGTAAGCCCACTTGGAACTGTTTCTTATGGAAGAGGAAATAACGGAGAAGATAAAGGTGAAGGAGCAAAATACAAAAATTTAATTTATACAACTACACTTGGCCCTGTTTTGGTAAAGAATCCGTGGTATACAGAAAAGCTTATTAAAACCGCAATGGAAACAAAGGGCGTTTCAATTAAAAAAACAATACCGGATATAGACTTTGAAGTTGAGAAAAAATCTATGGAATGTATTAAGAAATACAATGCAGAAAAAGAAAAAAAGTAAAGGAGACAGCAAAACATATGTATCCAAAAATCCAAATAAACTTAAATGGAATTATAGAAAATATAAAAAAGACAAAGGAACTATGCGAACAAAACGGTATTTCACTTGCAGTTGTTACAAAACTTCTAGCAGACAACAAAGAAATAGTACAGGCCATTGTAAACAGTGGAGTAGATTATATATGTGATTCAAGAATACAAAATTTAATAAGCTATAAAGATTTAAATGTCGAAAAATGGCTAATAAGAAGTCCGTCAACTGAAGAAATACCAGACACTGTAAGATATGCAGATGTGAGTCTTAATAGTGAAATAAATACAATTATAAATCTAAATAAAGAGGCTAAAAATCAAAATAAAATTCATAAAGTAATTTTAATGTATGAACTAGGGGATTTAAGAGAAGGGTGCTTAAGGCCAGAGCTTGAAGAACTTACCGGACAAGCAATGTGTTTAAGTAACATAGAGCTATATGGGTTAGGAGTAAATTTAAGCTGTTATGGAGAAATTGTACCATCTAGTGAGAACATGAAGGAACTAGAAGAAGTTGTATTAGAATTAGAGAAAAAATATAACATAAAATTTAAAATAGTTTCAGGTGGAAACTCTAGTTCTTTTAAAATGCTAGAAAATAAAAAAATACCATGTACAATAAATAATTTAAGAATGGGAGAAGCCATATATTTAGGAAATATTCCATGTTTTGAAGAAAAAATTGAAGCCTTAAATCAAGATAATTTTATTGTTAAAGCAGAGATTATAGAATTAAAAGAAAAACCATCTGTTCCATGGGGGGAATGTGGGCTTTCAAATTCATTTGGAGAGCATAGTACATTTATTGACAGAGGAACAAGGAAAAGAGCTATTATAGGTCTTGGAAAGCAAGATGTAAAACTAGATGGAATAACGCCATTAGACGAAGAAATAATAGTTCTTGGAGGCAGTAGTGACCATATTATTCTTGATGTGAGCGATTGCAAAAGGGAATATAAACTTGGAGATATTATTGAGTTTATGCCAAATTATGCTGGTGTTCTTTCTTGTATGACTTCAAAATATGTACTAAAAGAGATAGTGAGGTAAAAAAAGTGAAATTAGATATAATTGAAGCGGGTTCAGACTTAGGAGTAAATGTTGAAGGAGCAGAAAAAGGACCTAGAGTTATTACCCAAAGCATAAAAGATGATAAAATTGCAATTTATAAGGTGAAAAAAAATAATGTAAAAAAAGAATATGGAGTATCAAACAAAAAAAAGAATTTAAAAGCAGTCAATGAGTTTAATTCAAAATTGTATGTTCAAGTTACAAAGACCTTAGAAAAAGGAAAGATTCCCGTTACTATAGGGGGAGACCACAGTATTGCAATAGCAAGTGCACTTGCCTCTATAAATAAATATAATAATTTAGGGATAATCTGGTTTGACGCTCATGGAGACTTTAACACATTTGATACGACAATAACAGGGAATATTCACGGATTACCTCTTGCGGTTATTACTGGCTATGAAAAAAGGGAGCTAGCTGATTTCCACAAAGGAAATATATATCCATTTGAAAATGCTGTAATTGTTGGAGCTAGAGATTTAGACGAACTAGAAGTAGAAAATTTGAAAGATGCTGGTGTTACAGTGTTTACAACAGACGATGTAAGAATGCATGGAGCAAAAGCTATTACTCAAAAAGCAATTGATATTGCATGTAAGGGAACAAATGGCATGCATATTAGTTTTGATTTAGATATGATTGACCCAATTATAGCTCCAGGGGTATCAGTCCCAGCAATAGATGGAGTTACAGAATTGCAAGCATATGAGATGGTAAATACAGTTCTTGAAAATAAAGATAAAATAAAATCATTTGATATCGTTGAATACAATCCTGATAGAGACATAGATAATAAAACAAAAAAAATTGCAGACAACGTCCTAAACAGGGTTTGCAAAGAATTTGAGTAGTTGTTATAAGGTGAGGAAATAATGAATATAGAAAATTTTCAAAAAGAAATAGGAATTACATATAATAGTGTTTCACTAATAGAAAGAGCATTAACACATACCTCATATGCCTATGAACATGGGGTAGAAAGCTATGAAAAATTAGAATACCTTGGAGATGCAATTTTGGAATTTGTAATTAGTGATTACCTGTTTCAAAACTATAAGAACTTATCAGAAGGAGAAATGACTAAAGTTAGGGCTAGTGTTGTTTGTGAAGAAAGCCTTTACAAAATTGCAACAAAGCATAATTTTAGTGATTTCTTGAATTTAGGCAGAAGCGAACTTGCAAGTGGAACCAACAAACCTGCAATACTTGCAGATACAGTTGAAGCAGTGATTGCAGCGACATATTTAGATAGGCGGTCTAGAAATTACAAAGAATTTTATCATTAAAAATTTTGAGGATTCAATTAAGACAGCAGCTAAAGATGTAGGAAAAAAAGATTATAAAACCGTTTTACAGGAGAAATTACAGGTTCATGGTAATGTGCACATTGAATATAAAACAATTAAAGAAGAAGGACCTGACCATGATAAAAAATTTACAGTTGAATTGTATGTCAATGATAAGCACATTGCAACAGGGGAAGGAAGCAGTAAGAAAAATGCTGAAATGAAGGCGGCCCAAAGAGCTTTGGAAAATAATTAAGGAGGAGCAATGAAAAAGCAATACATTATACCAATATTTGTGCCTCATTTAGGATGTCCACAAAATTGTACATTTTGTAACCAGAAAAAAATTTCAGGACAGGAAAAACAAGTAACAGGAGAAGACGTAAGAAACACTGTTGAAGCCTACTTAAAGAGCTTTAAGGAAGAAGCGTATGTGGAAATAGCTTTTTTCGGTGGAAGTTTTACAGGCATACCCGTAGAGAAGCAAGAAGAACTATTACAAGTTGCATTTGAATTTGTTAAAGATGGTAAAGTTGATAGTATAAGATTATCAACAAGGCCTGACTATATAGACAAAGAAGTATTAAAAAGACTTAAAAAATATAAAGTAGGAACAATAGAACTTGGAGTTCAGTCTTCAAATGATTATATTTTAAATAAAAGCAAAAGAGGACATACTTTTGAAGATGTAAAAAAAGCATCAAAAATGATAAGATGGCATGGATTTAACTTGGGACACCAGATGATGATTGGCCTGCCTGAAAGTACAAGAATAGATGAGATAAATACAGCGAAAGATTGCGCAAAATTAAAACCTAAGATGGTTAGAATATATCCAGTGCTTGTTATCAAAGGAACTAAATTAGAAGAAGAATATAACAAAAACATTTATGAGCCATTGACTGTAGATCAAGCAGTAGAAACCTGTAGAGAACTATATAATTTCTTTGAGAGAAAACACATAAAGGTTATAAGAATGGGCTTACAAAATACAGACACAATTTCTAATCCAGAAAATGACAAAAGTGAAGTTATTGCTGGCCCATATCATGAAGCCTTTGGACAATTAGTTGAATCCAGTGTTTGGTATGATAAAATATTAGACAAAATTAAATCTTTTAATGTTAAAGTTAAAGAAGTAGAACTTCGAATTAATCCAGAAGATGTAAATAGTGTTGTTGGTCATAAAAGGGAAAATGTCGTAAAACTCAAAAACCTGTATGATGTTAAAACAAAAATAGTACAAGATAACAAGACTAAAAAAGGAACATTTAATATTACTATTCTGCAAACTTATAATGATTAAGATGCCATACTTTTGTATAGCATCTTTTATTATGCAATTTAGAATTAGGAGATACGAATATTTTAAATAAAAAATTCCATACTTTAAATATGGAGGATTGGAATATGAAAACGAAACAGAAAAATTTTATTTTTTTTCTAAAAGATGTTTTTTTAGAAGTAGTCCAAATTATCTGTGGTACAGCTATAATGGCAATGGGGACGGGATTGTTTTTGATTCCAAATAAACTATCAACAGGAGGTTTTTCAGGAATCGCAACGGTTATATATTACTTGCTAAATTTTCCTGTAGGTATGGTTATGTTTTTATTAAATATTCCAGTGTTTATTTTTGCTTTTTTTAAGTTTGGAAAAAAATTTGTATTTCGTGCTATATTTGGAACTGTTGCACTCTCTTTTTTTATAGACATTTTTGAAAAAATAGAACCACTTACAGAAGACAAAATATTGGCATGTTTATATGGAGGCATACTTGTTGGAATTGGTACTGCTATTATTTTAAAAGTCAATGCTTCAACTGGTGGAAGCGATTTGCTTTCTCAAATAATTAAAAAATATAAACCTGATATGCGTTCACGGAACATTAATAATTATTGTTGATTCAATTGTTGTTGGCATTAGCGCACTAGTTTTTAATAAAATAGAAATTGCATTGTACTCGGCAATAGCCATATATATAATGGGGAAAGCTATAGACGTTCTTTCAGAAGGAATTTATTTTACAAAAGTAATTTATGTGATTTCAGATAGGTATGAAGAGATTGCAAAAAAGATTGAATTAGAGATACCAAGAGGGATAACTGGAATATATGCAAAAGGGATGTACACAGATGAGGAAAAGATGCTTTTGCTGTGCGTAGCAAGCAGAAATGAGGTAGGAGCAATAAGAAAAATTGTAAATAGAATTGATAGCAATGCTTTTTTAATTATTTCTAATGCTAGAGAAGTATTTGGAGAAGGATTCAAATAGAGGTATTTATTGAAAAAACATATCTATTATGATACAATTCATCTAAGGTGATATAGAAATATGAAAGAGCAGAGCATAATAATTGAAAACATAAAATCATTTGAACCAAAGCAAGTATTTGAATGTGGACAGTGCTTTAGATGGAATGAAGAAGAAGATAGAAGCTATACTGGCATTTTAGGGAACAATGTTTTAAATGTAAAAAAAGAGAGTGATTTACTTATAATAAAAGGAATATGCAATAGCAAGATTACAGAAATTGTACAAGATTACTTTGATTTAAATAGGGACTATGAACAAATCAAATGTACTTTATCAAAGGTCGACGAAAATATTGCTGAAAGTATTAAATATGGAGAGGGAATTAGACTACTAAATCAAGACTTATGGGAAACACTAATTTCTTTTATCATTTCTGCTAATAATAATATTCCTAGGATAAAAAAGATTATAGAAACACTGGCAAAAAAATACGGAAAGCCTATTAATTGGCAAGGAAAAACGTATTATACATTTCCAACATCAGAGGAGCTAAAAGATGTTTCTATACAAGAGTTTAGAGAAGCAGGTCTAGGGTTTAGAGACAAATATGTTGCAGATGCAGTTAGAAAAGTTAATACAAAAGAGCTAAATTTGAGAGAACTATACGAAATAAAGGATACAAGTATTTTAAAAGAAAAACTTATGAGTGTACAAGGTGTGGGAGAAAAAGTTGCAGATTGTGTAATGCTTTTTTCTGATTTAAAAAGGCTTGATGCCTTTCCTATTGATGTTTGGGTTAGAAGAGTAATGAGAGAATTATATTTTCCTGATGTAGAAGAAAAAAAGCTTGATAGAAAACAAATAGAAGAACTTGCAAAGAAAAAGTACAGCAATTTAGCTGGCATAGCACAACAATATTTATTTTATTGGAAACGCGAAGCATAAAAAAGGAGATAGTATGGGTCTAAGAATTATACATGGCAGAGCAGGAAGCGGAAAAAGCAGATTCTGCTTTGATGAAATAAGCGAAAGAATTAAACATGAAAAAAAAATTTATATGATAACTCCTGAACAATTTTCATTTACCGCCGAACAAAAACTTTTAAATGCAATTGAAACAGGAAGCAGTATTAATGCAGAAGTAATAACGTTTGGAAGATGTGCTAATAGAATAATTGCAGAAATTGGAGGAGTGAACCAACGCACAATTTCAGAAAATGTTAAAAAAATGTTAATTTATGATATGCTTTTAAAAGGGGAGAAAGACCTAACCTTTTTAGGTAAAACAAAAGAAAATGTTGACTTAATTGCCGACACGATAACAGAGCTAAAAAAGCATTGTGTTAATTTAGAAACTTTAAATAGCATTATAAATCAAACAAAAGAAGCAAGACTAAAATTAAAACTTAAGGATATATACTATTGCTACAATAATTTCCAAAAACAAATGGGTGGTAACTACATAGAGTCTAATGATATATTAAGTATTTTACCAGAAAAGATGAAAGACAGTCAAATGTTTAAAGACTCTTTAGTATATATTGACGAGTTTTCTGGATTTACATTGCAAGAGTATGAAATTATCAGAATTCTAATTGAACAAGCAAAAGAAGTAACAATTACAATTACAAGTGACAATCTTGATTTGCAAGATGAAACTAGTCTTTTTTATCTTAACAATAAAACTGCTATGAGATTAAAGAAAATATGTGAAGAACAACATAAAGTATTTGAAACTCCTATATTTTTAAATGCAAGACCAAGATTTAAAAATGAAGAATTAAGGCTTGTAGAAGAAAATATATATAATTATAAAAGCAGTTGCTATGAAAATATGCCAGACCACATCCACCTGTTTTTAGCGAAGAACCCGTATGAAGAAATAGAAAAAGTTGCAAGCCAAATAAGAGAATTAATAAGATATAAAGGGTATTCTTATAATGATATTTCAGTTATAACTAAAGACACTGAAGAAAGCGGAGCTTTGATAAAGGCAATATTCCGTTCATATGATATTCCTAATTTTATAGATGAAAAGAAAGATTTGACTCAAAATGTTCTTATTAAATTTTTACTTTTAACTTTAGAAATACTATCTAAAGGATGGACTCAAGAAAATGTGCTTGCAAGTATAAAGACAGGTTTTTATCCTATTACAGATAACGAGCAATACGACTTAGAAAATTATGTAATATCATGGGGAGTAAAAGGAAAAGCGTGGTACCAAGGAGACTGGGTTAATGGATTAGAAAACAATGAAGAAAAAGACAGAATGAACAGTATTAGGAAGAGAGTTGTAACTCCGATTCTAAACTTAAAAGATCAACTTGGCAGACAAAAAACAATTAAAGATATATGCATAAAAATATATGAGTTTTTAAAAGAAATAAAGGTAGAAGATAGCTTAAAAAATAAGATAGATGAGCTTATGAATGCTGGTGAAGTAGAGATAGCTAAAGAGTATGCATCAAGTCTAAAGATGATAATTTCCATCTTAAATGAAATGGTGGATGTGCTAGGCGAAAGGCTGATTTCTTTTGAAAAATATGCAGAATTGCTTAAAATTGGGTTTAGCGGGCATTCATTAGGAGCAATTCCCGCAACTCTTGATCAGGTTATTGTAGGCGATGTAGACAGAAGCAGAAGCCATAAAGTCAAAGCCGTATTTATAATAGGCCTAAATGACGGAATATTCCCAAGCTACAGAAAAGAAGAGGGCTTTTTAAATGATGTAGATAGACACACCTTAGAAGACATGGGGATTGAGCTTGCAAAGGATAGTATACAAAACTTATATGAAGAGCAGTTTTCTATATATAAAGCATTTTCAACAGCGGAAGAAGAGCTATATCTTTCATATCCTATAGCAGATAAAGAGGGAGCGGCTATAAGGCCTTCAAACCTCATTTATAGAATAAAAAAATCATTTCCAAAACTGAAAGAAGAAAGTGAAATAACAAAAAAAGAAATTAGGATTGAAAACAAAAAAGAAACTTTTGAAAATCTACTATTAGCTATAAAAAGTCTAAATAGTGGAGAGCAATTAGATGAAACTTGGCAAGCTATATACCAAATCTACAATGAAGATGCCAAATGGAGTGAAAAATTAAAAGCTGCAATGCAGGGCTTAAGCGATACAAACTTGCCTGTAATTATTAATGAATCAAACATAAAAAAGCTATATGGAAATGTTTTGAAAACAAGCGTGTCAAGGCTCGAACAATATAGAAGATGCCCATTTTCTTTTCATTTGAAATATGGACTGAAGCTTGCTGAACCTGCCGAGTTTAATTTAAAATCTATAGATACGGGCACATTTATGCATAATGTAATAGAAAAATTTTTTGATACTATTGATGAAAGGGGAATTAACTATAAAGAGCTTGATGAAACTAATATAAACAAGATAGTATCTGAAATTATTTGTAGTGAACTCAATTTGAGCAAAAACCAAATTTTTAATAGTAGTGCAAAATTTCAAAGCTTAACCATTAGACTTGAAAAAGTTATAAAAAAGGCTATAAAATATATTATAGAACAGCTAAAGTATAGCGATTTTAGAATAAATGGTACAGAAATAGAGTTTTCAGAAAAATCAGTATATGAACCTATAAAATTAAAACTAGAAACTGGAGAAGACATTGAAGTAACTGGTAAAATTGACAGAATAGATATTGCAAAAGATGAAAGTGGAAAATATTTAAGAATAATTGACTACAAATCATCAGCTAAGAATATTGACTTAGGAGAAGTTATTGCAGGCCTTCAAATACAGTTACTTACATACTTAGATGCTGCAACTGAAATAGAAAAAGCAATTCCGGCAGGAGTATTTTACTTTGGACTTATTGATAGCATAATTGATTCTAAAAAGGACAAATCTGATGAAGAGATTGAAGAAGAACTTAAGAAACAGTTCAAACTAAATGGAATATTGCTAGCAGATGTGCATGTTGCTAAAATGATGGACAATAAATTAGATAAGGGTTTTTCTAATGTTATACCAGCTTATGTTGATAAAGATGGACAGCTTTCATTAAACCGTTCAAATGCGATTAATGAGAAGCAGTTTAAAAACCTGCAAAAGCATACTAAAAAAATCATTAAACAGATTAGTAAAGAGATACTAAGTGGAAATATTGATATAAAACCATACAAAAATAAAAGCAAAAGAACAACATGCGAATTTTGCTCATACAACAGCATTTGCATGTTTTCACCAGACAAAGAAGGAAATGACTATTTTTATATTAAAAATATGGAAAAGCAGGAAATATTTGATGCTATAAAAGAAGAATAAAAGAGGAGAAAAGCATGATAGAAACATGGGAGCAATTAGAATCTGAAGTAATACGATGCAAAAAATGCAAACTATGTAAAAACAGAACTAATACTGTATTAGGGACAGGAAACAAAAATGCAGATATAATGTTTATAGGAGAAGGCCCAGGTGCAGACGAAGACAGAGAAGGTATTCCTTTCGTTGGAAAAGCCGGAAAGCTTATGGACCAAGCTTTAATTGGCCTTGGCATAAATAGAGATAAATTATATATAGCAAATGTTGTAAAATGCAGACCACCAGGGAACAGAAACCCTGAAGCAGATGAGGCGGGAGCATGCATTGATTACTTAAGAGCACAGGTAATGCTAGTAAAGCCTAAAATTATAGTATTATTAGGAAGTGTAGCACTAAAAAATATTTTAGGTGAAGAATATGGCATTACAGCTTCAAGAGGGAAATGGTTTGAAAAGAAAGGAATAAAATATATAGCTACATGGCATCCAGCAGCTCTTCTTAGAGATGAAGAAAAGAAAATAGATTTTTGGAATGACTTAAAAGAAGTACTAGAGAAAGGAAAAACCGTATAAATGAATGAATTACAGGAAAAAGCTAATTATTGTTTGAATTGTAAAAACAGACCTTGCGTTAGTGGATGCCCTTTAGAAAATGATATTCCTGAATTTATTAGGTATGTAAAAGAGGGACAACTAAAAGAAGCGTATAATACTCTAAATAAAACAACAGTAATGCCATTTATTTGTGGGAAAATATGCCCTAAATCAGCACAATGCCAAGGGAAATGTACTAGGGGAATAAAGGGAGTGCCTGTTTCAATAGGAGATATTGAAGCAAAAATAGGAGAAATTGCTATAGAAAATGAATGGAATTTGCACATAGAAAAGCATGAAACTAATCCAAAAAAAGTTGCGATAATAGGTGCAGGACCAGCTGGAATAACTGCTGCAATTTATATGGCAAGAATAGGACTAACAGTAACTATATATGAGAAAAGAGAAAAGATTGGTGGAATTTTAAGATACGGGATACCATCTTTTAGATTAGAAAAGAAATATATAGACGAACTAGAAAGGCAAATGAAAATACTGCAAATCAAAATTGAAACAAATAGTGCATTAGGAGAAAATATTACTATAGAAGAATTAAGAAAAAAATATGATGCTGTACTTTTATGCATTGGAGCAAATTCATCTTGCAAAATGGGAATTGAAGGTGAAAACATGGCTCATGTGTTTGGAGCAAATGAATTGCTAGAGTACCAAAATCATCCAAATTATGAAGGAAAAAAAGTAATTATAGTTGGTGGAGGCAATGTTGCTATAGATGCAAGCAGAGAAATAAAACGACTG
Source organism: uncultured Clostridiaceae bacterium (assembly GCA_946628065.1). Lineage (GTDB taxonomy): Bacteria > Bacillota > Clostridia > TANB77 > CAG-508 > UMGS1754. The sequence goes on along the minus strand of CAMOWC010000012.1, from coordinate 24,111 downwards.
GGCGCGAAAAAAGTTATAGTCGCATATAGGAGGCAGAGAGACCAAATGCCTGCTGAACCAAAAGAACTGTTAGAAGCAGAAGCAGAAGGAATAGAGTTTTTGTTTAAAACTAATGTCAAAAAAATAGAGAAAGATAAAGCTATATGTACTAAAAATGAGCTTGTAAAAATAGAAGAAGATAACCGCTTATCGCCAAAAGAAATATATGGCAGTGAATTTGAAGTAGATATGGATTATATAGTAATTGCAATCGGATCTAAACTTAATCCAAAGGGACTTGATAGCATATTATTAAACCCAAAGGGATATATACAAATTGATGAGAATTATAAGACAAATTTACCTAATGTATATGCTTGTGGAGATACGGCAGGAGGGATTGCGACGGTTGCCTTTGCATGTAGGGGAGGAAGAAATGCAGCAGAAAAAATTGCTAAAACATTGAGCAAATGATGATAATAGTGAAATAAGGACAGTTAATAAAGTTACTTAAAGTAAATAAAATGTCATAAAAATGTCATAAAAGACCATAAAAATAGCTTCCGTAAGGGAAAAAAACATAATAAAAGAGTATTACATAAAGGATATATTGACAACGCCTAAATAAAGAATTAATCTTTATTTAGGTGTTTTATATATTAATTAATAATATAAATATAATTAAGAAAGGCAGTTTGCATATGACGACAAATAAAAAGCTAATTAATTTATTTTTAACAGTAGTTATGGCGTTTGTATTAATAAACATTAATAATAATGCCAGGGCCGAAGAAATTGAATTTTCTGCAAAAGAGGTTAACGAAAAATATATAGAATGGCTTAATCTGCCTGATGAAGAAAAGGAAAAAACTATTGAGCCTTTTACTTATGAGAAAAACATCAAAGAAACTTTTAAAAATGTGTACAGATCCAAGTTGAATTTAGTTGGAAGTAATCTAGGCTCATATTACAACTTAAGAGACAATATTTTTTTAAAGATTAAAGACCAAAAAAATACAATGCAATGTTGGGCATTTTCAGCAACTACACAGCTTGAAAGTTATATGGCAAAAATAGAAAATAAAATAATGGAGTTTTCACCAAGACATATAGAATATTCAACAGCTAAAACTTTTGCAAATGGCGTAACAAATCCAGAAGGATATAACAGAGAAGTAAATGGACGTGGAAATGCTTTAATGGCATATTCATATATGACAAGCGGAAGGGGACCAGTATTAGAAGCCGATATGCCATTTGTAGACACAACAGCAAAGATTGAATTATCAGAAATACAGAATAAAACTATACAATGTCAGTTAGAGGAATATGTGATTTTCCCACAAATATATAAAGAAAAAAATGGTAGCAGTATTACATACACAAATGGACAAACTGGTAGTAACAGAGTAGTATATACAAATGCACAAATAAATAGTTTTAGAAACATGGTTAAAGAACACATAGTGAAATATGGAGGAGTTTCAACAACAATGGCATCAGCGCATAGCGAATTCTATTCAAATCCTACAAATTATCTGTTATCAGTTGCATATAATTGTGATGACCCGTCAATAACTGTAGATCACCAAGTTACAATAATTGGTTGGGACGATAATTATCCAATAAGCAATTTTAACTCAAACCATAGACCATCTAATCCAGGTGCTTGGCTTGTCCAAAATTCATATGGAGATGTTTTCAATAATGGAACATTATATATTTCATATGAAGACTGTCTAATTGAAAACTATATAACAGGGATAGTAAAGCTGAGTGAAGTTGACTACGACCATTTGTATCAACATGATATATTGGGAACAAGCGGAAGTATTACATTAGGAGACTATACAAAAGCATATGCTGCAAATGTATTTGACAAGAGTGACAAAACAGAAAATTTGAGTGAAATAGGAATTACTTTAGATACAGAGTCATGCAGTTCATTTGAAATTTACGTAAATCCAAAAGGAAAAGAATTGAATACATCAAGTCTGCAAAAGGTGAAAACAGTAACTAATGTAACATCTGATTATGTAACTGTAAAAATTGATCCGCCAATCCCTTTAACTGGTGAATCATTTGCTGTAGCAGTTAAGTATATTTCGAATGGCAATGATACTGTATATATACCAATAGAGAGTAAAAATGCATATCAATATAGTCGCATACATAATACGGCAACAAGTAGTGCTGGAGAATCTTTTTTCTCGGGTGATGGAGAAAATTGGCTTGATGCATATGACGCAGAAATTACTGGATTATCTAATATCAATACCTGTATAAAAGCATTTACGCTAAACGATAAAATATCTCCTGAAATAGAAGTTGCCTATAGCTCTGTAAGCCCAACGAATAAAGATGTTACAGTAACGATAACTTCAAATGAAAAAATTCAAGGGGTAAAAGGCTGGACATTATCTTCTGATAAGAAAAAGCTTACAAAGACATATAAAAGTAACGGAAATGAGCAAGTAACTATATACGACTTAGAAAACAATAAAACTACAGTTTCGGTAGCAGTTACTACTATAGACAGAGTTTTACCTATAATAGAAGTAAATTACAGCACCAAAAATTTTACCAATAAAAATGTGTTGGTAACAATTACTTCAAATGAAGAATTAAAAAGCTTAATAGGCTGGACATTATCTCCTGACAAAAAAAAGCTAACAAAGACATATAGCCAGAATGCAAAGGAGAGTTTAACTATTTCAGACTTAGCAGGGAATACGCAAAAAGGAAATATAGCTATAACTAATATTGATAAAGAATTGCCTGTAATTATGAACGTGAAAAATAATGCAAAATATAAATCTGCTATAAGTCCTTTGGCTAAGGACACCAACCTTGAAGAAGTTGAGTTATACAAAAGCAGTTCAAAAGTTAAAGGTTACAAAAATGGAGATACGATTAAAGACTTAGGAAACTACGAGATTATAGCAAAAGATAAAGCTGGAAATACAACAAAAATGAAATTTAGCATAGTAAAACGGAATACAAGGAGATATCAATGAAGACGATAAAATATCTATTACTGATTTGATCCTAGTAAAAAAGCACATCGTTAAATTAATAACACTTACTGATGAGCAAATTAAAATGGGTGATATGAATGGAGACAAAAAGATTTCTATAACAGATTTAATAGATATAAAAAAGAAGATAGTAGGATTAAAGTAGTATTGTTATATAAACATTAAATTACACACCAAAACATTAATAAAAAAGGAAGAAGTTTTTTAAAAACTTCTTCCTTTTGAAAATATACCAAAAGAAATAATCTTACGCAAGATTGAGAAAACTTTACTATGTTTCGCGGGTACCATTAATGCTGTAGAAACACTTTCAGATAGACTATATGGACCATGTTCTTTAATATATTCTGATTTATCAGTAAGCTCCTCCATAAGATGTCTGTAGAAATCATTGTAAAATGTATAAGTGGAATTAGTTGCAATTAAATTTTTAAAGTTGTATGCTTTGGCCTTTAGCTTTTTTATATCATCAGCATTGTGAATGTTATTAGATTCTTGTGAAAAACAGCCAGATATAATTTCGTTTTGAGATTTGAAAAATAGAGAAGTTATCTTATTTTTTGTATAAGCAATTGATGAATTTATACTTTTTATTTTTCTAACATTTCCATCACAATATTTTAGTTCTTCAAAATACATAGCTAGTTCATTTTCTAATTCGAGCATTTTATCTAAGTACGATTCAATTTTATCATAAGTTTTTTTACTAGAAACTGCAATGAAAGTGTTTTTGAATATATCATTGGAATTTATAGTGCTATGAAATAAAGGATATGTTCCTGTAAAATAGGACATTTGCTTTATTATTGCACATTCCAAAGGATAGCAATCTAAACTATTTGATGGAACATCTAAATTATAATAAGATACTTCTTGAATGGGTTTTTCTAAGGCTGTTACAGTCATAAACTGAACAGCAGCTTCATTAATAGCTATTCCATGACCTTCTATATAATTATATAATCCTAATTTCACAAGATTTCCATTATCATCTTTTACTGTTTGAAGATAATGTATACACTCGTGCAATGCAAAAGAATCAGCATGCTCTAAAGGAAAATCAATATTAAAATACATTGAATTATCTTTATAATAGTACTTTGCACCACAGAGATTATCTGACATTTTTACTAGATACATGTTTAGTCTAGATAAATTTGCAAAAAGATCAGCACGAGAAAAACCATGCTCTGGAAAAGCAGTGCATAGTCTGTCAACGATTTTTTGCGCAATAGAATTAACTTTTAAGGTATCAAGTTTTTTTACAATTTCGATACCTTCTTTTTTTAGTGCAAAACCGCGTGCTCATTTATATCTCCTTACAATTATATATATTTAATTATACATTAAAAAGGGGACTATAACATTTCATAATTATTAAAAATATATTACATTTATGTTACAAACTACGACGGACGACATAGCGAAAATGCTCTGGAATCAAGCACTTTAAAACATTCTTATTTTTGTAATGCATTTAAAAGGGATTTACAAAAAAGAAAAAAAATATTATACTGAAAGCACGATGATAATTATTCTAGTATTTATATAAAAGGAGATACTTATGAAAAAGAAATTATTTGTTACAGTATTTTTAATTGTCGCATTAATATTATCAACATTTGGGAGCACTTTTGCAGCCAACGCGTTTTCACTTACAATCACGCCTGACAAAACAACGGTAAAAAAAGGTGAAAGTGTAAAGCTAACGGTAGCGCTTTCTAACATCACGGCCACAGATGGAATAGCAGGAATTAGTGCTCAACTTGACTATGATAAAGGAGTATTTGAAGAAATCGAAATAGATGAGGATGGCCTTGCTGAAAACATTGAAAGTGGAAAAGGATGGGAGTCAGTTACATATAATCAAGGTTTACTTACTACAAACACCGCATCAGGAACTGGAAAGAAAACAGACTCACCAGTTATGACAATTACATTAAAAGTAAAAAGTACAGCTAAAGAAGGAGCTACAACTGTAAAAATATCTCAAATTGTAGGTAGTGATGGAAGTGAAGACTTAGAAACTTCAGACGCTAGCGCTAAAATAACAGTTGGTAATAGTGAAAGCGATAAGCCAAAAAATAACACAACAGAAAACAATACAACAGAAAATAACACAACAGAAAACAATACAACAAAAAATAATACAACAGGAAACAATACAACAAAAAACAACACAACAGAAAACAATACAGCAAAGAACAACACAACAGAAAACAATACAGCAAAGAACAACACAACAGAAAACAATACAACCAAAAATAACACAACAGAAAGCAACACACAAAAGAATAATACAGCAGAAAGCAATACAAATGAGAATAAGCAAGCAAATGAGAATACAACTAAAGCGGAAGCAACAAGTGAAAAAGCAAGTGCAGACACTTCAAAGAATACAAACAAATCAAATAATACAAATACGAACCAAAAGACATTACCATATGCAGGCAATAATGAAACACTATTTGTAGCTATTTTAATTATTGCTCTAGTAGGAGGAATAACATTTATAAGATATAAAAAACTGAAAAATATTTAAAAAAATATGAAGCATATTTAATATGCTTCATATTTTTTTGCTTTTATATGTTTAAGTTATTTTATTACAATATTGTAAATTTTGTTTTTAATGAAAATTTCTTTTATTATAGTTTTATCCTTTACAAGAGAACTAATTGTGTCATTTGAAAAAACTATTTGCTTAGCAACAGACTCGTCACAATCTACAGGAACATTAACAGTTGCTTTGAGTTTTCCGTTTATTTGTACAGGAACTTCAATTTCATCATCTAATAACTTTTCATTATCATATTTTGGCCATTGCGTATTTGCAATAGTAGTAGCAAAGCCTAATCTTTCATTTATCTCCTCTGTAATATGAGGAGCAAAAGGATTTAGCAATTGTAGGAATGTGTGAAATTCTGCTTTATTGATTGATTTTTCTTTGTAAAATTCATTTACCATTGTCATAAAAGTTGCTATCGAAGTATTGAATTTCATTTTTTCAATGTCGTCAGTAATTTTCTTTGTAGCTTTATGAATCATTTTTTCATATTTTGCAGAATATTCAGTTCCATCAGAACAAAATTCTTGCATGCTCCATACTCTTTCTAAAAATTTTCCACAACCTCGAATGCTTTCCATTGACCATGGAGCTGTTTGATCGAATGGTCCCATGAACATTTCATATACTCTAAAAGTATCTGCACCAAAATCTCTTATAATGTCATCTGGATTAATTACATTACCTTTTGATTTTGACATTTTTTCACCATTAGAACCTAGTATCATTCCATGAGATGTACGTTTAAAATATGGTTCTTTTGTAGGAACTACACCTATGTCATACAAAAATTTATGCCAAAATCTCGAATACAAAAGGTGAAGCGTAGTGTGTTCCATTCCACCATTATACCAATCTACTGGCCCCCAATAACTAATAGCTTCTTTAGAGGCCAAGGCATTTTTATTATGAGGATCCATATATCTTAGGAAATACCATGAAGAACCTGCCCATTGAGGCATTGTATCTGTTTCCCTTTGTGCATTACCACCGCAACATGGGCAAGTGGTATTAATCCAATCTAGTTGTTTAGAAAGAGGAGACTCTCCATTTTCTCCTGGTTCATAGTCTTCAATTTCAGGCAATTTAAGAGGCAAATCTTCTTCTTTTAAAGGTACCCAACCACACTTATCGCAATGAACCATTGGTATTGGCTCACCCCAATAACGCTGACGAGAAAATACCCAATCACGAAGCTTATAATTTATTTTCTTTTCGCCAATTTTATTGTCTTCTAAATATTTAATCACTTTAGATTTTGCATCTTCAACGCTTAATCCATTTAAAAAACCTGAATTAATAAGTCTACCAGTTTCAACATTTGTAAATGCTTGCTTTTCAAGGTCACATTTAATATCATTTGAAATTGGTTCTACAACTTGAATCATAGGAATTTTAAATTTATTTGCAAATTCCCAATCTCTGTCATCATGTGCAGGAACAGCCATAATAGCGCCTGTACCATATGTTATTAGAACATAATCTGATACCCAAATAGGAATTTCTGTATTTGTTAAAGGATTAATTGCTTTAAATCCTTTTATTTCGACACCTGTTTTTTCTTTGTTTAGTTCGGCTCTTTCAAAATCGGATTTTAAACTCGCTTGTTTTTGATATTCTTTTATTTCATCTATGTTTGAAATACTATCTGAAAACTTTTTTAATATTGGATGTTCTGGTGCAACAACCATATATGTTGCCCCAAATAATGTATCAGGTCTTGTTGTGTAAACAGTTAATGACTCATTGCTGTTTGTTATTTTAAATTTAACTTCTGCACCTTCTGAGCGACCAATCCAATTTTTTTGTTGAATTTTAATTTTTTCTAGATAATCAACTTCATCCAAATCATCTATAAGCCTTTGAGCATATTCTGTGATTTTAAGCATCCACTGATTTTTTTCTTTTTGAACTACTGGAGAACCACACCTTTCGCAAACACCATTTACAACTTCTTCATTTGCTAAGCCAACTTTGCACCCTGTACAAAAGTTAATTGGCATAGTTGCTTTGTATGCTAAACCATGTTTATATAATTGTATAAAAATCCATTGTGTCCATTTGTAATAATCTGGGTCTGTTGTGTCAACAACCCTAGACCAGTCAAATGAGAATCCAAGGGCTTTTAACTGCCTTGTAAAGTTTGCTATATTTTTTTCAGTGGTTATTTTTGGATGAACATGATTTTTAATAGCGTAATTTTCTGCAGGAAGACCAAAAGCATCAAAACCTATAGGATATAAAACATTTAATCCATCCATCCTTTTTTTTCTTGCTATTATATCAAGAGCAGTATAACTACGAGGGTGTCCAACATGAAGCCCTTGACCTGATGGATAAGGAAATTCTACAAGTCCATACCATTTTTTCTTTGAGTGATCATCGCTTGCATTAAAAGTACCTTCGTGATACCATTTTTTTTGCCACTTTTCTTCAATTTTTGTAAAGTCATATTCTTCCATAAACAACGTTCCTTTCTTTATTGATGTTTAATTAATGGCGGAGCGGGTGGGATTCGAACCCACGGGCCCGGTTAAGGGCTACACTGATTTCGAGTCAGGCTCGTTATGACCACTTCGATACCACTCCAATTAATACAGTATATATTAGCATATTTATTTGTATTTTTCAACGGTGAAATGCAATAAATTTAGTATTTTGAATGGGAGAAAAAAGTTTTATTGCTTTTAAAAATATTTTTATATATAATACTAAAAATAGTAAAATGAGGTGGAAATAACGAAAAAGCTTTTAATTACAGAAAAACCTAGCGTTGCTATGGAAATTGCTAAGGTTCTTAAGATAAATGCGACAAGAAAAAATGGCTTTATAGAATCGGAAGAATGGATACTTACATGGTGTGTAGGACATTTGATAACAATGTCATATCCAGAAAAATATGATGAAAATCTTAAGTTTTGGAGGTTAGAAACTCTGCCATTTATGCCAAAAGAATATAAATATGAGGTAATTTCAAGTGTACAATCGCAGTATGAAGTTGTAAAAGGATTACTTACGAGAGACGATGTTAGTAGAATTTATGTATGTACTGACTCGGGAAGAGAAGGAGAATATATATATAGGCTTGTAGACACAATGGTAGGAGTAAAAGGAAAAGAGAAAAAAAGAGTATGGATTGATTCTCAAACAGAAGAGGAAGTACGAAGGGGCATCGAAAATGCTAAAGACTTATCAGAATATGACAGCCTCTCAGATTCTGCATATTTGAGGGCAAAAGAAGACTACTTAATTGGGATTAATTTTTCAAGATTGCTTTCAATTATTTTTGGGAAAAGAATTGCAAAGGACCTAAATGAAGAAAAAATATCAATTTCTGTTGGAAGAGTAATGACATGCGTACTTGGTATGGTGGTTTCAAGAGAAAGGGAGATAAGAAATTTTACTAAGACAAAATATTATAAAATTGCACGGAAAATTTCAAAGCAAAGATGACATTTTTACTGCAGAATGGAAGTCTAATGAAGAATCCGTAGTTTACCAGTCGCCAAAGCTATATAATGAAACAGGCTTTAAAAAAGTAGAAGATGCAAAAGATTTTATTAATTCAATTAAAGAAGATGCAGGGGTAATTGATGAAGTAAAAAAGACTAAACAAAAAGAGAATGCACCACTATTATTTAACCTTGCGGAAATACAAAATGAATGTACAAAGCGTTTTAAAATAAAACCTGATGAGACACTAGAGATAATACAAAACCTATATGAAAAAAAGCTAGTTACCTATCCAAGAACAGATGCAAGAGTGCTTTCAACTGCTGTTGCAAAAGAGATAACAAAAAATTTAAATGGTATAGCAAAAGGGTACAATAATGAGGAAGTAAAAGCTTTCTTAGGAAAAATGATTAAGGAAAAATATTCTACTGATTTGCTAAAAACCAAATATGTGAACGATAGTAAAATTACAGATCACTATGCGCTTATACCTACTGGGCAAGGATTTGAAAATTATAACAATCTCCCAGAGATACAAAAAGAAGTGTATAACTTAATTGTAAAAAGATTTATTGCCATTTTTTATCCTCCAGCAGAATTTAATAAAGTATCTATTAAATTAAGAGTCAAAAATGAATTTTTCTATGCAAGTGGAAAAGTTTGTACTAATCAGGGATATCTAGAAGTTTTAGGAAATAAAAAAGAGCAAGATAAAGAAAACGAGGATAGCGACTTAGCAATACTTAATTTGCTAAAAAAGGGAGATGAAATTGAGATACAAAATTATGAGGTTAAAGAGGGGGAAACTACTCCGCCGTCTAGATATAATTCTGGTTCAATCATACTTGCTATGGAAAATGCAGGGAAACTAATTGAAGATGAAGTTTTAAGAGAGCAGATTAAAGGAGCAGGAATAGGAACAAGTGCAACAAGAGCAGAAATAATAAAAAAACTTGAAAGAATATCATATATTTCAATAAACCCAAAAACACAAATAATAACTCCAACAGAAAAGGGAGAAAAAATATATGATGTTGTATATAAAGCAATGCCTGATATGTTAAACCCTGAGTTAACAGCAAGCTGGGAAAAAGGACTAGATATGGTTGCAAAAAAAGAAATTAATCCAGACATTTTTATGCAAAAGCTAGAAAACTACATAAAAAACAAAATAAACAAATTAGTAATTCCAATGTAAGTCAAAGCTAAAATGCGTGAGCCAAAGGAGACGTATTACTTTAGTATGAAAATTTCATGCTAAGGTAATACGTCCCCTTTGGCTCACTTCATTCATTTTCTCACATTTTATGAAAAGAAAACATAATATATAGAAAAAATAAAAGGAGAATAAAATGACTAAATACATAATAGAAGGTGGAAATAGATTAGAAGGATGTGTAAAAATATCTGGCTCTAAAAATTCTTCTCTTCCAATAATGGCTGCAAGTATCTTAAGCGGAAAAACTACAAAATTATATAATGTACCTAATATACATGATATTGAAATTACACTGCAAATACTTAAAGTGTTAGGTTGCAATGTTAAAAAAAATAGTGGTAAAATTACTATTGATTCTTCTAAAATTGAATCAAACGAAATACCGCAACTACTTATGAGAGAAATGAGGTCTTCTGTAATTATGGCAGGTGCAATAATTGGAAGACTTAAAAACGCAACTTTTTCTTATCCTGGTGGATGTGAAATCGGCTCTCGCCCTATAGACATTCATTTAAATGGATTTAAAAAATTAGGAATAAATATTGAAGAAGAGGGTGGATTTATAAGGTGCAGTTGTGATAAAATAAAAGGAGCTAAAATACACCTGGATTTTCCAAGTGTAGGAGCAACTGAAAACCTTATACTTGCATCAGTTTTTGCAGAAGGCGAAACTATTATCTCAAATGCAGCAATGGAACCTGAAATAATAGACTTGCAACTATTTTTAAATAAAATGGGAGCTAAAGTAGAAGGTGCAGGTACTAATACAATTATTATTAAAGGTGTAAAAAGACTAAAAGATGTTAGCTATACTGTGATGCCAGACAGGATAGAAGCCGGAACGTTCCTATGTGCTACAGCAATTACTAATGGCAATATTCAAATTACAAATGTAGAGCCTACCCACATGACTCCAATTATAAGCAAACTAAGAGAATGTGGATGTAGGATTAAGACCGGCAAAGATGAAATATTTATGCAGGCACCTAAAAGATTGAATCCTACACAAATTAAAACAATGCCTTATCCGGGATTCCCAACTGATATGCAACCAATATTTGGAACTATCTTAACTACTGCTAGAGGAACTAGTATGGTAATAGAAAACATATTTGAGAGCAGATATAAATATGCTAATGAATTAATTAGGATGGGAGCAAAGATACATGTGCAGGAAAGAACTGCAGTCATAAAAGGAGTAAGGCGCCTGAAAGGTGCAGAAGTTTTTGCTACAGACCTAAGAGGTGGAGCTGCATTAACTATAGCAGGACTAAATGCTAAAGAACAAACTAAAGTTAATAATATTGAATACATTTTAAGAGGATATGAAAATTTTGATAAAAAACTAAATAACCTTGGGGCAAAAATAACAATAGAAAAGGGTGAATAGTATTTGAAAAAGGCTAAATCAGAAGAGGTAGATTTGTTATATAAATCTAGTGAAAAGAAAAAAAATAAAAGGAAAGAAAAGGGGGCAGGAACTAAAAAGCCTGCCACAAAAACACAAAAAAAATCTAAAGTAGAGGGAAATCAAGAAGGCTCATTTAATTTTGACGAAGAGATTGTTATTGGAGTAAATCAAAATGAGGACAAGTCTAAAAAGAACAAGAAAAAGAACAAAAATGATAAAAATGATAGTACTAAAACACAAAAAAAACCAAAGAAAAAAAGTAAAAATGTAACAGTTGCAAAATACTGTATACTTTTCATGATAATAATAGGAGCTGGTATAGCCTTCTTTTTATCGCCGATATTCGAGATAAAAAAAATAACTGTTATTAATAACAATAAATTGAGTAGTGACGAAATAATAAGCCTATCGGGTATTTCTTTGGATAATAATATGTTTAAAATAAGAACAAAGCAGGCAATAAAATCCATAAAGGAAAATCCATATGTTGAAAGTGTAGAAATAAAAAGAATACTACCAAGCGAAATTGAGATAAATGTAAATGAAAGATATGCTACTTTTATGATTGAGTATGGAAATGGAGTTATTTATTTAAATAATCAAGGATATATGCTAGAGGCATCAGAACAAAGAATAGCAGCACCTGTGGTTACTGGACTTTCAACTCCAACAGATGATTTTAACCCAGGAAATAGACTATGCAAAGAAGATTTAATAAAGCTAGAAACAGTATTAAAAATAATGGATACAGCTAACAGTTATGAAATTGGCACACTAATTTCTCAAATTAGTATAGCTGATAAAAATAATTTCACCCTATTTTTAGAAGGAGAAAAGAAAACAGTATATTTAGGAAATGCAAGCAACATTAATACGAGAATAATGTACTTAAAAGAAATATTGGAACGAGAAAAAGGAATAGAATCGGAAATCTTTATTAATGGGGATATTAATAAAGACGATGTATATACGAGAGAGAAAGTATAAAGTATTGTTAAATTATAATTTATGTAGTATAATATAATGCGTTATTAAAGAGGTGAAATGATGAAAAAGAACGGTATAGCGATATTACTAGGTTTTGTGTGCGCAGTGCTTGTATATGCTATTGCTATTCAGCTAAAGACAATAGATGAAGCTAACAAGACTGTATCCGGCTCAGTATCTGAAAGTGGACTGAGAGATGAAGTGCTTAAATGGAAAGAAAGATATGATAATATTTATGATAGATTGCAAGAAGAAGAGAAAAAGCTTGAGAAAGTAAGAAAAGAAGCATCTTCGGATGATGAGACTTCTGCTGGATTAAGAGAAGAACTAAAATCAATAAATAGAATGTTAGGATTTACAGAATTAACGGGAAAAGGAATAACATTAGTATTAGATGATAATAAAGCACAAATAGCAGAAGGGGTTATGCCTGGTACAATTGCAGATTACCTTGTGCATGACGATGACCTAATTAGATTAATGAATGATTTAAAAAATGGAGGGGCAGAAGCAATTTCAATTAACGAACAAAGAGTAGTTAGTACTACTGGTATAGTTTGCGATGGAAATGTTGTAAGAATAAACGGCCAAAAAGTAAGTGCTCCATTTGAAATAAAAGCTATTGGTTATCCAGAAAGGCTTATTGGAACACTTAATTTCCCTGAGGCAATTTTAAGTACTTTGCGTTCTGTTGGTGTAGTTAAAGAGGAACCAAAAAAATCAAATTCTATAACTATTCCTAAGTATACAGGAACTATTTCTATTAAGTATTTAAGCAAATTAGAAAGGCAAGGTGAATAAAATTGAAAGGCAGAGGTACGATAATTTTTACAATGGGTGCTATTGTAGCCTTGCTAGTAGCAGTAATGTTAATGCAATTTAGAACAGTTGAAGAAACTGATATGAGTACATTGGAAGCAATGAGAGAAACAGAATTACGTGCGGAAGTAGCAAGTTGGAAAGAAAAATATGAAGAAGCGAGTAAACAACTTACTGAAACTGAGGCTAAAATAACGGAATACTATGAAACAATGGAAAGCAAAGACGAGGCTGCAAATCTATTACAGCAGGAACTAACACAGGCAAAAATGAGACTTGGCAAAGAAGCTGTTTATGGAAGTGGAATTGAAATTACACTAGAAGATAACATGGAAACACAAATAGATGATTATGATATATATAGACTTATAAATGAATTAAGATTAGCAGGAGCAGAAGCAATATCTGTTAACGAGATAAGAATTACATCAATGAGCGATATAAAAAGCATAGCACCAGGACTTATACATATAGATGGAAATCCATTACATTCTCCATATATAATCAAGGCAATAGGAGACCAAACATATTTAGTTAGTGCACTAAATCAAAAAACATATGGATATATGGATTATGTTATAAAAAGCTATGAAAAAACTGGATATATAACTACAAGAGAAGAGATAATTATACCAGCGGTAAAGAAAACAATGAAATTTGAATATGGTGAGGAGGTTAAACAATGAGTATTTTAATTGCAATTTTAGTAGGGTGTTTAATAGGAGCACTTCTTGGAATCAATGCGCCAATTATTTCTTATACATATTCAAGCTATTTAGCAATTGCTATTATAGCAGCTTTAGATTCAGTGTTTGGAGGAATTGCCTCTGTAGTAAAAAGAAACTTTGATCTTAAAGTTTTTGTTACCGGTTTTTTTGGAAATGCTGTTTTATCAATTTTACTTACATATTTAGGACGAAAATTAAACGTGGATATATATCTAGCTGCAATCATAGTATTTGTAGGAAGAATGTTTACTAACCTTTCAATAATACGTAGATATTTTTTAGAAAAATGGAGCAATAGTAAAGGGAAAAAGGAAGTAGAAGAAGATGCAAGGAAATCAAGCTAATTTAATGCCACCACATATAACATCTGAAGACATTGCGAGGATATTTTTTAAAAGGATATGCGGACAAGAAGAAGTATGGATTGAACGTGAGCCGATATTAATTACATTGAATTATAGAATCACTGATGATTCTGTAAATATTTCAGAATTAGAAAGATTGGGAATCATGACATCAGATGAAGCGTGGCTAGCAAGATACAAAAAAGAGCCTGAACGAACAAGATTATTAATGGAAAAGAAAGAAGCAATATTACCTGAACGAGAGGGACTTTACACACAATCACCTGTAATTGAAATAAATAATATAGAAATGTTTAAAAAAGCTATGTTTAGATATGTTAAAACATATTTACAAAAAGAGATGCGTTGGACAAGACCACTCTATGCTGATGAATGGGAAGGCATTGCAATGTATGCTATGACTACATTGTGGACTGATGCAACAAGACAGGACTTTAGCAATCCAATTGCATTTCTTGAAAGATATACGGATTTTCTAACTCAAGATCAATGGGAAGATATGAAAATTCCTGAAAAAATTATGACAAGAGGAAAGTTAGATATATATAGAGAGACAATGGCTAATGGGGATGAAAGGGAAACCCCACATGGATATCATTTATTTACTGTAAAAGAGGACGGAAAAAAATGTTATTTCCCAAGCATTTGCTATGGGTTGCAAGGAGACAAAGCATTTATATGTGCAATTCATAATTTATATAATAAATCTATTGTAGAAAGTCCAGAATTGCAAGACTTTAGGAAAACAATAAGAGGAAGAGGAGTAGAACCACTTGCCATAGTTTCACTTATTTCATTTATACAGGATGCAAAAGCGAGAGGAATACAGCGAATAGTTATGCCTGATAATTTTATAATGCAATATACAACAAAAAATAAAATACAAGAGCAAATCATACAAATACGTACAGAACCAAAGAGAAAAAGAGGAGAAGATGTTACAGATCTTTTGGAAGAACTAAGAGATGAAAAAGAACAAAAACTTGACGGCAATCATAGAGGAAGCCTAGACAGGCGTTTAATGGCTTTGATGCATGTAAGTAAATATTTTTCAACTGGAATAAAGTTTCTCGAAATCCCGGGAGAGGTTTCAGACAATTTAATAGTTGATATACGAGACTTCCAGCTAGCAAGAGAAGGACTAGAAATAGGACTACCAAGAGACCATAAACAAGTACAAAAAATAGAAGACGAAGAAGAAAGATAAAATAAAGAGGCGTTCTAAAAAAAGAATGCCTTTTATAATGCACTTTTATGGCTCGCAATAACATGTAATACACTAGAAAACAGAAGAACAAACATTATTACAAAATTATTACAAAATTATTACAAAAATATAACAAATTCTATTGACTTTTTAAAAAAAATATAATATTCTAATGACTGAAAATTGATGTAAGAAATGGAGGCGTAAATATTGGCAATCGGAGATATCATTGTTGGCATTGATATAGGCACATCTCACGTTAGCTGCGTTGTTGGAGAAGTTAATAATTTCAACCAAATTGAAGTTATTTGCAATACAATATCTAAATGCTCAGGAATGAAAAAAGGCAAAATAATTGATGAAGATGAAATTGCCTCGTCCATTTCTAATGCTATTAAGGAAGCAGAAGAACAGTCAAATTTGAAAATTAATTCTGCCTATACTATGATACCAGGTAAATACGTTACTATTGTACAAAATAGCATTGTTAAAGAAATAAAAGACAAATATGCAGGAATATCTGCAAAAGACGTTTCTTCAGGTATTTTGCAAGTAAAAGATATTGAAATACCTGAAAATCAGGTACTAATAGATATTGTTCCAGAAAAGTTTATTCTAGATAACGGAACATGTGTAGATGATCCTGTTGGAAACTTTAGCTCAAGTTTTACTTTAAAGGCACAGGTAATTTTAGCAGATAAAGAATATACTAAACAAATTTCAAATATTTTTAGAAAAGCAGGCTTAGACATTGACGGAATAGTTCCAATTTCATTAGCTGAAAGAAATGTTGTTTTAGATACGAACGAATTGAATGACAATATTTTATTATTAGATGTTGGGGCTGGAAATACAGAAATAGGTGTATTTTCAGGAGCTGCGTTTGAGTATACTAACACAATTCCACTTGGTGGAGACAATATAACAAACGATGTTTCATTAGTCTTAAATATTTCTGAAGATGAAGCTGATAGACTGAAAAGACAATATCCATTAGCACTAAAATCATTTATAGATAATGACAACGAAATTATTTTGAATACTTATAAAGGCAATTCAAGAAGTAGGTCAATAAAAAGTTCAGAGCTAATAGAAATAATTGAAGCAAGAATAGAAGAAATATTCTCACTTGTTAATAAAGACATAACTGCACAAGGCCTAAAGCAACAAATTAACAATGTTGTATTAACCGGACTTGGAATTACAACAATAAATAAAAGCGATATGGCTGGAAAAATAATTCTTAATATACCAGTAAAATTCGCTACAGGTAGAGCAATAAGTCAAGTCTCTCAAGAATATAGGACAAGTTATGCTTTGGTAAGATATATTTCAGCAAGATCGTTTGCAAAAACTGTATCTAGTAGCATAGATACTAAAACGGAAACACATATTCTTAAAGATGCTTTAGAAAAAATCAAAGACTTTTTCTACTCGTAATAATAAAAAGATTTTAATTTTTTAAATATACTATATAAATTAAGGAGGAAACTTTATGTTTGATACTAGTGATGATAACAACTACATGATGGACGGTACTGCTAATATTAAAGTAATAGGTGTTGGTGGTGCAGGAAACAATGCTGTAAATAGAATGATAGACGCGGGAATTAAGAATGTAGAGTTTATTGCAATTAATACAGATAGACAAGCTCTACTACTTTCTAAAGCACCATCTAGAATTCAAATCGGCGAGAAAATTACAAGAGGATTAGGAGCTGGTGCAAACCCTGATATAGGTGCACAAGCTGCTGAGGAAAGCAAAACAGAAATTGCTGAAAGCCTAAAAGGTGCAGATATGGTATTTGTAACAGCTGGAATGGGTGGAGGAACTGGAACAGGTGCTGCTCCAATAGTTGCTGCTGCTGCAAAAGAAATGGGAATTTTGACAATAGGTGTTGTTACTAAACCATTTACTTTTGAAGGAAAGAAACGTTTAGCACAAGCTGAGCGTGGAATAGATGCTTTAAAAGGAAAGGTTGATACACTAGTTGTTATACCAAATGATAAATTACTACAAGTTATCGACAGAAAGACCTCTATTATAGAAGCATTTAAAATGGCAGATGATGTTTTAAGACAAGGCGTTCAAGGTATTTCAGACTTGATTGCAACACCTGGACTTATTAATTTGGACTTTGCGGATGTTAAAACAATAATGAAAGACAAGGGAATGGCTCACATGGGAATTGGACGTGCAACAGGAGAGAACAGAGCAGAAGATGCTGCAAAACAAGCAATTCAAAGCCCATTGCTAGAAACATCAATAGAAGGAGCTAATGGTGTAATTATTAACATTACAGGTGGAGCAGATGTTGGATTACATGAAGCTAACATTGCAGCTGAATTAGTACAAAGAAGTGCGGACCCAGAAGCTAACATTATCTTTGGTACTGTTACAGATGATTCTCTTGGAGATGAAATTGTAATTACAGTAATTGCTACTGGATTTGAAAAAGAACAAACAATATCTAGTATTGGTGTAGAAAATTTGGTTACAAATACATGGAATAAAAAAATCAATTCTATTCCAGCATCTGAGCCAAGTGGAAACAGCCAAAATGAATTAGACATACCATCTTTCTTAAGAAAGGGTAAAGGACTTGTAAAATAGTCATAATTAAAAATAATATAAAAGAAATCATCGAATATAGTAGATGATTTCTTTTTTTTGACATCATAAAATGACAGCTTTTTTGCTTTTGAGGTAGTACAATAACAGCAGAATAAAGAAAGCGTATCTAAAATGACAATTTATATTGATTTAGTAATTGCTGAGAATATATGTATGAATTATATAATTTTATACGGAACAGCAATTGCATATAAAATAAAACCAAAAAAAATAAGAATATTGTTTGCAGCAAGTATTGGCGCTGCATATGCAATTTTATCATACATACAAGCACTAGAAACATATTCCAGTTTTTTGTTAAAAATATTTCTGTCAATTGCTATGGTGTATATTGCGTATAGCCCAGGAAATTTAAAAAGCCTAACAAAACAATTGTTAACTTTTTATCTAGTTTCATTTGTTTTTGGTGGGACGGCATTTGCAATGCTCTATTTTATAAGACCACAGGACATACTAACAAGAGAAGGGGTATATTTAGGTATGTACCCAATAAAAATAGTTTTTTTAGGTGCCATTATTGGATTTGTGCTGATAAAAGCTGTGTTTAAAATAATTAAGACTAAATTTACAAAAAATAAATTATTCTGCAAAGTAACGATAAAAATCAAGGACAAAGAGACTAAAGTAAATGCCTTAATTGATACAGGCAATTTGCTAAGAGAACCTATAACAGGGAATCCAGTTGTAATTGTTGAAAAGAACTATTTAGACACAATAATACCAAAAACAATAATAGACAACATAGATTCTATTATTGAAGGAAGGTATAATGATATGCCAGATGATTATTTACGAAAATTTAGGCTTGTTCCATTTTCTTCTTTAGGAAAACAAAATGGAATGCTACTTGGACTAAAACCAGATGCAATGGAAATAGATACAGAAGACGAACAAATACAAGTACAAAATGCTATTGTTGGCATATATAATGGCAATTTAACAAAAAATGGACTTTATTCTGCCCTAATTGGAATAGGCATTTTTGAAAGGAGTAATAGCAATGAATTTATTGAATTTGCTGAAAAACAGCATTAACACTTTGTATGTAAAATATCTAAAGGATGAAAATGTTGAATCTTTTCCTATATACTATATAGGAGGAAGCCAAGTGCTTCCTCCACCACTATCCACAGAAGAAGAGGATGAGCTTCTAAAGAAATTAGCAGACAAAGATATAGAAGCAAGACAAACACTAGTTGAAAGAAATCTAAGACTAGTTGTATATATTGCAAAAAAATTTGAAAATACAGGTGTAGGAATAGAAGACTTGATTTCTATAGGGACAATAGGACTAATGAAAGCAATTAATACATTCAATTCGGGAAAGAATATAAAACTTGCTACATATTCTTCTAGATGTATTGAAAATGAAATACTTATGTTTTTAAGACGAAGCAACAAAGAAAAGGGAGAGGTTTCTATAGATGAGCCACTTAATCAAGACGGTGATGGTAATGAATTGTTGCTTTCTGATATTTTAGGCACAGACCCTGATATTATTTCAAGAAAAATGGAAGACGAAGTTGATATTAAGTTACTAAGAACTTCAATAGAAAAACTGAATAAAAGAGAGAAAAACATAATGGAGCTGCGTTTTGGGCTTGAATCAGGAATAGAAAAAACGCAAAAAGAAGTGGCAGATATGCTTGGAATTTCACAAAGCTATATTTCCAGGCTTGAGAAAAAAATCATAAGCAAAATGAAAAAAGATATAATGAGCAAAACAGGGTAGGGATGGAAACGCTTTGGGACAACCATTTTTGTTAATTGAGACATTTGCCTCAATTAACAAAAATGGTTGTCCCAAAGCGTTTCCAAGAATAAAAAAACTTTTTTTGGAAATAATGTAAATAGCATTATTTCTAAAGGAGGTTTTGTTTTGATAAGCAAGGTCGAGATATGCGGAGTTGACACTTCAAAATTACCTGTGCTTACAAACGAAGAAAAGAAAGAACTTTTTATAAAAATAAAACAAGGAGATAGTAAAGCACGAGAAAAATTTATACAAGGAAATTTGAGACTTGTACTAAGCGTAATTCAACGATTTGGAGGACGAGGAGAAAATGTAGACGATTTGTTTCAGGTAGGATGTGTGGGATTAATTAAAGCAATAGATAATTTTAACACTGAACTGAATGTACAATTTTCAACATATGCTGTTCCAATGATAATTGGAGAGATAAGAAGATATTTAAGAGATAATAATATGGTTAGAGTAAGTAGATCTGTAAGAGATTTAGCATATAAAGTAATACAATATAGAGATAAAGTAATAAAAGATACACAAAAGGAACCAACAATAGATGATATCGCGAAAGCATTAGATGTTGAAAAAGAAGACATTGCATTTAGCTTGGATGCTATACAGCTACCAGTATCTTTGCAAGAACCTGCTTTTAATGATGGAACTGATAATGTCTATGTAATGGACCAAATAAGTGATACCAAAAACACGGAAGACGGGTGGGCTGAGAATTTAACAATTTCGGAAGCAATGAAAAAACTTAATTCAAGAGAGAAAATGATTATTTCGAAAAGATTTTTTGATGGGAGAACTCAAATGGAGGTTGCAGACGAAATAGGAATATCACAGGCTCAAGTATCAAGATTAGAAAAAAGTGCAATTGATAGAATAAGGAAGATGTATGAATAGAGTATAATAATATTACTTTAAAAACAAGGGAAGCACCTTGTTTTTTTATATATATTGCAAATTAAACTTTAATGGTGTATATTGTATCTAACAAAACAAAAGAAGAAAGGATGATAAAGCATGAAAAAACAAACGGGAATTACACTAATTGCATTAGTAATTACAATAATAGTATTGCTTATATTGGCAGGTACGGCAATATCAATGTCGGTAAGTGGAGATGGAATTTTTAAAAAAGCAAATGAGACAGTTGATAAATGGAATGAAAAGGTATCACTACAAGACAATGAAATTACGAGCCTTTTTAACTACATGGAACAGTATACTAACACAGGAGACTATGAATATGTATATTATGAACCAACAGGAGGAAAATTTGTTATAACATCAAAAAGCGGAGATACAGTTACTTTGAGCCCAATAACGTTCCCAACATCATATGAGTATATGCTATCTGGAGCGTACAAAACAATAGGAGAACAGAAAAAATCTGTAGGTCCAAATGAAAGTGGAGCACAAATTGATGCAACATATGAAGAATTTGATGCAAGAATAAAGGCAGAACTAGATACGGCATGTGAAGCATTATTTGCCGGAGATAATCGCGTGCTTTCAGTAGTTAATGCGAGAGAAGCATTTAATTACACAGATATAGTAAGCACTGTGAATAGTATCATAACCAATGCCAAAGGAGACATACAAAATATAATTACAAATTTTGCTTCGAAAATAGAAGAGTACAAATCGATATTTGATTTAGACAATGAAACAATAGGCGAGATAAGAAGTAACAAAGAAATGCAAGTTACAGCCCAGACTGCATTGTACATGGCGCTTAAAGGACAAATTGATGTGGGAGATTTCCTCAGCGGAGTGACTGAATATATGCAATTATTACAATCAATAAATAATGGAACTACTTCTATAGATTCTCTTGAACCAGAAGAACGACTGCTTGCACAAGAAGCTGATTTACTACAGTCTATTGTTGCAATTGACATTTCATCAGCATATTGGATATATGGGACAGGAGAATGGCTACACTATCCTGATGATCAGCCGGTTGATCGTGACTGGGCTGCTTCATGCAAAGAAGAAATTACGGTATATATGGATACTCCGGAAAACGGATATTATCTTTTGCGATATGGCGATGACGACAATGCAACTGCGACAAACACTACTAAACATCTTGCTCCAGTTATAACAGTAAATGCAAACATACTTGAAGACAATGGAGATGGGACATATACAATTCCAACATTATAGACAAAAATTTTAGGAACGTTGCTAAAAATTACAACAGAAGTCGGAAATTAAAGATAATTTGTGGCTTCTATTTGTATTGTGAAGCAAACATGAAACCATTGGAGACGTATTACTATGGCAATTTTGCAAATAAATATTGAGCAAATATATTGACAGCTGCTTTATGAATTTATATAATTTGTTGTAATAATACAAAGGAGGAAGAAAATGAATATAAGTTATAATTCTGACAAATACACAAATGAATTATCAAGAAGAAGTAAAGCTAATTGGGGTATTACACTTATAGCACTTGTTATCACGGTAATAGTGTTGTTAATACTAGCAGGGGTAGCAGTATCGATGACACTAGACCAAGATGGCCTATTTAGACGTACAAATAATAGTGTAGAAAAGTGGAATGCAAAAGTTGCAGAGGATGAAAATACAGTACAGAATGCGCTAGACATTTTATACGCTATAGAAGAAAATCCAGGAACATATACGACTTACACTATTGGACAACTAGTTAATTTGGGAACAGAAAGTAATCCAGAAAACTTTTATGTTATAGAAACAAGTGACACAAAGACAAGCACAGTAAAATTACTTGCTGAAACTAGTATTAAAACCATAGCATTTGACAACACAGAACCATATAGTGACTCATATGAAGGAAGCACGATTAAAACAGAACTAGAAAATTACAAAACACAATTGCAAACAAGTACAGGAAAAACAATTAATGAAGCAAGATTAATGAAATTATCGGAATTAGAAGAGCTTGGAGCGGATCCTGAAAATAATACAACAAAAGACTGCCCAGAGTTTGTACATTCTACAGCATATTGGCTTGAAACGAGTGGCGGCGACTCCGGGTATGCTGTTTGGAATGTTCAGAAAGCAAATTTAGATCTTCCTGAAGGATATACACATTACTTAGGTTATTTTCCAGTATCTGAAACTAGCGGGCTACGTCCGGTTATAATTATTTCAAAATCTCAAATCGAATAAATCTAGTGACGTTGCTAAAAATTACAATTGCATTTTGGGAACACATGCAAAAAGACATAAATATGAGGCAAGAACAAAATTCTTGCCTCATATTTTATTGCAAAAAGAATATACATATAGAAGTAGGTGGTGCGTATGTCAAAGAAGGGACTAGATTTTAGACATAAGGAAGTTATTAATGTAAAAGACGGAAAGCGTTTAGGCTTTGTCCAAGACGTTACTGCAGATTTGGAAACAGGCACAATTACATCTATAATTGTGCCTGGCGAAAATAAATTCCTAAGTGCATTTTCAAATGCAAATGATATTGTAATTCCATGGCAAAACATTAAGTGCATTGGTGATGATATTATATTAGTGGAAATATAAAACACGTTTCTAAAAGTTTAACTATTTTTAAAATGGAGACAGGTTTGAAAATCTGTTACTATTTTCAGAATGGCTAATATTTAATCCGGTAAAAATTTCCTAAAAAATTTTTAAAAAAGATATTGACATTTGTAAATATTTTATGTTATCATTAGAACGTGCCAAGCAAGAGATAAACATTTTTTTAAAAAGATACATAAAAAATATTAGAAATGCGTAATATTTTTCAGAAAAAAGTATAAGATTACATATGGTAATTTTATTATTTTTTTGGGCTCAAAAATTTTTTTAAAATATTTTAAAAAAAGTGTTGACTTTTGTTTTTTTAGGTAGTATAATCACAATTACCCTGTGAAAACAGGGCATTAAAAAGCACATTGAAAAGTAAACAATAAATCCTTTAAGAGACCAAGCGGTAAG
>CAMOWC010000011.1 GCA_946628065.1 uncultured Clostridiaceae bacterium | reverse complement strand
TCTTGAATGTATCATAGTCTATTGTATTTGTTACTGTTAAGCCTTCTTCACTCTTCGTATAATGCTCT
This sequence comes from uncultured Clostridiaceae bacterium, assembly GCA_946628065.1. Classification (GTDB taxonomy): domain Bacteria; phylum Bacillota; class Clostridia; order TANB77; family CAG-508; genus UMGS1754. The sequence goes on along the minus strand of CAMOWC010000011.1, from coordinate 45,041 downwards.
GGTACATTTTCCTCTTTAGCTGTATATGTTATTTCGTTACCAGCTCTATCATATTTCTTTAGTCCGTCAACTTTAGCTGTCCATGTATTTGACTCAGTATCTGAACTTAATACTACTTCTTTGTTTTCTCCATCTATGCCTACAACTTTTATAGTTTGTGTTTCTGGTCTTACTCCTACTTTATTGTCATTATCTACCCATACTTTTGTAACTGTAATATCTGCATCAGGATTTACTGGAACATCTTTGTCAGAATCATCTTCATCTTCTGTTGTTCCATCAGTAGCTGTTGCAATATTTTTAATTGGCTCTCCATTGTCAATATCTTCTTGTGTTACTGCATAGCTTACAAAATATGTTTTTTCTTCTCCTGGTGCTAAAGATTTAATTACATCTATTGTATCTCCGGCTTTTATTTCTTTACCGTCATTTACAATATCTAAGCTATCTGTTACTTTTACATCATGTAATGTAACATTTCCATCATTTTTTACATTGATTGTATATGTAATTACATCATTTGCTCTTACTCTTGTTGTTTCTGTTATTTCTTCTTCTTTTTCTTCACCTGCATATCTTACCGAAGTTGTTTGCTTTTCAACTACAATATGTGGTTTAGCTTCATCAGGTACAACTGTTGCAGGATCCTCTTCGTCTGGTATTGTACTATCTGTTAATGTAATAATGTTTATAATTTCTTTTTGGTTATCTATATCTGATTGTGTCATTACATATGTAGCTGTTAATGTCTTTTCTTCCCCTGATGCTAATATTATAGTTTTTTCTACAGTTTCTTCTCCGTCAAATATCTCTAATAATGCTTCATTACTCATTTCGTCTTTTACTGTTAATTTGAGTTCTTCACTTCCTGTATTTCTTAGTTCAATTTTGAAATATGCTGTTTCACCTACTTTTAATGTTACACTCTCTGTGTATTCTCCATCCAAAGATGTACTTACAGTTTTGTTAACTTCCAAATTAGATGTTTTTACCTCATCAGTAGGATTTGTTCTTCCAACTATTGCAGTATTTTTTATGGTTCCATCAACTTTTTCTACTTTTACAGTAAATATTAACTTTGAAACTGAGTTAGCTTTTACTGTTAAATCTGTTCCTTCTGACATAGCTTGCTCTGTTATTTCTTTATCGTCAAGCATTATTTTTGAAACTAATTCTGTATTTTCAGGTACAATATCTTTTACAAATGTTGTTCCATTTACATTACCTGTGTTTTTTATTGATATTGTATATTTAATTTCGTCGCCAATATTAACAGGTCCTTCAACTTTTTTTCCTGCTCTATATATCTCTGAAGTTTTTTCAGATTTTATTATTGGATTTTCTGTTTCATTTGTTTTCTTTCCATCAACTGTTGCTACATTTAATATTTCACCTTCAACATTGTCATTAACACGTACTAGAAATCTTAATGCAACTTCTGATTGTTTTGGAATATTAACGGTCCAAGTAATTATTCCGTTTTCTTCTTTTCCCTCTGGACCTACTTCTACAAATGTTGTATTTTCAGGCACAGCATCATAAACCTTGATGTTATTTGCATCTAGGTCTCCGATGTTTCTTACTATTATTTCATAAACAATTAATTCTCCAGAAGTAACAGTATTGTATTTTGACTCCTCTGGTCTTACAAGTGACCCATCCTCTTGAATCATGTCACTTTCTGTATAACTATTTTTAACTATCTCCAATGTTGGCTTAAAAATGTTTCTTTCTCCTGTTACTATACCTGGTACTGTTGTAGGTACCCATCCAACTAAGAAGTCTTCTGATATAAGTCTGTCTCTAAATGTTATGTATTCAGTTGGTTGAACTGCAGTAGTTCCAGTGGCTGTTCCTGTTGTAGCTGGCGTAGTCGTTCCAGGTGTAGTTGTCACTGGTGCAGTTGTTGTGCTTGCATCTGCTGGTGTTTGTTCAGTTTGATCTCCTCCATCAGGTATTGTTGCGCCTTCATTACCTGTTCCTTCATTTTCTCCCGTGCCACCTGGCTCTGGAGTAGTTGTAGGATTTTGTGTGCTTTCCCCTTGGCCAGGGTTAGTTGCAACTTGGCTTTCAGTTGATGCGGCCTGTGATGTTCCATCATCTTTTAAGAACATTGTTACACCAGTTACCGCACCAGCAGCTAATACTGCTATTGCTGAAACTATTGCAATCGTTTTCTTCATTCTTGAAGATTGAATTTTCCCCTTCATTTCATTTCCCCCATATTAAAATTTTATATTTCTTCTCTTGCTTTAAGTATTAGTCTCTCTCTATTACCGTTACTGCAAGTTATTAGAGTTGCCTCTCTTGTTCCAAATTCTTCAATTTCAATTACTGAAATGTCATCCGGATCTGTGATATATTTTTTGAATATTTTGTATGTTCTAGTAACATTGTTTGTATCTGTTAACTCAAATGTGTCTCCTATTTCTAATTCCTTTGTTTTTCCAAACATTGTGCCATCGTAGTTGTTGTGTCCTGCTAGGCATACATTTCCTATTTGGTTTATTTGGTCTCCCCAAAATTTTGTTATAGAATACTTCATAGATTCAGGTGTAGTGATTTCTAAAATTGGGTATTCTATATTTATTTTTGATATATTTATTGTCCCTACTACTTTATATCCTTTATATTCTATTTCTTCTTTTCTGTCTTGTGCTTCTTGGGTGTTTATGTTTGCTTCACTTTTTATTTGTTCTAAAACTTTTCCAAGCTCTCTTTCATTTGCTTGGTTATTACTGAACTTAATTATAATAAGAATTATAACTATTATTGTTGCAACTATTAGTATTCCTAAAAGTATATTCAATACTTTTTTCATCTTTATTCTCCCATTTTTTTATTTTTGTTAACTAATATTTTAGCTATTACAACAACAATAATTGCTAAAACTAATATTGCTAAAATTATGAATAGTGTTGGATCATCTGCTGTTACTGGTAATTTTGATACTACCTTTTCTGAAATAACCTCAGGCTTGTAATCTTCAAAGCTTATTAATAGTTGAACATCATATTTGGTTTTTCCATCTTGCTCATTTTTTAAGAAAATTAAGTATTCGTCATTTTCTTTTGCTTCTTCTGGTTGAAGGATTTCATTGTTTTCTGGTACTGTCCATTTTTTGTCTCCAGAAGCAGGTAATAATTCCTTGTATAAATCTAAGAATGCTTTGGAAATTTTTATTTCTTCATAATAGTTTTCTCCGGTTTTTCCCGCTGCTAAATCATTTATCATTTTTGCAAATTCTGCTGTTTCTCCTGTTTCTTCTACTTTAATAAGTTGATACTCATTTTTTCCCGTTTCCGTTACAACAACTTTTCCTACTGTTTTTGTAATTTTAACACCATCAACATTTTCTACTGGTTTTTCGTAAATCTGCTTTGTATCTACAGAAATTCTTTTTGTCATAGTATTTGCTGTTTCTATATCGTTTTCTGTAAGTGAAGATTTTAAGTCAATAGGTTCTGCTTCTATTATGTATTTGCCGTCACTCGTTCTCGCCCAAAGATATGTATCTTTTGAAAAATATGTAGAGTATAAATCTTCATCTATATAGGCAATACTGTTCGCTTCCTCTCCCTGCATATCTTTAGCTGAATTTTGAAATACTAATTCGCCTTTGCCTATTTCTTTGTTATTTGAAAAAGCAAATTCAAATTCAATGTTTAAGTTATCTTTTACATAAATCAAATAATTATTATCTGATTTTTTTACAACCTGCACATTTTCGCTTGTAGCATAAATAGGTGTTGCTATTGTCATTATAATTGATGTTATTAGAGTAATTAACACCCATTTCATTTTTTTGTTTTTCATATTTTTTCCTCCTTTATTTTTTAAGTAAAATACTTAGGATACAAAATAGTACTTTTATACATTTTGACACAGTCATTATATTATGGATGCAATAATTTGTAAACACTTTTGTAACAAAAAAGTAATAAGATTGTAATGCTGTTGTAATAGATTCGCCAAACCCTTGTCTCCGTAAGTGATTTTAATTCGCAAGCATAAAAAAACAAAGTCATTGTTCCTTCTTTAGAAAACAATTTCTTTGCTTTTTTATAATTTAAACATTAATTTTTAGCACTCTATTTAAAAAAACTATTAAATTCTTCAGCAGAAATAATTTCCTTTTCTAATAATCTACCTGCCACTGCATGTAATTTATCCATATGTGCTAAAATTATTTCTTGTGCTTCCTTATATGCATTATCAATTAAATTTTTAACTTCAGATCCTATTGCAGCATCTATATTTTCTCCGTATATTCTCTGTTCATATGCATCTTTTGGTTTAAGTGTAATTGGGCCTATCACGTCACTCATTCCATAGTAAGTCACCATGTCTGTCGCAATTTCTGTAGCAACCTCAATATCATTACTAGCTCCAGTCGAAATGTCATTTAAAGCAATTTTTTCAGCTGCCCTTCCTCCAAGAAGTGCTACAAGTTTTTCCTTCATTTCTGTTCTAGAAATATAGTATTTATCTTCATTTGTTTTATACATTGTATATCCACCAGCTACGCCTCTTGGGATAATTGATACTTCCTTAACGTCTTGTTGCGTTGGAAGAAATTTGCTCACTATTGCATGTCCTGCCTCATGGTATGCTGTAAGCTTTTTATCCTTTTCTGATACAACTCTACTATGTTTTTCAATGCCTACCGTTACCTTTTTAACCGCATCATCCAAATCTTCTTTTGTAATTGCCTCATGTTTTTTTATAGTTGCAATAATTGCTGCTTCATTTAAAATATTTGCGAGCTCTGCTCCTGTAAATCCTGCTGTATCTCCTGCAATATCTTTTAAGTTAACGTCATTTGCAAATTTTTTGTCCTTAGCATGGGTTTCTAAAATTGCCTCTCTTCCATTTAAGTCTGGAGTTGCTATAGTAATTTGTCTATCAAAACGTCCTGGTCTTAATAGTGCTTTATCGAGCATTTCTGGTCTATTTGTTGCAGCCAATACTATAACTGTTTCATTGCTTTCAAATCCATCCATTTCAACAAGTAGTTGATTTAATGTTTGGTTATTTTCTGACTCTCCTCCACTATTGCTTGTTCTTCTAGATCCGATTGCATCAATTTCATCTATAAATACAATACAAGGAGATATTTTTTTTGCTTTTTCGAAAAGTTTTCTAACTCTTGATGCTCCAAGTCCTGCAAACATTTCAATAAACTCAGATCCACTCATGCTAATAAATGGCACTCCAGCTTCCCCTGCTATTGCTTTTGCTATAAGGGTTTTACCTGTTCCTGGTTTTCCATATAAAAGAATTCCTCTCGGAATTTTAGCGCCCATTTTTTGGAATTTTTCAGGGCTTTTTAAAAAATCAACAACTTCAATAAGTTCAGCTTTTTCTTCATCTAATCCTGCTACATCTTTAAATGTTACTCCTGTATCTAGATTCTCATCACCACCATATATTTTGCCTTTGTCTCCTAGCCCTTGCATTTTAAATACTAATATAAATAGTGCAACAATCATAATTGTAGGGATTAAAGAAAATATTGTATCAAATATTTTTGTTACAACACTAGCTGGTTTTTGAACTAGTTCTATATCATTGCCATTTAGCTTTTCATCTTGTATTAATTCAATAAATGCTTGCGTACTTGGAACAATTGAATTCTTCTCTTTTCCCTCTTCTGATCCTTTTACTGTTACTTTTACAGAAGTGCTTCCAACCGTCATCTCAATTTTTTCAATTTCGCGATTTGCAACCATTTGGATAAGATCTGTGTATGCTAGTTCTTTTTCGTCTTTTTCTTCTTTAGGCTTTGATAAAAACACAATACCTACAACAATAGTAAGTATCACCGCTACTGAGATTAAAATTGTATAATAAAGTTTGTTTTTGTTTGGTTTGTCTTTCATAAGTGCCTCCTTTTTTATTGATCGCTAGATTGAGGTTTTGCATCTTTGTTATTTGTAACTATTGGTACCGCAACCTCTCCATTCGTGTCGTTTTCTTTCTTGTCTTTTTCTTTATCTTCTTTATCTTCTGGCTTTTCAGGCTCTTTTTCTTCTTCCTTTTTTTCCAATTCTTCTCTTACTTTTTCCTGTTCTTCAGTAATTTTCGCAAGTTCTATCTGTTGTTTAATCATTTCTGATCTTATCATTAAAATTGCAGTTACCAAATATATATATGCAACAGCATTATACATAAATTGAAAATATTTTATTTCGAATCCCGTAAAGCTATTAACCAATATATATATACAGTTTAATATGATTGGTAGTGTCAGAGAATATACTGACATGTTTATAATCGGTATATATTTTAAAGATATTTTTATAATCCTCGAAGTAAAATATCCTAGTATAGAAAGCAAAATAATGTCTACAGATGTCATTATAGCATAAATACTAAAAACATAAATTGTACTAGCAACATAAAAGCTGATATAGAGCTGGTCTTGTGGTACACTTTTAAGTTGCTGTATCATATCCTCCGTTAAATAATTTTGCGTTCCTGCTAATGAATCTAAATCACTAGTTGCAAATTTATAAGTAATTCCTCCTGATGTAATCAAAGAGAAAAATATCATTAATATTAAAAAATACACTACTGCTTTTCTAATATTTTCTATAGCAAAAAAATCGTAATTTTCTAAATTGAATATTGCCCATTTTAATCGTGTAAAGAAGGTAATTTTTTTTAGCCCCTCATCCATTATATATACTCCCTTCTTATATTATTTTGTATATATGTAGGTTTTGTATCAATTAAAACTGTACTTCCTATTTTTGCTTCAACATCTGTAACATCTATTTCCATATAGTTCATACCTATTCTGCCTATTACTCTACATGGTTTATTATCTACGAATACTATATCTTTCTTTTTTTGTGGTAATTCTCTTAATGCATGGTATATTTTTTTCATCCTATCAAAAAAAGTATACGAATCTTCTGTTAATTTTAAGTATACTCCATCAGCGTAACCAACAGGCACTATTGCAACTGTCGTGTCCCTTTTTACTTTCTCTGTACATGCATATCCGTACTGCTTCTCCTGTTTTTAATTTCTTAATCTCGCATATCTCTGTTTCAAAAATTCCTATTTTCTTTAAAGATATATCATTTCTTTTTCCAACTCTTCCTACAAGAGCTGAACCTATCCTAGCTGCATCAAAGTGCATGTCTGGATAATTTAAAAAGCCAAAAGAGTTGCATATATGTATCATTCCAGGGTTAATGTTATTGGCTTTTAAAGCATTTATAACATTCATAAATCTCTCAAATTGCAACTTTGTATATTTATCATTTTTCTTATAACTTTTAGCAAAATGGGAAAATGTCCCTTCAATTTGCAGATTTGGATATTCTTTATAAACATTTTGTATATCCTCTAAATCATAATATTCAAATCCATATCTTCCAAATCCTGTATCAATTTTTATGTGAACTCTTGTCTTTTTGTTTATGCTTAGTCTGTTTATAGCTTCAGCTGCTCCTTTTGAGCCAATTGTTAAAATGATATCATTTTCAATTAATTCTTTTATCTCATTTTCGTTGCAAATAGAGGCTAAAAGAATTATGTTTGCATCTATCCCAGCTTTTTTAAGCTCAATTGCCTCTTCTGATGTTGAAACTGCAAGATATCGTATTCCTTGTTCTACAAGTACTTTAGAATAAGGAATTAGACCTAATCCATATCCATTACCTTTAACTACAGCAATTATTTCATAGTCTTTGTCTTTTTTTTCTTTTTCATTCTCTCTAGCAAATCTTTTTATTTCATTTATATTGCTAATTATGTCTTCCTTTTTTATAACAAGTTTTTTCAAATATATTCTCCTTTACTTGTTTTTCCCTTGCTTTTTTATTTTTCCTTTTGAAAGCACAATCTTTTTATATATTTTTTCTGATATTTTGTATAATTTATAAACAATAGGTTTAAATGGTATATAAAGTTCTCCAATAAATTCCGTAAATTCTGCACCAAATCCTTTTTTAAATCTATATAATCCATACTGAGGATGATTTTCATCTACAACCCCAGACACACCCCTAAAATCATACATTTCGTGTCCTTGTGCAATAGCAGATTTAATTCCATCCCATTGTAGCAAATAGTTAGGCATGATATTTCTAAAAGAATTACTGCTTGCTCCATATAAATACCATGATTTGTTTCCATACATAATAATTATTATTCCAGCTATTGCTTGTCCATCATGATATGCCATAAGTAGCTTCATATGATTTGGTACAAGCTCATCATACATTTTTTCAAAATATGAGAGTGGCCTAATCATGAATCCATCTCTGGTTCCTGTTTCTATCATTATTCTATGAAAATCTTTTAAGTCCTCTTTTTTTCCTTCTCGAACTTCTACACCCTTTTTTGTTGCTAATCTAACATTATATCTTGTTTTCGAATGAAATGCTTCAAAAATCTCATCCTCTGTTTTGCCTCTTAAGTCAAGCCTAAAGACGTATCTAGGTTGTATCTCTTCTTCAAAGTTTTTTGCATCATCCTTTATTTTGTATCCCAATTCTTCAGCAATTTCTCTAAATTCCATATCATCGCTTTTAATATCTGGCTCAATTTTAAGTACAAAAGCATGTTCTTTTTTTGCAAGTTCTTTTAGTCCATTTGTAAGCTGCTCCATTACCTTTTTGTCATGTATATCACACACTGGGCCTCTTGGCGAATACATTATCTTGCCAAAAATCGGTATTTTCCTTATAAGAACACTTATTGAGCCTATAATATTTCCATTTGCATCTTCTGCAAGCACTATTTCATTTTTCCAACTTTCTTTAACTTTTCCCCATTCAATAGACTGTTGGAAATTACATCTTTCATGTTTTTGTAAAAATTCAGTATAAGCTTTTTCATTTTCACTAGTTACTAGTTTCATTCGTTTCTCCTTGTTTCATTCATTTTATGTGTTGTTAGTTAATAAGTTTTTAATGTCTGAATCAGCTGTTGATTTTTTTGATTCGTCCTTAGATTCAGTAGAGTCTTTTTGGGTATCTGGTTTGCTCGTTTCTGTTGCCTTGTTTTCTGTTTTTGTTGCAGTGTTTGTTGCCGTATTTTCTGTAGTATTAGTTGTTACATTAGCAGAAGTGTTTACTGCTGCATTTGTATCCGGTTTTTTTTCTGTTGTATTTGTAGTATTATTTGTTGTCTCATTGGTTGTTGTATTTGTAGCCGTATTATTAGTTATGTTCTCCTTTGTAGTATTGTTTTTGGCAGTGTTGCCAGTATTATTAGTTACATTGTTCTTTGTAGTGTTATTTTTTGTTGTGTTATTTGCTGTATCTTTCTTAGGCTCTGGCGGTTTTGTATGCGCTGTACATGTTTCTGTTGGAGCCATGTATTCAGCATCTGCAGCTCTGTGCCAATCCGTATTGCTATCGCTGTTTTCCCTTGTAATAAAGACTACTTCTTTTGCATCAGGGCAGTATTCATTTGCAATTTTGTAATTTCCTTCTGTACCACAAACTCTTAATTTAACATGGCAGTTGCATCTTTGTGTAGGTGTTGTTCCTTTTACATATACTTCCGTATATACTCTACTGCCTCTTTGATCTTGTGAACACAAGTCAGTAGCAATTAATCCAGAATCTCTGCATATTGTTGAATACGTTATATTATTAGGTTTTTCAAATCTTGCGCTAGGTAACCCTTCATGTGTAGTTTTCATTACATTTGCCCATATTCTTCCAGCAGGATTTGCACCATTAAATCCATAAACAGTTTCGCTATATTTGTATCCAAACCATACTACTCCTGTAGAGTAAGGCGTAAATCCACATAACCATCTGTCTTTATCTCCATCGGTTGTTCCAGTTTTTGCTCCAACATCCATTCCAGAAATTTTGCAATATGTTGCTGTTCCTGAAATAACTGGTTGAGTCAAGATGCTCTTAACTATATAAGCATTTTCTTCCGACATTATTCTTCTTCTTTCTTGTTTAGGCTCTAGAACAATTTTTCCATCTGAATCTTCTACTTTTGTATAAAATGTTGGAGTAATATATTCTCCATTATTTGCAATTGCTGCATAAGCTCCAGCCATTTCTAGAGGTGTTATTCCCACATCTAGTCCGCCTAGTGCTATTGCTAGGCTTCTTTCATCTTTTTCATTTAAAGTTGTTATTCCGGCAGTTCTCATAAACTCTATTGATTTATCTATTCCCATCTCATTTAGTATTCTAACAGGCACAATATTATGTGAAACTTCAATTTGTTGTCTAACTGTTGAAAGTCCAAAATATCTTCCATCATAGTTTTTTGGCCATCCATAGCTATTTCCTGGGAATTTTGTCAATACATCATCATAAACAGATCCTGCTGTAATAACTCCGTTTTGTACAGCAGGAGCAATTACAGAAATTGGTTTCATTGAAGATCCTGTTTGCTTTGGTTCCATAGTTGCAAAGTTATATCCTCTTGAAACTGTTTTTACACCAGTTCCACCAGCTGTTGCAATTACGTATCCACAGCCTTGGTCTATTATAACCATAGCAGCTTGTGAAACAGCCCCTTCTATTTCACGAGATGGTTTTTGGTATTCTGGTTTAGCCATTTCTATCTCTAACACACTTTGCACATAGCTATTCTGTGTAGTATATATTTTAAGTCCTCCACCATATAAGTATTGTTTTACACGAACATCAGACCAGTCAGGGTTTTCTTGTGCGATTTGCGCCAAGATTTGATCAATTGCCGCATCAGTATGGTATGAATAAACATTTTGAAGTGTATTTCCTTTTTTGAATGCTAACCCATTATTAACCTCTTCAACTGCACTGTTGTATTCTTCTTCTGTCTTAATTTTGCCTAATTCCTTCATCTTGCCTAAAACAGTTTTTGTTCTATTTTTTATAAAATCAATTTCTTCTTGTTCTTCACTAAATGGTTCGTATATGTTAGGTGAATTATTAATTCCTGCAAGGAACGCACATTCAGCTAGACTTAAGTCATGTGCACTTTTGCTAAAATAATACTGCGAACCCATTTCAACGCCGTATGATTGTCCTCCAAAGAATATTAAGTTTAAGTAAAGTTCAAGTATTTGCTGTTTTGAAAGCTTTTTCTCTAAGTTGTATGCTCTGGCCATTTCTTTTATTTTTCTTGTAGCTTCTTTTTCATTTTCTTTTGTAAGATTTTTTACTAATTGCTGTGTAATTGTGCTTCCTCCATAATTTGATGAGCCAATGCCTATTTTACTTAACGCATATCTAACTGTAGCTGCAATTGTTCTTTTAAAGTCGACACCTTGGTGTTCATAAAATCTTTCATCTTCGATAGAAACAAAAGCAACAGGAAGGTATTCTGCCATATCGCCAATGTCAATCCACTTTCTGCTTTCATCTCCACTTAATGTTTGAATAAGGACTCCATTAACATCATAGATTTCTGTGTTTAAATTACTAACTTTTAGCTCTTCTTCTGTAAGCATAAAGTCATCACCAAAAAAGCCAGAAATATATCCTGCAAATATACCTGCGAAAATTAATATCATAAGCACAATCAATATTAAAACTATTTTTATGAATAGCCTTAGTTTAGGATGTTTCTTTTTTGTCTTTTTATCTTTTTTATTTTTTTGCTTTTTTATGTTGTATTTCTGTGTTTTTTCTAAATCGCTTTGTATTGTTGGAACATATTTTGTGCTTCTTTTGTTGCTGTTTTTTTTGCTTTGCACATTTTTGTTTTGCATAATTGGTTTCTTCTTTTTTTTCATAAAATTGTCAACATTAGTTTTTCCCTAATGTTTCCTCCTTTTTTATTATATAGCATAAATTGTTTTTTTTATTGCTGTTTTATTATATTACATTTCTATAAAAAGATAAAGTATTTTTATAAAAATAGCTTGTTGTTTATTATTTAAATGTTTAAATCGTTTAAATCCGTAAGAGGAATTGCTCCTTCTTTTATTAATCTATTAGTTCCGTTCAGAATTAATACTAGTTATGTTCCCAGGTATAGCATATACTTCTTTTCCTTGTTCTAAAGCAAAATCTACAGTTATAAATGTTCCGCTTCTTTTGCTCGCCTCTACAACTACTATCTTCTCACTCAGCCCACTTATAATTCTGTTCCTTTTAGGAAAATTTTCAGGTCTCGGCTTTTCATTCATAGGAAATTCAGAAATAATTGCTCCACCTTTTTCTATTATTTTGTTACATAGATTAATGTTTTCTTGCGGATATATATAATCTATGCCCGAGCCAAGTACTGCAACCGTTATTCCATCTCCCGCTACGCATCCCCAATGAGCCATTGTATCGATTCCTCTAGCAAGTCCACTTACGACACAAACACTTTGTTTTGCAATGTAGTACGCAATTCTTTTTGAAATAGTTTCCCCATATTTGCTACTATTTCTGCTACCGATTACAGCTATCGATTTTGAATTTAATATACTCGAATTTCCTTTTACATATAGCCAGTATGGTGGATCGTATATTTTATTTAAATTTTTGGGATAAAGTTTGTCTTTTTTTATTATAAAGCTTACATCTTCATTTTTTAGTTTTTCTTGCTCTAGCAATAAACTTTCTATGTTTGTGTTTAAAATTTGTTTGCTTTGCGAATCGCTTAATCCTAAATTGCTTAATTCGTCTTTTGTTAATTTGAAAATGTCCTGAGGTTTTTTACTTTTCTTTAACAGCATTTCAATTTGTTTATTTGTGATTTGTTCTATCATAGAAATGGCATACCATGCTAATTTTTCGTCCAATTTTTCTCCTTATGTTAAGCTTTTCTCTATAGAAAGCTTAATTGTTTGCCCCCAGATTTCAAATAATTATATATTGTTTTTATAAATATCGCAAGTTACGGCATAAAAAAAACAAAGAATTATTTTTCTTTGTCTCATATTTATGACCTGTCCCCAAAGGGGGGAAAATCCCCCTTTGGGAAACGTCCCCACTTAATTTTTGGCTGCTTTTACAATGTTGCTCATTAGCATTGCAATTGTCATTGGTCCTACTCCACCTGGTACTGGAGTTATATAACTCGCAGTCTTTTGTACATTTTCGAAATCCACATCTCCACAGAGTTTTCCATCTTCGCTTCTGTTTATGCCTACATCAATAACTGTGGCTCCCTGTTTTACCATATCCATTGTTACGAATTTAGCTTTTCCAATTGCAACTATTAGTATATCTGCTTGCCTTGTAAATTCTTTTATATTTTCTGTTTTTGAATGGCATACTGTTACTGTTGCATTTTTTTGTAACATGCACTGTATAAGTGGTTTGCCTACTATATTGCTTCTTCCTAGAATAACAACATGTTTTCCTTGAATAGGTATGTTGTATTCTTCTAAGATTTTTACTATTCCATATGGCGTACAAGATACAAATGTGTCTTGTCCTAATGACAGTTTTCCTACGTTCAAAGGATTAAACCCATCTACATCTTTTTTTGGATCAATTGTTTTTAATGCTTCATTTACATCTAAATGTGGCGGTAGTGGGCATTGTAGCAATATCCCTTGTATGTCTTTTTTTTCATTTAAACTGTTTATTAAGTTTTTTAGTTCATCCATTTGTATATCTTCTTTAAGCACGTATTCTTCAAAATCTATTCCTATTTCTTCACATGCTTTACTCTTATTCTTTACATATATTTTAGAAGCATTATCATCTCCTACAAGTATTACTGCAAGCTTAGGTAAAATACCTCTTCGTTTCAAAGCATCTACTTCCTCTCTCAAATTTTGTCTTATTTTTCTAGCTAATTCTTTTCCATCTAAAATTACAGCCATAATCTTTTCCTTTCATTTTTGTTTTATTATATATGTTCTTTTTTATTTCTGCAAGTTTTTTATATTTAGCCGTAAAGCATGTATTATTCCCATTTTTCGCTGTTGTAATTCCAAATTTTGCGTTGAAAAAAAGCAAAAAAAAATTTTTAAAACATATAATATAGTAACCTTGTGTTTTTTAGGAGGTGGAAGTTATGGAAGAACACGTAACCATATCTTGCAATAAAAAAGAAGGCAAAAAATGTTTATGTAATTGGGTAATACTTGCAATACTTGTCGCTTTATTTACTTTTGTAATTGGTTTAATAATAGGTGCTGCATTAAGTTCAGGAATTCTTGGAGCTCTTGCCGCTATAATTGTTTTGGCTGTTATTCTACTAATACTAATTATTGTCCAAGTTATATTGCTAATATGTTGCAAAGACAAAACAAACAAAAGAAAATGTGAAAGAGATTAATTAAAATTATAAAGTAGTGCTGCCTGTATTCAAGCAGCACTACTTTACATCTTTAATTTATATTTCTATTCTTCCATTTAGCTTCTTTCTTACAATTTCCTTTAATAATAAATTATCACCTTTTTCAAGAGATGCGTCTTTATCTATAATCCTATTTGCTAAAGCTTGTGCTTCTTTTAGCATCTCCATATCTATAAATAAGTTTGCTATTTTAAATTCTGGTAATCCATGTTGCTTAGTGCCAAAAAACTCACCACTACCACGTAGTTCTAAGTCTTTTTCAGAAATAATAAATCCATCATTTGTGTCTTGCATTACTTTCATTCTTTGTTTTATAACGCCACTATTTCCCTGGTATTTTAATATACAGTAAGATTGTGCCTCACCACGGCCAACTCTTCCTCTTAGCTGGTGTAATTGTGCTAAGCCAAATCTCTCGGCATTTTCGACAACCATTATAGTGGCATTTGGAACGTCAACTCCAACTTCTATTACAGTTGTAGATATAAGTATTTGTATATTTCCTAATTTAAATTGTTCCATAATTTCTTCTTTTTCTTTTGGTTTCATTTTTCCATGTAAATATTCTACTCTGTAGTTTTTGAAAACATTATTCTTATATTTCTCGGCCATTTCCATTACAGATTGTGCATTTATTTCATCATTTTCTTCTACCAAAGGGCAAACAATATATGCTTGTCTTCCTTCTTTAATTTGCTTTTCCACAAAATTATTTACTCTGTCCTCAAGCTGTTTAGTAACAGCATATGTTTCTATTTTCTTTCTGTTTGGTGGTAGTTCATCAATAATTGAAATGTCTAAATCTCCATATAGTATCAATGCAAGTGTACGTGGAATTGGAGTTGCTGTCATTACTAATACATCAGGGTTGTTTCCCTTTGACACTATTGTGCTTCTTTGCCTTACTCCAAATCTATGCTGTTCGTCAGTTACAACAAATCCCAGTTTTTTAAATGTAACATTTTCTTCAAGCAAGCTATGTGTACCTATAATAATATCTATTTTTCCTTTAGATAATTTTTCAAGTATTTGTTCTTTTTTCTTTTTCGTTACACTACTGATTAGTAGCTCTATTTCTATATTATATTGCTTCAAGAATTTTTTGAATGTTTCTAGATGCTGTTGCGCTAAAATTGCAGTTGGCACCATAATTGCAACCTGGTATCCGCTTTTTACTGCTTTATATGCAGCAATTAAGCTAACTATTGTTTTTCCGCGAGCCAACGTCTCCTTGTAATAGTCTATTCATTGTTTTTTTGCCTTCCATATCTCTATCTATTTCTTCAAGCACTCGAGTTTGCGCTTTTGTAAGTTTAAATGGTAAGTCAAAAATAACATCTGACATTTTTGCATCTTTTGAAAATGTGATACCTTCTTCATCTTTTTTGTATTGATTTTTCAGGCTATAAAGAGCAAGCTGCATACTTAATAGTTCTTCAAACGCAAGTCGAGTACGGGCTCTTTTAAAACTATCAAAGTCATCTGGAAAATGTATTTGATTTATGGCACTATTTATATCCATTAGTTTTTTTTCTTTTATTATATTTTGGGGTAGTGTTTCTTCAATATTTTTAACACTATTTAGTCCATTTCCAATTATTGTTCTAATAGTATTTTGGGATAATCCATATGTTGAAGGATAAAGCGGTATTATTCTTCCCGTATTCTTTTTTGTGTTTTCTGAATCATACACGGGGCTTGTCATATCAATTCTTCCAAATTTTACGCTTGCTTTTCCATAAAAGAAATACGATTCACCCAATTTAAAAACTTCTCTTAAATATGGTTGATTAAACCATGTAATTTCACATTGACTAGTCTCATCTCTAACTATCAATTTTTGCATGGTTTTTCCATTTTTTATTCTTATATTATTTATCCTTGAAACACAAATAGCCTTTATTAGTCCTTCTTCTCCATCAGTTAAGTCTTCAATGTTCCTAGGCTTGCTTCTATCTTCATAATCTCTTGGGAAATGCATAATAAGGTCTTCTACTGTTTTTATTCCGTAATTTTTCAAGAAGCTTTGCTTTAGAAGGTCCAACTCCTTTAACATATTGTACTGATTGGTTAAGTTCGTCCACTTTTCTCACCCTTTTAATTTATACCATATTTTTTTTTATACAGCAATAATTTTGTTTTCATGTTTTTGTTTGCATAATACACTATATTAATAAATAAAAGTAAAATTTCAAAAACTATATAAAAAGTCTTGTTTTTTTTTAATAATTGTGGTAAACTAAAAGACAGTCATAATTAGAATTCATGTAGGAGGTGCTATTAAAATGGCAAAATGCGAAATTTGTGATAAAAGCGTTAATTTTGGAAACCAATTAAGTGTTACACGTTCACATATTAGTAAAAGAAGCACAAGAACATTTAAACCAAATCTTAGAACAGTTAAAGCTGTTGTAGATGGTCAACCTAAAAAGATTAAAGTTTGTGCTAAATGTTTACGTTCAGGAAAAGTTAACAAAGCATAGTATTATTAAAGCGACCAACAAGGTCGCTTTTTTGCTTATGTATATTAATTTTTAATACCAAATATTAATTTTACAATGCCTCTTAGAAATTTTGGTACTTTTTTTACAACTACAGTCATAAATGCTCAACTCCTTTAACATATTAAACTCATAACTCCGACCGTAATAAGAGAAGCTCCTATAATAAAAAGCCAACCAGTAAACGGAAGCAATATTACAAGCAAGACTCCTAGCCCTAGCCCAATCATACATACAGCCATTGTTTTTTTTAGTAGTCTAAACATAATCTATTACCTCCTATTTCTTAATATATTATATTAAATTATGCAAAAAAGGTGATTTATCCATGGAAAATAAAAATATTGAAATAATTAAAATACTAAAAAAAGAGTATCCTGATGCAAAGTGCAGTTTAGACTTTAGCACACCTTTTGAAATTCTTGTTGCCGTAATACTTTCTGCGCAATGCACAGACGAAAGAGTAAATAAAGTAACTTCTGATATTTTTAAAAAATACAACACTCCCGAAGATTTTGATAAAATGGATATAGAGCAACTGGAAAGTCTCATTCACCCTTGTGGTTTTTATAGAAATAAAGCGAAAAACATTAAACTATGTAGTAAGAAAATTTTATGTGATTTTGACGGAAATGTACCAGATAACATAGAGGATCTTATGTCTCTTCCTGGGGTTGGAAGGAAAAGCGCCAATGTAATAATGTTAGAAGCATTCAATTCTCCATGTGGTGTTGCTGTAGATACACATGCAAAAAGAATATCTAATAGACTAGGATTATCATTAAAAGAAGAACCTGAAAAAATAGAACAAGATTTGGTAAAATTGTTTCCTAAAAAATATTTAAGGGATATAAACCATGTATTTATGTGGCATGGAAGGAACTGTTGTACTGCAAGAAGTCCAAAATGTAACAAATGCCCAATTAGCGCTTATTGCTTATTTTATAAAAATAATATATAAATACATATAGATAAAGCATTATTTTTACTAATGCTTTTTTTATGTTTTTGTGTATTTTTTTTGTTTAGTAATTGACAAAAAATATTTAAAGATATATCATTTAAACTGTTAAAAAAATTTTAGGAGGAGAGATTTATGGTTAAAAAACTACAAAAGACATTCGCTGTTGCTTTACTAATTTTAATGTTGATTTCAACAATCTGTTTTGCAAGCGATTCAGAAACAGTATTGTATTCAGCAACTGATGAAAACTCACAGGTAGCTGAAACTGCTGAGCCATCAGAGGCCGTAGTATCTGAAGATGCTGATAAAGCATCCGAGGAAGAGTCTGAAACTGCTGAGCCAGCAGAAACAACAGGCGAAGCTGAACAAAAAGAAGAAATGCTATCAGATGATCTTTACTTATTCAATGAAACTGTTGAAAGCACACAAGTAGTTGATGGAAACGCTTACGTGCTAGGAAATAATGTTACATTTTCTAGTGTAGTAGGAGGGGACGTTTTCATTTTGGGTAACACAGTAAACATCACTGAAGATGCTCTAATTTACGGAAACCTATATGTTTTGTCTAATGAACTAACAATAGATGGTTTTGTTTATGGTGGAGATTTATATGCAGCATGTTCAAAACTTACACTTAATGAAACTGGTGCCGTAAACAGAGATATCAGGGCTTCTGCAGGTGAAATTACGCTTAACGGTGGCGTTGGCAGAAATGTATATGTAACAAGTTCTGCAATATCTATTGGCGAAAAAGCTCAAATATATGGAAATTTAAACTATAGCTCAAAAGATGCAATTCAAGTACCAACAGGAGTTGTCCGTGGAACTATAAACTTTGAAGAGGTTCAAGCTCAATCAAGTGATGAAGCAGAAAATAGAAATCCTGTTATATCATATGTGTTTGATTTTGTTCAATCAATTGTTTATACATTAGCAATACTTGGAGTATTGATTTGGATAGCGCCTAAATTCTTAAATAACTTAGAAAATGTCGAGCTAGGTAAAATTCTACCATCAATTGGGTTTGGTTTGCTGGCTCTAGTTGTTCCAGTAATTGCAGTTGTTCTACTACTGATCTCATACGTTGGTGTATCTATTGCTTTTGCTTTACTTTCTTCATGGGCATTGTTAGTATTTGGTTTAGCAAAATCTGTTGCTATAATTGCAGTTGCTGGAGTACTAGCTAAGAAAATATCAGCACTTTCAAAAGCACACAATATATTAGCTGTTTTATTAACATCAGTTGTTGTATGGGCTCTAAGCTTTGTGCCATTTGTAGGAGGAATTATTAGCTTCTTACTTTTTGTATACGGATTAGGATTGTTAGTACTTAATATTTTCAGAAAAAAACAAGTTGAAGAATAATACAATAAAAGCATAAAAAAAATGAGTCATATGACTCATTTTTTTAATGCTTTTATTGTATCTTTCATTGAATCTGATTTAATAATTGCAGTTCCTGCTACAGCTATGTCTGTTCCCGAATCTCTAATTTCTTTAACAGTTTCTAAGTTTATTCCGCCATCTGCCTCAATATAAAAATCGAGATTCTTCTTTTTTCTATATTCATCTAATTCTTTAATTTTATTAATCGTTTTAGGAATTATTTTTTGTCCTCCAAGTCCAGGTTCTACAGTCATAATTAAAACCAAATTAACATATGGAAGCAAATATTCTATTTCATTTATGCTTGTTTCTGGTTTAATTGATATACCTGCTTTAATTCCTTCGTCCTTAATCTGTTTTAGTATATCGTTTATTTTCTTTTTATCTGTAACACTTTCAAAATGAAAAGTTATAAAACATGGTTTTAGTGGTATATATACATCTATAAAGTTTTCAACATCTTCAACCATAAGATGAACATCAAGTGGAATGTTCGAAATCTGTTTTAGTGTTTCAGCTGATTCTAACATGAATTCAGTTGTATCCTTTTCCACAAATTTGCCATCCATTACATCGATGTGGAAGTAATCCGTTTTTGCTGTTTCAATATTATAAAACATTCGAATTGCATCTTCTTTATTTACAGATAAAATTGATGTAGAAATTTCCATTATTCATTTCCTCACACTTTTATTAAAAATATAGGCAGCATATAAAATGCTGCCTTTCGTTCTTTCTTGTTATGGCACATTTAATACAGGATTGTCTTTATTTAAGTCTAAGTATTTATCACTTTTAACTACACCATCAATTTTGACTTGAACTCTTACATTTCCTATTCCCTCTATAGGAACACTAATTACTCCTGTGTCTTCACTATGTTCTTCGTCATGGTACGCATTTCCATCAACAGTTACAGTAAGTTTTATTTTTTTAGGTTTTGGAGCTTCTTCAACTGTTTCTTCTGTTGTAGTATTCGTTGTAGCATTTGTTGTTTGATTTGCTGTACTATTTGATACTGTATTATTGTTTGTTGCTGGCTTTTTAGTCGTTACTGGCTTCTTTTCTGGCTCTTTATATCCTGTAAGTTCTTTAACGTTTACATTAACTGTACCTTTCTTTATTTCTGGCAACTTGTTTACAGTAATAGTAACAGTAGAGCCTTCATCAGCTTTGCTACCACCTTCTTTATCTTGTTTTAGTACAGAGTTGTTTGTTTTTGACATGTTTTCCTCATATTTTACGGCAACCTTTAATTTTGCATTTTCAATTTCTGTTCTTGCGTCTGCTTCAGTTTTTCCAATTACATATGGTACGTCTACTTCTTCTATTCCGCGACCTATTGAAACAACTACTGCTATTGTACTACCTTTAGCTATTTCTGTTTTTTCCTCTATGTCTTGGCTTATTACATAGTTTTCTTGAATTTTGTCACTTGTCTCTTCTCTTATTTCTATTCTTAAGCCCTGTTTGTTAAGTTCATTTTCTGCATCTTCTTTTGTAAGTCCAACTAGTTTTGGTACTGTAGTCATCTCTGTTCCTTTGCTTACTGAAACTTTTATTGTGCTATTTTCTAAAACCTTATAATTATCTGCATACTTAGGTTCCTGAGAAATAACAAGCCCTGCTGCGACTTCAGTATTAAATGTTTCTTCTGCTATCTCATATTTTAAGCTAGATTCTTCTGTTATCTTTTTTGCTTCCTCAATTGTCTTTCCAACCACATTAGGAATTTGTACTTGTTTAGGTTTTTTTGAATTAATAACAGCAATTGTTATTCCCATTGCTGCAGCAAAAACTAATAAGCAAATTAGGAGTATTAATAGAGCTCTTAAAACTTTATGTTTTTTAAAGAATGCAACTATCTTATTAGGCTTTTTTTGTTTATTTGAATCTACCTGTTTTTCTGATTGCTCTGTTTTTGTTCTGTTTCCAAGAGTTTCTATCCTTTGTGTTGGAAATTCTTCTTTTTGTTTTTCTAATACTACAAATTCGCCATTAGGATTTTTCGTAACCTGCCTTAAATCTCTTAACATGTCTGTTGCAGTTTGATATCTTTCCATCGGATCTTTTTGCATTGCTTTAACAATTATTCTGTTTAAGCTTTCAGGAATTAACGGGTTTATTTTTATTGGCTCAACAGGAATCTCCTGCATATGTTTCAATGCAACAGACACAGGTGTATCTGCGTCAAATGGTACCCTTCCTGTTAACATTTCATACATTACAACCCCTAATGAATATATATCTGACTTAGCATCTGTAAATCCACCTCTTGCGTGTTCAGGAGAAAAGTAATGAACAGATCCTATCGTCGTTCCAAACGCTGTAATAGTTGAATTCGATACTGCTTTTGCTATTCCAAAATCAGTTACTTTAGCAACTCCTTCTTCAGTAATAATTATATTGTGTGGTTTTATGTCTCTATGGATAATATTATTTCTATGAGCCATTTCTAATGCAGAAGCAATTTGTATTGCGATGTTTACTGCCCATTTCCAAGAAATTGTTCCTTCTTCATCTATTATTTCTTTTAATGTTTTTCCTTGGATTAATTCCATAACAATGAAATATACATTTGACTCATTTCCTACATCATATATTGATACAATATTAGGATGAGTTAGTCTAGCTGCTGCCTGTGCTTCGGTATTAAATCTTCTAATAAATTCATTATCAGTTGTAAATTCATCTCGTAAAATTTTTACGGCTACATATCTATTTAGTATATGGTCATTAGCTTTATATACCGTAGCCATACCGCCCTACACCTATTTTTTCTATTAATTCATATCTGTTGCCTAGTAATCTTCCTTCAAAATTCATTATTATCTTCTCCTTTAGTTTATTATTATAATTACACTAACGTTGTCATATCCGCCATTATAGTTTGCTCGTGATATTAATGCCTCGCTAGCCTCTTCAACATTTGTCCTTATTATTCCAAATATTTCATTTTCTGAAACCATGTTTGTAAGTCCATCTGAACAAATAAGTAAAATATCATCTTTTAAGAAGCCTTTTACCATAATTTGAGGAGCAATTTGCGGTTCACACCCCAATGCCTGCGTTAGCATATTCTTTTTCGGATGCGTATATGCTTGTTCCTTTGTAATTGTTCCATCTTTCACAAGTTTTTCTACATAACTATGGTCTGTAGTTAATTTTCTAATAAAATTTTTACGGATTCTATATATTCTACTATCACCTATATGACCAATAAATGCTTTATTTCCATAGATAAGGCATACTTCCAATGTTGTCCCCATTTCTTCTAATTCTTTATCTTCTCTGGACCTCTGATAAACAACATCGTTTGCATATTCCATTGCTTCTTTTAAAAACTTTAAGATGCTTTCTTGATCTAATTGTATGCTGGAAAAATAGTTTTTAATATAATTCTTTATTGAGTCCACCGCAAGCCTGCTTGCAACTTCCCCACCATTATATCCACCCATGCCATCTGCTAAAATATATAGTTTAATACTTTCGTCATCTGGTGAGACATAAATGCAATCTTGGTTCATATTTCGCATTTTTCCAATGTCTGTTTTCGAAAATGCCTTCATTTTTCCTCCTATTTTGAGCCTATGTTTTTTCTTCTTAGTTGTCCACACGCTGCGTCAATATCTGATCCTAGCTCTCTTCTTACAGTTGCCACTATTCCGTTTTCGTTTAGATAGTCTCTGAATTTTAAAATGTTTTCATTAGTACTTTTGTCAAATCTTCCATTTTCAATTTTATTAATAGGTATCAAATTCACATGTGCAATCATTCCTTTTAGCAGTTTTACTAGCCTCTTTGCATCTTCTAAATTATCGTTGTTGTCTTTTGCTAGAGCATATTCAAAAGATATTCTTCTTCCTGTTTTTTCTATGTAATACTTACATGCATCAATTAATTCTTCTATAGGGTACACTTTATTTACTGGCATCATTTCACTTCTTTTTTCGTTTGTTGTAGCATGCAATGATATTGATAAAGTACACTGAAGTTTTTCATCTGCTAGTTGCTTTATTTTTGGTACAAGACCACTTGTTGAAATGCTTATGTGTCTTGCTCCTATATTTAAACCTTTAGGGTCATTCAAAATTTTTATTGATTTAACAACATTATCATAATTATCAAGAGGCTCGCCGGATTCCCATAAAAACAACATTACTTACTTTTATTTTTTCTTCTCTTTGTACTGCTAAAATCTGTTCTACGATTTCTCCTGCACTAAGGCTCCTTACAAATTCAATTCCCGTAGATGCGCAAAACTTACATCCCATTTTGCATCCTACCTGAGTAGATACGCATATACTTTTGCCGAACTTATAATCCATTAATACTGTCTCAATCGCATTGCCATCTAATATATCAAATAAAAATTTTTTGGTCCCATCTTGCGATTCTTGCTTTTTTATTATTTCATATGTTCCAATTTCATATTCGTCTTCTAATTTTTGTCTAAATTCTAATGATAAATTTGTCATGTCTTCAAAGGAAGAAACATTTTCCACATACAACCATTCCCATATTTGTGTTGCTCTAAAGGGTTTCTGGCCAAGACGTTTCATTTCTTCTTTAAGTTCTTCAATAGAAAAGTCTTTAATTTTACTTTTCAAAATGTTTTCCCTCCTTTTAATACATATTAATATATATCACATAATATATTATTTTGCAAATTATAACATAAAAAAAAACTACACGATTTTTTTATTTCGTGTAGTTTTTTATCGTCTCCTAATAAAACAGTATTTAGCCTTTTAGTTCGAGTTCGTTTTGTTTGTTGCTTCTATTGCAGAATCCAAGTAAGCTTCCAATACCTCTTCTTCTCTTTTACCTCTTGCATCCCAATCTTTCATTGTATCTTCAGCTGTTTCGTACATACCGTTTTTATCAATAAACATTGAAATTGTTGCACCTGCTAAAATTATCATTATTATTATTGTAATTACCAATATTATTAGCGTTATTCCTTTAGATGTATTTATTTTTTCCATAACCTATACACCCTTTCCTCTTTTGTTGTCTTTGCATCAAAAAATCTAACTATCTTTTTACGTAAGTTTATATTTTGTTTTATGCATTAATAGTTAGATTTTCATATTTTACTCCTTTGTTTTTGTTTAATTATATACTTCCACTATTTTGTTGTCAAGCGCATTAGAGTACATTTTTGTTGTCAATTGCTGCTTTAATGAATGCTGTAAATAATGGTGCAGGTTTATCTGGTCTGGATTTGAACTCAGGATGAAATTGTCCTGCAATAAAGAATGGATGTTTTTGGTATTCTACAATTTCTACTAAATTTTCATCTGGTGATGTACCTGAGCAAATTAAACCTGCCGATTCAAATTCGCTCTTAAATGAATTATTAAACTCATAGCGATGTCTATGTCTTTCATTAATATTTTCGCATCCATATATTTCTCTTGCCTTAGTTTTTTCTTTAATTCTGCATGGGTAGCTTCCAAGTCTCATAGTTCCGCCTTTTTGTGTTATTCCTAGTTGACTATCCATTATATGTATTACTGGGTATTTTGTAATTTCATCAAACTCTGTAGAATTAGCTTCTTTCCAGCCCAATACGTTTCTTGCAAATTCGACAACCGCCATTTGCATTCCAAGACATATTCCAAGAAAAGGTACATTGTTTTCTCTGGCATATCTAATTGCTTCTAATTTTCCATCAATTCCTCTTCCTCCAAATCCTCCAGGCACTAATACTCCATCATACTCTTTTAAAATGTCTTTTGCATTTTCTCTGGTGATTATACTACTATCTATAAAGCCTATGTCTACGTGAGTATAGTTTTTGAATCCTCCATGTCTTAAGCTTTCAGCGACAGATAAATATGAATCATGAAGTTTAACATATTTTCCAACTATAGCGATTTTTGTTGTTTTTGAAATTTTACGTATTTCTGTAAGCATTCTTTCCCAGTCTTCATTTTTAGGTTCTTTTTTTCCCAAATGTAATTTATCTACGACGGCTCTTGCAAGTCCCTCTCTTTCCAAATTGATTGGCACTGCATATAGGTTGTCTGCAGTTAAATTTGCTATAACGCACTCTTTTTTTACATTGCAAAATAATGATATTTTTTCTTTCATTTGATCGTCTATTTCGCATTCACTTCTACAAACTAAAATATCAGGCTTAATGCCAAGTGATTGAAGTTCTTTTACAGAATGCTGTGTTGGCTTAGATTTAAGTTCATTTGACCCTGAAACAATTGGTAGAAGAGTGACATGTATATATGCTACGTCATCTTCTGGCTTGTCAATTCCTATTTGCCTAATTGCTTCTATATATGGTAGGCTTTCTATATCTCCAACAGTTCCTCCTATCTCGGTAATTACAATATCTATATCTGTTCCCTCAAAGCTGAATATATTTTCTTTTATTTCATTTGTTATATGAGGAATTACTTGTACCGTTTTTCCTAAATAATCGCCTTTTCTTTCTTTGTTTATAACATTTGAATATATCCTTCCTGTTGTAACACTAGAATGCTTGCTCAAGCTTTCATCTATAAATCTTTCATAATGTCCAAGGTCTAAATCCGTTTCAGCTCCGTCGTCTGTCACAAATACTTCTCCGTGTTCATATGGGCTCATTGTTCCGGGATCCACATTAATATATGGATCAAACTTTTGAATTGTAACTTTATATCCTCTATTTTTAAGAAGTCTTCCCAATGATGCTGCAGTAATTCCTTTACCTAGCCCTGATACTACTCCACCTGTTACAAAAATATATTTCATTCTCCTACCTCCTTAAACAAAAAAAGATAGATTAAAAATCTAACTCCAAAATGGGGTTTTTTTTCAATCTATCATAAATTAAATTTTAACACATGTTCTTTTAATATGCAAGCATTATTTTGTAATTGAAAGAATTTTATATTTTACAATTCCTGCAGGTGCTTCTACCTCAACTTCTTGGTTCTTTTTAGCTCCAAGTAAAGCTGCTCCTATTGGTGATTCATTAGAAATTTTATTTTGTGATAAATCAACTTCTGTTGATCCAACAATTGTGTATTCTAACTCGTCATTAAACTCTAAGTCTAATATTTTTACTGTATTTCCTACTTGAACTGTCTTGGTATCTATTTCTGATTCATCAATGATTTTTGCATGTCTTAATTTATTTTCGAGTTCTGCAATTTTAGTTTCATTCTCTGCTTGTGCGTTTTTAGCTTCATCATATTCAGAATTCTCAGATAAATCTCCAAATCCAAGAGCAACTTTTATACGTTCTGCTATCTCCGTCCTTCTTTCTGTCCTTAATACTTCAAGTTCATGTTCCAAATTATCGTATCCTTCTTGTGTTAATAATATTTCTTTTTCTTCCATAGGTCATTCCTCCTAGTTTTTTTTGTTTTCATAGTCACTGGTTAATAATATTAGCTTAATATTTTTAATTTGTCAAGTAATTAGTATAATTTTTTTACAATCTACAATCAAAAGATCATGTCTTTTGTATATATTCACTTTCTTCTATTTTTCCATTGTTGCCAATTAAATATTCAATATATACATCTTCTAATTCTCTTTTAATATCTTTATATGTTCTTTTTTGATAAATTACACTTTCCATTAGTAGATTATTATCAAATTCATTAAATAACCCTTCTTGCATAAATTTGTTTATATATCTATCTGGAATACTTGTATGAAAATAGTTACAGTTTATACCTTCAAATCTTTTTAGTTTTATATTTATTTTTTTATTTATATTAACAATTACACCATTTATAGGAATATTATATTTGTTAAATTTCTCCTCTGAAAAATCCATATTAATAATAATCCCTGATTTAATTAAGGCTTTTCTTCTATTATTTGTTACTCTAATTATTATTCCATAGTGTTCCATTAAATAGCTCTCAATAGTTTTAAACCTGTCTATGTCATCTGTAATAATGTTAACCATTTTTACTTTTGGAGCGATATCTGCAATCATCTGCAAATTGTTTTCTTCATTATTATTGGTCATAAGTGCTATTTCACATTTTGCAAGTTCTTTTCCTTGTTTTTCTGATATGTAATATAATATCTTCGGAATTAAAAATTTAAATAGCCATCTTCCATCTAAAACTTTGCAGTTCTTTTCTATAAGCATTTTTTTTAATGCACCATTTTCAAGGTTAGAAGCAAGTACTATATTTTGGCTTTGCTTGTCATACATCATATTCGCAATTTTTATAGCAGTTCTTTCTTGCTGTTTTTCACTAATAGTCCTATTTTTTTCAAATGGTAACATTATAATTGAATTGTTTTTAACGTTTTCTGTAGTTATTATATTAAACATTTTTTTTATAATTCCTACTTTACAATTAGATTCTTTAATATACAAAATGCTCATAAATCTGCACCTACTTCCAAAATAATAAAAAGTAGAGAAGATCTCTACTTTTTATTTATATTGTCGTAGTATTAAATTTATTCTAAAATTTTCTCTCTAATAACTGACCATATTTCATCTGTTTCATACCCTTTCATCCAAAAAGCTACTCCAGCAGTATTTTTCTCTAATGATAAATTTAATTTTTCAGTAATTGACTTTTCATCTTCTATCCACATTTTATAAGTAGAACCATATTTTGTATATTCTGAATAGTTTTGTCTTTCAGCTTCTTTCCATTCTATTTTAGCTCCTGATGGTAATACATTATACACATTTTTCATAGATACGGTAGATGCTGAATCTTCGTTAGCTCCAATCTTCCAAGTTCTTGTATAAAAAGGAATTCCTAAAATAATTTTATCTGATGATATGTCTCTAATAAACTTATT
Organism: uncultured Clostridiaceae bacterium; assembly: GCA_946628065.1. GTDB lineage: Bacteria > Bacillota > Clostridia > TANB77 > CAG-508 > UMGS1754. Next base: position 17,180 of record CAMOWC010000011.1, on the reverse strand, counting down.
TAAGTTAGTTTCCACCCAATCGTATCCTGCTGTAGTTCCAGCTTTGGTATCACTTAAACCATTCTGGTCATAAGCCATAAATATAATGTAATCACAATTCTTTGAAATATTATATCTATCAAAGCACAATGACCAAGTTGGGCTTCCATCAGGTGCAGTTACATCAACTGAAAGGTTTAACCCATATTCATGAAGTCTTGGATATAATTCAACTACAAATCTTGTAAATAAGTCTTTGTCCTCTTCATACATGTTTTCAAAATCTAAGTTTATTCCATCTACCTGGTATTTAGCAGCTAGATTTATAATATTTTGTATTGTGGTTTCTCTTAGTTTATAGTCACTAAGAATTTCATGTGTTGTTTCTATCATTCCATCATTTGCAAACATTGCCCAAACTTTATATCCCTGTGATTTTGCCCATTTTACATAGTTTTCTCCTGCTGATTTTGCATTGTCATATATCTCGCCTTTTCCTAGTTTTACCAAAGAAAAGAATGATGGTGAAATTACATTTATTCCTTCAATTGTTTCGCCATTCCTGTTTGGAGCGCTGACATATTCAGAATAATAATCCCATACCAAACTAACTTTCCCCTGAATCTTTGTATTGTTTTCTAAGTTTTCTCTAACAATTATTCTGTTTGCTAAATCATTTTCTTTTACGTATCCTATATTACCTTTTTGTGTTCTTATTTTTGCCCATCCATTATCACTCACAGAAATAACAACTACTTTTTCACCTTTTGACACCTTATCTACGTTTCGTGATAAACCCTTTTGTTTCCATTTTACATTTAAGTTTTTAGCTGCATCAGCTTTTTCTAATTGCCTATCTTTTGAAGTAACAACTACTCTATCTGTTTCTTTAATGTATTCTATTTCTATATTATAAATCTCGCCCATCTCAGAAAAAGGTAAATAATATGTATCATCTTTTTTTGTACTAGCACCTAATATTCTTGTATTTACGCCATTTATTGTGATTTCCTTTTTGTCTATAGGTAATGCTGCTGTCTTAGTATCTGAAGTTGTAATTATTTGGTCGTATTTTTCGTCATAGTAAATAAAACTATCAAAGAAGTTTGCTAAATCATTCTTTGACATATATATAACTCCTTTTGAGTCAATATATATGTCTTTTTTTAAACTTGATGTAATATTATTATTATTAATTATAACATTAGTTTTACTAATAATGTCTGTCCTTGCATAATCTGGAGCAATTGTAAATATAGCAATTGCCATAAGTAGTCCAATTACACCAATTAAAATATTTCTTATATAGTGATTTTCGTTTTTCTTCTTTTTCATTTTTTCCTCCACTTAATTTTACATTTGCCTAAATAATATATCATAAAATATTATTTTCGTGAACGGTTTTGCAAAATATTTAATAATTTGTTTTGTAATTTAAATAATTTTTTTAAAAAGTCTTTTATTTTCGGGCTATTTGTAGTATAATTGTTATGTATTTTGAAAGGAGAAAAAGAATATGTGGTTAATTTGGTTAATAGCTGCTGGAGTTTTCTTTGTAGCTGAAATAATTACTGTTGGTTTCTTAATCTTTTGGTTGGGAATTGGAGCAATTCTTGCAATGCTAGTAAGTTTGATAACAGATAATATATTAATCCAGTTTGCTGTATTTGTTTTTTCTTCTATAGCGTTAATTTTTCTTACTAAGCCTCTTGTTAACAAATATATCAACAAACAAGATATGATACCTACAAATTCATATAGCCTAATTGGTAAGAAAGGCAAAGTCATTAAAGATATAGGAGAAGATTTAGGGCAAGTTAAGGTTTCTGAAGAGATATGGACAGCAGTTTCGGAAAATGATATGCCAATAAGTAAAGGGACAGAAGTTGAGATTTTAAAAATAGATGGAGTAAAACTAGTTGTAAAACCAACTTAATTCTGTATCTTTACCAAAAACGTTTTTAATATTTTATTTTTATAAGGAGGTAAAAACTATGTGGTTTTTATTAGTATTATTGCTTATCGTTTTAATAATAGCATTCAAATCAATAAAAGTTGTTAGACAAGCAGAAGTATACATTATTGAAAGACTTGGAAAATTTCATAAAATAGCTGATGCTGGTCTTACAATAATTGTTCCATTTTTTGATCATGTTAGAAGCGTAGTAAGCTTAAAACAACAAACAATGGATGTCCCTCCACAGGGGGTTATCACAAAAGATAATGTTACAATTACAATTGATACTGTTGTATTCTATCAAATCACAGACCCAGCTAAAGCAGTATACGAAATTCAATCTTTAAAGAAAGGTATTGAATATTTAGCTATTACAACAATTCGTGATATTGTTGGTAAAATGGATTTAGATGCAACATTTAGTTCTCGTGAAAACATTAATACTCAGCTTCGTGTAATACTTGATGAAGCAACAGATAAATGGGGATGTAAAATTGACCGTGTTGAAATAAAAGATATCAATCCTCCATCAGACATTCGTGATGCCATGGAAAAGCAAATGAATGCAGAAAGAAATAAAAGAGCTATGATTCTTCAAGCAGAAGCTGAAAGGCAATCTGCTATAACAATAGCTGAAGGTCGTAAAGAAGCTGCAATACTTGAAGCAGAAGCTGATAAAGAAGCTCAAATTCGTAGAGCAGCCGGTGAAGCTACAGCAATTCGTGAAGTTGCAGAAGCTAAAGCTAAAGAAATTGAAATGGTTTATCAAGCAATCAAGAACTCAAATCCTGATGATAAATTAGTTCAATTAAAATCTCTAGAAGCTTTAGAGTCAGTTGCTAACGGAGAAGCAAACAAAGTATTTATTCCATTTGAAGCAACTGGAGCATTAGCAGGACTTGGAGCGGTAAAAGAAATTTTAAAAGATGATAAAAAATAGTTATTTGAAAAAGAGCTTGAGTTTTTCATCAAGCTCTTTTATGTTGTCTTAATACATCTTAGCTTTTATTAACTATTGAAATAATAAGAGCTATTTACGTATTTCACTCAAGCATTTGATTAAATAATCGATTTCTTCTTTTGTATTTTCATCTCCTAAAGTTATTCTTAAAGAGTTGTTCGCCAAATCAGATTTAAGCCCTATTGCACTAAGAACATGTGATGGCTCCTGCTTGTCAGAGCTACATGCAGAACCTGCTGATACGCATATTCCTTTTTCATCAAGTCTAAATAACAGTTCTTCTGAGCTTATATTAGGAAATGAAAAATTACAGTTGCCGTGGCAGTCTAATAATTCTATGTCCATTTAATTTGACATCTGGAAATAATTTTTTCATTCTTTCTATACAGTATTCTCTTAATAAAAGAAGATTTTTCATATGTTTCTCTATATCATTATTTGATATTTCTATAGCTTTTCCTATTCCTACTATTCCGGCGACATTTTCCGTCCCCGCTCTTTTGTTTCTTTCTTGGTGCCCTCCGGTCTTGTATTTTCTCAAAATCAATTCCGTTCTTTTACATATAAAGCTCCTACTCCTTTGGGGCCATAAAATTTATGGCCAGACATAGAAAGCATATCAATTTTCATTTTGTTTACATCTATTTTTATATTTCCAACTGCTTGAACTGCATCCGTATGAAAAAAAACATTATTTTTTCTAGCTATTTCTCCTATTTCTTTTATTGGTTCTATTGTACCTATCTCGTTATTAGCATACATTATACTTATTAATATTGTTGATTCTTTAATTGAATTATTTAACTCCGCTAAAGAAATAACTCCATCTTTGTCTACATTTAAATATGTTATTTCAAATCCTTCGTTCTCAAGTGCTTTACATGTATTTAATACCGCAGGATGTTCAATTTTTGTAGTTATTATATGGTTCCCTTTATTTTTATGCCTTTTGGCAATTCCTTTAATAGCAAGGTTATCGCTTTCACTACCACAACTTGTAAAATATATCTCACTTTGTTTTGCACCAATTACTCTTGCAATCTGAGCTCTTGACTGCTCTATAGCTCTTCTAGATTCCCTTCCAATTTTATATAATGTTGATGCATTGCCATAACTAAGTGAAAAATATGGTAGCATTGCTTTTAACACTTCTTCCTTTACACTTGTCGTAGCAGCATGATCAAAATATATGGTTTTATTCATCTTTTTCGCCTCTATAAATATTATATGCATATAATTTTAAATGTATAATTCAAGAAATTAATATGCAAAAGAAGGAGCCTATGTTAGCTCCTTCTTTTGCATCAACGTATTATTCATACATGACAACAAGAGGTATTGTATAACCCATGTAGTCATCAGTTTTGAAGTCATGCTTCAGCATTTTTGTTGCAGATGAATCGTCTCTCACTCTACGCGCACCACCTATCATCCTTACACACCCATTTTCCCACATAACTGCTCTGTAGTAATAGTTTGAATCTGCATCATTGCATACTGCTTGCCAAGATTCTCCATTTGAAATTCTTTGTGCCCATTCAAGCGCTTGCTCCACCCAATCTGCCATGTGATCTCCAAATTCTTTTGCAAGAATAGCAAGCTCTCCTGCTGTTATAAATGGCCAGAAACCACATGGAGTTGTCGTTTTAAAAGGTTTTGCATATTTTTCAGGATTTTTCTTTACCTGATTAAGTGCTTCTACTATAATCTGTCTTGCGTTTTCTTGTTCTTCATCTGTTCTTGGAATTTCGAAAAGCGCATTGTTTAGTCTTTTTGCATCGACACTAAATTTCATTCCTCTTTCGGGTCTTTGTGTGACTTTCGCAAAGTAGTTGTTCGCAATAGCTTCAATCTGTTCATGGGTTAAATCGAGTATCCGTTCTCCTTCAGTACCATGCAAAGTTACAATCATACTGATTTCCCTCCTGTTAATTCTATTGAGCATTTAGCTCTGTAGCATTTATTTTATCATAGATTTACATAATTTTCAAGCAAAAAAAGAATGCACCAATATGCATTCTTTTAAATTTTAATTAGATGCCCATCTTAACATTTTAATGTCTTTATACGTATTTAATACTTCCATATATTTTTGGTAGTCTTCTTCCCAAAGGATACTTGGCACTTTATCAAACGCATCAAAAACACGTTCAGCTTCTTTTAAGAAAATTAGTTGTTCTCTTACATCAAGGCTTTGATATTTTTTTGCAAATAAGTATAATTTATCTAAAACTTGGTTTGCTTCTACAAAACTCCAGAAATCTTTAACATTCATTCCTGCAAGTTTTATCTGTGCAACTGCAATTGCAATCAAGAAAAAAATTACAAATAATAAAATATAAATTATGATTAGTATTCCCATAATATCCCTTCTTTGGTACTTTATATATATATTGTAAATTATAGCATATTATTTTTTAGTTTGCAACTCTATGAGTAATCATAGGTGTACTCGTTGTAATTTTATCAATAACAAATCCATTTCTTTTGCAATAATTTATTATGTCTTTTAGTGCATTCAAAGTTTTTGTATTCCCTGAAAAATCATGCATTAGTACCACATTACTACGGTTATGTTTTAATGAACCAGTTACGTTTTGATAAACACCTTCAGATGTCGATGTTCCTCCTGCATCTCCAGAGCTTACATTCCAGTCAAAATATCTATATCCTTCATCGAGAACTCTCTTTACTAGTCTAGTCATTATTCCAGGATTGTAGCTACTTACTTCATTTGAACTTCCTCCTGGAAATCTTGTAATTGTTGTGTCTACTCCTGTGCTTGCTTTTATTTTTTCACGCAATTGGCTTAAATTATTCATATATATATCTTCCGATTTATATATTGTGTAATAGTCATGTGAATATCCATGTATTGCAATGGTATGTCCTTCATTTACAATTCTTTTTACAAGGTATTCTGTGCTTTCACTATAATTTAATATGAAGAAAGTTGCCTTAACATTCTCTTCTTTTAATATATCTAAAATATGTGGCGTTATAGTTGTGCTAGGGCCATCATCAAAAGTCAAATATACTATTCCTGCTTGTTCTCTATCTATTACCTGAACTGTCCTTTCTGCACTACCTGTGTTGCCGGTTTTGTCTTTTGCATAGTATGTAATTTTATATGTTCCGCACTTTGCTTGTGTCAACGTTTCCGCTAGTGGTTATAGTTTCACTTACATCACCGTCTAAATCATCACTTGCTGTTGCCCAAGAATCGTTATATTCTCCTCCTTGATATACATTTTCAACTCCAGTCCCATTAAGTGAAACTATAGGAGGTACTATGTCTTTTATTTCTACTTTTCTTATTACACTCGCCTTATTTCCAGAACTGTCAGTAACAGTATACACTTTATTATATATATTTTCTTTTTCTGGTACTAGTTCTGTAGTAACTCTGTCTGTTAATTCTTTATCATAATTATCTATTGCTTCATATCCTGGTTCTGTATAAAGTTCTAAACTACTTGCGATTACATTTTCCTCTCCTTTTAATGTAATTACAGGTTCTACATCATCAATTACTTCAACTGTTCTTGTCTTTTCAGCAGTTTTTTTGTCTTTTGTTATTGAATATTTTATTTCATATTTTCCTATAACTGATGTATCGACTTCCCCTTCTTTGACAATATCTTGTGAAACATCCTGAAAATGATATTCTGCTTTTGCTCCTTTTTCAACATATGTAGTTTGTACTCTAACAGTTTCTTTGTCATCACCTACAATTATTATTAATGGTTTTTCAAAAAAGTAATCTGCTACTGTAAATGTACAAACTGAAGCCCAAATTAATGAAATTAAAATAATACGCGTTTTTTTGAATTTATTTAGCGCAAAAAATAATATAATGCTTGAAATAGCCATTATACTAGATATTATAATATATTTCATTTTCATTCCTCTTTTCCAATTTCGACTTACTTCGACATTATATAGCTTTCTTTTTTTTTAGTCAATCCTGTAATTTAAAACTATTTTATAGCTTGCATAAAAAAAACACAGGCTTGATATTTTCAAGTCTGTGTTTTATGTGCTTATTGATTTTCAATTTTTATTTTTTCTCCGTCTGCTATTGCTATTACTTTACTTCCTTTATTAATGTCGCCTGCTAGTATTGCTTCTGCCAATGTATCTTCAAGCATATTTTGTATTGCTCTTCTTAGCGGTCTTGCTCCATATGCTGTGTCTGTGCCTTGCTTAGCTATCAAATCCTTTGCTGAGTTATCAACTTCCAAGGTAATTCCCTGTAACTTTAATCTTGCTTTAACCTCTTCTAGCATTAAATTTATGATTTGTTCTATTTCAACAGAAGTAAGTTTATGAAATACTATTATTTCATCAATACGGTTAATAAATTCAGGTCTAAATGTTTTCTTAAGTTCAGCTAAAACTTCTTTTTTAGTTTCTTCATATTCTTTGTCATTTTCTCCGCTTCTTGTCTGCACTAAATCCTAAAGTTTTTTTCTCGGTAATAAGTCTTGCTCCCACATTTGATGTCATAATAATAACTGTATTTTTGAAATTAACTGTTCTTCCTTGTGAGTCAGTAAGTCTGCCATCTTCAAGTATTTGAAGTAACATATTCATTACATCTGGATGTGCCTTTTCTACTTCATCAAATAAAATTACAGAATATGGTTTCCTACGTATTTTCTCTGTGAGTTGTCCACCTTCATCAAATCCAACATATCCAGGAGGTGAGCCTATTAGTTTTGATACAGAATGCGGTTCCATATATTCTGACATATCTACTCTTATTAATGCATTTTCATCTCCAAATAAACTCTCTGCAAGCGCTTTTGATAGCTCTGTTTTTCCAACCCCTGTAGGTCCAAGAAAGAAAAACGATCCGATTGGTCGTTTAGGATCTTTAAGGCCCACCCTTCCTCTTTTTATTGCCTTAGCGACAGCTTCTACAGCTTCATCTTGTCCTATTACTCTTTCATGTAATGATTTTTCCAAATTTCTCAATTTTTCATTTTCTGTTTGATTAATTTTATATGCAGGTATACCAGTCCAGCTAGATATTACTTCTGCAATGTCTTCCTCTGTGATATTACGCACTTCTTTTGAATTTTTATCTTTCCATTTCTTTTCTTCTTTTTCTAGTTTTTCTTTAAGTTCATGCTCTATGTCACGAAGCTTAGCTGCCTTTTCAAAGTCTTGAACCTTTATTGCATCTTCTTTTTCCTTTGATGTTGTTTTTAGTTCATCTTCTATTTTTCTAATAGAATCCGGTTGAGTATATGCTTTCAATCTTACTCTTGATGATGCTTCATCTATTAAGTCTATAGCCTTATCTGGCATGAATCTATCATTTATATATCTACTAGATAACTCTGCTGCAGCTTTGATAGCCTCGTCAGTAATTTTAACATTATGGTGTGCTTCATATTTATCTCTTAGTCCTTTTAAGATTTGTATAGTGTCTTCTATACTTGGTTCATTAACAGTAATTGGCTGGAATCTTCTTTCCAATGCACTATCTTTTTCTATATATTTTCTATATTCATTTAAAGTAGTTGCTCCTATAACTTGTATTTCTCCTCTTGCAAGAAGTGGCTTTAATATATTTGCTGCATCAATTGCGCCCTCAGCTGCCCCTGCACCAACAATCACATGTATTTCATCAATAAACAGAATTACGTCTCCAGCTTTTTTTACCTCATTTAAGCATTTTTTTATTCTTTCCTCAAAATCTCCACGATATTTTGCACCAGCGACCATTGATGTTATATCTATAGTTACAACCCTTTTATTCTTCAGTATTTCAGGAACATCACCTGTTGAAATTTTTTCAGCTAATCCTTCTACAACTGCTGTTTTACCAACACCCGGTTCACCAATTAAGCATGGATTATTTTTTGTTCTCCTTGACAATATTTGTATAACCCTTTCCGTTTCTTCTTTTCTCCCTATAACAGGATCTAGCTTGCCTTCTAAAGCAGATTTTGTTAAATCATTTCCAAATTGGTTTAATGTTGGAGTAGAATTGTAGCTTCCATTTCCTTTTGTCACCGTATTCCCTCCGCTGTTCGCTTTCATCGTATTCATTTAATACTTTTACAATTTCATTATATAGCTTTTGTGGATTTACATTTAAATCAAGCATTATTCTTACTGCAACACTGTCTCCTTCTCTCATTATTCCTATTAATAAATGTTCTGTCCCTATATAATCAGATCCAGTTTTTTTTGCTTCACGGAATGCATTCTCTATTACTTTTTTTGTTCTTGGAGTAAGTCCAATCGCTTTTTGTTCTTCTTCTCCTCTTCCAATAAGTTCTTCAATTTTTTCTAATATTTTCTCAGAATCTACATTCTGATTTTCAAGTACTTTGCTTGCAACTCCGGTGCCTTCATTTGCTAGCCCATATAGCAAATGCTCTGTTCCAACATAGTTGTGTCCAAGCTCAATTGCAATATCATTTGCTATTTCTATTGCACTTTCCGCACTTTTTGTAAACTTATATGTCATATATAATCATCTCCTATTCGTTTATAATTCTTTTTATTTCCTCTGCACGTTTTATGTCTCTTTCATAAGAATCTAATGTTTTACCTATTCTGATTTGTAAGTTTGCTGGTTTGGTATAAAGAATCAATTTATTTACTTTTGTATCATCTATCTCGGTAAGTATTCCCATATCTACCCCAAGTTTTACAGTTGAAAGCAATTCTTTAGCTTCATCTGATGAAATCTTTCTTGCATTTGATAAAATACCATAAGCTCTATACACTTTATCTGCCAAATCCGTTTGGTCTTTACCCAAATATTTTCTAGCTAGTCTTTCTTGCTCTATTATTTTTTCTACAATAGCTTTTAAATTCTTCACAATTTCTTTTTCTGAAACTCCGAGAGATTGTTTATTTGAAATTTGATATAAATCACCTTGAGATTTACTTCCTTCTCCATACACGCCTCTAATATTCATTCCAAAACTATTTGCAGCCTCTAATACTTTTCTACTATTTCCTGTTAAAGTTAATGCTGGCAAATGTACCATTACAGAAGCTCTCATCCCTGTTCCAACATTTGTTGGACATGCTGTTAAGAAACCATACTTTTCTGAAAAGGCATAATTTACAAGAGTTTCTATTTTTTCATCAATTTCCACAGCTAGCGATAAACTTTGCTCTAAATCTAACCCTGAAGATAAAACTTGTATTCTTAAATGGTCTTCCTCATTTACCATTATGCAAATATTTTCCTCATCATTTATAAGTATTGCTCCAATTTCGTCTTTGTTGGCTCCGAATTCCGGGCTAATTAAGTGCTTTTCGATTAAGCTAAGCCTTGTGGTATTATCCATGTCTTTAAGTCTTAGAAATTTCAAGCCGTATCCAAGAACTGGTACAATAGATTTTATTTTTTCTAAAACTGCTTGAGCATCAGTTTTACTCATGTGTCCTACAAAAGGTACATCTTTTAAGTTTCTAGCTAGTCTTATTCTTGTACTTAGAACTACATCTGACTCTTTTCCACTTTGTAAATACCAGTTCATTATTTTTCCTCCTTTTTTTCAAGTTTCTTAATTTCGTCACGAATCTTAGCAGCCTCTTCGTATTTTTCTTCTTTAATCATTTGCTTTAGTTCTCTTTTTAACCCATCAATTTTGTTTTCTTTTTGTGTTTCTTCTTTTTCCAGCTTAATATTTAATTCGTTTTCCGGATTTGCTTTTTTTACTCCTCTTCCGATATATCTGTTTGATCCCTGAAGTCTTTTGAATATTGGATCAATTCTTTCTTCGAATGTATCATAGCAACTTGGGCACCCAAATTTTCCACTATCTATAAAATCATCAAAAGTAAACCCACACCTGTCGCATTTTAGTGTTTTAGGCAATGCTAGAGTTGGCATAAATCCATCACTATTATATTCATTTAGTAGCTCTCCAAAGAAGTTAGAAAAGCCAAATGGCATGTCAAAGTTCATGTTCATTTTCCCTATTCCCAATTCATCTGCACATTTGTCACACAGTTGCATCTCCTTTTTTACTCCGTTAATGATTTGCGTATATCTTACATTTGCATCATTTTCTCCACAATTTTCACATTTCATAAAAATCACTCCTTTAATCAATATTTAAAAGCATATTTTTTAATATACTTGCTCTAAGTTTATCTTTTGTATTCTGAGGCACTACGAGCACATTGTCACTTGTAGCGACTTTTAGTAATTTAGCAAGTTGTTCGTCAATCATTTCATATGATAAAAGATTAGAAATTAGAATATCAACTTCATTTGATGTAATTTGATCTCCCATATTAGTAATTATATGCATAAAGTAATTTTCTTTATTATTGCTAATTTTTTTAATTCTAATATGGCCACCACCGCCACGTCTGCTTTCGACATAATATCCTTGTTGAGGTCTAAATCTTGTAGCTATAACATAGTTAATTTGCGATGGTACGCAATTAAAATGTTCTGCTAATTCGTTTCTTTGTATTTCTATAAAATCGTCCTCATCCTTCATCATATCTTTGATGAAATCTTCTATTACATCTGATATTCTCAAGCTCCATCATCCCCTTTTTTTGACTTTGACTTTCTTTGACTTTCGATTTAATTATACTACAATTTTGTTCACATTCAAATACAATTTTACATTATTTTATTCTGTTTTTTTTCATTTATTCCGAATTTAAGAATATATCTCTTTTTTTTTCATTCAATCTTTTTATTTCTTATGTTATCTTTTTATTTTCTTTGTTACTTTTGCTAATTTCTTTGCTTTTTCTTTCTGCTTCTCGATTGGTAGCCAGTGATCTAGAGAACATACAAACTCACCGTACTTCGTTGTTTTTTCGTTTGTCTTTTTTTCTTTTTTATTATCCATGTAAATCCCTCCAATGTTTGTAATAGTATAGCCTTAAAATAGTTAAAATATACAAAAAAGTCATAGACTTTATTAGTCTACGACTTTTTTTATAATATTTTTAAATTACATTTTTCTAAATACTCCAGCAACTTTTCCTAAAATTTCACAATTTGGTACAATTATTGGATCCATTGTGCTATTTTCAGGTTGCAAGCGAATATGATCTTTTTCTTTATAAAATGTTTTAACTGTAGCCTCTTCTCCAATTAAAGCAACTACAATTTGTCCGTTATTCGCTGTATTTTGTTTTTTTACTAGTATGTAGTCTCCATCAAGAATACCAGCTTCTATCATACTCTCTCCTCTTACTGTAAGCATAAAGCTCTCACTATTTCCTACAAAGTCTACAGGAATTGGGAAAGTATCTGTTATGTTTTCAACTGCAAGTATTGGTTCTCCTGCAGTAATTTTCCCTATTACAGGAACATCTACTAATTCTTTTCCACTATATGCTGTCTTTTCTTCTATTTTGGTTTGATTCTCGTATTGTCCACCTTTTAGTAATTTTAAAGTTCTTCCTTTCTGATTTTCTTTTGATATATATCCCTTTGTTGCAAGCCCAGCTAAATACGTATGTACTGTAGCTGTTGATTTAAGGCCAACTGCCTTTCCAATTTCTCTAACAGATGGTGGATATCCATTTATTGCAACTTGCTTTTCAATAAATTTTAATATTGCTTTTTCTCTTTTATTTAGCTCGTTTGGGTCTTTTCTTCTCACAAACATCAACTCCTAATTAATATTTGTAAACATACTATCATAAATTCTTTTGTTTGTCAAACAAAAGTTTTTGTTTTTTATTTTTATTCGTACCACTCAAAATCCCAGTTGCCAAATTTAACGGTGTCACCTTCTTGTACTCCCTGTTTTCTAAGTTCATCCTCTATTCCAGACTCTCTTAAGCACTTTTGAAAATAGTACATAGACTCGTTGTCCGCCATATTTACTCTTCTTAAAATTCTATCTATTGCTGGGCCTACTACAACAAATCCATCATCTTCTTTTCTAACCTCAAATTCTTTTTCATCTTTTAATTCATATATAACTCTATCTTTAACATCAATAATTTCTTCTTTAGGTAGAATTTTAATTATCTCTGCAACATGGTTCATAAGTTCATCTATCCCATCTCTAGTTGCTGCTGAAATCTTATAAATCTCATATCCATTTTCTTGAGCTATTTTAGAAAGCCTATTATAGTTTTCATCTGATTGCAATATGTCGGATTTGTTTGCTACTATTATTTGTTTTCTTGATGCTAGTTTTTGGCTGTACTGTTTTAACTCTTCATTAACCTTATTAAAATCGTCAACCGGATCTCTACCTTCAGAACCTGAAACATCAATTACATGCAAAAGTAATCTAGTTCTTTCAATGTGTCTTAAAAACTGAAGTCCAAGTCCAACTCCCTGGCTTGCCCCCTCTATTATTCCTGGAATATCAGCAAGCACAAAGCTTCCATTATTCTTAGTGCTAACTACACCTAAGTTCGGCTCTAAAGTGGTAAAATGATAATCTGCAATTTTAGGTGTTGCCTTAGTAACTGTTGAAAGCAGTGTTGATTTCCCTACATTTGGAAAGCCTACAAGTCCCACATCTGCAATTAATTTTAATTCTAATATAAGCTCCATTTCTATGCCCTTTTCTCCATCTTGCGCAAATCTTGGGGCTTGTCTTGTCGCTGTGGCAAAATGCGAATTACCTTTTCCTCCTCTTCCTCCTGGAACTATTAATTCTGTTTGCCCATCTTCTGATAAGTCTGCAATAACTTTTTCGGTTTTTGCGTCCTTAATTACTGTACCTTTTGGTACCTTAATATAAAGGTCTTCGCCACTCTTTCCATAGCAATGTCCGCCACTCCCATTTTTTCCATTTTCTGCGTTGAATTTTTTATTATATCTAAAATCAATTAATGTGTTTGCATCTGGATTAACTGTAAAATAGATGTCTCCTCCTTTGCCACCATCTCCACCATCAGGACCACCTGATGCGACATATTTTTCACGGCGAAAAGAAATGGCTCCATTACCGCCATCTCCAGATTTTACTATAATTTTCGTGTAATCAACAAACATACTTCCTCCATTTTAAAAAGTGTAATATTTTGATTATTCAAAATAGTTTAATTTCATTGCTTTTTTTATCTTTTCCATTGTTTCTTTTGCTGTTTGCTGAGCCTTTTTCGTTCCTTCTATCAGAATATTATCAACAAGTTCAGGTCTTTCTTCATAGTATTTTCTTTTTTCTCTAATAGGATTTAGGACCATATTAATGTTTTCGGATAATTGTTTCTTACAAGTTACACATCCTCTTTTTCCACTTCTGCATTCGTCACAAATGTTCTTAACATCTGCAGGGTCACTAAATAAATTGTGATAATAAGCAACCATGCATATATTAGGATTTCCTAAGTCGTCTTTTCTTATTCTATTTGGATCTGTAACTGCATTCATAACCTTTTTATTTACTTCTTCTGCTGTGTCAGATAAATATATGGCATTTCCTAAAGACTTGCCCATTTTATCATTTCCATCTAATCCTTTAATTCTTTTATATTTTGATAAAATAGCTTCTGGTTCTATTAATACATCTCCATATATACTGTTAAATTTTCTTACTATTTCTTTACATTGCTCAATAAGCGGAAGTTGGTCTTCTCCTACTGGTACTGCAGTTCCTTCAAATGCTGTAATATCTGCAGCTTGGCTTACTGGATATCCTAAAAAGCCGTATGTTACACTTTCTCCAAAAATATCTTTTTTTTGTGCAATTTCTGTTTTTACTGTTGGATTTCTTTGAAGTCTACTAATTGTAACTAAGTTGGAATAAAAAACAGTTAATTCCGCAACTTCCGGAATCATTGATTGTATAAATATAGTGGACTTACTAGGATCAATTCCCACTGATAAATAGTCTAATACAACTTCTCTTATATTTTTTCTAACCTTTTCCGGATTGTTAAAATTATCCGTTAAAGCCTGCACATCTGCAATTAATATATATGGATCATATTTACCGCTATTTTGAAGCTCCACTCTTGTTTTTAACGATCCAAAATAATGGCCAATATGTAATCTCCCTGTTGGTCTATCACCTGTTAAAATACGCTTTTTTTGATCCATTTTAAAAGCCTCCCTTCGGACACCCTTTAATTATACAGTAATAATAACAAAAAAACAAGAGCAAGGATGTGTTTCCTTGCTCTATTAAAAGCTTATGCTTTAACTTCTTCTACTGGATAGACACTTACTTGTTTCTTGTCTCTACCTTTTCTCTCAAATTTTACCTTTCCACTTTCTAATGCATATAATGTATCGTCACTTCCGATACCTACATTTGTTCCTGGATGAATTTTTGTTCCTCTTTGTCTTACTAGAATGTTTCCGGCTAAAACGAATTGGCCATCGGCTCTTTTTGTACCTAAACGTTTTGACTCACTCTCACGACCATTTTTAGTACTTCCGCCACCCTTTTTATGTGCCATCTCAAATTCACTCCTTTCAATCAACTATTCAAATTTCTCTAAAACCTATCTATTCTCTGTTTTAACTTCTTTTTTTGATTCTGCTGTTTTTGTTGTTTTCTTTGTTTCTGTAGTTTTCTCAGCTTTTGCTGCTTTTTTAGTTTCTACAGTTGCTTCAGCTGTTTCTTCTTTTTCTGCAGCTTTTCTAGCAGTTGAAGTCTTTATACCTGTAATCTCAACTTTAGTATATGGTTGTCTATGTCCTTGTGTTCTTCTATAGTTTTTCTTTGCTTTGTACTTGAATACAAGAATTTTCTTTGCCTTACCATGTGAAATTACTTTTCCTTCTACTTTAATACCTTTAACATAAGGATTTCCTATTTGTACTTTTCCATCTTCTTCGCTAACTAGAACTACTTGATCAAAAGTAACTTTTTTACCTTCTTCAGCATCTAGTTTTTCAAAAAATACAACATCTCCTTCTGCTACTTTGTATTGCTTTCCACAGCTTTCTATAATTGCATACATTGTGAAAGCACCTCCCTTTTTCGTATACTCGCTAACCTTTTATATCGGTAGTTAGATTATTGCACTAACATTTATGCACCGTTATTAAGCGGTTACAGATAATTATTTTAGCATTTATATTGGTTTTTGTCAACACCAAAAGCTTAAATAATTTCTGAAAACATGTCATTTACATCATTTTCTTTGGTAACTATTTTCCCTTTTAAAAAGTCATCTAAGCTTATTTCTTCTCCACAATAATACAATAATCCATTTTTATATTTTTGAAATTCTTTGTATCCTTCAATTAGTTCGCAAGCTTTAAGTTTTTCTTCTATTTTAATATTTCCCATTCTTTTGCCATTTCTTTTTAAGAAATATGTAACTAATACGTTTTCAATAATTCTTGAACGGTATTTAACATATGAAATTACTTTTTCTTTTGGTATAGAAAAACATTTAGCATGCCAATACACAATTTTGTGATGGTCAAAATGATTAAAGTATTGAAAAAAGAACTGAGAAAACACTGATATTATTTCGTTTGAATGAGGGCTTTTATCTGACCCCATATCTGAAATAATATCCATAGGATTTTCACATATAAAACTTATTTCGTCTGATCCAATTACCGCATAGCATTTATATTTTTGTGAAAAATAATATGCACTTTTTATTAATGCTCCCAAAAAACCTGTTTCACTTTTGTCAAGTAAATTAATTTCTTTGTTTTTCGTTGCATCTTTGCCATCAAGTCTTATTACTAGTGGCATTTTTTGTGACACCCTCATACTGTATTTTTTTTGAATGTTCCAAAAATAATTATTCCACATATCTACTATCCCTTTATATATACTATTAGGAGAAGATAGTCTTCTCCTAATTATGATATGTAATAAACTAATCTTCATTAGTTCTATAAAATACAATATCGTGAACTTTCGTTCAATCAAACAATATTACATATCAGTTTTAGTATAGCATATGTTTGTAAATCGCACAAGAAAATTTTTTTAAAAATTTCAAATAAGCTATTGACTTTTAGCATTTAATTTAGTATACTAATCATTGTCACAAGAAATGGGCGTATAGCTCAGCTGGTAGAGCATCTGCCTTACAAGCAGGGGGTCATAGGTTCGAGTCCTATTGCGCCCACCATTTTTTTATTTACGGCCTGGTAGTTCAGTTGGTTAGAACGCCGCCCTGTCACGGCGGAGGTCGACGGTTCGAGCCCGTTCCAGGTCGCCATTTTTTTGTATATGCCTAGATAGCTCAGTTGGTAGAGCAGGGGACTGAAAATCCCCGTGTCCGTGGTTCGATTCCGCGTCTAGGCACCATAAAGAGTCATAGCATAGCTATGGCTTTTTTGTTTGGGTAATAGCTCTATTATGCGGAATCGAAAAGGAGGTTGCCAAGTGC
>CAMOWC010000010.1 GCA_946628065.1 uncultured Clostridiaceae bacterium | reverse complement strand
TGAACCGGGGATCAGAGTTTTGCAGACTCGTGCCTTACCACTTGGCTATGTCGCCGTCTAACTAAAGAAACACTGCTTCGCTGATCAGAAATCCTTCTCTATGCTCGAATTTCTTGCTACGCAGTGAACTGAATTTGTAACTCACTTCATTCAAACAACTTCAGCTTGGAGCGGGAAACGGGGCTCAAACCCGCGACCTCTGCCTTGGCAAGGCAGCGCTCTATCAACTGAGCTATTCCCGCATCTTTTATTTAATTATATGAATAAGCAATTAAAATAATACCATCTTTTGGAGTATTTGTCAAGAGAAATTAAATAAAAAAAATTATAAGATATACTTGAAAAAATGATTAAAATAGTATATAGTGAGAGCGAGAAAAACTATAGAAAAGGAATGTTGTAATATGAATAAAGAAATGATAGAAATACTTGAAATAAAAGATAATTTAAAAGATCTAAAAGAGTATACAAATGAAGCGATTGAGAAGATTTCAAAAAAGTTTAAAGATAGTAAAAATGAAAATACAAAATTGATACAATCTAAATTTGAAGAAATTATGGAATCATATAGCTTTAGCGTTAACAACAATCCTAATTTAGAGAAGTTTTTGAATGAAGATGAGGTTAAAAATCTTATTGATAAAAAAATTAGGGAGAATAGTAAGGAAGAAGAAATTGAAGAATTAACTTCTTTGGTTGAAGAAATCGCTGATAAGATTGTTGAGGAAAACAAAAAGTTAAAGGATAAGATAAAAAATATTGAAGAATCTGATAAGTTAAAAGAAACTAAGAATTCATTAGAAGACAATATAGCAGCTCTTGAAGGTAAAGTTCAACGTAATAAAATCGAAACAAAAGAGCAAATTGAAGGTTTAGAAGAACAATTGAATTTGCTTAAAGATAAGGCTATAAATGCATATGACGTTGAAAATATGATTGAACAAAAAACAAATTTGAATCTAGATATCAAAGAAATAAAAGCATTAAGAGATAGAATTGAGGAAATCAGAGATGCTCAAAATATTCAAGAGAAGAAATTAGGACAAGTTGAAGGATTACAAATCTGTCAAAATGAAAGACAAAAAGAGATTGAAGAAACAAATTCTAAAATTGAAGATCTTGAAAAACAACTTGGTAACTTAGAAAAAAATCAAAAGCAGGATTCTGAACAAGTAAACGAATTAAATGAACAAAACTTAGCTTATGGAGAAAAGATAGATACTTTAATTGCTTTGGTTCAAGAACAGGAAAAACAATTAGATAAATATGAGGAAGAAATAAATAGATTAGAAGAAAATACAGAAAAACATGAAGAAAAGCTTCAGGAAATAGGATTTGGAGCAGATGAAATAAAAGAACAAATAAAATCTGATTATGATAAAAAAATTGAAAATTTTGAAGATAGACTTAACCTTGCAGAAAAATATCAAAATGACCAAGAAGAAAAGTTGGAAGAGGCAAGAAATAATTACAAAGAATTGCAAGGACTTGCTGAAACAGTGCAAGACAAGCTAAATGACAAAACTGGAGAATTTGAAGAAAAACTAACTGAGAAGGCTGAAGAACTTGAAGGAAAGTTGAATGAAAAAGCTGAGGAAATAGAAGTTAAACTAAATGATAAGACAGATGAATTTGAAGCTAAGTTAAATGAAAAGGCTGAAGAACTTGAAGTTAAACTAAATGATAAAACAGATCAATTTGAAGCTGAGTTAAATGAAAAGGCTGAAGAACTTGAAAGCAAATTGAATGAGAAGGCAGAGGAACTTGAAGAAAAACAAGAAATCTTTGAAACAAATGTTGAAAAAAGCATAGCTAAAATGAATGAAAAGCATCAAAATTATGCGGTTAGCCTAAACTTCTTAAATAAAAATATTGAAGGGCACAAAGAAGAAACACAAAATTCAATAGATAATTTAACAGAAAAGTCAGAAGAAATTCAACAACAAATTGAAAAAATTCAAAATATAATGGAAAATTATAATTTGGAAAAGCTTCAAGAAAGAATTGATGAAATTGACGAAAATGCAATACAAATAGAAGAAAAGGCAAATGCAAGTGAAGAAAAAACAAATATAGCACTTAAAGAGATTGAGGATAAAATTCAAGAATTACAAGAAAATGTTGAAGTTCAAGAACAAATGAGTAATAGAATTGCTCAACTAAGAGAGCAAATGAAAAGATTGCAGGAAAGAGCTGGAGGGGAAGAAAAATTCAATGAAAAAGCTCAAGCCCTAGAAGAACAGCTTAATGAAAAAGTACAAGCTTTAGAAGAACAATTAAATGAAAAAAATCAGAATATAGAAGAACAGTTGAATGAAAAAGCTCAAATTATAGAAGAGCAGTTGAATGAAAAAACTCAAACTTTAGAAGAAAAATTGAATAGCAAAACAGAAGAATTTGAAATTAGAATAGAAGAACTAAATGGACTAAATGGTGAGGATTTTGCTGAATTTAAGGCTGCGAATGCTGAAAAAATTGAAGAATTAGAAAATTCATATAATGAAAGATTTGTTGAAATTGAAAATTCTTACAATGATAAAATTGGAAAAATTGATAGTATTAAACAAAAACAAGAAGAAACTGCAAGAAAGGTTAAAAACCTTGCAATTGCAATGGAAGAAAGATTAGAAGTTGCTGAACAAGGAATAGAAAATTCTATCAAACAAGCTATAGAAGATTTGGGAATACAAGCACAATTTGAAGAGATAAATGGACAAATTGATGAAAGACTTTCCACATTAGATGAAGAAATTGTGGAAAAGGTTAACAAAGAAATTGAAGAAACAAATTCTAAAGTGCAGGCTGAAAACGAATTATTAGTAGATAACAAAATTCAGTCAATGCAAGCAAAGGTAAACAAAGTATTTACAAAACAATTAGATGAAATTCAAATGCAAAATAAAATTAGAATGCAAGAGCAAATCGACAAAGTTAAGAATCAGGCAAATGAAGTTCTAAACAAGGAACTTGCTAAGATAAAGGCTGAAAGCAAAAATGCTATAAATGAAAGTATTGCTAGAATTCAGGCTGAAAATGAAGAAAAACTTGCTAAACAAATAAAATCTATGCAGGTTCAAACTGCTGGAATTATTGATAAAAAGCTAAAAATAATGCAAGCAGATTATGATAATAAATTGCAAAAACTTGAAAAAATGATATCAGCATTGAATGAAGGGGCTTCTGATTCTAATACAAGTAGAAGAAAGACAACTGGAAGTGGAATGGCAACTCAAGTATTTTCGTATGAACCAGTAGAAGAATATGATAATAATTTACTTGGTTCAATAAAAGAAACAAAAGTAAAACAAGCTGCCAAAAATATTGATACAGATGATTATGGAAATTCAGGAATTATAAACTTCTTTGAATAAGAGAAAAGCTTACGCAAGGTCGAGTTACACGACTTTGCGTTTTTTTTTCAACATTAACGTTACAAAAATGTAAAATAAACTTAAAATAATAGAAAAGAATTCATAAAGAGAGTTTCCCTAATTGTAGAGAAAACGCTCTTTTTTTCAACATAAACGCTATATTGATTTTACCTTTTTTTCTTTATAAAATATATATAAGCGAGTAAATCTCGTTTGAAAACCTGGCTTTTGGGGAGTGTCCCCAAAAGTTCAAAAACCCAAAAAAGGAGAGAAAAATGAAAGAGTTGAAGTTAAGAGGTAAACAAATCATTTTTGCAGTAGCTGCCATTTTGCTTATTGTGGGAGTTATTTGTGGCATTGTTTTAAATAACGATACACAACCTGTTTCAAAGGAAACTCCAATTAAGGTAAAGGTGCTTGGTATAGCAGAAAATGCTACTGGCAATAGCCTTGTAAATGGCGAGAATATTGAAGATGGGGAGGAAGCAAGTACAACTGAGGTTTCACGAATTGCGGCCAAAGAACCTGAAAAGGCTGATGTGAAAGTTCGTAATTTGAATTATGCTAATAAGAATCATACTATAAGGCTTGAACTTGATGGTAGTGATAATCTTAAAGTGCAAAATTCAACATTAACGGTTGACCAAATTGTTGTCAAGGTAAATGATGTAGTAGTTAATGCTACAAAAAGCTTTGAGAGTGGTCCAGAAGAATTGAATGACGGCAAAAATGGTAAGAAATATGTACTTGCTTTGACAAATGTTACAGGAGATGGGGTGCTTTCTATTACCATTCCTGCAAATACTATAACTGACGAAGCCGGAAATAATAATGGCGAAATAACTTCAACTTTTGATACACGAGTTATAATAGATAACACAGCACCAACAAGACCAATTTGCACAGCAAGTTTTGTTGATGGTAGCGGTTCATATACAAGTGGTACATGGACAGCAAAAGAAGTAAAAACTAACACAGTATCAGTGGATTGGGGTGCTGGTACTGAAAAATTCCAATATAGCGTAAATGATGGAGAATGGATTGATTGTACTTCAATAATGCCAACTGGTACTGATGGAGGTTCTTTTAGTGAAAACACATGGACATTTGCAACAGGTAAAGATGATGTTATTAAATTTAGAGCAGTAGACTATCTTGGTAATACATCAGTTGTTTCAAATGATTTTAATATTAAATATGACAATACAGCTCCAACACTTACTTTAGCAAAAGATACATATCAAGAAGGATTTGATGGATGGACAATTCCAACTGGAGCAAGCGTTGATAACGATGGAGTATTAACAATAAGCGATATTGTAGCAGTGTGGACTCCAAAATATAAAACCGATGGAGAAAAATGGTATCCAGAATATGATGCATTAACAACTACTGAAGTTGATAACGCAGGAAATGGTGGAGTGCAGAACTCATTAGAATATTATAATAATGAATTTGAATTAATAAATTCTGATGGAGTTGCTTTCCCAATACCAGTAAATCAATGGGGATCATCTCTTACAGCTTCAAGATATAGAAACCAATCAACAGGAAATGGAGGCGATATTAAATATGTTCAAATAGGCTTTGCACTTGGAACAGAGTACAGCCAACCAGTAGTAAAAGTTAAAAATTTTAAAATGCATGGTCAATTATATACAGAATTTTACGATATAAAATTAACACCTAATGGAACATATAGTGGTATAGCAAATGCAAAATTTGCAAAAGGAAATCAAGCTAAAGCATATTTTGCAAGTGCAGGAACAAATATTGAAAATAATACTTTCAGAGTAACAGAGAATGGAATATACACAGTTTATGTTGAAGATGAAGCTGGAAACAGTACAGTTAGTACGATTGAAGTAACAAAAATAGATAAAACTGCACCAGTAATAGAAGCAAATGGTGAGTTTAATGGAACAAGTATAAGTTTTACAACAAAAGATATAGCACCAGATGACAATGAAACTCCATCTGGAGTTGTAGGATATCAAATTACAGATAGCCAAACAGCTCCAACAACTGGTTGGACAGATTTAGAAGTACCTGCTATTGAAACAGTTGATGGTAAAAAACAAACTTCTAAAACAGTTAGCGTATCAAGCTCAAATTTATCAGCTGGAACAAATTATATATGGGTAATAGATGCAGCAGGTCATAAAACATGCAAAGAGATTTCAGTTTCTTACAACTTAACTTATGATTATCAAGATAATGATACATACACAAAAACATTTCTAGATACAGGTTATACTATTGATTGGAGTAAGAAATTTAGAGTAGAAGAAACATTTAAAGTTGGTACTTTAGGACAAAGATATTTATTATTTGGAAACTATCCAACAAAAGGTACATTAAATATTGAAGTAACTGAAGATAATAAAATTAGAGTTTTAATTACAGACTCAACAACAAATACACCAATTATTGATGAAAAATCTAGTGCTACTATTGCAAATAATGAAGATATTTCTTTAATATTTGAATGGAATTCATCAACCAAAAAATATAGTTTGATTGCTAGTGGAGCAACAACTAATATCACAATGAATAGTGATACAGTAAATATAACAAGAGTTGCAGAACAAGCACTAAGAGTGGGGCAAGATTATAGAGATACAACATATGGAACTTTCCAAACACTAAATGTTACAGCATTTAAGATTATTGAAAACGTACAAAATGTTGCAGGAGTAAGCACATTACCAACACCAGCTAAACAAGGTTATACATTTAATGGCTGGTTTACTCAAGCAACAGGTGGAGTACAAAAAACAAGTGTAGTAGATTTAAAAACAAATACTACATTGTATGGTAGATTGAACGATATGGATGCTCCAGCGGTAAATATAGAAGGTGGTGTTGAACTTTATAAAACTGCAACTGATGGTCAAATAGTGACAGTAAAAGGAAACGACGAAACAGGAATAACAGCATATTATTGGGGAACAACAGAGCCAACATCAGCAGAAGATTGTGCAATAACAACAGCTGCAGATATAGAGGCAATAACATCAAATACAGGATTAAATAAAACAATAAATGAAGCAGGAACATATTGGTTTGCATGTAGAGATGCAGCAGGAAATATGAATAAAAAATCTATCGCAATATCAAGTTATATTGTAAATAGCTTATTAGAAAATATTGATGGTGAAAGAAATACATTTACAAATGATAACTATACAAGTATGAGCAGTGCTACATATATAGTTAGAAACGGAACAAACTTAACAGAACTTGAAGTGGCTCAAATACCAACAGGAGCATCAACAGAGACATATAGAGGATTTTCAACAGAATATACTACTACACCTGCAAGTGTTGAAACTGGTCATTCACCAGAAGCAGCTGATGGAACAACATATTATGTTTGGTTTAATAGATTAATATATACAGTAACAGTTAAGAAAAATACTAATGGTGGAATTATGGCAGAAACTATTGGATTGCAAAATAATAATGTAATAGTTGGAAGTGATTCATCTTCAGATAAAGCATTAAATGTTAAATATGGAGATACAGTAAGAGCAACAGCAGAACCAGGTAATGGTTATACATTTACAGGATGGTCAGGAGGTTATGTAAGTGGAAATACAAATCCAGTAGTAGGAGGCAAAATTACAGAAAATAAAGAAATATCAGCAACCTTTGAAGATTCAACAGCTCCGGTAATAGATGATATAGCAGGAGGTACAGGATTAAAAATAAAAGCAACAGCTGGCCAAACTGTTACTTTAAAAGCAAGAGATGGAGTAGGAATAACAGCATATTATTGGGGAACAACAGAACCAACATCAGCAGGAGCTTGTGCAACAACTACTACATCACATTTAACAGCAATAACAGGAGCAACTGGACTAAATAAAACAATAAATGCAGCAGGAACGTATTGGTTCGCATGTAGAGATGCAGCAGGAAACTGGAACAAAAAATCAATCACAATAGTAAGTTATACAGTAAATAATTTATTAGAAAATATAGCAGGTACAAGAAATACATATACAAATCAAAATTATACAAGTGTAAGTAGTGATACGTATATAGTTAAGAGCGGAACTAGTTTAACTATAAATGAAGTAGCTCAAATACCAACAGGAGCATCAGCAGATACATATAGAGGATATTCAACAACTTATACTACAGCAGTTGCAAACATAGAAGCAGGACATTCACCAGGAGCATCTAATGGTACAACATATTATATTTGGTTTAATAGGATAACATATACAGTAACTTTAAATAAAAATGCAAATGGTGGTATTATGGCGGAAACTGTAACATTAGCCAATAATAGCGTAACAGTTGGGGCTGATTCATCTTCGAATAAAACTTTAAGTGTTAAATATGGAGATACAGTAAAGGTAACAGCACAACCAAGTTCTGGATACACATTCACAGGATGGTCAGGAGGGTATGTAAGTGGAACTTCTAACCCGGCAACAGGAGGGGAGGTTACAGAAAATAAGATTGTAACAGCAACATTTGCAGATAATACAGCTCCAAGAATAAAGGTTCAAGCATATAAATATTCAAGTTCAGCAACAAATAACCAAGGA
The DNA here is from genome assembly GCA_946628065.1 of uncultured Clostridiaceae bacterium. GTDB lineage: Bacteria > Bacillota > Clostridia > TANB77 > CAG-508 > UMGS1754. The sequence continues at coordinate 38,390 of CAMOWC010000010.1, read as the reverse complement.
ACATCATTAAAAGCAGAATCAACATTCTCTGCAGATGGTACATATACAGTAAGTTCTGATTGGTTAAATGAAGGTGTAACATTTAAATTCACTGTTTATGATGAAGTAGGTGTAAAAAGTGCCTTATGGGAAGAAAATACTGCTGGAATATACCAGGATACAGGAAATACATATAGTGGAATGGGCACTTCATTTATAGAAAATGGTGTAACAAATGGGGCTAGATATTTAACCTTAACTGATTCTGGATGGAGAAAGGCGAAATACACTGTACGAGATGTAGCAGGAAATACAACAACTGTAACAGTTATTGCAAAAATTGATAAATCTGCTCCAACGTTTTCAGGAACAGTTACAGCTAATATAGATAGTGCAAACCAATTAACTTTTAGCCTTAATATAAGTAGTGCATCTGATGTTGGTAGTGGAATATTAGGATATGAGATCTTAGATGGAACCACATCATTAATAGGACTTGCTACGACTACAACAACTGGAACTGAAACAATAGAATTACCAAATAATACAGATTGGTATTCTAAGGATTTGGTTGTAAAAGCAAAAGACAAGGCAGGGAATTTTTCAGCTGGGTTACCAATAAGCTATTATACTGTAAATAATGTAAGTGGTTTAAATGGATTGTCAGCTTGTATAAATACAGCAAATACAAATTCAAATGTAAGATTTAAAAACAGAACTGTAAAACAAACTTCCAATATTTCTTTCCCATTAGGTGGAAGTATAATACCTATTGGAGGTAGAGTTTTAAATTCAAGTAATACAGAAGTGTATTATGGATTTGAAGGAACTTTTGATGGACAAAATTATACAATTTCTGGTTATACATTGCCTAATACACCAAACATTGTTGAAAATGGATTATTTGGATATGTAAAAAATGCTACTATAACAAATGTAAATGTAAGTATAGCAAAGAAATCAGGAATGCAAAGTAGCGTAAATTATTCTAATCGTAGCTCTGCTACTATTGGAGGAATTATTGGAACATCATCTAATTCAACTATAAGTAATTGTACGGCTTCTGGATATATTACTTCATATATAGGCTCATCAAAGGACAGCAAAGCTTATATTGGGGGAATTTGCGCTAGAGCAGATAGTGGAACAGTAATTACTGGATGCACTAATAATGCTAGTATTACCACTGAAGGTAATACTTATAATGGAGATGACTCAGAGATAAAAGTATATACTGGAGGAATAGCTGGGTATGTAAGTAATAATTCAAAAGTAAAGACTAATATAGTAAATAATGGAACTGTTCGAGGAACTTATGAAACTGGTGGTATAGTTGCTTATGCAAGTGGAGAAATTTCAGGATGTACCAATAATGGATTGGTATCAAGCGATAACTCTTTGGGCTATACAGCTGAGGCAATAGGCGGAATTGTTGGTAAAGCAGATTCTCCAAGTTACTGTACAATTACAAACTGTACAAATACAGGTAAAATAAGTTCATTTGGAATAACAAGTCAAGGTTATGCTAATTTAGGAGGAATTGTAGGTAAGAATGAAGGAGTTATAATTAATTCAGCTACAAACAATGGAGAAGTAGCTACACTACGTGGTTCAGTAGTTGGAGGAGTTGTAGGAAACAATATAGGAGGAACAATAAAAAATTCAACTAACAATGAGAGTATTACTTATAATTATACCTTAGGTAATGAATTTGCATGTATGGGAGGAATTGCAGGTAAAAACTATGGCGGAACAATAAGCGATTGTTCATCAAGTAGAGCTATTTCAACAATGGACTACAAAATTCAACGTATAGGCGGAATAGTTGGCCAAAATGAGAATGATACTTCAAATAATAAAACAGCAATAATTCAAAATTGTACTATATTAACTGATGTACTTGCTTACCAATATGTTGGAGGAGTTGCAGGAGATAATGTAAATGGAACAATAAGTGGATGTACGGTAGATAATAATGACATGCAATTCATTATTGGTGCAAACAAACTTATAGGAGGAATAGCAGGAAATAATGGTGGAACTATTTCAAACTGTGATGTTAGTAATAAATACTTAATGGGAAGAAATACTGGCGGTGGTATTGCGGGAAACAATACGGGAACTATTAGAGAATGTACTGTTCTAGCTTCAAATGAAGAACTATTTATAGATGAACCTAATAATTCTGATAGTGGTACTTATCAATATATTGGAGGAATTGCAGGAAAAAATTCGGGAAATATTGTTAGCTCTCAATTTTTAGCAATGTTAGGAAGTCAGAAGTCAGGTAATAGTAGTCAATATTCAGAGGTAGGAGGAATTGCCGGATATAACGAAAGTGCAGGAAATATAGTAAGCTGTTTAGTGAATTCAGAAAAAATTGGCGGAATAAGTAAGGTTGGAGGAATAGCCGGAATTAATGAAGGAGATATAGAAAACAGTGGAGCAAAGGGAAACATATATGCTTATGATACGGGAAGTACTTCTTATGTAGGAGGAGTTGCAGGAATAAATAAAGGATTTATTACTTTATGCTATAATAGAGCTAATGTCGGTTCTTCAACTAAATATAGCAAAATATCAGGAGGAATTGCTGGAGGAAATGCCTCAAATGGATATATAGAATATTGTTATAATACTGGAAGCATATATGGCGGAGATGAGAGTACAGGAGGAATTGCAGGAACAAATACAGGAGAATTAAGAAATTGCTATAATAGAGGGTTTGTCAAAAATGCTCCTTCAAATAAGTATTATGGGATAACGGGAAATAATGCTGGAACTTGGAATAATTGTTATTATCTAACAGGCTCAGGAGCGCCTCCTAATAGTAACAGTATAGGTACTGCAAAAAACGAAACATATTTAAAAACAACGTTACCATCTGAATGGAGCGGTTTCTTCCAACAAGATAAAACGCCAAATATAAATTCTGGTTATGCAATACTATACTGGGAGTAATAACAAAATATAATAGAAGGGTGACTTAATATGAAGAAAAAAATAAATTTGACTAAAAAAAATATAGTATTCTTAAGCATATTATTAGTAGCTTTAATATTAGTATTAATACTGGTAATTTATCTAAATAATAATACTACCATATTTAAAAGCAAAGAAGATGTTAAAGATGATTTATTAGAAATTCAAAGTAATGTAAAAAATGATGCAAAGAATGAAATTGATAATCCTTTATATAAAGAAGATGTAGGAGTCTCAAGAGAGACTCTCTACATCAGAGAAAATGCCTCTTCTAAAATTAAAGAAGCAGCAAAGGGAACAGAAGTAGGGTTTGAAAAAAACAATAAATCTGAAAATGGAATGCTTATAATAGACACATATGAAGGAACATCAGCAATAGAATATAAGGTATTAGGTCATACTAAAGATATTTTAAACGTTGAAATATTTTCTTATAGCAATTTGTGTGATTTATCATATATTATGGGAAGCATTGAAGATGCAAAAATCATAGAGGAAGGAAAAGACCAACAACAATATAATATGATAGCATCAAATACAACATATACACTTTCAAGTGATTTCGAAGGTGGGAAAAATATTGCATTCTTCTTTGATACTGACATGAAATTCATAAGCAGTACAACAGAAAAAACATTTACAACACCTGCAAATGCAAGGTACATAAAAGTTATGACAGAAAATGTAGAAGATAAAAAAGATACATTTATAAGTTATAACTTAGTTTTGGGAAATACACCATCAAACGTATTTACAACAAACAGGGCACAAACAGTTATAGATGTAAACCAAAATCACCAAAACTGTATTCCATTTAATACTGAAAAAACAGTTCTTTATATAGATGGCGGAGACATAGAAATAAACTATGTAACAAAATAAGCTTTTGGGGACACTCCCCAAAAGTTTATTTTTTTCTTGCTTAATTTTTAAAATTGTAGTATAGTAACTTAGGAAAAACAAAGGAAAGGAAAAAATAGATGGAAAAAATTATTAAAACTATCGCTGAAGAATTAAACATAAAGCCTACACAAGTTGAGGCAACCATTAAGTTAATTGATGAGGGAAATACTATTCCTTTTATTGCACGTTATAGGAAGGAAGTTACAGGAGGATTAAGTGACGAAATTTTAAGAGATTTGTCTGATAGATTGAATTATCTAAGAAATCTTGAACAAAGAAAACAAGAGGTTATAAATTCTATTGAAGAACAAGGAAAGTTGACAGATGAAATTTTGCAAAATGTGGCTATTGCAAAGACTTTGGCCGAAGTGGAGGATATTTATAGACCATATAAGCAAAAGAAAAAGACAAGAGCTACAGTTGCTAAGGCTAAAGGCTTAGAACCACTTGCTGATATTATACTTGCTCAAGATGAAAAGAAAGATATTTTTGAGCTAGCAAAAGATTTTATAAATGTAGATAAATTGTCAGATGAAGATAAAAAGAATAAGGACAAAGTTGTAAATACTGCAGAAGAAGCAGTTCAAGGAGCTTTGGATATTATTGCTGAAAATATTTCTGATAATGCAAAGTATAGAAAAGAAATAAAAAGATTATGTTACAGAGAAGGACTAATTGTAACAAAAGCTTCAAATGAAGAGGAAAAGACAAATTACGAAATGTATTATGACTTCAATGAGGCTATTAAATTTATTCCAAGCCACAGAATTCTTGCAATTAACAGAGGTGAGAAGGAAGAAGCTATTAAAGTTAAAATCGAAAAGCCAGAAGAAAAGATTTTAGCATACATTGAAAGAGATATTCTTAAAAAAGAAGAAACACAGTTTACTCAAATGCTAAAAGATACAATATTAGACGCTTTCAAGCGCTTGATAGAACCATCAATTGAAAGAGAAATTCGCTCTGATTTAACAGAAAAAGCTGAGGAAAAGGCGATTAAAGTATTTGGACAAAATTCTAAACAATTGCTTTTGGGAGCACCAATTAAAGGCAAAACTGTAATGGGATTTGACCCAGCTTACAGAACAGGTTGCAAGATTGCAGTAATTGACGAAACTGGAAAAGTTCTAGATTATACAACTGTATATCCAACAGAGCCTCAAAATGATGTTGTTGGTGCAAAAAGAGAATTATTGAAATTGATAGATAAAGATAAAATTGACATGATTGCAATTGGTAATGGAACAGCTTCTCGTGAGTCTGAGATGTTTGTTGCAGATATGCTAAAAGATACTCCACGTGATGTAAGTTATGTTATTGTAAGTGAAGCTGGAGCTTCTGTATATTCTGCTTCTAAGCTTGCAACAGAGGAATATCCGGATATAAATGTTTCAATTAGAGGTGCTATTTCTATTGCAAGACGTTTACAAGATCCGCTAGCTGAGCTTGTTAAAATTGATCCAAAGGCTATAGGAGTAGGGCAATATCAACATGATGTTAATCAAAAAAAATTAGCTGAAAGCCTTGCAGGAGTTGTAGAAGATAGCGTTAACAAAGTTGGAGTTGATGTAAATACTGCAACACCATCACTTTTAAGCTATGTTTCTGGAATTAATTCTACAATTGCTAAAAACATTGTAAAATACAGAGATGAAAATGGAAAATTAAAAAATAGAAAACAATTATTAAAGGTTCCAAAACTTGGAAAAGTTGCATTCGAGCAATGCGCAGGTTTCTTAAGAATTATGGATGGAGACAATCCACTAGAAATTACAGCAGTTCACCCAGAAAGTTATGAAGCAACAGAAAAACTTTTAAAATCAATCGGATTTGACAAAGAAGACATTAGAAATAAAGAAAAATTAACAGACTTAAGACAAAAATTGAAAACAATAGATATTAAGAAAACATCTGTAGAACTTGGAATTGGCGAAATGACTCTAACAGATATAATTGCAGAACTTGCAAAACCTGGTAGAGATCCAAGAGATGAGATGCCAAAACCAATTTTAAGACAAGATGTTTTAAAATTAGAAGACCTAAAAGAAGATATGATTTTAACTGGAACAGTTAGAAATGTAATAGATTTTGGCGCATTTGTTGATATTGGCGTTAAATACGACGGGCTTGTACATATTTCTGAAATGAGTGATAAATTCATTAAAAATCCATCTGATATAGTTTCAGTGGGGGATATTGTAAAGGTTCGTGTAATAAAAGTCGATATGGAGCGAAAAAAGGTTGCACTTTCTATGAAAGTATAATATAATGTAAAAAAACATTCAGAGGTGATGCAAATTGAATCCTGACACAATTGCATTAGAACAAAATGAGGAAATGACAGAAATTAAAAAAATAAATGATGAGTTATCTGAAACCAATGCAGTACTTGAAAATGCATATTTGGAACTAGTTGAAACCCTTAGACTTGCTGTTGAAGCAAAGGATAAATATACAAGAGGTCATTCAGATAGAGTGTCTGCTTATTCTGTTTTATTAGGAGAAAAGCTTGGTTTGTCAGCAAGAAGGTTGAAAACCCTTCGTATAGGGGGAATCTTCCATGATGTTGGCAAAATTGGTGTGCCTGATAGCATTTTGTTAAAAGAAAAAGGCTTAAGTGACGATGAATATGCAGAAATTAAGAAACATACTGTTGTTGGAGTTGATATTTTACAGCCGGTCTCATATTTTAAAAATATTTTACCTATTATAAAATATCATCATGAAAGATATGACGGAACTGGCTATCCAGAGGGATTGAAAGGTGAAAAAATCCCTTATTTGGCGCGCATTGTTGCTGTGGCTGATAGTTTTGATGCCATGACTTCAAGACGATCTTACAGGAATTCTTTAACAAGAAAAAAAGTCATAAAGCAGCTAGAAATTGGCAAAGGAACTCAGTTTGACCCACTAATTGCCGATGCAATGTTAGATATTATTAACAATGAACCAGATAAAATAAAAGAGGTTCAGAATAAATATGAATAATGGAGGAATTTGAAATGAAGTATAAGAGAATACTACTAAAACTAAGTGGAGGAGCTCTAGGAGGAGCAAATGGAGAAAACTTTAGCAAAGAAAAACTTGAAAACATTACTAACCAAATAATCGCAGCAAAAAATAACGGAGTTGAAATAGCTGTTTTAGTTGGTGGAGGAAACATTTTCAGAGGAAGAACAGCTGAAGAATGGAATATAGAAAGAGTTGAAGCAGACAATATAGGAATGATGGCTACAATTATAAATAGTTTAATGCTAAGAGGTGCTATATCTTCTAAAACTGATGATGATGTAAGAGTTATGACATCAATTCCAGTACCTTCAGTTGCTGAACCATATATCAGATTAAAAGCAAAAAAACACTTAGATAAAGGTAGAATTATTATTTTTGGTGGAGGACTAGGACAACCTTTTGTTACAACAGACTACCCTTCAGTTCAAAGAGCTATTGAAATAGAGGCAGACATTGTTTTGATGGCAAAGAGCGGAGCAAATGGAGTTTACACAGCTGACCCAAGAAAAGATGCAAATGCAAAAAGATATAAGAATTTAACATATGATGATGTAATTAGCCAAAATCTACAAGTTGCTGACCAATCATCATTTGTATTAGCAAGAGATTACAACATGCCATTATATGTTTTTGATTTTGACGAACCAGATGCAATTTCTAAAGTTTGCAATGGTGAACTTATTGGAACTTATGTTGGAAAAGATTGTGAAACAGAATTATACTAAATTAAGAAAGCTAATTTTCAGAAAAGCTGAAAATTAGCTTTTTAATTTGACAAAATCAGGCAATTTAGGGTATAATATACTTGTGTAAAAACGCAAATAAGAAAGGAGCGTATGATACAAAATATCATACAAATGAAAATGCAAAGTCCAAATAGAAAAGTTTTTGATAACTTAGTTTCAAGAACTAAAATTTATTTAGTAATTATATTACTATTATTGGTTTATATTTGTGTAAAAGAAAATGCATTGATTGTGCCTGCAATTTTAGTGTTTATAGTAATTATGGCTTATGCTTATTTTGCAAATAACAAAAGAAAGAGCGAAATATCAGAAACATTACAAGATTTAACATTAACAGTTGATAGCACAGCAAAAAGCAGTTTAATAAACTCGCCTTTTCCACTTGTGATTTTGGAAACTGACGGTAACATAGTTTGGAAAAGTTCAAAGTTTGTTGCTGAATTTCAAAATGTACCTATAAACCACTATATAGACGACTTAGTATATGACATTAAAACTGAAATTGAAAACGAAGAAAATAAAAAAGATATTGAAAAAGAAATTCAAATAGGAAAAAATATTTATAAAGTATTTGCTAAATCTGTTCATACAAAAAACAAAGATAAAAAGAACAAAAACGAATACATGATGGTTATTTATTTTCTTAACGAAACAGATAAAATTACATTAGAGCAAGAATACGAGGATTCTAAAACTTGTGTTGGAATGATTATGGTCGATAACTATGAGGAAACAACACAGCTTTTAGAAAACGAGGAAGTTTTAAATAGCAAAGCTGAGATAGATAAATGTATGTATGACTGGATTAACAAATGGAATGGAATCCTAGTTAAAACTGAAAGAGATAGATACGTTTGCTATTTTGAACAAAGATATTTAGAAGATATTAAAGAGGAAAAATTCAGTATTTTAGACCAAATAAAAGAAATCAATTTAAAGGGTAAAGGTCAGTTAACTTTAAGTATTGCTATTTCAAATGAAGGCGAAACTTTAAAAGATAAATATAAAGCAGCTCAAGTCGCAATGGATGTCGTTCTTGGTAGAGGCGGAGATCAAGCTGTTATTAGAGAAAACGACATTTATAAATTCTTTGGTGGAAGAGCACAAGAAGTTGAAAAAAGAACAAAGGTTAAAGCAAGGGTTGTTGCACATGCTTTAGAAAACTTAATAAAAGAATCTAGTAAAGTTATGATAATGGGGCATACAAATCCTGATATTGATGCTATGGGGTCAGCTCTTGGAGCATATAGATTTGTAAAAAGTCTAGATAAAAAGGCATATATAGTTGGAGGTAATTCAACTGCACTAGATAATTTTAATGAAATATTAAGTGAAGATGCAGAATATGAAGATGTGATTATTTCCAAGGAAGTAGCACTTGAAAATATAGATGAAGATACGCTTTTAATTGTAGTAGATACTCACAAGAAAAATTTTGTTGAGTCAATTGAAGTACTAGAAAAATGCGAAAAAATTGTTGTAATTGACCACCATAGAAGAAGTACAGACTTTATAGAAAATGCAACATTAATGTTCCAAGAAGTTTATGCATCTTCTGCAGCAGAGCTTGTGACAGAGTTGATTCAATATGCAACATCTGAAATTAAATTGAAAACAATGGAAGCAGAAAGTTTATATGCTGGAATTATGATGGATACTAAAAACTTTACATTTAAAACTGGTGTAAGAACATTTGAGGCAGCTGCTTACCTTAGAAAATGCGGTGTTGATATAATAAAAGTAAAAAAATGGTTCCAAAGTAGTTTGACAGGATTTACTAAAATAGCTGATATAGTTAAAGATGCTGAAATAGTAAATGACACAATTGCAATATCTCAATATGAAGGAAAAGAAAGAGATGCAAGTATAACATGTGCAAAAGCTGCTGACGAACTTCTTACAATAAGCGACATAACAGCATCATTTGTACTAGGATATATTGGTGATAGAATTTGCATAAGTGGTCGCTCAATTGGTGATGTAAATGTTCAGGTGATTCTAGAAAAACTTGGCGGTGGAGGACATTTAACTGTCGCTGGAGCTCAAGTTGAAGGAATGACTATGGAACAAGTAAAAGAAGAATTAAAAATAAGAATAGATGAATACTTTGCTGAACTAGCAAATTAAAAAACTGCCTTTGGCAGTTTTTTTCAGCAAAAGAGGAGAGCTTGAATTTTAGGACACTTCTAAAATTCAAGATTTTAAAAAATACTTGAAAAAATAACTAAAATATTGTAGAATAGGAACACGAGGAGTGATGATAATGAAAGTAATTTTATTAGATAATATAAAAGGTGTAGGAAAGAAAGATGAGATTATAAACGCAGCAGACGGTTATGCAAGAAATTTCTTATTACCAAAAAACTTAGCAGTAGAGGCAAATGCAGAAAATTTATCCAAACTAAAAGCTAAGAACGATTCAAAAGCTTATCAAAAAGACCAAGATAGAGATGCAGCTAAAAAGGTGGCAGAAAAAATGGAAAAAATAAGACTAAAAATGCCAGTAAAAACAGGAGAAAATGGTAAAGTATTTGGTGGAGTTTCATCAAAAGAAATAGCAGATGTTTTGGAAAAACAATATGGTATAAAAGTAGATAAAAAGAAGATTGAATTAAAAGAAACTATTAAAACACTTGGCACTCAGACTGTTGATATCAAATTATTTGAAGGTGTAATTGGAAAATTAAAAGTTGATGTAATAGGAGAATAAAAATGGAGTTAGGAAAAGTACCACCACATGACATTGAAGCAGAGCAAGCCGTAATAGGCAGTATGCTAACAGACTTTGAAGCAGTAGTAACTGCAATAGAAATGTTAAAACCGGAAGACTTTTATAGAGAAGATAACAAATTAATATTTGTTGCAATTGTAAGCTTATTTAATAAAGGCGAGCCAGTTGATATTATCACAGTAAAAGCAGAATTAGAAAGTATGGGTAAGTTCGACAATGTTGGAGGGATTGAATATTTGGCAGAATTACCTGACAAAGTTCCAACAACTGCAAATGTAAATAAATATATAAAAATCGTAGAAGAAAAGTCAACATTAAGACAACTTATAAAAACAGCAAACGAAATAATCGATTTAGGGTATGACACAACGGAAGATGTGGATGCTATAGTTGAAGGTGCTGAAAAGAAAATATTTGATACTATTCAAAACAAGAACACAAAAAGCTATACACCTTTAAAAGATGTTTTGGTTGATAGTTTTACTCAATTAGAAGAATTATATAATAGAAAACAACATGTAACTGGCGTTCCATCTGGTTTTAAAGAATTAGACTACAAAACAGCCGGATTTCATGGTTCTGAATTGATTCTTATAGCTGCAAGACCTGCAATGGGGAAATCAGCATTTGTTTTAAATATTGCTACAAATGCAGCGTTGAAGGCAAATACACCAGTTGCAATTTTTAGTTTGGAAATGAGCAAAGAACAAATGGTAAACAGAATTCTTTGTAGTGAGGCGATGGTTGATAGCAATAAAGTTAGAACAGGTAAGCTTGAAGAAGATGATTGGGCTAAGCTTGCGGAAGCAATTGGGCCACTTTCAGAAGCTGAGATTTATATAGATGATACACCAGGTATTTCAGTTACAGAAATAAGGTCAAAATGTCGAAAACTAAAAATGGAAAAAAATATTGGTATGGTTATAATAGATTATCTTCAACTTGTACAAGCAAGTAGCAGAAGAGGCGGAAGCCGTGAACAAGAAATTTCTGAAATTAGTAGATCTTTAAAAATTTTAGCAAAAGAAATTGGAGTTCCTGTAATTGCTCTTTCTCAGTTATCAAGAGCAGTAGAGCAAAGACCAGACCATAGACCAATGCTTTCAGACTTACGTGAATCTGGAGCAATAGAGCAAGATGCTGACTTGGTAATGTTCTTGTATAGGGACGATTATTATAACCCAGAAAGTGAAAAGAAGAATGTTGCAGAAGTTATAATTGCAAAACATAGAGGTGGTTCAACTGGAACTCTGGATTTATTATGGCTTGGAAGTTACACAAAATTTGTTGATTTGGAAAAAAGATTTGATGATTAAAAAGTTGCCATTGGCAACTTTTAATCATTTAATACTGGATTTTATTGGAAATTTGTGTTATAATATTGCTTGCAAAAATAATTGTATATAGGAGTAAAATTTTATGAATTGTTTAGAAGAAAAAGTATTAAATACAATAAAAGAAAATAAATTGATAAATAATGGAGATAAGCTAGTATTAGCTGTATCAGGGGGACCAGACTCAATTGCAATGTTAAATGCTCTAAATAATATTAGAAATAGCAAAGAAATTGTTTTTGAAATTGTTGTTTCTCATATAAATCACATGATAAGAGAAGAAGCAGGAGAAGACGAAAGTTTTGTAAAAGATTTTTGCGAAAAAATTGGTGTTCAATTTTATTCAAAAAGTATAGATGTAAAAGAAATTGCTAATAATAATAAAATAGGATTAGAAGAAGCTGGACGAATTGCAAGATATAAATTTTTTGATGAGGTCGCAAAACTTACGGGTTCAAAGAAAATCGCGATTGCACATAACAAAAATGACAGCGTAGAAACAGTTATTATGCATATTTTAAGAGGCTGCGGAACATATGGTTTACACGGAATTGTTGCTAAAAATGGCAAATATATCAGGCCTTTAATTGATTGCGAAAGATATGAAATTGAAGAGTATTGCAAAGACAATAATATTGAAGCAAGAATAGATAAAACAAATTTTGAAAATGTTTATACAAGAAATAAAATTAGGAATGTCGTTATTCCGTATATAAAAGAAGAATTTAATCCCAATATTATTGAAACAATTTCAAGACTTTCTGAAGCGATTAGATTAGAAGATGGATTTTTTGATTCATTTACAAAAAAAGTTTTTGATATTTTAAAGCGTGAAGATACTTCAAAACAGATTGTTTATGAAATTGGGGCTTTTAATATGCAAGAAAAGGTTATAAAATCTAGGTTAGTTTTATATACTATAAAGAGACTTATGGGTACAAGCAATGGTATTGAAAAAATACATATTGATGATATTTTGAAACTTTGTGAGAAAAATATTGGAAATAAGTTTTTGATGCCTAATAAGCATTTGAAAGTTTTAGTACAAAATAAAAAAATTTATTTTATTAAAATGTAGTGATTATATATTTCCGTAATAAAAGCTTTAAATGCGTATTTTTGTAATAAAAAAGACATATAAAAAAGTATTGTAATTCTTTTGATTATATGTTATAAATCATTTAAATAAAAGCTAACTAGAGGAGGAATTAGTTTGAAAAACGGAATTAAAACTATAGCCATGTGGCTAATTATTGGAGTAATATTTTTAGTAGTGTTAACAGCTGTTATGGAAAATGACAGTTCTAAGATTAAATATTCTGAACTTGTTACATTAATAAATGAGGGAAAAGTTCAAAGTATTTCTATAGAGGCTGACAAAACAAAAGCTACTGTTACTTTAAAAGATAACAAGCAAAAGAAAGAAGTAAATATTCCAAATGTTGAGAGCTTTATGAATTCTAATCAAGAGTATTTGAAAGAAGGAGCTTTCGAGTTAGAAGAAAAATCTGAATCATTTTTTATTACAATACTTAGCCTTCTAACACCATTCGGAATTTTCATAATTTTCTTAATTTTCTGGTTTATCATGATGGGAGGAATTTCTAGTAATAGTGGCGGAAACAAAACTATGTCTTTTGGAAAAAGCAAAGCTAGAATGATGACACCAGCAGATAAAAATAAAGTTACATTTGAAGATGTAGCAGGTGTAGATGAAGAGAAAGAAGAATTAGAGGAAATTGTTCAATTTTTAAAAAATCCTAAAAAGTTTACAGACATGGGAGCAAGAATTCCAAAAGGTGTGTTACTTGTAGGACAACCGGGTACTGGTAAAACATTATTAGCAAAGGCAGTTGCTGGGGAAGCTGGAGTACCATTCTTTATTATAAGTGGTTCTGACTTTGTTGAAATGTTCGTAGGTGTTGGTGCGTCTAGAGTAAGAGATTTATTTGACCAAGCTAAAAAGAATTCTCCATGTATAGTATTTATAGATGAAATTGATGCAGTTGGTCGTCAAAGAGGTGCTGGACTTGGCGGAGGACATGATGAAAGAGAACAAACATTAAATCAATTATTGGTTGAAATGGATGGATTCGCTCCAAATGAAGGCGTTATAGTACTAGCTGCAACAAATAGACCAGATGTATTAGATAAAGCACTTTTAAGAGCAGGAAGATTTGATAGACAAATATTGGTTGGTGCACCAGATGTTAAAGAAAGAGAAAGAATATTAGAAGTTCATTCTAAAAAGAAAAGATTTGCTGCTGATGTTGATTTAAAAGTTATTGCTAAAAATACATCAGGATTTGTTGGAGCAGACTTAGAGAATGTTCTAAACGAAGCGGCACTTCTAGCTGCAAGAAGAAACTTAACAGAAATTGGAATGAAAGAAATTGAGGATGCCATGGTTAAAGTAACTATGGGACCTGAAAAGAAAGCAAGAGTAAGAAGTGAAAAGGAGAATAGACTTGTTGCATATCATGAAGCAGGTCATGCGGTTGTAAGTCACTTCTTAGAAACACAAGATCCAGTTCATCAAATTTCAATAGTACCAAGAGGTATGGCTGGTGGTTATACAATGTATAGACCAACAGAAGATAAATCATTTATGTCTAAAACAGAAATGGAAGAAAACATTGTATCACTTTTAGGTGGTCGTGTAGCAGAAGCAATAATATTAAATGATATTTCAACAGGAGCATCAAATGATATTGAGAGAGCTACAAAGATTGCTAGAAGTATGGTTACAAAATATGGTATGAGTGAAAGAATTGGAGCAGTAATGCTTGGTTCTAATCAAGAGGAAGTTTTCTTAGGAAGAGATTTTGCACAAGGCAAAGAGTATTCAGAAGAAACTGCTGGAATAATTGATGAAGAAACAAAGAAAATTATTGATATTGCTTATAACAGAGCAAAACAAATTTTAACTGATAATATTGACAAATTACATCAAGTTGCTGGAGTTTTACTTGAAAAAGAAAAAATTGAAGGCGAAGAATTTGATGCGATATTTGCAGAGTAATATAATAAAAAAACGATTTGGCTTAGCCAAATCGTTTTTTTAAGCGTCTTCATCACATCTTGGCATTGGTTTATTGTCTTCAGCAAAACAATCGCATTTGCCCATGTCTTTGCCTCTTAAGCATTTACCTTCATGATGACATTTTGCACATATTTTGATTTGCTTTGTATCATTTACCCAAATTTGTACGGCATATTTCTTATCTGGGCAAAGTGGTCCAAAAACAAATTCTCCTTCTTTGTCAGTAAAGGTATGACCTACTGGTCTTCTTTCTTCTTTTCCGTGTTCATATACTATTTCTACTAATTTTACAACTGCATCTGCAACTGGTTCTTTAAAACAATTTTTAACTGTTCCGTAAATTGCGTTTCTGTGGTCTTCAGGTAATGTTATATCTAAGTCATATTGTTTGCCCTTATTTATTACACCATCAATATCAAATTTTGGGCAATCAGGTTTTTTAAATTCTTCCATTTATATCATCCTTTCTATTATATAATATGAAAAATTTGTCAAATTAGTGATTATTAAAAATGGAATAATTATTTAAAATTTTCATATAAATAAAAGAGAAATATGGGGTGAAGCAAAATGTTTTTGGTTTTGAACAAAGAAAAAATTTCAGCATATGTTGTTTCAATACTAACAGTATGCTTTTTGTTTTTTATAGCAAGCAATACAACTAAAAACAATATTGAAAATACTGAAACAACGTCAGTAAAAGTGAAAGTAACCAATGAAGATGACAAAGAAGAAAATGATAATGTTACAAATATGAATAATAAAGCAAATTCTGGAAATACTATACAAAAATACAATAGTACATATTAGGAAAAACTTGTAAAGTGCAACAAGGAGAAAGAAAAAATGATTTTTATTGGTGTAGTTTCAGACAACAAGAAATTTGAAGCTGTCAAAAAACTAATTTACAAAAACAAGAATAAAAATGAAATAACTTTAATAAATATTAATAATAAGAGTATAGATAACTTGAAAAACATCAAATTTAAGATTGTAGTTTTCCTGGATATACCAGGTCGATTTAAAGAAAACGATGAAAGTATAGAAGAAGTTTGTAAAGGTACAAATTTTTTAATAGTTAATTCAGATATAGAATATCCCAAAGACTCGCTGAAAAATATTAAGGCAAATATTATAACATTTGGATTTAATCATTTAGCAACTGTAACATTTTCAAGTGTTACAAATGAAAGTTTATTGATATCTGTTCAAAGAAATTTTCCTGATATTAGTGGATTCTTGGTGGGTGTTGGAGAGTATAGTTTTTCAATCGATAAGGCTGATAGAAATTATATATATGAAGCGTTAGTTTGCTATATAATTATGGCTTTGATAGCTGAAAACCAGTAGTACGTTTGAATGAGTTAAAAAAAATTAGAAAAAATTAACTTTTTATGTAGACAAAACCAAAAAAACGTGATATAATGGTTAAAGATTAAATAAGCTTGAAAGAAAAAAGTACAATTGATAAATATAAAAATAGGGAGGAAATGTTGTGGAAACAAATTATTTAGAAAACAACTATATTACATTAGTTGGAAAAGTTACAGGAGAAAAAAAATTAAGTCATGAAATTTATGGAGAAAAGTTTTATGTGTTTAACTTGGAAATTCCAAGACTAAGCGGAAACTCAGATATAATTCCAGTTACAATTTCTGAAAGAATTATAAATGATGATACTTTAGTTGAAGGAAAAAAATTATTAGTAAAAGGGCAATTTAGATCATACAATAGCTATGTTAATGAAAAGAACAAACTTATTTTAACAGTATTCGCAAAAGATGTTGTTGAAGTAAATGAAAATGAAGTAGAAGAAGAAAACGAAATGGTTAAAAAAGATGTTGTAACTAACGAGGTTGTTCTTATTGGTTACATATGTAAAAAACCAATTTATCGTCAAACACCATTTGGTAGAGAAATAGCAGATATCTTATTAGCTGTAAACAGAGCTTATAATAAGTCAGATTATATTCCTTGTATTGCATGGGGAAGAAATGCAAGATTTTGCCAAACAATAGATGTTGGTGCTCAAGTTAAAATAGTAGGTAGAGTTCAATCAAGAACTTACGAGAAAAAATTTGAAGACGGAACTTCAGAAACAAGAGTTGCATATGAAGTTTCAATTGGAAGCTTAGAAGTAATTAACGAAAATAAAGATGAAGCAGAAGGTTCAGAACAAGTAGAAGAACAAGAAGCTGTATAAATATATATAAAAAATCCAGATAAAATCTGGATTTTTTAAGTATTATTTAGTATAATTAAAAAGACTTTTTGGGACACTCCCAAAAACCAGAAAAACAAGAATTGAGGGATATAATTGGAAAAAATAATTGTTGAAAGTGAAGATAAGAAAAGAATTGATGCATTTGTAGCTGAAAATACAGAATATTCAAGAGTTGCAGTTCAAAGACTTATTGATGAACAAAAAATATTGGTAAATGGTAAGCCAACCAAATCTTCTTATAAAGTGCAAAAAGGAGATGAAATTAAAATTGAAAAGGTTGTGGCTAAAGAAATATCGCTTGAGGCACAAGAAATTCCTATTGATGTTTTATATGAAGATAATGATATTATTGTAATAAATAAACCGAAAGGAATGGTAGTGCATCCTGCAAATGGTAATCCTGATGGGACTTTGGTAAATGCGGTAATGGCAATTTGTAAAGATTCACTTTCAGGAATTGGGGGAGAAATCAGACCCGGTATTGTTCATAGATTAGATAAAGATACTTCTGGTGTTATTATTGTTGCCAAAAACGATAAGGCTCATATAAATTTGAGTGAACAAATTAAAAATCATGAAGTAGAAAAAACTTATATTGCACTTGTAAGAGGTAGTATACCAGAAAACGAAGCAACTATAAATATGCCAATTGGAAGAAGTACTAAGGATAGAAAAAAGATGGCTGTAACAAAGTCTGGCAAAAATGCTGTAACGCATTTTAAAGTCTTAAAAAGACATAATAATTACACTTTATTAGAAGTCAAAATAGAAACTGGTAGAACTCACCAAATTAGAGTACATTTGGCAGAAATTGGTTTTCCTATTATTGGTGATGGAGTATATTCAAATGGAAAAAATGAATGGGGAGTTGAGGGACAATGTCTTCATGCTAAATCTATAAGATTTAAACATCCAATTACCCAAAAAGAAATGCTAATTGAAGCTCCTTTGCCAGAGTATTTTAAAACTATTATTGACAATTTATAAACCTAAAACAAAAAATATATATAGTCATAATAGTCAAAATATATTTAATTTGAGGAGAATAAAATGGAACAGGTTAGATTGCAAAAGTTCTTGGCAGAAGCTGGAGTTGCTTCTAGAAGAAAAAGCGAAGAATTGATAAGTGCTGGCAAAATTGCCGTAAATGGTAAAGTCGTAACTGAATTAGGAACAAAAATAAATCCAGAAGTAGATAAAGTCACATATAATGGACAAATTGTGGAAAACAGAGAAGAAAAAGTTTACATTTTGCTAAATAAACCGATTGGATATGTTACAACAGCAAATGACCAATTTAGTAGAGATACAGTTTTAGATTTAGTAAAAGTCAAAGAAAGAATTGTGCCTTGTGGTAGGTTAGATATGTATACTTCTGGGGCATTAATTCTAACGAATGATGGAGATTTTATTTATAAAATCACACATCCAAAACATGAAATTTCAAAAACATATACAGTCACTTTAAAAGGAATTATAACAAATGAAGAAGTCCAAAACTTGCGTGAAGGTGTAGTGATTGATGATGATGGAATACCATATAAAACAAAGGAAGCCAAAGTGAAAATTCTAAAAACAGATTCAGAAAAAGACATCTCACGTTTAGAAATTGTAATTCATGAGGGGAAAAATAGGCAAGTAAGAAAAATGTGCGAAGCAGTTGGCAGAAAAGTTCTAGCTTTGCATAGAACAAAAATTGGAGATATTGGTGTAAAAGATTTGAAAATTGGAACCTGGAGATTTTTAAAAAGCAATGAGATTTTGCATTTAATTAAATAATTTGTTTATTTGCTTATAATGATAAAATATTATTTTTTATTCTCCTCCAACTGCATAAGAAAGCCTATATAAAAAAGTTCTCGAAAACTTTTTTTATAAGGCTTTCTAATTTGTCGGTCCCCACAGCGTTCATAAAAAATAATATTTTATCATAATGGGCAAATAAAATAATAAAAAAACTTGAAAAATAAAAAAAGAAAATATATAATATAAAAAACTAAAGATAGGAGAAACAAATGATACAAAATAATTTTATGCCAGAGGGTTGGGACAACGTGGTTTCAACATTAGACAACAGCAATATAAATGAAATAATAAATAACCAAACAACATTACAAGGGATAGTAACAGATTGTGATGATGATTTTAATTTACATATCGATCTAGGAAATTACCAAGGTGTAATGCCTAGAAGTGAAGTCGAAGGAATAAACCTTCAAAGAAACGGATTACCAAAAACAAATCTATGCACAGGAAAGGTTAACAAATTTGTACAATTTAAAGTAAAAGATGTCGGAAATAATGGAATAGCTATATTATCTAGAAAAGCAGTTCAGAGCGAAGCCTTGGATTGGGTAAAAAAAGATTTGAAAGTTGGGGACATTGTAACAGGAATAGTAAAAAGAGTTGAAAGTTATGGCGTGTTCATTGAAATAGGCGGAGGAGTTGTTGGACTTGCTCATATAGAAGATTTATCAGTTGCAAGAATAAAATCAGCTTTTGAAAGAGTAAGTATTGGACAAAAACTTGAAGTTATGGTAAAATCTATAGATAAAGAAAGCGGTAAGATAGTTTTATCTTACAAAGAACTTTTAGGAACATGGGAAGAAAATGCAGATAAATTTAATGTAGGGCAAAGAACAACAGGAATTGTAAGGGAAACAGAAAAACATAAAAACGGTATTTTTATTGAACTTTTGCCTAACTTAGTCGGAATGGCCGAATATGTTGATGGATTAGAATATGGGCAAGAAGTCAATGTTTATATAAAACGAATTGATTACGAAAGACGAAAAGTAAAATTACTTGTAGTATAATTTCTTTTTTATAAAAGGAAGTGGAGGATATTATGATTAAAGATAATGAAATTAAAGCACAAATTTCACCTTTTGCAATGAGAGAAGGAGAAATCAAAACATTTGATGGGAAAGATGGATATGTTTCAATGAACCAAATAGTTCACAAAATTAATATTGGACATATTACAGACATTCATTTTGCGATTTTAGATTTGGTAAATGAATTTGAGTTTATCACATCAAGACAAATCTATCAATTATTAGAATTAAAAGGATTTGATCCACAATCACAAGATAAATTAAATAATAAATTGGATAGCTTAGTAAAATCTAAAATTTTAACAAGATATTACTTTACTTCTGATGAAGGTAAAGGGGTTTATAGAATTTATTGCTTAGAAAAAATGGGAAAATATCTATTAAACTCAAAAGAAATCGAATGCAAATGGCAACAATCAGATAATACAAAACCAGTATCAATGATTAAGAAAAGACTTGCTGGTAACCAAATTTTAATTGCTTACAAAACAAAAGTTAAAGCATTTGAGAGTTTTAAAGTTAAGCCAGTGCTTCAAGCAAAACAAATTGGAAAACAATTTAAAGCAACAGCTGGTGGCGTAAAGCTTACAAAAGGCGGAAAATCAATAGACTTTATTTTTGAAGCAGTTAGAAGAGAAGATGATTGGAAAGAAAAATTAGTTGATAAAATGAAATTATACAAAGACTTCTACGAAAACTATGTAATAGGAGATTCTGGATATAGCTCAATGCCTCAATTGATAATAGTTGCGGAAGATGATAAACACATGGCAGAATGCTTTAAAGAAATCGTAAAATCTGGAAATGAAATTTCTAAAATTTCATTATTGTTTACAACAGATTTACGTCAAAATGAAGGGGATTTATCAAAATCTTTAGTGCAATTTAAATTAGATGAAAAAACAAACAAATATAAAGTTGAAAATGTAAGTTTAAAACTTTTAGAAGGCTAGTGGAAACGCTGCTTGAACAATTTGGGGATACTTCTAAAAATGTACAAGCTTGTACATTTTTAGAAGTGTCCCCAAATTGTTCAAGTGGCGTTCTTAATAAAATTAGAGGTGAAAAAATGGATAAAAAAGATATCTTAAGAAATGTTTATGAAGATTTTTTTGGAATTGAGAAATTAGCAAGAGAAAATGAAAAAATAGCTCGTGAATTAGAAGAAATGGACAGCAAATATAAGCCGTTAAAAGATGAAGAAATTCCAGAGATAATTGTTAATAAAGATAAGGAAAGTCAGGGAAGTGAAGAAGCTTCTCAAATCGACAAAGACCAATATATGAAAGATGTTTTTGAAGAGATTGATAATTTATATGTTGATGATAAATCAAAAGATTTGTTAAAGAAAATTATTGAATATATGAGAAAATATAATGAAAAAATTGAAAAACAATATATTTCATTTAATTTGAAAATATATTCAAATAATAAAGAAACAATGTCTTCAATTGTAAAAATTCTTTTGGATTCAGCAAACATTTTTAAATATCTAAAAAACGGAGAAGCGGCATATTACTCAATGTATGATATTGAGGAAGTTAAACAACTAGAAAGAATTTATGGTGACAAAAATAGTATTGTTATTTTTCAAAATTTTGAAGGATTCAATGAAAAAGAGGATAGTTTTAAAAATAAATATATAAGCAAGTTTGACGAAACACTAGAAAAAAATGAAAATCATATTTTGACAATTTTATATGCCAAAAATAGAGATATAATAAAAGATTCATTTTCTAAAAATGAAGAAGTTTTACAAAAATTCTTCGACTTCGAAATTACAGGCGTAGAACCAGATGTACAAGATACATATCAAGAGGTACTTAATAAACTAGAAGAAAAAATGGAACTTACAGATGAATTTAAAGTGAAACTTTTAGATTATATAACAAAGAATTATCCTGCAAATATCTTGCCATACCCAGAATATAGGGACAAACTATGTGAAAAAATCTTATTCACAAAAGAACTTCCAGAAATAGAAAAAGAGAAGACGATGGAAGAAATATTTGAAGAATTAAATGCACTTGTTGGACTTAATAAAGTTAAAAACATGTTACATGATTTAGTAGATTTAATCGAGTTGAAAAATAAAACAAAAGACGATTTAAAAATCAAAAACATAAATTTACATATGGTGTTTTTAGGAAATCCTGGAACTGGTAAGACAACGGTTGCAAGGATTGTGGCAGAAATGCTTTATAACTTAAAGTATATTAAACAAAACAAATTGATAGAAGTTTCTAGCAAAGACCTAGTTGCAGAATATGTTGGACAAACAGCACCAAAAACAAATGCAGTAGTTCAAAAAGCTTTGGGTGGAGTGCTATTTGTAGACGAAGCATATAGTTTAGCTTCTGGACAAGGTCAAGGAAATTCATTTAATGAGGAGTCTATTGCAACTTTAATTCAGGCAATGGAAAATTACAGAGATGACTTAGTTGTGATATTTGCGGGTTATACAAGAGAAATGCAAGACTTCCTAAATGCAAACTCTGGTATAGTATCTAGAATAGGCTATACAGTTGAATTTGAAGACTACACACCAGATGAGCTAATCCAAATATTCAATCAAATGATGGAAAAATCTGGATTTGTTGTAACAAAAGAAGCACAAGATAAAGTTAGAGAAATAATAGATGAATATAAAGGAACTCAAAACTTTGGTAATGCACGTTTTGTAAGAAATATCTACGAAAAATCAATAGTAAAACATGCATCAAATACAAAAGGAAAGAAAGGCAAAAAAGTGCTAAAAACAATATCAAAAGAAGACATAAGCACAGAAAACTTGTTAAAGATGTAACTCTTAGAAGTGTCCTAATTTTAGGACACTTTTTGTATTGAGTTTGAATTTGATTTTATGCGGAAAATGTGGTATAATATTAACATAAAATGTTTTAATCATAGACTAATAATTTGCTATGATGAAAACAAATGTCTACAAAGGAGGTATAATAAACAAAATAGTAAGCCCAAAAAACTGAAAAACAAAAATCAAAAAGGAGGAATCAGCAGTGCTACAACTGCAAGTAAAAAACATTGACATCTGTCGGATTAGTCAAATTCTTGTAAGGTATAATATCAAAGCAACAATTTCTAATTCGCAAATCATAGTGGATGGTGACATTTCCGATGAATTACTCACCCAGATTTGTGGTGAATCTGAAATGGAGATAAGATTCATTCAGAACTATGCCAGCGAAGCTGCACCAGACTTACAGGTGCCAGTCTTTATTCAACAACCTGAATTTGACTTATTATATCCAAAAGCCAAGTTTGGCGAGTTATATTTGTGTGATTTTGGTGAACCCTATGAACACGAGCAAGGATTCATCAGATATGCTATTGTTGTACAAAATGACTTAGGAAAAGAAAATTCTTCTACAACAATAGTTGTACCTTGTACGACTCAAACTCAGAAAGTCATCCCATCTAGCTATTATACAACCTTTTCTGCTGAGAATATGGTTGATTATGATGAAACCAGAGTCGGAACACGTGAAAATGCCATTAAAGTTGGGCAAATAACATCAGTTGACAAGTCCCGTTTGAGAAAATATTTGGGTACACTGAAACCTGAATTAATGGACAAAATTGTAGAAAAGATATATGAAACAATACGCCGAAACGAAGAGCAGGACAATGAGCTAAAAAATGAGGATTATAAAGCGGTTTATGTTTCCAGGAAGAAACAACCTGCAAGGAAGCGGAAAGATATTAATTTGGAGCAAGTTAAGCTATTATCTCGTGTAGATATAGAAAAGCTGCTAGAAATTTCCGAAAGTAGCTCTGAGGATGAGATCAAAGTCGAAAAAATTCTAGAACTCTTCGGATTTAATCTCACTCAAAAGGGTGTAAAACTGCTAGCAAAAGCTATTCTTGCTTCTCCCAAAGATGATTACTTTAATATTGAAACTTTATCTGGAATTGTTTCACAAGATGAAGTAATTAGTAGGAAGGAAATTGAAAGATTAATAATAGCAAGAGTTAAAGAAACCTTTGGTTTTCGTAAGACACCAACGATTGATTTCATAAGACTCATTAACGCATTCTTAGCCAAACAGGAGGAAAATAAAGATGAAGAAGTTGTTTTTTAGAGTTAATGCCAAAAAAGATGAACTGTCGCTTCCGCTGATTAAGGAAATCAACAGGATATCATGTAGGATATTCATTAATCTTAACAAGGGCATTGTTGCTGTAGAGAATGTTGAGGAAAACATGCTTGAAAAAGTCATAGGGCTTGTAAATGAGTATTTTACAATTTTTAGCGTTGACATTGACAATACATTTGAAACTACAACTCAAACAAATAATGCTGAGAAGGTGATGACTACAGAAACAGATTTTTCAGCGGATGATGTTTTACGGAAAGTAGGAAACGACTATATTGATAACAAAATTAGCAAGCTTTGCAATGCGGCATATTGGGCCGTATTCACTTGTCATGCGCCTGAGAAGGAAGTGAGTAATTACCTTCAAGCATGTATAAGCAATATTTCTATGAAATATACAAACAAGCCAGCTATAGAGTTTGATGTAGGAGATATTGTTGATATTAATCTTGGCCTTGAACTTCCAGGTGAGATTTACAGAAACCGTATCCATGCTATTATAGTTGGCTTGGGGAATAAAGGCTCAGCTTATGTTGTACCAATAACTCCCAATAAAACTGATTTGGCATCTAAATCGTATATTTGTTTTGAGTCTAATAAGGACGTAATTTATTTTGATGATTATTTTACAGGAGGCACTGCATTGGTTGACAAAACAAATTGTATTAAAGTTGAAAGCTTTATTAGTGTTGTAGGTAAAACAAAGAAAGAATTTTTTCAAAAATTGATTGATATTATACCTACTGCATTTGATTTCAAGGATGAATGTATTAATTGGTAGACATTATCTGGGGAGGATTATATCCTTCCCATTTTTTATTTTTGCAGATAGTTTAAAATTCATAAATAAAAAATCACCTAATATATTTATATTAGATGATTTTTTTGCGTAAAACTCTATACAAAAATAAAATTTAGATATATAATGTAAAAAAATTGTCTTCTAAAATTTTGGAATTCAATATATTAGTATAAAAATTGAAGGGATGATTATACATGAAATTAGAAAAAATTCTTCAAGGTCTTACAGACTTAAAACTTAGAGGGGACTTAAATACAGAAATCTCAGGGATAGAAAAGAATTCTAAAAATGTAAAGCCGGGATTTTTATTTGTTGCAATAAAAGGTTTTACAGTTGATGGACATAAATATATTGAAAGTGCTATTGAAAACGGAGCAACAGCTGTTATGGTACAAGAAGGATGTGATTTGAAATCTTTAAAGATTCCAGATGATGTTACAATAATAATGGCAAAAGATACAAGATATGCTTTAGCAATTGCGTCAGGAAACTTTTTTGGAAATCCATCTAAAAAGTTTAAATTGATTGGTGTTACTGGAACAAAAGGTAAAACAACAACAACATTTATGATTAAGGAAATTCTAGAAAAAGCTGGAAAAAATGTTGGATTAGTTGGAACAATTGCAACATATATAAATGGGAAAATGATAAAGGAAAGCGATAGAACAACACCTGAAAGTTTAGAACTTCAAGAAATATTTAGCCAAATGGTTGAAGAAAAAGTTGAATATGTTGTAATGGAAGTATCTTCACAAAGCTTGAAATTACATAGGGTTGCTGGTTGTGACTTCGATATGGTTTTATTTACAAACTTTTCAGAAGATCACATTAGCGAAAAAGAACATCCAGATATGGAAGATTATTTCAATTCAAAAATGATGTTATTCAAAATGTGTAAAACAGGATTTATAAATGCAGACGACCTATATGGAGCTAAGATTCCAAAGCTTTTTCCAGAAAGTGATATTACAACTTATGGAATTGACAATTCAGCCAAAATAATGGCAAGAGATATTACAATTACAAATTCATTTGTTGATTTTAAAACAAAACTTGGAGAAAGAAACGATAGAGTAAAAGTTGGAATACCTGGTAGATTCAGCGTTTACAACTCTTTAGCAGCTATATGCGTGGCAAAAAAATTAGGAATAGATGCTGAAACAATTAAAGAAGCTCTTTTAGAAGTTAGAGTTCCAGGGCGTTCAGAATTAGTCAAGAATAAATTAGAATTACCTATAATGATAGATTATGCTCATTCACCTGAAAGCCTAGAAAATATACTTCAAGCAGTAAAAGGTTATACAAGAGGAAATGTTATAAGTGTATTTGGTTGCGGCGGAGATAGAGATAGTGGGAAAAGACCTATAATGGGTGAAATATCTGGTAGAATAGCTGATTTTACAATAATCACATCAGATAACCCAAGAACAGAAAATCCAGAAGAAATAGTTAAACAAATAGAAGCTGGAATTAAGAAAACTAATGGAAAATACAAGGTTATTGTTGATAGAACAGAGGCTATAAAAGAAGCAATAAAGATGGCTCATAAGAATGACTTGATAGTTCTTGCGGGAAAAGGACATGAACCATATCAAGAAATCAATGGTGTTAAATACCCATTTGATGAAAGAATAATAGTAAATGAAATAATCGAAGGATTAGACAAAGGAAAAAAGAAATAGAAAGGTTTGAGAAAATTGGATTTTAATATAATTATACTTTTAATATCTTTTACAGTATCAGTAATTGCTGGAGTAATAACAATACCTCAGCTTAAAAGATTAAAGGTTGGACAAATAGAAAGAGATGATGGACCACAGTCCCATTTGAAAAAACAAGGAACTCCTACAATGGGGGGAATAATAATAATTGCAACAATGATTATAGTTGTAACAGGTATGTATATATATTTAAATAGCGTAAATCAAGCTGAAATAGCTCACAAACTACTTCCAATGCTTATTTTAACAATAGGCTTTGGAATAGTTGGCTTTATAGATGATTTTAAAAAATTAGTTTTAAAAAATACAAAAGGATTAAAACCAAGTTACAAAATGTTTGGACTATTGCTTATATCTGTGGCGTTTGTAGTTTATTTAGTATATGGATTGCAAATTGGAACAGATACATATATACCAATAGCAAAAACATATGTAACATTACCAATATATTTTTATATACCATTTGCAATTTTAGTAATATTAGGTACTACTAATGCCATAAACTTAACTGATGGAATAGATGGACTTTCATCTAGTGTTAGTTCTTTAATAATAACAACTTTAACAATAATAGGAATACAAAACTTTTGGCCAGAAATAGGATTTTTTGGTAGTAGCGTAATAGGTGCAACATTAGGATTTTTAATGTTTAACCTTCATCCTGCAAAGGTATTTATGGGAGATACAGGATCACTACTTTTAGGTGGAGTAATATCTGGAATGGCATTATATTTACAAATGCCTTTATTGCTTATAGTAATAGCTTTAATTCCTGTATTGGAAACAATTTCAGTTATGATGCAAGTTGCATATTTCAAAAAAACTGGAAAAAGAATATTCAAAATGGCTCCATTACATCACCATTTTGAATTATCAGGCTGGAGCGAGAACAAAGTTGTTATAATCTTTTGCTTAATAACATTAGCATTATGCGTTTTAGGTTTACAAATTGTTTAGAAAGGAACTGAAAAAATGGCAAAAAAGAAAAAAAGTTTTTCAAGCTTTTTAAATAACCCGATGGATTTTCCACTTTTAGTAGTAATACTTTTATTGCTCACAATAGGCTTAATAATGGTATTGTCAGCAAGTTCACCATCAGCATTATCAGAAAGTGGAGACAGCTACAAATATTTTTCAAAACAGCTATTGTTTGCAATTTTAGGGATTGTGGCTATGTTTGCGATTTCTAAAATAGATTATAGATTTTATCAAAAATTTTACAAACATGCATGGTGGATAGCACTATTACTATTACTATTAGTATTAGTAGCAGGAAGAAATGTAAACGGTGCAAAAAGATGGCTATACATAAACGAAACCTTATCATTTCAACCATCAGAATTAGTAAAAATACTTATGATAATCTTCTATGCAGGAATACTAACAGTAAATAGAGACGAACTTGGAGAATACAAAATGGGATTCCTAAAGCATATGTGCTTACTAGCACCAATCATAGGGCTATTAATGCTACAACCACATTTTAGTGCATCAATAGTAATAGTTGGAATATGCTCAATAATGATGATAGTGGCAGGATGCAAATTCAAACATTTTGCCGTCACGGCTGGATCGATAGGAGCGCCTGCAATAATAGGACTAATAATGTTTTCTCCATATAGACTTCAAAGGGTTGTAACTTTCTTAGATCCTTGGAAAGATAAAGCAGGAGATGGATGGCAGGTTATACAAAGTTTATATGCAATAGGTTCAGGCGGATTATTTGGAGCAGGATTAGGAGAGAGTAAACAAAAATATTTATACATACCAGAGCCACATAATGACTTTATTTTCTCGATTTTAGGAGAAGAATTAGGATTTATAGGTTGCGCAATTGTTATAATATTATTTGCAATTTTTATATGGAGAGGGGTTCTAGTTGCAATGAAAGCTCCGGATATGTTTGGAAGCTTGGTTGCAGTTGGAATAACAGCATTAGTTGCAATACAAGTTATAATTAATATAGCAGTTGTTACATCTTCAATGCCAGTTACTGGTATGCCACTACCGTTCTTTAGCTATGGGGGAACTGCCCTCTTTATGCTACTTTGCGAGATGGGAATACTGCTAAATATCTCAAGAGCTAGTAATAAAACTGCATAAAAAAATCTCAATTTCTATTGAGATTTTTTTATATTTAGTGTAAAATGTGAATGGTAAAAAATTGTGTTAATCTAGTTAATTTGGAATATAATGTAATTAAAAAAAGAGGTGATCAAATGCGAGTTATAGTTGCAGCGGCAGGTACTGCTGGACACATAAATCCAGGGCTAGCAATAGCAAATAAAATAAAACAAGAACAACCAAATTCAGAGATAATCTTTATTGGAACAACAAGAGGTTTGGAAAATGATTTGGTTCCAAGAGCAGGATATGAACTAAAAACAATTGAAGCTTATGGTTTAAGCAAAAAAATTTCATTTGATAATTTAAAAAAACTATATAAAACATTTAGAGGCTTAGGTCAAGCTAAAAAAATTGTAAAAGAATTTAAACCAGATATTGTAATTGGAACAGGGGGATATATTTGTGGAGCTGTTATTACCGCAGCAAGTCAACAAGGTATTCCAACACTTTTACATGAAAGTAATGCATTTCCAGGGAAGGCTGTTAAGATGCTGGCAAAAAGAACAGATACAATTTTGGTTTCTTTCCAAGATGCAAAAGATAGAATACCAGATGCAAAGAAAGTAGTTTGCACGGGGACACCTGTAAAAATTAAAAAACAAAATTATGGAATAAATGAAAAAAATGAAATAATAAAAGAAAATGGCTTGAATTCGTCAAAACCAATAGTTTTAGTGTATGGAGGAAGTCAAGGAGCTCAAAAAATAAATGAAGCATTAACTCAAATTATTAAGGAAAAACTTAATAAAAATTATCAAGTTATTTGGGCAACTGGTCCTAAACAATATGACATTATAAAAGAAAATTTAGGAAATATTGATATTGAAAATATAGAAAATATGAAAGTTGTACCATATATC
This sequence comes from uncultured Clostridiaceae bacterium, assembly GCA_946628065.1. Lineage (GTDB taxonomy): Bacteria > Bacillota > Clostridia > TANB77 > CAG-508 > UMGS1754. Next base: position 8,974 of record CAMOWC010000010.1, on the reverse strand, counting down.
TATGATATGGAAAAAGTGATGAATGTTGCGGATTTAATAGTTGCTAGAAGCGGAGCAATGACAATTACAGAAATATCAAATTTGGGAAAAGCTTCAATATTAGTACCATTGCCAAATGTAAGTAACAATCATCAAATGTATAATGCAAAAGTTCTAGAAAAAATAAATGCAGCAAAAATTATTGTAAATGATGATTTAAATGGAAAGCTTTTAAATGATACTATAACAGAAATTGTTTCAGATAAGGAAAAACTTAAAGTTATGGGAGATAGTGCTTATAGTATTTCAATAAAAGATACTCAAGATAAGATTTTTCAGGAGATTTTAGCACTTATTAATAAAAATAACTTAAAATAAAATATAAAGAGGATAAGTAAAATGTTTAAAAATATACAATCAAAAATAATACTAGTAATGCTTTTATGTGGGCTAATTTTAATAGCCGGAGTAGGGGTAAGAAATATAATGCTTTTGAATGATTTAGCAAATAATTCTGCGGAATTAACTGCAAAAGTTGAAGAAGTTCGAACAAATTCGGAAGTAACCCTTGTTATAGGAGTTGTAGCATTTCTTATAATTGCTTTTTTAATAAGATATTATCTTTCAAAATTTGTTATTTACCCAATAAACAGATTGATTAAAGGTGCTGAAAATATTCAAAATAAAGAAGATAGCAAGAAAACGATTAAAAAAGAAAATCTAGAAAATGCTGATGAAATTTTTGGACTAATGACAAAAGAATTAAAAGAACAATTGAATGAAGTTTCAACAAAGAAAAATCAAATTGAAACAATTTTAAGACACATGACAGATGGAATTGTTGCTTTTAATATGACTGGAGAGATAATCTTAATAAATCCTGAAGCAAAAAAATTATTAAGTATAGGCCCAGAAGATTCAACATTTGAGGATATTTTCAATAAATTTAAATTAGATATTAATATGGAAAAAATAATATATTTGGAAAATTGGACTTCATCTGAACAAAGAGTTGAAGTTGATGATAAATTTATAAATATTTATTTTGCACCATTTAAAAATCAAGATGATAGACCAGATGGGGTAATTGCAGTTGTTCAGGATATTACAGAACATGTAAAACTTGATAACATGAGAAAAGAATTTGTTGCAGATGTATCACATGAGTTAAAAACACCAATTACTTCAATAATGGGATATGCAGATACATTGCTAGAAGGAGAGTATGACAAGGAAACACAAGATAAGTTTTTAAATGTAATTGCAACAGAAGCTAGAAGAATGGCAAAATTAGTTACAGATTTATTAACTCTTTCAAGATATGATAGCAAAAAGAAAAAGACAGAAAAAGAAATATTTGATTTGGGAGAGTTAGTAAAAAGGTGTCAGGACAAGCTTGCTATTGAGATAAAAAAGAAAAGCCATTCTGTTAATTGTTTTGTAACAGCAGATGTTCCACCGGTTTATGCTGACAAAGATGAAATAGAAAGAGTTGTTTTGAATATTCTTACAAATAGTATAAAATATACAAAAGATGGTGGAGAAATCAAAATATATGTAGGCTTTGTATATAATGATGCATATATAAAAGTGTTTGATAATGGAATAGGTATTCCAGAAGAAGACTTAAACAGAATATTTGAAAGATTCTACAGAGTTGATAAAGCTCGTACAAGAGAAATGGGAGGAACAGGTTTAGGCCTTTCAATAGCAAAAGAAATATTAGATAAAAACGGTGGAAGTATTGATATAAAAAGTGTTGTAGGACAAGGAACAGAAGTTGTAATAAAAATACCTACAAAGAATTAATTGCTTTTTAACAAAAATATGGAAAGAGGTGCTTAAATTGAATAAACTTGACCCAAAGGTAAAAGGGGCATTAGAATGGATTTGTTGTATTGTAATTGCAATGGTTATAGTACTATTAGGTGGTTATTTTATAGGCAAACCAACTATTGTAAATCAGATTTCTATGTATCCTACATTAGAACAAGACCAAAGATTATGGCTTAACAGATGGGGAAGAACAACACATACACTACCAAAAAGAGGAGAGATAATTACTTTTGAAGAACCAAGTAAAATTAGCTATAGCGAAAGCGAAATAAATATTAAAAATCCAGTAGCTAAATTTTATGATAGACAAGGCTGGGAATGGTTTGTAGATATATTTTTAGAAATGGGAGATAAAAGAAGTTATATCAAAAGAGTTATAGCACTTCCAGGAGAACATGTTAAAATTGAAGGTGGAAAAGTTTATATTGATGGAATAGAGTTAGAAGAAGACTATCTACAACCAGGTGTTGTAACAGATGTTATCGGTGTCGGATTTTCTGATTTTATTGTTCCAGAAAATTGTGTTTTTGCTATGGGAGACAACAGAAATCATAGTACAGATTGTAGAAGTTTTGGATGTATTCCATTAGAAAAAATTGAAAGTACAGTGTCATTTAGATTTTGGCCTTTTGACAAATTTGGTGGAATTGATGCTGATAAATAGCAAATTGTTAACTTATATGAAATGCCTCAAAATCTTGCTAAAAACCAAAAGATATGATATAATCAAATAGATTTTTATGAAAAGAGATGATTTTTTAGTGAATAAACTTGATCCAAAGATAAAGAATGCATTAGAATGGATAGGTTGCATTATAATTGCAATTGTTTTAGCATTATTATTTAGATTTTTTATAGGTACACCAACTGTTGTAAAACAAGTATCAATGTACCCAACATTAGAGCAAAATCAAAGGTTATGGCTTAACAGATGGGGAAGAACAACACATACACTACCTCAAAGAGGAGAGATAATCACTTTTGAAGAACCAAGAAAAATTAGTTATAGCGAAAGCGAAATAGATATTAAAAATCCAGTGGCTAAATTTTATGATAGACAAGGTTGGGAATGGTTTGTAAATGAATTCTTGGAAATGGGGGATAAAAGAAGCTATATAAAAAGAGTAATAGCACTTCCAGGGGAACATGTTAAAATAGAAAATGGAAAAGTATATATCGATGGAAAAGAATTACAAGAAGATTATTTACAACCAGGTGTTGTAACAGATGTTGTAGGTGTTGGATTTTCTGATTTTGTTGTTCCAGAAAATTGCGTTTTTGCTATGGGGGACAACAGAAATCATAGTACAGATTGTAGAAGTTTTGGATGTGTGCCATTGGAGAAGATTGAAAGCACTGTTGCATTTAGATTTTGGCCTTTCGATAAATTTGGTGGAATTGATGCAGCTAAATAAAGAGGAGCAAATATGTTTAATAGTATAATAGGAAATTCTAAAGTTAAAAATTATTTAGAAGCTTCAATTGAAAATGGAAAAACATCACATAGTTATATGTTTGTTGGAATTGAAGGTATAGGCAAGAAACTTGTTGCTATGGATTTTGCCCAGAGAATGCTGTGTTTAAATGAAAAAGATGGCGCTTGTAATTGTAAGTCATGCTTGGAGTTTGAAACAAGTAATCATCCTGATTTTAATATAATTGAGCCAGATGGCAATAGCTTGAAAATTGAGCAAATAAGAGAACTTCAAAGAAAAATTCAGGAAAAGCCAATTATCTCAAGAAAAAAAATATATATAATAGATAATGCTGAAAAAATGACAACAGAGGCTCAAAACTGTTTATTGAAAACATTGGAGGAACCGCCAGAGTTTGCAATATTAATTCTAATTGGTAGCAATGAAAGCTTATTTTTAGATACAATAAAATCAAGATGTATTATACTTCATTTTGATAAAATTGATAATAAAGATTTAAAAGAATTTCTTAATAAAAATTTTGAACTTCAAGTAAATGATGAGGTTTTAAAAATATTTCAAGGAAGTATAGGTAAAGCAATTGAATTAAAAGATAAAATAGAAGAGTATGAACAAATCGGAGAAATGCTAAAACAGCTAAATTCCAAGGACATGCTTTCTATTATGGAAATGGCGAAGTCAATGTATGCTGCTAAAGAAGAGATTTATCAGATTTTAGAATATATCAATGTTGAATTATTAGAACTTTCTAAAAGAGATTATAGATTCACAAATTGTATAAAAATTGTGGAAAATACAAAGGACAGATTGAAAAAAAATAGCAATTTTGATATGTGTATAGATAATTTGTTATTTAACATGTGGAGGGAAGTTAATTGAAAAAAATTGTAGGTGTTAGATTTAAAAAATTAGGAAAAATATATTTCTTCAACCCAGAAAGATTATTCATAAAAAAGGGTGATATGGTTGTTGTTGAAACATCTCAGGGAGAAGAACTTGGGGAAGTTATGATTCCAAATAGAATGGTAGAAGATGAAAAGATTATTGCACCATTAAAAAAGGTTGTTAGAATAGCAAGCAGAAGAGATATAAAACATGCCGAAGAATGCAAAAAAAATGAACAAGAAGCATTTAAAATTTGTGAAAAGAAAATAAAAGAACATGGATTAGACATGACATTAACAGATGTTGAATTCAAATTTGACAATAGCAAAATTTTATTTTACTTTACATCAGACGGAAGAGTAGATTTTAGAGAGCTTGTAAAAGATTTAGCAGCAGTATATAAAACAAGAATTGAACTAAGACAAATAGGTGTAAGAGATGAAGTTAAGAGAATTTGTGGAAATGGAGTATGCGGTAGAGAATTGTGCTGTTGTACTTTCTTAAGTGACTTTGAACCTGTAACAATAAAAATGGCAAAAGAACAAAACATATCTTTAAATCCATCTAAAATATCTGGATGTTGCGGTCGTTTAATGTGTTGCTTAAAATTTGAAGATAATGTTTATAAAGAAAAATTAAAGCATTTACCACATATCGGAGCAATAGTAAAAACAGAAGATGGTGAAGGCGAAGTAGACAGCGTAGAAACATTAAAAGAAAGAGTCAGAGTAAAGATAAAAAGCGAAGATGGAGATGGATTCATCTATAAAAGATATGATGCTAAAGACGTTAAAATCTTAAAAGATGCAGAAGGAGAAAGACTTGACGAGGAAGAATTAAAGAACAAAAAAGAACTTGAAGAATTAGAAAAATTGGAAAAAGAGAACTAAAAAAATCGGCTTAGCCGATTTTTTTATATGATTTTTACTTTTTGGGACACTCTCTTTTGACATGGAATGTTACCAAATTCACCCTTGTTCATATAATAGAACAGGAGGTTTTTATATGAAGAAAACATTACGAATTTTATTAATGGCATTTATTTTATGTCTTTCAAGCTGTACCTACATATATGCTCTAACGCCTAAAGATGATTTACCATATGAAGGGATAGATGTAAGCAATTGGCAGAAAAATATAAACTTTACAGAGGTTAAAAATTCAGGAGTTCAGATTGTTTATATTAAAGCGAGTGAAGGAACAACATTTATGGATCCATATTTAGAACAAAATTATGCGAATGCAAAATCTAATGGTTTAAAAGTAGGATTTTATCATTATTTAACTGCAACATCTATTGATGGGGCACGAAAGCAAGCAGATTTTTTTACATCTGTAATAGCCGGAAAAGAATATGATTGTAAGCTTGCAATGGATTATGAAGAATTTTTCGAAGAAGGAAAAACTGAAATAAATGAAATTGCACTTGCGTTTATGCAAAGGGTATCTCAAATAACTGGTAAAGATGTAATTGTTTATAGTAATTTAAACAATATAAAAAATATTTTTGGAGATGATGTCGCTTTAGAAGGCGATTTGTGGCTTGCATATTATAGTAATCCTAATAATCTGATAAATACAAAATCGGGCTGGGATACGTATATTGGGATTCAATATACAAGTACTGGCAGAGTGCCGGGAATAGAAGGAAATGTTGATATGGATAGATTTTCTCAAGAGATATTTGTCAGTTCAGGAGGCTCAGGTGGCCCGCCAGAAAATAATAGCCGACCTATTTACTATAAAATAAAATGGGGAGACACTTTGAGTGGAATTGCTTATAGATATGGAGTTTCAGTTCAACAGTTAGCAAGCTGGAATAACATAAGAAATCCAAATCTAATATATGCAGGAAACACATTAGTAATATATGCAAATGATTCAGTTGCACAACAACCCTCACAAAAAATTTATGTTGTAAAAAGGGGAGATACATTATGGGGAATTGCTATGAGGTATGGAACAACAGTAAATAGGCTTGTAGGATTAAATGGAATACCAAATAGGAACTTAATATATCCTGGGCAAATAATAAGGCTTTACAAATAAAAAATAGTATATTTATTTAAAATCCTTGGTGTCGCAACTTCCAGATTTTAATAAATATACTATCTTTTTATTTGTAATCTTTTGCCTTTCTTCTTGATGGAAGTAGGAAAAATGCTCCTATTATTATTGGTAAATAAAATGTATATAATCTCCAGAATAGTATTGATAAATTTATTGTACCTTTTTTGAAGATGCTGCTAAATATTAGCAAGAATCCACCTTCAGCACCACCGCCAGAACCAGGTGTTGGTATAAATGTCATTATTAGAAGTAATATTGCTTGTGCTGGTACAATTTGGAAATAGCTTACTCCTTCGTTTCCGAAAGCTCTATAAACAAAGTATGTAATTGAATAATAAAGCATACTTTGAATTATAGCGCTAATAAAAATACCAACAATGGTTTTTGGGTAATGCTTCATATTCTTAAATTGTGTACTAAAATTTGAAACACTTTCGTCAAATTTTTCAATTGTTTTTTCTTTATCTTTTACAATGTGTAATTTAGCACCAAGCTTTATAAATGGTTTACAAATACTAACAATTATTCCCTTTTTAATTCCTGCTAAAAGCACTAAAATAATAGCTAAAAGATTAACAACAAAACTTAAAATAACAATCCACATGTAATCTTTCATCAAATCTTTTAGAAAGTCAAACTGAGCTAAAATGATTACTGTTGTAAATATTGCAAGAGCAGTCTGGGTTATGATGAATTTCATTGTCATGGCAGATAGTGAATCACTAACTCTTTTGCCTTCTTTTGATAACTCATATGCTTGCATAGGTTGTCCGCCTGAAGCAAAAGGAGTGATGTTGTTAAATAATTGACCTATCATTGCAATTCTAAAAGAGTCTTTGAACTTTTGCTTTTTATACATAGTTTTAAGTGGGAGATGGAGGGTTAGAGCATCACATATAAACCATAAAATCAAAATTCCAATTCCACCAAAAACCCATCTATAATCAACAGATTTTAAAAGCTGAATTATATTATCAAGACCATCAACGGTTATCATGTAAATGGTCAATCCAACAAAAATAGCTAAAATAAGAATTATGCTAATAATGTTCATTTTCTTGTTTTTGGGCTTTTTGTTAGGATTTTCTACAACTTCGCCCTCAATAGTATTTTCTTTAATTAATTCAGAAGAGTCAAGATTTTTTTGTCCTTCTAAATTTTCAAAATTATTTTCATCCATAATTAACCTCTTAAATTTAATATAAAAATATATTAGCATATAAAACTCGAAAAATCAAATCTTTTTAATCAATAATAAAAAGTAAAGACAACATATTGACAAAATATATAAAACGTAGTAAAATTATTTCTACAGGGAAGGTGGTTTTTATGGCCCAAACATTAGTAAATATTCGTATGGACGAAGAATTAAAAAAGAACATGGATGAAATATGTAAAGAATTAGGAATAACAATGAGTGCAGCATTTAATATGTTTGCAAAAAAGATGACAAGAGAAAAAAGAATACCTTTTGATGTATCAATTTCAGATATTAAAAAAGAAAATTCAGAAGTAGGTCAGTTATCAGTAAATGATGAAGATGTTATTTATCTTACTCAAAACGGCTATAATCCTAAAGTTGTTATGAGTTTGGAAAAATATTTTAAAATGACCGAAGAAAAAGAATTAAATAAATCAATTGAGAAGATGTTTGGAAATGTGGATATTGAAAAAGAATTAGAAGAAGCGGAAGAGGCAATAGATAATCCTACTACAAAATACTTGACTCATGAAGAAATATTTGCAAAAGCAAGGAGGTTAATTGATGCCAAAAAGTAACTATTCCATTAAATATTTACCTTCTTTTGATAGAGAATTAACTGAAATTTTGTATTATATTACTTTTGTTTTAGAAAATAAAAGTGCAGCAAAGAGATTACTTAATAATATTAAAATAGAAATTGAAAAAAGAAGCAAAAATCCTAAAAGTTATGAGATATATAAGGGAAAAAAGAAAACAAAATATGACTGGTATAGAATATATATAAATAATTTTACAATATTTTATACTGTTAAAGATAATGTAATGGAAATAGCACATTTAATATATTGTAAAAGAAAATTGGATAATATATTATAGATCAAAAAAACTGAAATCAAAGATTTCAGTTTTTTATTAATTTTATTCCGCTTTATTTGTCATAGCTTCTAAGTCTAATAATTCTTGCCATCTCTTATCAACCTCTTGTTGGAATGCTTCAATCATCCACTCATTGCCAGGTTTGAATAAGTGTTTAAATCTTTTTTGTGGTTTTAAGAATTCTTCAATTGGAAGTTTATTTTTTGGTTTATAAGTGATTTTATAAACACCATCTACAACTTCATATAAAGGCCAGTAGCATGTTTCAACAGCTAATTTGTTAATCAACATTAAGTCTTCTGTTGCATATCCCCATCCTCTTGGGCAAGGAGACATTACGTTTAAGAAACATGGACCTTCTGTATATATTGCTTTTTCAGCTTTTTCATATAAGTCTTTTAAATTATCTACTGCAATTGTTTGAGCAACATATGGTAAGTGATGGCTTACCATTATTTCTGTTAAATCTTTTCTTGATTGCATTTTACCTGGTACAACTTTTCCAGCAGGAGAAGTTGTAGTATCTGCAAATCTTGGAGTAGCGGAAGATCTTTGAATACCTGTGTTCATATATGCACCATTATCATAGCATACATAAACCATATCATGTCCTCTTTCCATAGCTCCAGAAAGTGATTGTAAACCTATATCATAAGTTCCACCATCTCCACCAAATGCGATGAATTTT
>CAMOWC010000009.1 GCA_946628065.1 uncultured Clostridiaceae bacterium | reverse complement strand
TGGTTGCGGGGGTAAGACTCGAACTTACGACCTTTGGGTTATGAGCCCAACGAGCTGCCAACTGCTCCACCCCGCGATGTAATTAATTTATACACTTATATAGTATACGCGCAAAATGTGATTTTGTCAACACTTTACTTAAAAAAAGTAATTAAAGTGTGTTCCCACAATATATAACTAGGCTTTTATCATTTACAATTTAAAGTATCACCTTAAAAGTCGTAGTTAACCATTTTTGTAAATCAAGAATATACTATACTATGATAAATTCATTAAATAAAGGGGAAGCACAAATGAAAGAAGTGTTAAGAATTGATAAAATTTCAAAAACATATCAAGCTAAAAACGGGGAAACAGAGGCGATAAAAGATATTTCATTTAATATAACAGAAGGCGAATTTGTAAGCATAATTGGCCCAAGCGGATGTGGCAAGTCCACATTACTTTCAATTATTGCAGGGCTAGAAAAAAGCTCAGGAGGAAAGCTCTACATAGAGGGGCAGGAAGAAACTGACAGTGCCACCTCTACTAAAATAGGATATATGCTTCAAAAAGACAGCTTGCTAGAATGGAGGACGATATTAAATAATGTAATGATAGGCTTAGAGGTAAGACACATAAAAACACCAGAGAACAAAAAGTATGCAGAAAACCTACTTAAGAAATATGGACTTTACGAATTTAAGGATAAATATCCGCTGCAACTATCAGGAGGAATGAGGCAAAGAGTTGCACTAATTAGAACGCTCGCAGTAAAACCTAAAATATTACTCCTTGATGAAGCATTTTCTGCACTGGATTATCAAACAAGAATAATGGTGACAAAAGACATATACGAAATACTCAAAAATGAAGGAATAACAACACTTATGGTAACTCATGATATATCAGAGGCAATAAGTATGTCTGACAGAATTGTGATTTTATCTCATAGACCAGGTACTGTAAAGCAAATTATGAGAATTCAATTTAAAATACCAAATCGTGATCCTCTTCTATGCCGCGAAGACTCTGAATTTAGTAACTATTTTGACAGCGTATGGAAGGAGCTAGATATAGGTGAAAAATAGTATATCAAAAGAAAGAAGACAGTATTTGAAAAGAACAAGGATATATAAATGTTTGGTATTTGGAGCTCAAATACTAGTCCTTGTTTCTTTTATAACTGCATGGGAAGTGCTTACAAATAAAGGAATAATAGATAGCTTTATTATGAGCAGTCCAAGTAGAATTATTAAATCTTTTATGAATTTATCACAAAATGGCTTGTTAGAACACTTAAGAATTACATGCTATGAAACAATTATAGGCTTTTTATCCGGAACTGCTCTTGGAATACTCATTGCAATAATCCTATGGTGGTCTAAGTTTATTGCAAGGGTGGCAGACCCATTTTTAGTAGTTTTAAACAGCTTACCAAAGGTTGCTTTAGGGCCAGTAATTATCATATGGGTTGGAGCACGGCACACCTGCTATTATTACAATGGGAATAGCAATATCACTTATAGTAACTATTTTAGAAATATCAAATGGATTTATAAATACGGATAAAGAAAAAATAAAAATGATAAAAACATTTGGAGCTAATAAATTGCAAATATTGACGAAAATTATAATACCTGCTAATACATCTACATTTATAAATTCTCTTAAAGTAAATCTTGGACTCTCTCTTGTGGGAGTAATATCAGGTGAATTTTTGGTTTCAAAAGGTGGATTGCGGATACCTAATCGTATATGGAGGCCAAGTATTCCAATTAGACTTAGTTATGACAAGTGTAATAATATTGCGGAATTATGGCGGCAGTGTTTTATAGGGCCATAGTACTTTTAGAAAAAATAATATTAAAATCAAACAAATATGTTTAAAATTGGAAAGGAGATAGAGTTGAAAAAGTATATACTTTTAATTGCTGTAATTGCATTAGTTCTTATAATAGTAGTGGCTGTATCAGTAGGCAAAAACAAAGACTCTAGTGTCGCTGAAACTGAAAGCTTAAAGACTATTCGTGTAAATGAAGTTACGCGTTCAGTATTTTATGCTCCTCAATATGTTGCAATAAGCAAAGGATTTTTTAAAGAAGCCGGATTAGAAATAGAACTTTCAACAGGGCAAGGAGCAGATAAAGTAATGACAGCTGTCTTAGCAGGTCAAAGCGATATCGGTTTTGCAGGTCCAGAAGCTTCGATTTACGTGTATAATGAAGGCAAAGAAGACTATCCTCAAGTAATAGCTCAGCTAACACAAACGGATGGAGCATTTTTGATAAGTAGAGAAGAAAACAACAATTTTAAATGGTCTGACTTAAAAGGAAAAACAATAATACCTGGAAGAAAAGGTGGAGTTCCATATATGGCATTATCTTATGTAATAAGAAAAAATGGAATGAATCCTGAAACTGATATGGTACTAGATGATAGCATACAATTTGATTTAATGGCAGGTGCCTTTTCAGGCGGAAATGCAGATTATGTAACCTTATTTGAGCCAACAGCATCAATGACTGAGCAAGCGGGCAAAGGATATATAGTAGCATCAGTTGGAGAGGAAGCTGGTAAAATAGCATATACAGCGTACTTCGCAAAAAAAAGTTATATTGCAGAGAATGAAGATACTATTCAAAAATTTGTAAATGCAATATATGAGGGGCAAAAATGGGTGGAAAGCCATACAAATAAAGAAGTTGCAGAAGCGATAGCTAAATTTTTTCCAGACACAGATTTAGAGCTACTTGAAACAGTTGTAAAGCGTTATAGATCAATAGATGCATGGAAAACAAATCCAGTACTCGAAAAAGAAGATTTTGAATTATTACAAACAATAATACAAGAAGCAGGGGAATTAGAGAAAAAGGTACCTTATGAAGATGTAGTAAATAATAAATATGCAAAAGATGCAATAAATCAATAAATGAATGCAGGTGGTCAAACAGAGAACTGTCAATGTTTGCCATCTGCACTTTTTTTGACCTTGTCTTTCATAGGTAGTTATGATAAAATTGTTAAAACTAAAAATGAAAGAAGGCGAAGATAATGGAAAAGATTGCTATTATTTCAGATGTACATGCTAATTTAACTGCACTTGAGACAGTTTTTAGTGACATTGAAAAAAGAGAAATAAACAAAATAATTTGCTTAGGAGATATTATATATAAAGGAGTTAGCCCTGCACAATGCATTGATCTTGTAAGAGAAAAATGTGATGTAGTTTTACAAGGTAATTGTGATGAATATATGTCAAGGGACATGGCTCTTGAAAAGAAATATTGGACAAGAGTGAAAATAGGGGAGAAAAGAGCGGAATATTTAAAAAATCTTCCAATTTGCCATGAATTTTATCTAAGCGGTCATCTAGTAAGATTATTTCACGCATCTCCATTTGATTTAGATTCATTATATAACCCTATGTTTAGCAATAAAAATTCAAAAAATGAAAGCAGAGAAATTACTGATGGAGAGCTATTATTTAAAAATACAGATTTTATAGGAAAGAAACCAGAAGACAGAATACCAGACATAGTGGGATATGGCCACATACATACGCCAAATATTATAAGGTTAAAAGACAAAATGATATTTAATCCAGGTAGTGTAGGAATGCCAGCTGAAATGTTAAATACCAGCGAAGTTACTGATACCAGCAAGTTTTCAACAGTATCATCATATATAATAGTAGAAGGAGAGCTAGAAGAACAAAAACTAACTGGAATTAGCCTGCAAATTGTTAGGGTTCCATATTGTATTGAAAAAGAAATTGCTAGAGTAAATGAATCTGATAATCCAGATAAAGAATATATTATAAGAAAACTGCAAACTGCGGAACCATAGACCTTGAAGAAACATAATGTATAATAAGGGGTAAGTATTATGGAAGAAGACATAGAGCAACTTAGAGTAATGCTCAAGAGTGAGGGGCAAGAGCATGTTCTAGCTTTTTGGGATGAACTTGATGAAAAGGAAAAAACGGATTTTATTTCACAGATAAAAGATATTGATTTTTCTAAAGTTAAGGAAAGATACGAAAAATCAAAAGAAAAAGAAAACTTTAACTTAAACGAAATAACACCACTTCCGTATTTTAATTCAAACTGTATAACTGAAAAAGAAAGAAAAATGTATGAAAAGATTGGTGAGGAAATAGTAAAACGTGGAGAAGTTGCTGTAGTTTCAATGGCAGGAGGTCAACGGAACAAGACTTGGGTACCATGGGCCTAAAGCTACATTCGAACTAAGCTTAATTCCTAGAAAATCACTTTTTGAAATTTTATGTGATAACTTAAAAGATATATACTTAAAATTTGGAGTATACATTCCTTGGTATATTATGACAAGCCAAGAGAACAATGATGAGACAATAACTTTTTTTAATAAGAAAAATTTTTTTGATTATCCAAAAGAAAAGGTAAAGTTTTTTATTCAAGATAAGCTTCCACTCATTGATACTGAAGGAAAAATTATTTTGGATCGAAAAGATAGAATAAAGGAAGCTTCAAACGGAAACGGAGATGTATTTAGAGCATTAGGAGAAAATGGCTTAGTAGATGAGATGGATGCTAACGGCATAAAATGGGTAAGCATTCGGAGGAATAGACAATGTATTACTCAAATTGGTAGATTTGTTATTTATTGGGCTAACGGCAGAAAATAGATGCAAAATTGGCTCAAAAAGTGCATTTAAGGAAATACCAGATGACCCTATTAGTGTGTTTTGCAAAAGAAATGGTAAGCCATCAATTCTGGAATATCAACACATATCTCCAGAAATGTCGGAAGCAAAAGATGAGAAAGGAAATTACTTGTATAGAGATGTGAATATAGTGGCTCATTTATTCAGTATAGAAGCACTACAAAAATTAAAAAATGTAAAACTTCCTTACCATAGAGCCTTTAAAAAAAATGCGTTTATTAATTTTGAAGGCGTAAAAGAAGTACCACCAAAACCAAATACTTTTAAATTTGAAAAATTTATATTTGATGGCTTCTCATATTTTGATAATATGCTTTTGCTAAGAGTAAATGAAGACGAAGAATTTGCACCAATAAAGGATTTTATAGGAATATACAGTCCAGAAACAGCAAAAGAAAAGTACATTAAATACTGGACAAATCAAGGCAAACAAATAAAATATGAAGAATAAAAGTGAAGTTTGAAAAGTTGGGGGACGTGTCTAAAAATTATCATGAGTGATAATTTTTAGACACGTCCCCCAACTTTTCAACGTCCAAAAAAACTTTATCGAAATTTGTCGATGAAAAAAAGTTGTAATTGGTATGTTAATGTGTTATATATAACTTATTATTTCAAATAAAATTTATTCATTATTTTTTTTTCAATACAAATCCCCAAAAAAAGGAGAATAAATATGCTATCAACTATAGCCAGTATGGCCCTTCACGGCTTAGATGGGTATGTTGTATCTGTTCAAGTAGACGTGTCTTCAGGAATGCCTTGTTTTGAAATTGTAGGGCTTCCTGATACAAGTGTAAAAGAATCTAAAGAAAGAGTAAAAATAGCTATAAAAAACTCAGGAGTCGAGTTTTTTAGTAGAAGAGTAATTGTAAATTTAGCGCCTGCAAACACAAGGAAAGAAGGCTCAAATTTCGACTTGCCTATAGCAATTGGAATATTAATTTCAATGGAAACAATTTCTAGAGACAAAGCAGAAAAGAACTTAGAAAAAACAATAGTTTTAGGAGAACTGTCACTCCGGAGGAAAAATATGCAAAATAAATGGAGTTTTGCCAATATGCATAGAAGCAGCAAGGCTTGGAATGAAAAGAATAATTCTTCCAAAAGAAAATGCAAAAGAAGCAGCCATTGTAAAAGACGTTGAAATTTTAGCAGTAGAGAGCCTTTCACAAGTAATTAGGTTTTTAAATGATGAAACAAGCATTTTATTGGAAGAACATTTAAAAATAGAAACTCAAAATTTATCTAAATATCCAATTGATTTTTCTGAAGTAAAAGGACAAGAAAATGCAAAAAGAGCTCTAGAAATAGCTGCTGCACGGAGCACACAATTGCCTTTTGCTTGGCTCACCAGGAAGTGGCAAAACGATGCTCGCAAGAAGAATTCCAACAATACTACCTGATTTGAGCTTTGAAGAAGCATTGGAAGTTACTAAAATTCATAGCATAGCGGGTTTATTATCACAAGAAACGCCAATAGTATTAACAAGACCATTCAGAAGCCCGCATCACACAATATCAGGGGTTTCCTTAGTTCGGTGGCGGAAGAGTACCAAAACCACGGAGAAATAAGTCTTGCACATTATGGTGTGCTATTTTTGGATGAATTGACAGAATTCAACAAAAGTACGCTGGAGGTGTTAAGAGGCCCATTGGAAGACAGAAGCATATCTATAAGCAGAGTAACTGCAGCGCTAACGTATCCTTGTAACTTTATGCTTATTGCAAGCATGAACCCATGCCCATGTGGCTACTACGGTTCAACGGAGAAAGAATGTACTTGTACAGATGAACAAATAAAAAAATACATGGGAAAAATAAGCGGGCCATTATTAGACAGAATTGACATACACTTGGAAGTAAATAGTGTAAAATATGAAAAACTAAATAGCAGAGGAGTAACCGAGACATCAGAGGACATTCGAAATAGAGTTAATAAAGCTCGCAATATCCAGAAAGAAAGATATAAAGAATATGGTATTTATTCAAATGCGGAATTATCTCCTAAATTAATTGAAAAATACTGCAAATTAAACATGCAAAGTAGTATACTTTTGGAAAAATCATTTAAAAGTCTAGGACTAAGCGCAAGAGCATATGGCAGAATACTTAAAGTTGCAAGGACAATTGCAGATTTAGCTAGTTCAGAAAATATAGAAACAGAACACATCGCAGAGGCAATTCAATACAGAAGTCTAGACAGAAAATATTGGAAGAACTAAAGGAGATGAAAAAAATAGAAAAAATAAAATTAGATTCAAAATACTATCCTGAATTACTAAAACAAATAGGAGATGCTCCGGAATTGCTTTATGTAGAAGGAAACGAAGAAATTTTGGAGTCTAATTGTATATCAATAATTGGATCCAGATCTTGTTCTGATGAAGGTATTAGATTGGCTAAAAAATTTGCATATGATTTAGCAAGCCAAAATATTACAATAGTAAGCGGAATGGCAGTAGGGATAGATACTGCAGCACATATAGGCGCCTTAGAATCAGGAGGAAAGACCATAGCTGTTTTAGGGTGTGGATTTAAACACATTTTTCCTAAAGAAAATATAGGATTATTTCATAAAATTATAGAAAATGGTGGTGTAATAATTAGTGAATATTTTCCAGATGAATATGCTAGTTCAAATAAATTCTTAGAAAGAAACAGAATTGTAAGTGGATTGTCGCTTGGAACCCTGGTAATAGAGGCAGCATTTAGGAGCGGAACAAGTGTAACAGCTTCGCTTGCTAAGAAGCAGGGGAGAAAAGTATTCTGCATACCTCATGAGATGGATAACATGCATGGAATACGGCACAAATAGACTTCTAAAACATGGAGCAATTTTAGCGCTTGATGCAAAAGACATTATAGATAAAATCCCTGAATTGAAATACGAAGAAAGAAAAGAAAAAAATGTAATGAATGAAAAAATAGTTCCAACTCAGTACCTAGAAATATACAGGTTGATTAAAAAAAAGAAAATGAATAGTAATATGTTGTGTAGAAGCTTGAACAAGCCTATAAATGAAGTAAATAGTTTGCTATTTATGATGGAATTAGAGGGGTTTGTTAAAAGGTTACCAAGTAATGAGTATGATATTAAAGGGGAATAAACTATGTACCAAAAACATGAAATTGGGAAATGGGGAGAAGACAAAGCTTGCCAGTATTTAGAAGACAATAATTATGACATAGTTGAAAGAAATTTTGATTGTAAACAAGGTGAAATAGACATAATTGCGTGGGACAAAGGCGGACAAGAACTTGTTTTTATTGAAGTAAAAACAAGAACAAATTTATATTATGGAACTCCGGTAGACGCCGTAAACTTGCAAAAACAGAAACATATTTACTCTGCAGCTCAATATTACATTTTTTTGCATAAGATAAAAAATGTATTTTTAAGATTTGATGTAATTGAGGTATATGTACGAGGAAAATACAAGTCTATAATAAATCATATCAAGCAGATTTTTTGAGTTTGTATATTTTTAGACGCGTCTCCAAATTAGACGCGTCCCCCAATTTACATTTTTATTCTTCAACCCAAACAGATACACTTCCGCCATCTACAAAGAAAGTCCCATTACCGTTTTCATCAATTATAACTTTTTCAGACCTATTACCTAGAAAATCGATAAAAGTGTGACCGGAAAAATGTTGACCTACATACATTTCTTTTTGTCCTGCTTCAAAATCAGAAAGGATTGTAGCTAAACCTGATTTTGTATGTCCAACATCACCTTCACGAGTCCAGCCAACAATGCTATTATTATCAAAATAATCATGCTGAACTCCATAAGCCTTATTTTTTCTAAGAAGTAATAATTTATCAAGTATTTCTGATTTAGGCTCTATTTTTTCTTGTGGAATTCCATAATAATCACCATAGAATACGCAAGGTATACCTTGCTCACGAAGAAGTATAATTGAGTAAGCAAGTGGCTTGAACCAATCTTGTACCCAAGAAAACAAAGACTGGCCTGGTTCTGTGTCATGATTATCTACAAATGTAACAGCTTTAAGAGGTTCTTCTTTTACTAATGTGTTATCCAAAATCTTTGACATGTCATAGCTTCCACCAGAAATAGAAGCATCATAAAAATTATAGTGAAGAGGTACGTCAAACAAATGCATTGACCATTCTGTTTCTTCTAGATATTTCTTTAATATTTCTATATTTGAATTCCAATATTCACCAACAGCAAATAGCGGTTTTTGATTGCTTTCTCTCATTGCTTTAAGCCAATTCAAATAAAAGCTTGCGCGAATATGCTTTACTGCATCGAGCCTGTAGCCATCAATATTTGTAGTGCTTGTATACCATTTCCCCCAAGAAATTAATTCGTTTACGACGTCTATATTGTTTAAATCTATATCTGCCCCCATTAAGTAATCAAAATTGCCATTTTCCTTATCGACATCTTCATCCCAACGTTTTCCATAAAACTTAAAAATGGAATTAATTTTTTCTCTGTCGTCCCAATCTACACCATGAAAATGAGTCCAGTTCCATTTGAAATCAGAGTATTTATCACCACGACCAGGAAAAGTATATTTAGTCCATGCTAAAATTGGAATAATATTATTAGTAATTTCAATTGAGTTATTTCTATTGGTAAAAGATTCTTGCGAAGCTAAAACTTCTTCAGTTTCGTCTGCTCCAAATTTATGATTTAAAACAATATCGGCATAAACTTTTATTCCATTTTGATGCAAAGCATCTATAGCAGATAAATAGCTTAACCTAGTTCCATATTTTGTCCCAACAGAACCTTTTTGGTCAAACTCACCTAAGTCGTATAAATCATATACGCCATAACCCGTATCATGGTCTCCGCCTGCACCTTTGTAAGCTGGAGGAAGCCATAGAGCAGTAATACCAATACTTTTTAATCTTGGAGCATCGTCTTTTGCCTTTTCCCATAAAGGAAAAGGAGAGGGCAAATACCATTCAAAAAATTGCATTATCGTTTGATTATCCAAAAAAATCATTCCTTTTATTTTTTAAAAAATTATATCATAAAAAAAATTAAAGACAAGAGGCATACATGTTACATGAATGTCGCTTTGTCTTTAATTTTATTGATACAATGGTGACAAATATATTTATCTTTAAATGTAAGAATATTTTCAGAAGAATTGCAGAAAATACAATTACATATATCCCTTTGAATAATAATAGATTTCCCTCTTCGAAATAGTTTTAAAGGAGTTTCTGAGGTAATATTATATGTTTCTAAGTACTCTTTTGGAATTTTGAAACGCCCTATTTGGTCTGTAGATTTTATTATTCCAGTAAATTTCATAAAACTGCCTCCATTTATTATACGTGAAACTTAGCACATATTATACGACTAAAATTTCGTGGATGTCAAGAAACAAATACGCGAAACTTCACACACAAGCTAAAAATATTTTTGTTATACTGCGAGTAAAATAAATATGCAGAAAGGGGGAGAACAACACGGATTTCACAGATGCCATGATAAAAAGAATTGAAGAGTTATGTGAAGAAAAACATATGAATATCAACAAACTTGGAAATCAAGCTGGAATTAATCCTTCAACAATTAGGAGCATTGTAAAGAAAAGATGTGTATCCCCTAAAGCGGAGACTGTGCATTATATTTGCATAGGATTTGGAATTAGTTTAAAAGAATTTTATGATTCAGATTTATTTGAAAACATAATAGATAATGACTAAAAACTACCAATTATCATATTGGTAGTTTTTTTAAAATATGGTATACTTAATCAAAACAAAAAAGAAAAAAGAGGAAAACAAAAATGAGAATGAGGAAGAAAAAATGGGCAAGACCCGAGCTTGAAAATTGTAGCTACTTTATAAAAGAACCAAAAAGTAACAAGGGAAAATGGAATGACTTTTTTAAAAATCATGCGCCATTATATTTAGAGCTTGGTTGTGGAAAAGGAAATTTTATTTCTAAAGCTGCATATAAAAATCAAAATATAAATTATATAGCTATAGACTTAAAAGACGACATGCTAGGCTATGCACGTAGAAAAATCCAAGAAGAATACAGGAATAAACCAATTGAAAATATTGCAATACTTGCCTATGATATAGAACGAATACTTGATATTTTTGATGAGAATGACAAAATTGATAAAATATTTATAAATTTTTGTAATCCATGGCCTAGGCCGAAACACAGAAAAAGAAGGCTAACTTATACAAGACAATTAGAAATGTATAAAGTTTTTTTAGCAGATAATGGGGAAATTCATTTTAAAACAGATGATTATGAGTTATACAGAGACACTTTAGAATACTTAAGAGAATCTGGATTTGAAATTATACAAAACATTGAAGACCTAGAGAAAATAAATGACAGCGAAAACATTGTTACAGAACATGAGCAAATGTTTATGAATGAGGGAATAAAAATTAAAAAAATAATTGCCAAAAAATAATGGGGACGTTTCCCAGAAGGGGATTTTCCCCCCTTTGGGGACAGGTTTGTTAAATTAAACCTGTCCCCAAAGGGGGGAAAATCCCCTTCTGGGAAACGTCCCCATTATTTTTTGCTTTCTTATCTAGCCTCTTTTAGTTCATCTTTCATTGTAACAGTAATAACAGTTCCTTTTTCAACTTGTGTTCCATATACATAATCTTGACTAATTACAGAATTTCCAGAGCCATCAAGTATTATGTTTAAATCTTTAGATCTAACAGAATTAATTGCTTGATCAGCAGACATTCCTCTTAAATCTGGGACAGATACAGAAACTCGAACAGTGTCATCTTGCGTATATAGATATATAGTTGAATTTTTAATTAATTTGACACCTGGCTTTGGAACTTGGTCTGAAACGAGAGTTGACTCCTTGTCAGATGCAATACTTGAAACAACTTTGAACCCGGCATTTTTTAATGTTTTCTCTGCTTCAGCAAAAGTTTTATTTCTAACATCAGATAAAAGAATTTCTGTTCTAGTAGAAGTGCTAGGAGCTATGCTTGTATTATTATTAGAAGAAGATATTCCAAGATAAGGCAATATATCAGTAAATATTTGATTTACAACAGGTGCTGCTATTTCTCCACCCTGGTGTTGCCTTCCTGTAGGCTTATATAGCGTTACTAAAACAACCACTTTAACATCTGTTGTAGGTGCAACTCCTATAAATGAAGCAACATATCCATCTGCTTTTGAGGTATATTTTGGTTCTGATGTGCCACTTTTACCACCAATTGAAAATCCCTTTACATCTGCATTTCCACCAGTTCCGTCAACAACTACAGAACGTAACATATCACACATTTCTTCAGAAGTTTCTTTTGAGATAACCTGTCTAACTTTTACAGGGTCTATATTTGTAACAACTCCAGTATCTGTATTAACTGTTTGTTTTACTACTCTAGGTTGCATTAAAACACCATCATTTACTATGGCAGACACAGCTGTAATTAATTGTAGAGGAGTAATTGTAAAACGTTGCCCAAATGCCATTGTTGCAAGTTCAATTTTTAAAATTCTATTTTCATCATGCATTATACTATTTGACTCGCCATATAATCCTGAATGTGTACTTTCAAATAATCCAAATGCACGCATGTAACGATAAAATCTTGGAACACCAATTTTTAAGCCTAACTGTATAAAAGCAGGGTTACATGATCCTTCTAATGCTTCTCTTAGATTCGTTTTACCATGCGGATTTATCTGATTCCAACAACTAACGTCAACTCCATCTACAGTATAATGCCCATTACATACAAAATCTTTTGGATAATCAGGTTCGACTATGCCTTCTTCTAGCGCAATTGAAGCGGTAATTAGCTTAAATGTTGACCCTGGCTCATATGTGGCACTAGCAGCTTTATTTCTCCACATCTCGTAAAGAGAATTTGTTTTTTCTTCTGAAGATAGTTCTTCCCAAGTTTTAGAAAGTTTTTCATTAGGTGTATAAGGAGAATTCAAATCATAATCTGGATAATTAGCCATGGCATATATGTCACCAGTTTCAGGATTCATTATTATAACATTACCACCATTTTCACACCCGTTTTCTATGACTGCTTGTTTTAAGTATTTTTCAGCAATGGATTGGATTTTATAATCTATACTAAGAATTACATCGTTTCCATTCTGTGCAGCAATGTACTGCCTATTTTCATCTGGAATTTCTTGGCCAGCGACATTGGCTGATGTCATTATTTTACCAGGTGTTCCAGTTAGTGTTTCGTCAAGAGAGTTCTCAAGTCCCCAAAGCCCCTGATTATCTGTACCGCAGAAACCTAAAATACTTGAAGCAAAGTTGTTGTACGGGTAATACCTTTTATAATCTTCATCAATATTTATTCCAGCTGTAATTTTACTTTCGTTCATCCATTCTTTTAATTTAGTAATCTTATCTTGCTCAACTTTTTTTGCAATTGTTTCAACTGAAGAAGTACTATTTACTTTTTCTAAAACTGAGTCATATTCCAATTCAAATATTTCGGCAAGTTTTTTTGCTAATAATTCTGATTCCACTTTTTTATTACTAGAATATCTTACTTTGCCAGGATTTATTGTAACAGTATCAACTCTAGAGCTAACTGCCAAAGCCATTCCAGTAGAGTCATATATAGTACCTCGTTTAGGGCTAATTATTCTATTTATAGTTTGTTGATTATATGCAATTTCTTTGTATTCGGCGCCCTGAACTATTTCAATCCAAAACAGTCGAATAACAAGGAGTAAAAGTAGCAAAAAAGCAAAAAACATTACGGTTATAAGTTTTCGAGAACGTAATTTTTTTATAGCAGAATCTTCTGCATTTTTAGATGATTTAGTATTCGGCTTGCTAACGTTAGCTGGCGGATTCTTGGCTAATTTATTTGTTTTCTTACTTATTCCTTTTTGCATTTTTTCACCATTTCCTTTGTAATATTATAATCAAAGCAATTTTACTAAATTGAGAAGTAAAAATCAATATTTTTACGTAAAATTTACAATTACAGAAACGAGGTGAGTCAGCAGTAATTGCGATTTACCAATATTGACAAAAGATGTTAAAGAAAATATAATGAATTACTGAGAGGAAAGAGTATGGAATCTTTAGAAAATAAAACAAAACAAATTTTAAAAGATAATCATCTTTATGCTAATAAAAAATTAGGACAAAATTTTTTAATTAATGAAAACGTAATAAAGCAAATAGTTTCAAATTCTGAAGTAAATGATAATGACTTAATTATAGAAATCGGACCAGGAATTGGTTCCCTTACTGAAGAACTATTAAAAAAGGCAGGAAGAGTAGTATGCATTGAATTAGATCAAAACATGGTAAAAATTCTAACAGAGAGATTTAGTGAATATACAAATTTCGAAATTATACATAATGACATATTAAAAACAGACCTAAAAAAAATAATAGCAGATAGAAAAATACAAAATGGATTATTAAATGCAAAGGTTGTAGCAAACCTTCCATATTATATAACAACTCCAATAATCATGAAACTGTTAGAGGAGAAGCTAGATATTACCAGTATTACTGTAATGGTACAAAAAGAGGTGGCCCAAAGATTAGCAGCAGAGCCGGGAAATGATTTTACAGGAGCTATAACATATACAATAAATTATTATTCAGTACCAGATATAATCTTGAATGTCCCAAAAGAGAACTTTATGCCAATACCTGAGGTAGATTCTGCAGTTATTCAATTAAAAATACTAGAAAAGCCTAGAGTAAATGTAGAGGACGAAGATGTTTTTTTTGAACTAATAAAGTGTGCATTTATGCAAAAAAGAAAGACACTAATGAATTCTTTATCCAATAGCAAATCAATAAAAAAGGAAAAAATAAAGGAAGCTTTGGAGAAAATGGGCCTTGACGAAAAAATAAGAGCTGAAAAGGTAACAATAGAGGAGTTTGCACAACTTTCAAATTTATTAAAATAAAATATAAAAAAACACTTTTCAAATACAGATATAAATGGTATAATATCATATATATTATATAAAGGAGAGCATAGGGTTGAACCAAATTCTAGTTACTCAAAAAATATATGTAACGCCAGAGCTTAAAAGAAAAAAAGTTTTCTACAAATTTGAATTCTTTCTTTCTGTTTTTTTGTTATGCCTTTTATGCTCATTTTATATTTATGCAGAATATGACAGGAACAAGAGCGAAGAAGTTGGAAAGCTTATGCTAGAAACTGTTACAGAGGCACAAGAAACATTAGCTGTGATTGACGAAGAAGAATATAATGTATGGACATTTGTGCTAGAACAAACTGTAGATGAGACTGAAGAAATTGTTGAAGTGCGAGAACCTGTAGAAATAAATGACGAAAATACAAAAATAAATCAAGAAGTATATTATGATAGTAAAGGTGAACCATACACAGTTATTGCTACTATTACAATAGCTAAGATAGATGTAGAATGTGCAATTTTATCAAGAACAACAGACGAACTTTTAAAGATAAATCCTACGAAGTTTGATGGTTACGAGAAAGGACCCGAACCAAATCAAGTAGGTAACCTATGCATAGTTGGACACAATTATAGAAACCGAAAGTTTTTTAGCAAAGTTCCAACATTGGAGATAGGTGATACAATGCAACTAACAGATAATTATGGAAAAACAATTACATATGTATTGTATGATAAATATTCTGTTGACCCAACAGACTTCTCTTGTTTAGACCAGAATACAAATGGGAAAAAAGAAGTAACTCTAATTACATGCAATAATGATGGAAGCCAGCGAGTTATTGCAAAATTCACCGAACAAAAATAATAGAAACATATTTAAAACCTCTTTCATATTATTTAATATAAAGGAGGTTTTTTTATTGGCCAAAATAATTATATTTAATAATGATACAAACAGGATGGAAACATATTACAGAGATGAATCACAACCAATGCCATATAACACAAATGGAACTTTAAGAGTAGGAGAGTTTAGAGGATCAAGCAGATCGCCTACATTATGGAGTACAAAAAGGGCAATGCAAAGTTGGAATGCGCAGAGATATATTTGGGGAAGGCCAATACCTCTTGGCTTTGCATTTAAAAGACCTTGGGAAGGTGGACACGGATCTCAATCACAACATTATGCTGGAGTAGCTTTTGACGTAGGGCAACGCTTAAGCCCAGAAGATAGAAATGCTCTCAGAAATAGTGCAATATCATCAGGCATATGGAGTTATGTAGAACCAGCAGCGCTTACACCAACATGGGTACATTTTGATAAACGTTTTGGGAAGCCTGCTTGTGGAACGGCAGGATATCCACAAATAAAACAAGGGTCAGTAAGTACTTATGTGTTAATTGCACAAGACGACTTAAATACGTTAGGCTATGGAACAGGAGGACTAGATGGGATTTTTGGAGTGCGTACTAAAGATGCAGTAGCCGCATACCAAAGAAGCAGAGGTTTAGCTACAGATGGTATAGTTGGCTGTAACACTTGGCGCTCATTACAAGAAAATGTAGTAGGAACAGGCAGAACATCCACCACGGTGGACTGAATTTGGGGACGTTTCCCAAAGGGGGAAAATCCCCCCTTTGGGGACAGGTGTCACGGTAACAATTGATAAATATTCTAAAGTGAGGCAAAGGAGACGGATTTGCCTTACTTTTTGTTAATTTTAGAACAAGAATCAGGCAGTATGTAATCTTGACAATTTATTACCTTATATATAATATAATATAAAATAAATAAAACAAAAGATGGAGGGATATGATATGTACAAATGCCCTGCGTGTGGAGCAGGTTTGACTTTTGACCCTAAATCACAACAATTATTATGCTTAAGTTGTAGGAACAAATATGATCCAGAAGATGTAGAAAACATGAAATTGGACCAAGCAAAAGAAAATGCAGAGCTAGCTAAAGGCAGTTATGAAGCGGTTGCATATAAGTGTTCTCATTGCGGAGCAGAACTCATAACAACCGATGAAACCATTACAACATTTTGCAGTTTTTGTAGAGTAGGAACAATGCTTGATAGAAAAGTAGTAATAAAGAGAAAGCCTGACTACATTATTCCATTTTTAATTACAAAAGAAGAATGTGAACAAATTTATGTAAAAAGAATAAAGAAAGCTCTACTTGCACCCAAAAGCATGATAGATACTCAAGAAGTAAACAAAATTAGAGGAATATATATGCCATATTGGATATATACATTTGAAAGAAATGGAGAGGTAAATACTTCAGGGAAAAAATATAGTCATAGATCAGGGGACTATGTATACTATGATGATTATTCGTTATCAACTCATGTTAAAGCAAAGGTTCAGGGAATAACACATGACGCAACGTCTAGCTTTTGGGACAGACTAAGTGAAACAATAGCTCCATATAGTGTTAGCAAAAAGAAAATCTTTTCGCCTGCTTATCTTAGCGGATTTTATGCCGATAATGAAGATTTAGATAAGAATGTATATAGTGAAGATTGCGAACAAGTTGCAGAGAATCACATTTCAAATAAATTAGGCAAGGATAAGGTATATTCAAAATATGGTGCAAAACCAGGTGTAAAGATGGAAGAAGCCAATACAGAATTAGCTTTATTTCCAGTGTACTATTTAGCAACAAAAAATAGAACGGGAGATAGAATCAGTTATGCTGTTATAAACGGACAAACAGGGAAAATTGCAGCAGACATTCCAATTGACTTTAAAAAGCTCGCTTTAGTAGCATTAGTATTAGCAATACCTATTTTTGTATTACTAAATTTTTTGTTTACATTTAATATGCCAACAATGATGATAATTTCAATATTGTTTAATATTGTAAGTTTATGTCTGCTTATTCACCAAAACAAAAAGATAACAATAAGAGAAAACGAAGCAGATGATAAAGGCTTACAGCACAAGATTGCCATTGAAAAAGCAACAGCCAACGATGAACAACAAAGTTCATTAGATGAAAAAGAAAAGACAGATAAGAAAAATAAAACAAAGACAATTAGTAGAACGGGACAATTAGTAATTATCATCTTAATGTTTATATTTCTTCCAATAATGCTAGAAGTCGGAATAGTAGCGTTTTCTATTTTTACAGCTATTTTTCCAACATCGGCAAATTTAATATTATTAGGAGTAGGAATTATAGCATTAATATCAGCAATTACATGGATGATTATAAGAAAAACAAAACATCCGGAGAAAGATACTAGCATATATAAACCAATTATAGGACTAATGCTTACAGCTGCTTTATTTTGTATAAGACCCGCGTCTGATATATATTATTATGTAACATCATTTGCATCAATAGCATTATCAATTATATCTTTTAAGAATACTGTAAATAAATATAATATTCTTACATCAAGGAAGCTTCCTGGACTCGAAAAAAGAGGAGGCGATGAAAATGCTTAAAAAGATTTATTCTTTTATTTTGTTAATAATATTATTGCTACTTATACTCCCTACAAATAGTAAAGCATCAAATACAGGTTATAAAATTATAATAGAAGATGATGCAGATTTACTACCATATAATGAAGAAATAGAACTTAAAGCCCAAATGATAGGTTTAACAGAATTTGGAAATGTAGTTTTTAAAACTACCAATACCAGTACAGGAAGTGTAAAGCCATTAAAATACATACAAAACTATTATTACAAAATATTGGGAAACGAAAGTGGAGTAGCATTTTATATTGATATGAATTCAAGGCAAATATGTGCTTGTGCGACTGGAGGGCTGGACAAAATTATAACCAGTGGTAAATGCGATATGATAACAGATAACGTATATAAGTATGCTAGCAACGGAAACTATTATGAATGTGCAAAAGAAGCTTTTACACAAATGAACACATTATTAAATGGTGGTAAAATTGCTGAATCAATGAAATACATATGCAATGCCTTTGTAGCTGTGATGCTATCACTTCTGATAACTTACGGAGTATATATAAAAGCTTGTAAAAATAAGAAAGCATCTGCTAATGAATTGACAGACGAATGTGAGGTTTCATTTGAACATACACCTATTAAAGTTGCTTTAACAGGAGAACACAAAGTATACTCCCCTGTAAGCAGTTCTTCTGGAGGTTCATCTGGCGGAGGAGGCCGGAGGCGGTGGCGGAGGCTTCTCTGGAAGCGGAGGCAGTCACGGATTTTAAGCTGAAAAATATTTTAATGAAATGAATATTAATCGATTGCAAGCGAAACAAATTATAACATTAGTATCATTATCTTCCTGCGGTAATGATAAAACAAAGACGGTTCAGTGAGAACCGTCTTTGCTTTTGTAAAATAAAAAATAAAAAAATATATTTTTTTTTAAAAAACTATTGCAAAATAAAAATTTATATATTAAAATTTAATCGAAAGTGGTAAGAAGTGGTGAAAAGTGGTAGAAAGTTACACGGGAGGTGAAAAGGTTGTTTATTGGTGAATACGAGCATTCAGTAGATACTAAAGGCCGTTTAATAATGCCAGCAAAACTTAGAGACGAAATTGGAGACAAATTCGTTGTAACTAAGGGCTTAGATGGTTGCTTATTTGCGTATTCACAAACAGAATGGACTGCCTTTGAAGAAAAGTTAAAATCACTCCCACTTAGTAGCAAAAATGCCAGAGACTTTACCAGGTTCTTCTTATCAGGAGCGATTGAATGTGAGATAGACAAACAGGGAAGATTTTTGATAACAAGCAATTTAAGAGATTTTGCAAATCTAGAAAAGGACGTTGTAATAATTGGAGTCAATACTAGAATAGAAATTTGGAGTAAAGAAAAATGGAGCAAATATAGTAGTGACGAAAACATTAATGTTGATGAAATTGCGGAAAACATGACTATGCTTGGTATATAACTTTTTATAAGTTTATATAGCTTACAAAAGAAAACAAAAACACAAAAGACAAAGCCTTTAAATACAAAAGAATTAAAGGAACAAAAGAAAACAAAAACACAAAAGATAAAATTTACGAAGGACAAAATTAGTATAATTTACGAAAGTAAAATTATAAACCTACAAAAGAAAATGTAAAAACACAAATGAAAGAAGAAAAAACAAAAGAAAAAAATTAAGTCACTTAAGAGAAAAGAAAAAATTTACAAAAGAAAACAAAGAAAAGAGTGGCATAACAGTTGGTATATTTATCTTACCAACTGTTTGTGCTATTTAAAAAAAGATTAGCAAAAGAGGTGCAAAATTTGGAGTTTAAACACATGCCAGTCTTACTTACAGAAGTGATTGATGGGCTATGCATAAAAAAAGATGGAATTTACGTTGATGGGACTCTTCGGAGGCGCAGGGCATAGCTTAGAAATTGCAAAAAGATTATCATGTAATGGTAGACTAATAGGAATTGACAGAGATGATGCAGCTCTAAAAGCAGCTAAGGAAAAATTAAAAGAATATGGAAATGTTACATATATCCATGACAATCATGACAACATTAAAAATATTTTAAAGCAATTAGAAATAAAGTGCGTTGACGGAATACTGTTGGATTTAGGGGTTTCTTCATACCAACTAGATGAAGGTGCTAGAGGATTTAGCTATATGCAGGAAGCTGAGCTAGATATGAGAATGGATAAAACCCAAAAACTAACAGCTAAAGATGTTGTTAACAATTATGATGAAGCGACTATTGCAAACATATTATATGAATATGGCGAAGAAAAATTTGCAAGAATAATTGCAAAAAACATTATAAATGCGCGTAAAACAAAGCTAATTGAAACTACGAAGGATTTAGTAGAAATTATAGGAAAAAGCATACCAAGAAAATATCAATCAAAAGAAGGCCACCCTGCTAAAAGATCATTTCAAGCAATTAGAATAGAAGTAAATGATGAAATAAAACCATTGCAAAATACAATAAATGACTGCATTGAATGTCTAGCACCTGAAGGAAGACTATGCACGATTACTTTTCATTCACTAGAGGATAGAGCAGTTAAAAATGCGTATGCTGATGCAAGTGGTAAGTGTACGTGTCCACCGGATTTACCATATTGTGTTTGTGGAAACCCATCAAAAGGTAGAATAATAACAAGAAAACCAATTATTCCGAGCGAAAAAGAACAAAAAGAAAATTCACGAAGCAAGAGTGCGAAACTTAGAATTTTTGAAAAGAGGTGAACTAAAGAAAATGGCAGCTCCTGGACGAAGCTACAATAGATACCAATACGAGACAAGCCCAAGAAAACTACAACCTAAAGAAGACCCTAAAAGGAAACAAGTAAAGCCAAAAAAAACCAGCACAAAAAGCAAAAAACAAATAGAACAAGAAACAAAAAAAGCTAAAGCTTTACTTGCAAAAAAGAAGGCTAAAATTGTAGTATATTTGGTGCTTGGATTTAGTGTGCTCTATGCCATTGGATTTAGAAATTCACAAATAAATGAAGCATTTACACAAAAACAAGCTTTAGAAAGAAAAATTTCACAAGTGAAGAAAGAAAATGAACAGTTAGAAGTAAGTATACAAAACAGTTTAAACCTTAGCCAGATAGAAACTTTAGCGAAAGAAAAACTCGGAATGCAAAAACTAAATAGTAAGCAAACAATTTACATAGACTTACCTAAAAAAGACTATGTTGAGGCAGGATCCGAAGAGGTTAAAATAGAAGAAAATTCAGACTTGCTTCAAAGCATAATAGCATATATTAAGAATATATTTAAATAAAAGATTATCTATAAAAATGGATAATCTTTTATTATTTTAATTGGGAGATGGCCAAATGCTAGAAGCTAGTCTAAAAAGAGAAAAAAGAATTAGGAACATGCTTTATATTGTTATAAGCATTTTTTTTGCTCTTATTCTAAAAATTGGATGGATTCAATTTGTTCAAGGGGAAGAACTACAAGCAAAAGCATATACACAACAAACTATGGACAGAAATATTAATCCAGAACGTGGCACAATTTATGACAGCACTGGTAAAATCGTATTAGCAATGAGTGCAACAGTTGAAACTGTTTCAATAAATCCTACTAACATTGATAAAAGCGATAAAGACAAACTTGCAAAAGTTCTATCAGACATATTTGATTTAGAATATGATACAGTATTAAAAAAAGTAGAGAAAAGAAGTTCGATTGAAACAATAGCTAAACGTGTTTCAAAAGAAAAAACAAATGAACTTAGAAAATGGCTAAAGGAAAATAATATTACTAATGGTGTAAACATCGATGAAGACACAAAAAGGTATTACCCATACAACAATTTAGCGTCTCACGTAATAGGATTTTGTGGAACTGATAATCAAGGATTAGACGGGATAGAGGCAACTTACGATGATATTCTAAAAGGTGAAAAAGGTAATATTGCAAAGATTGCAGACGGTAAAGGGGGAGGATTATTAGACGAAGGAGAAGAATATACACCTGCTATAAATGGGAAAGACATTGTACTATCAATAAACATGTCTGCACAAGCAATAGTAGAAAAGTATTTAAAAGAAGCATGCATAGATAATGCTTGTACCGATGGTGGCAATATTATTGTAATGAACCCAAAAACTGGAGATATTATAGCTATGGCAACATATCCAGACTATAATTTGAATGAACCATATGAACCTAATACAGATGAGCTTAAAGCAGTCTGGGAAACAATGCCCGCTAATGACAAAAATATTGCAAGACAAAAAATGTGGCGAAATAAAGCGATTGCTGATAGCTATGAACCAGGGTCAACGTTTAAGCTATTAACTGCATCTGCTGCCCTTGAGGAAGGAATAACTACAACAGATAAAGCAGGAGAATTCAACTGCTCTGGTGGAATTGAAATTGCAGGAGTTAGAATCAAATGCTGGAGATATTATAGGCCTCATGGAGCAGAAAGCTTAAGGCAAGCATTAATGAATTCGTGTAATCCGGTCTTTATAGGCTTAGGCCAAAAAGTAGGAAAAGAAAAGTATTACAACTATTTAGAGAGATTTGGTCTCTTGGATTATACACATATCAAACTAACGGGAGAAGCTAAAGGAATTTTTTTACCAGAAGCTAAAGTTGGCCCTGTTGAACTTGCTACAATTAGTTTTGGACAAAGATTTGAGGTAACTCCTTTGCAGATGGTGAGAATGGTTTCAACAATTGCTAATGGTGGCGTACTAATGGAGCCTAGAATTGTAAAACAAATAATAGATATAAATACAGGAGAAGTTCAAAACATTGAGACAAGAGTTCAATCGAGGGCAATTTCTGAAAAAACTTCTAAACAAGTATTAAGCATGATGGAATCAGTTGTGGCTGAAGGTACAGGAAAAAATGCACAAGTAAGAGGATACCGAATAGGGGGTAAAACAGGAACTTCAGAAGATGGAGTAAATACGGGAAAGTATGTAACTTCTTTTGTTGGTGTAGCGCCAATATCAGATCCCCAAATTGTAATGCTAATTACACTTTACAATCCAACAGGAGAAGGAGGCCACCAAGGAGGAGGAGTTGCAGCACCAATCGCATCACAAGTTTTAGGAGAATTATTGCCAGCATTAGAGATTGCACCGGACAACACAGAACAAGTAGAAAAAAAACAAGAGGTAATAGTGCCAGAAGTACGTGGATTAACAGTAACAGAGGCGATAAAAGCTTTAAAAGAAACAGGATTAGATACTAATTTGAATTCAGATGTAGAAAAAAATAATGATGAGGCAAAGGTAAAAAACCAAATGCCAAAACCTGGCTTGACTATATATAGTGGAACAAAGATAGAACTATACGTTTAAAACTCTGAAAAAGTTTTTACTCTACATAAAAAACAAAACACTTGACTATTTGTCACATTTTGTCATATTATTAATATTGGTGATAATATGGGGGCTATAAGAGATTTTTTTGAGAAGATTATAAAAAAAGATAAACCAAAAATGCTAGGAGACGGACACCCAAGAGATAATAAGACGCGGTCATCAACCAAAAAGATGGATGATAGAACAACAAAGTATAAC
Organism: uncultured Clostridiaceae bacterium; assembly: GCA_946628065.1. Lineage (GTDB taxonomy): Bacteria > Bacillota > Clostridia > TANB77 > CAG-508 > UMGS1754. Next base: position 32,548 of record CAMOWC010000009.1, on the reverse strand, counting down.
TATATCTGCAAAAATGGAAGGCGAGCTATGTAGATTTTTAGAATCTTATTATGGTATTTCTCAGCGACACAGTAATATTAGACCTAGTGATTTTTCTCGTTTGGCATATTCTGGATTAATTAGGATGAATGGTAGACCTGCTACGCCTCAAGAAATAGAACACAACCAAATAGCAGAAGAGAATGTTTTATCTTACATAATGGAAGAGAATAAATATAATATTACATTGCAAGGCCAAACGGATGCACCGTCTTTTTATCATATTGCGGGAGTGAGAAGGCAACATCCTGATAATAGAGATTTAAGAAGGGTGTATATTAATTGTAATAATGGAAACATTGCAACTTTAGCAGGTCACCTTCTAGCATATAATACTAATCCAAATTTTTATCTAAAATTTTGTGGCAACAGAACGAATGCAAGGAATCCAAGAGGAGAAAAAATTGTAATCTATTGTCATGAAAGAGAACTAGAGTATGTAAACCAATTGATTAGATTTACTTATCAAAGACATCCAGACCTTTTTAGAGAAGCGGAGAATACTTTGCCTTTTTTACCTAAATTAAATGAATTGTCAAGCAGGGCGGCACAGCCTATTCGAGGCGAATTTATAGACTTAAATGGACAACCAATACCTTGTGCAAGGAGTACAAATACTGTATTATCATTAATGCTAAAAGAGAGCTATAGAGCAGCATTCTTAGAAATTGCAAGAGCAGATCACAATTTGGGAAACGCTGTATTTGCCAAAGGAAATGATGCATTTTATACTGAACTAATGAGCTTAAGACAAATACCATACGTTATGGCACATCACAGAAGATATTTACTTGAAAGTATGACATCAAAACTGGAAGTATTATCAAAAGCCAATGGTGTAGAACTTTCAGAACTGCATAATACTAGGCAGATTCAAACTGGCAGAGCAAGGATAGATCCTGACTTGCCGACACGATGAGAAAATAAAATTAAAAAAGGAGCTAAAATATGAAAGTTACATTCTATTCTAATTTTTTAACCCACCACCAGACATCTTTTTGCAATGAAATGTATAAAAGACTGGGCGATGATTTTAAATTCGTATCAACAGTCAAAATATTCCAATGGAGACTAGATTTAGGGTTTGAAGATCTTGACCAAAAGTATGATTATGTAGTAAGAAGCTATGAAGATGAAAAGCAGTACAACGAGGCAAAAAAACTTGCTATTGAAAGCGATGTTGTAATTATAGGATCTACAACAGATGAACTAATAGAAGAGAGATTAAAGCTCGATAAACTTACATTTAGATATAGGGCAAGAGTATTCATTTTTCCAGATGGATTTTGGAGTACGGTGTTAAATAAAGACAAAATGCTACTATTTTGGAATAGACACATTAAATACAGAAAAAACAAAAACTTATACATGCTATGTGCTAATGCATATGGAGCACGTGACTTTAACAAGTTAGGTTTATATAAGGGCAAAACATATAAATGGGGCTACTTCTTAGAAAATAATTTATATGACATAGACAAATTGATAGAGCAAAAAGAAAATAATAAAAAAATACAATTAATTTGGGTTGCAAGATTTATAAATTGGAAACATCCAGAGATAGTATTAAAACTGGCTAAGAATTTAAAGACACAAGGATATAAATTTAACATACAGATGCTAGGAACTGGAAAGCTTGAGCAAAAAATGAGAAATAGAGTAAGAAAACAAAACCTTGAGGACGTAGTAGATATAGTAGGGCAAGTTCCAAGCAATGAAGTTAGAGAATATATGGAAAAAGCCAACATTTTTATTGGAACAAGTGACAGCTATGAAGGATGGGGAGCAGTTATAAATGAATCTATGAATGCTGGATGTGCTATTGTTGCAAATAAAAAAATGGGTTCAGTTCCATTCCTAATAGGAGACTGTGATAATGGATTAATGTATGCGAACTATAATGACCTGGAGAGCAAGGTTAAGCAATTAATAAATAACAAAGAATTAAGAACAAAATATTCAAAAAAAGCATATAATTATATAACAACTGAATGGACTGGACAAAAGGCTGCAGAGAATATTATAGAGATGTTTGAATCAGTCATAAATAAAACAGAATTAAAAATAAAAAACGGACCAGCCAGCAGAGTTTAAGGAAGGTATTGGCATATTCAAATAAATATGCTATACTAACAAGCAGTTAAAAAATGAAAGGGGCAAACAATGGAAAACGATACAAAAATAAGATTTAGCGTAATAATTGCAGCATATAATATTGCAGACTATGTTCAAAGAGCACTTGAAAGTGCAGCAAAACAAACATTAAAAAATATTGAAATAATAGTTGTAAATGATGCATCAACAGATAGCACAAAACAAAAAATATTAGAAACAAAAGAAAAATATGATAATATTATTTATTTAGAGCACGAGCAAAATAAAAAAGCAGGAGGGGCAAGAAACACTGGTTTAGCAGTTGCAAAAGGAGAGTATATTGTTTTCCTAGATGGGGATGATTATTTAGCAGCAGATGATGTGCTAGAGAAACTTGACAAAGTAATAGGTGATGATGAGACAGATGTTATATATCTTGGATTTAAAATAGAAGGAGACAGAGAAGAATTAGTTATTCCAACACCTGAAACCTGTACTAAAACATTCAAAGCTGCTATAGATAAATACCCAAATCCGTGGAGCAAATGTTGGAGAAGGGAATACTTAAATGAAAATGGAATAAGATTTAAAGAAAACATTTTCTATGAAGATGTACTTTTTGTATATAGCGGTGTAATGAAAGCAAAAACCTCTAAAATCGCAGATTTTGTTGTTCATAAGTATACTAGCGGAAGAGTAAACAGTATGACTACAACGATAAACTTAAAAAATGTTGAAGACACAATAAATAATTTAAATGATTTACTTAAGATGAGGGAAACAGAATATACACCAGAAATAGATATAATCATAAAAAAAGAAATAAGAATGTGTAAAAAAAGGTTAGATAATACTTTAATAGGCCTATATGGGGAAGTATAAACAAAAAAGATTTGTCATTTTAAATGGCAAATCTTTTTGCTTACAAGAAAAAATATAGCGACCTAATTAGCGTTTGTTACAACATTATTACAATTACATTACAAATATGTTAAGTTTACTTATTTTTCATTTACAACATTTTTTCGACATGGTATACTCTAAATGTACACATTATCGAGCTAAAGGTATTAAGGAGGTAAACAAATAAATGAGGAAAGCAATTAGCATAATATTGATCATTATATTGCTACCAATATTGCTTATAAGCGGGGTTATTTTAATAAATTCAATAGTAAAACCAGACGAAATACCTTCATTCCTTGGATGGAAACCATTTATAGTATTATCAGGCTCAATGGAAAAAGAAATCTATCCAGGAGACCTTGCAATGGTAAAAGATGTTGGAACCGATAATCTAAAGGTAAATGATGTAATTGCATTTAGAACAGGAGAAGTTGTTGTAACACATAGAATAGTAAAAATAGTTAAAGAAGAAGGGCAAACAAAATATGTAACTAAAGGAGACAACAACAATACAGAAGACATAGGATATGTACTACCTGAAGATATAGAGGGAGTTTACCAATTCAAAATAAGTAAATTAGGGAATCTAGCTATGTTTATGCAAACACCAACAGGAATGATAGCTTGCCTTTCAATACCATTTTTATTACTTATAGTTGTACACTTAAAAGAAAGTGCAGAAGATAGACAATATTTAAAAGAAAAAGCAAGCAAACAGAGACAAATGGAACAGGAGATAGAAAATTTAAAGAAACAAAACGAGGAATTACAGAAAGAAAGACTAAATAAATAATTTTGCTATTAACTTTTTAAAATTTATAAAACTAATTCAAACAAAAGAAAGGGGGGAAATACAAATGAAAGATAAAAAACTAGCTAAATTTGTAATTATTCTTTTAGCTTTAACAATGATAGTTATCATGTTAGTAGCTGGAACATATGCAAAATATACATCTACAGCTACAGGTGTTGATACTGTATCAGTAGCAAAATGGTCAATTAAAGTTGGAACTACTGAAATAGCAACTGCAACACCTCAAGAGATTGAACTAGATCTATTCTCATCAATAAAAGATTCTGATGGAACAGCTGAAGCTAATGTTGCAGGTGTTGCTAGTGGAAAAAGTGTAACAGGAGGAGCAACAGCTGAAGACAAGCTTATAGCACCTGGTACTTCAGGAAGCTTTAGTGTATCTGTAGAAAACACTTCAGAAGTTGATGCTACATATTCTATGTCATTTGTTTTAACAAATGCTTCAAATATTCCACTAGAATTCAGCACAAATGGAACAACATGGGTTAAACCAGATGCAGAAACAGGTGCAATAGATGTTGGAGTTACAGATGTAGCACTTAACATGGGTGCTACAGGAACAGTTCCAGTGCAATGGAGATGGGCATATACAGGAGCACAAAGCTCTCAATACACATCAACACAAAATGACACAACAGATACAACATTAGGTATTGCAGCTCAAACTACAAGACCTACAGCAACTGTAACAGCAACAATAGTTGCTACACAGGTTGACTAATTTATGTAGAAATTAAAATAGAAAGGGCAGGTGCTTTGCCTGCCCTTTTAAATAAATATGCTGACAAAAGCATGATGTGTTTTTGTGAGCATATTTAAGAACTTAAGAAAGGAGCAGACGTGATTGTGGAACAACAACAACTGGAAAAAGAAAAAACAGAAGGAACAGAAAACAAAGAATTTAACACAGAGGCCAGTGTAGAAACAATCAACAATAGACCCAATGAATCAGAAGTAGCTGATACCCAGGGGGAAACTGACTCTTTTAAAGAATATGTTGAAGGAAATACAGAAATTCATGACAGAGAAATACTAAACGAAGTTAACATTGAAGAAGAAAATAAAGGTAAAAAAACCACAAAATTTATTATAGCTTTAAATATAATAATCATACTACTTTTGCTTTTCATTTGCTACAAAATAATAACTTTTGGATTAAATTCGGTAACAGCATGGGAAGTAGAAGGAATTGAGCTTACAGAGGAAAACCTACAAATACAAAATGATACAAAACTTAATATTTTTGGAGTAAAAGACAGTAACCGGAGAAAGAAAAATAGCTCCAATGTCGAGTGGTACATATAAATTTAGTGTAAAAAACAAATCGAGATACGATATGATTTATGATATTAAATTTGAAGATGACATGAGTAGCTATATAAATATGAAGTATAGACTAAAAGTAGATAACATTTATATAAAAGGAAGCAGTGACGAATATGTTGGCATTAATGAACTTGGAATAGAAAATATTATTGTACCAAAGGATTCAATTAATGTATATACTTTAGAATGGTATTGGGAAGGTGACGATGAAAAAGACACAAAAGCGGCGACTATGGGGAAAGACCATTATTATTTTAAATTACAAATAAGATCAAACATTTACGATAGACAAAGGAGCTAAAAAAATGCTATATACAGAGGAGGCAATAAAAAACAGAAAGAGTAAAGCTCAGACGATAAGAAAAACTATATCAATAATTATTTATATACTGTTAACGCCACTGCTAATATACAATATATCTTTAATTGCACAAGCCATAACAAATCCAAATAAAACACCAAGTTTTATGGGAATAAAAACATATACAATTATTTCAGGCAGTATGGAGCCAGAATTCAAAATAGGAGATATTGTTATAGTAAAAGAGACAAAAGAGGATGAAATAAAAGAGCAAGACGTTATATCTTTTAGACATGGGCAAAGCATAATAACACACAGAATTATAGCAATTGAAGAAATAGAAAACAAAAAAACATACAAAACAAAGGGTGATAGCAATAATGTAGAAGATGCTGAGAGCATAGACTTTGCATTAGTAGAAGGAAAGGTAATAGGAAGGATCCCATTCTTAGGCAGAGTTTCACAGTTATTACAAGGCAAGGTTACATTAATTGTTATTGCCCTTATGGCATATATCTATTTTTCTCATGCAAGTAAAGTTAATCGTATAAAGAACAGAAGAAAAGTTAAAAGGTTGAAATACGAGGAAGAAAAAAATTAAGGAGAGTGAGGCAATAATGAAAATTAAAAGCGCATATAGATATACTAGTTTTGCTGTATTTTTATTAATATGTCTTATTTTACTTACATTATCAAATACAAATGATGCAAAGTCTAAATATATGACAGTAGCAAATGGTAACCAAACAGCCAGTGTTGCAAAATGGGATGTATCTATAACGCCAGTAACCGCAAACAACATACTAAATATCGTTACCGGTCCTGAAAATGCATCATCTGTTGAATATACTGTAAGAGTAAATAGCAACTCTGAAGTATCTAATAGCTATTCAATAGTAGTAACTAATGTCCCTAATGATATAAAAGTTTCAATTGACCATGGAACAGAAAAAACACCAACACTCAACACAGTTACATTTACAAATGCGGGCTCATTTGATGTTGGAACTACTACTCCATATAATGAACACACACTAACATTCAGTGCACCATTAGAGGCTAATGCAGCAAATAACGAGATAAATATACAAGTTGTGTTTACTCAAAAAGATTAAATGAAGAAGGAGGGAACACGTAATGTATAAAAAAAATGCTAAGTGGCTAGTAATAGGCATTTTGGCTGTAATTATACTTGCTATGATGAGTGGTTCTTTAGGTAAATATACAGAAAACTTAAATACAAATGTCACGTTAAACATTAGAAAACCTGCATATACTGTCCGTTTTCATCCCAACAATGATGGCGCAGATAATTATTTAGATCAATCATTTACTTATGGAACTGCACAAAATTTAACTGCAAATTCATTTAGTAATGGATCTTTAAGTTTCTTAAACTGGTCTACAGAAATTGATGGAAGTGGAACAACATATACAGATGAACAAGAGGTTAATAATTTGTCACAAACTGATGGTACTATAATAGATTTATACGCACAATGGGGAGACGAACTATACGAAGCAGAAGTAGTGGGAGATAAAAAATATTCAACAGTAGCAGAAGCAATAAGTGCTGTAACAGCTAATAGTGGTCAGCATACAATTAAGCTATTAAAAAATGTTGTGATTTCAGATGCATTAGAGATTGCAGACGGAAAAAACATAATATTTAATCTTCAAAACTACACAATAAAAAATGCAACAGGAACAGATATTAATATTATTTCAAATAACGGAACACTTGAAATAATAGGCAATGCAAATGGAAAGATAGAATCAAGCGCAGCTCATGGAGCAGTGGACAATAACCATACAGGAAGCTTAGTTGTAAGAAGTGGAAATATTATAGCAATAGGAGAAAGACAAGCAATTTATAATAGTGGTGGTACGTTAGAAATAACAGGAACTGCATATTTAAGTTCAAGTGCACCAGATAGACCTGCTGTACAAAATGCTAAGCCAAGTGGCAGAAATGCTGGAACGATAACAATTTCAGGTGGAACTATAATTTCAACAAATACAACTACAAAAGGTGCGATTGAGAACGACAATACAGGAACTGTAATTATAACTGGTGGAACAATTACCTCACAAAATCAACCAGGTGTAAACAACAGAGGAACTCTTATTATAGGAGAAGAAGGTGGAAATATAGATGCAACATCACCTGTAATCCAGGGAGCTACCTATGGAGTAAATACGACAACATCAACTGTAGAATTCTATGATGGTATTGTAAAAGGTGTAACACATGCATTTAATAATGAAGATAGAATATCGGGAATAGAAGATCATTGTGCCATTACTCATTCATCAGAAGTGATTGATGGGGATACATATGAGACAGCATATTTGGAAACAACAAGTGTAAGGCTAGTGTTTGACGCAAATGGAGGAACTCCAGCACAAACTATTGTATATGTTGAACCTAATACAGCTATAGGAACGAATATGCCACAAGATCCAACTAAAGAATGCTACCGTTTTGACGGATGGTTTACAGATCCAACAGGTGGAACACAAGTTACAAACGCAACAGTGGCTTCAGCAAATGATACATATTATGCACATTGGACAAAAGTAAAAGCCTTGGTAATTTTTAATGCTGGAGAGGGTGGAACTTCATCTGAAGATGAAAGAGAAGTAAACATAGGAGCTACAATTGGAACATTGCCAACTGCAACAAAACAATACAACACATTTGTTGGATGGTTTACAGATCCAACAAATGGAACTCAAATTACAACAAGTCAAGTCATAAATGATGATGTAACATATTTTGCACATTGGGATCCAATAATTGCAACAGTAACATTAGATCCACGTGACGGAACTATTCCTGTAACAACTGGATGGACAATAGATCAACAAACAGGTATGGCAAGTAAAACATTAGAAGCTGGAAATACTGTTGGAACTCTACCAACACCAACTAGAACAGCCTATAACTTTACAGGATGGTATACAGCAGCAACAGGAGGAACAAGAATTAATAATTCACAACTAGTTACAGGTACAGCAACATATTATGCACAATGGACAGACAATGCTGCAGCAATAATTGGGCAAACTTTATATGCAACGTTACAAGAAGCAATAGATGATGTACCAACAGATAATACTGAAACAACAATAACATTACTAAAAGATACATTAGAAGCGGTTTATGTAGCACCAGATAAAAATATTGTATTAGATTTAGATGGACATAAATTATATAATAATGGAACTAAGAATGCAAAAAGTATGAACGATAACTCAACTAGACCATCAGTAATTGAAAACTTAGGATCAATTAAAATAAAAAACGGAATTATTAATGCTAGTTCAAGACAATCAGCTATTAATACTGCTACGGGAACTATAATTATAGAAAATGCATCAGTTACACATACAGGAGAAGGAACTAATAATACGAAACAAGCAATTTATCTTTACTCAGGAACATTGATAATTTCTGGTAATTCAACAATAAGTGCTAATAATGCTGGATCATACCAAGGCGTAAATAGAGGAGTAATACAAACTGATGCAGGAACAGTTAAAATTTTGGGAGGAACTGTAACTTCAACAGCAGGACCCGCAATAACAACTAAAGCGGCGGGAAAAATAGAGCTTGGAGAAAAAGATGGAACCATAGGCAATACATCACCAGTAATACAAGGAAAGACAAATGGTATAGAAACTCCAGGAACTTTAAAATTCTATGATGGAATAGTTAAAGGTAAAACAGCTGCAATAAGCGGAACGGTTTCAGATACAGAAACAGGTGCAACAGAAGTTAATGGCACAGAAACAATTGGTAGCGATATATATTATACTCGCTGTTATCAATAAATTTTTAAGGAAAGTGGGATTATCCACTTTCCTTTTTATGTTGAAACGATAGGGATGGTTCTAAAAGCTTCAAAATTATTCTATTAAAAAAAGTGAACCGTCTGTGTCGGTTCACTTTTTTTAAAATTCATGTTTTGATTTAACAACAGTAGGCGCCATCTCAAATAGTATCTTGAATATATCAAATTTTCGAGTTTCGCCACTTTCTAAGTAATCTAGATAAATATCAAGTTCATCTAAATTCTTACATGCTGTTATAATTGCTGGATGCAAATTATAATTAAACATAAGCTCTAATCCCAAATCAAAAGCTTCTTTTATAGATCCCTTTTCTTTATTTCGTATAAGTTTAAAAGCCTCTCTAAATCTTGCAATAAATGGATTTTTAAATCTAGTTATTGGCAATGTATATTTTTCTTTAATAATATTTTCTACTGAATTATATGGGTTGTACTCTAAATATTTATCAATTTCAACCTTTTTATATGGTAGAAAAACCTTACCTTTTAATTCAGACACAATTAAAGTGTTTTCAACATAACCAGAAGATGAAGCTTCCTCTTTAGGTTCTTCAACTATTTTGTCGATATAACTTTTATCCTCATGAAATACAGGAACTTCTTCTTTATGTGATGGAGTTGAATAATAATCTTTTCTTTCTGCAACCGGTTGATCCGTTTCTTGTGCAACAAAATCAATTTTAATATTTTCAATATCTCTTAACAATTTATTTAAAATTTCAATATTTTGATTAGTTAAATTAAGAGATGCAATTAAATTTTCCAAAAAAACTCTAACATCATTTACTTGATCTAAACTTACAGATTCATTAGATTCGGCAAATTTTTGCATCAAAGCTAATATTGTATTTTTAGATTTTTCTTCTGCTTGAATAGAGTCATAAAGTGATTTTTTTTCTGCTTCGTTCATTAACTTTATACCTCCACTTGAAAAAAATTATATATTATAATTTAAAAAAAGTCTAGTCATTTATATAATAAAAAAATATGAATATAATGTAATAAATTTATTTAAAAAACTATATACAAATACTAAATTTAATTATATAATAAGCTCGTAAAATTATATTAGGAGGTACCTTTATGGAGCTTAAGAAAGTTCTAGCTGGAATTGTAAATTTAAAGGCCAAGGGAAACCTTGACATTGATATAAAAGGGATAGAAAGTGATTCGCGAAAAGTTGAGAGTGGCTTTATGTTTGTTGCAATAAAAGGATTTAGTTCTGATGGACATAAATTTATAGATAAAGCAATAGAAAATGGTGCAATCTGTGTTGTTATTGAAGAGGGAACAGATGTAAAAAGCTTAAATGTTCCAAATGATATAACAATTATAATGGCACCAAATACAAGATATGCACTAGCTATTATTGCATGTAATTTTTATGATAATCCATCTAAGAATTTTAAACTAATAGGAATTACAGGAACAAAAGGAAAGACAACTACTACATTTATGATAAAGAAAATACTAGAACAACAAGGGCAAAAGGTAGGATTAATTGGAACTATTGCAAAATATATAGGAGATAAATGTTTGGGAGAAAGTGACAGAACTACGCCAGACAGTTTAGAACTGCAAAGAATTTTCGCTCAAATGGTTAAGGAAAATGTTGACGCAGTTATAATGGAAGTTTCATCTCAAAGTTTAAAACTTGACAGAGTTACTGGATGCAATTTTGACATTGCTGTGTTTACAAACTTTACTGAAGATCATATTAGTGAAAAAGAACATCCTAATATGCAAGATTATTTTGAATCTAAATTAAAATTATTTAAAATGTGCAAAACTGGATTTATAAATTCAGATGATTTACAGGTAATAAAAGTTAAAAAGTTATTTCCACAAAGTGATATACAAACATATGGAATAGATAATCCAGCAGATTTACTTGCAAAGGATGTTACAGTTACAAATTCATATGTTGATTTTAGAGTAAAACTTGGAGAAAAAAATGAAAGAGTAAAAACAAGTATACCTGGAAGATTTAGTGTTTACAATTCGCTTGCAGCTATTTCCGTTGCAAAAAAAATGGGAGTCTCGCCTGAAAATATTAAACTTGCATTAGAAGATGTTAGAGTACCTGGTAGAAGTGAGCTGGTACCGAATAAAAAAGGGTTAACAATAATGATAGACTATGCTCATTCGCCAGAAAGCCTAAGCAGTATTTTAAAAGCAGTAAAAAGCTATACTCAAGGAAGAGTTATTTCTGTATTCGGCTGTGGTGGAGACCGAGACCCTGGGAAACGTCCAATAATGGGAGAAATATCTGGTACAGTTGCAGACTATACGATAATTACATCTGATAACCCACGAACGGAAAAACCTGAGACAATAGTGAACCAAATAGAAGAAGGAATGAAGAAAACAAACGGAAAGTATGAAGTAATAGTAGACAGAAAACAAGCAATAAAAAGTGCAATTGAAATGGCAAATAAAAGAGACATAATTGTTTTAGCAGGGAAAGGGCATGAAACATATCAAGAAATAAATGGTGAAAAATTTCCATTTGATGAAAGGACAATTATAAAAGAAATCATTAAGAATATGAAATAAAACGACCTTAGGATATAGGAAAACATCAGTGAAAGCAAAAAAAGGGAGCAAATTATGAATATGGATTTTCAAATTAAGATTTTATTATTATCATTTGTAGCAAGTGTTATATTGTCGTTTATAATTATTCCAATTTTAAAGAAATTAAAAGTTGGACAGAATGAAAGAGACGATGGGCCTCAATCACATATTAAAAAGCAAGGAACCCCTACAATGGGTGGAATAATAATGATTATAAGCATTATTATATGTAGTATAGGAGGATATTTATATTATAAAGGCAAAGAACCTGAAATTGCACAGAGAATAATACCACTCGTTGTTGTAACAGTGGGATTTGGGCTGGTCGGTTTTATAGACGATTTTAAAAAAATAATATTAAAAAATACGAAAGGCCTAAGCCCTGTACTAAAAATGCTAGGACAGTTAATAATAGCAACTGGATTTGCAATATATATAACAAAAATACTTAATTTAGGAACAGGTATTATTATTCCATTTGCTAATACAGAAATTATTCTACCTGTTGTAATATATATACCATTTGTTATTTTAGTAATGCTCGGAACAACCAATGCAGTTAATCTAACAGACGGAATAGATGGACTTGCAACAAGTGTAAGTTCGATTATTTTGACGACATTAACAATAATAGGAATTGTTCTTGATGTAAAAGAAATAGTTATATTTGGCAGTATTTGTGTAGGCAGTTGCTTAGGATTTTTAATATTTAATCTACATAAAGCAAAAGTGTTTATGGGAGATTTAGGATCATTGATGCTAGGCGGGGCAATTTCAGCAATTGCAATTTACCTAAAGATGCCATTGCTGCTTATTATAATAGCTTTAGTGCCAGTAATAGAGACACTTTCTGTAATGGCACAGGTTATTTCATTTAAAACAACAGGAAAAAGAGTATTAAAAATGGCACCACTCCATCACCACTTTGAACTGTCAGGATGGAAAGAAAACAAAATAGTTTCCATATTTTGCGTTATTACTTTAATTGTATGCGTTATAGGTTTATATTCAATTTAGGAAAGGAAAAATTGATAGCATGACGACAAATAGAGTTGCAAAAGTAAGCAGAGCTTCTAATAAAGAAATAAAGAAAAATGCTACACCGACTAAGAAATTCAAGCCATTAGATTTTACACTTTGCATAACTGTATTACTATTATTGGCTCTTGGAATTATAATGGTACTATCAGCATCATCACCAGCTGCGCTTGCAGAGTCCGGGAACAGCTATAAATATGTATCAAGGCAAGCATTATCAGCTGCTATAGGATTAGCAATGATGTTCTTTATTTCAACTATTGATTATCATAAATATAAACAATTATATAAAATTGCGTATATAGCTTCTTTTGTTCTACTTGCACTAGTTCCTATAATGGGTACAGATGCCAATGGAGCAAAAAGATGGATTGATTTAGGTCCAATTCGGAACATTCCAACCTTCTGAGCTTGCAAAAATAGGACTAATTGTGTTCTTTGCAGCTTATTTGGAAGACCACAAAAATGAATTAAAAACTACATGGAAGGGCTTCTTAAAGCCACTTTTCTTGTTAGTACCACCAATTATTATATTAGTAGTATTCCAAGATCACTTAAGTGCATCAATTGTAATAGTAATTGTAATTTCAATAATGATGCTAATTGCAGGAACAAGGCTTAGAGACTTCCTCACACTTGGAGTTGGAGCGGCAGGAGCTGGGCTTGGAGCACTTGTACTTATGGCTAAATATACTGGAAAAGGAAACTTCAGATTTGATAGGTTGACATCATTTTTAAATCCATGGGCAGATCCAACAGGAGATGGATGGCAAGTAATCCAAAGCATATATGCAATTGGTTCAGGTGGATTATTTGGAAGTGGCTTAGGAAATAGCAAACAAAAATATTTATATCTACCATATCCGCAGAATGACTTCATATTTTCAGTATTAGCAGAGGAGCTTGGATTTGTTGGATGCGTAATAGTAATATTATTATTTGGAATATTTATATGGAGAGGAATTTTAATTGCAATGAAAGCTCAAGATACATTTGGTAGTTTGTTAGCAGTTGGAATTACTTCATTAATAGGAATACAAGTAATAATAAATATAGCTGTTGTTACAAGCTCAATGCCTGTAACTGGTATGCCATTACCATTTTTCAGCTATGGAGGAACTGCTCTAATGATTCTTTTAGCAAGTGTGGGAGTATTGCTTAATATTTCAAGAAATACAAGTAAATCATAAAAAAGTTTGTAGTTTTGACTATTTGTTAGGAGGAAAACAAATGAAAGTAATTGTTGCAGCAGCAAGAACTGGAGGACATATTAATCCAGGAATTGCTATAGCAAATAAAATAAAACAAGAAGAAAAAAATTCCGAAATAGTGTTTATTGGCACTACAGAAGGCTTAGAAAATGATTTAGTTCCAAGAGCTGGATATGAACTAAAAACAATAGAAGCATATGGGTTTAACAGAAAAATAACATTAAAAAATCTGAAAGATATTATAAAAACAATAAATAGCAAAACTGATGCAAAAAAGATTATTGAAGAATTCAAACCAGACATTGTAATAGGGACTGGAGGATACATTTGCGTACCAGTTTTTTTAGCTGCAGTAAGCAAAAAAGTCCCTACAGTGCTACATGAGAGTAACGCATTTCCGGGAGCATCAATTAAATTTTTATCAAAGAAAGTTGATGAAATTTTTGTTGGATTTAAAGATGCAAAGACTAGACTTCCAAGAGCAAAAAAAGTTGTTGTCACAGGGACACCTACTAAAGTAAAATTTCTTGATTTAAATGAAAATCAAAAAAATAAGATAAAAAAAGATATAGGATTAAGGGACGATTTACCAGTTGTATTAGTTTTTGGTGGTAGCCAGGGAGCAAAAAGCATTAATAGTGCAATACTAGAGATAATAAAGAAGCATAAAAACGAAAAATACCAGATTATTTGGGCAGCAGGACAGAGTCAGTATGATTTAATTAAAGAAGAGCTCGAGGATTACAAGATAGCAATTCAGAACATTAAAAACACAAAAATTGTTCCATACATATATAATATGGAAGACGTACTTAATAGTTGCGATTTAGTGGTTTCACGAAGCGGAGCAATGACGATAACTGAAATTGCGAAGGTTGGTAAACCTGGAATATTTATACCTCTTCCATATGCAACAGAAAATCACCAAGAATATAATGCTAAAGTCTTAGCAAATGCTGGTGCTGCTAAAATTATTTTAGATAAAGATTTAAATGCAAATATATTAGAAAACCAAATAGAAGATATTCTATTTACTCCTGGTAAAAAAGAAGAAATGGGATTAAAGGCGCGAAGCATTGAAGTTAAAGATGTTGAAGAGAACATATATAAGGAAATAAAAAAACTTGTCGAAAAATGACAAAACTTGCGATGAAAATTGCTTGCTAAATTTGCTTAAAGGAGTTATAGTGGAAAAGTCTTTTTCAAAATTATACTAAGAGACAATACTACAAAAGAAAGGGGTTAACAACAGTGCAGGCAATTAGAAGACTTTATGGGACGGAAAGTCTTGACTTAACAGATTTAGCTGACACAAATATAAACCACCTAATAGAATTATCATATTATAAAACTAAAAAAGCCAATCAATATGAAATAGAAATTGTAAAAACTGAACATTTAGAAAACGCATTAAATGTAGAAAGCGAAAGCATGAATATTTTTACTGATAACGAAACAAAAGCAAATCATGTATTAGACAAATTAAAAAGAAACAAGGTTACGCCAATAGGACTAAAAGATACAATAATAGATATTATTAAGCAAGAGATAATTTAAAAAAGAAACCGGAGATGAAGCAAAGCTCATTTTCGGTTTCTTATTTATGAGGTGTAAGTGAGACTTGGAACATGATTCAGCAGAGTTATTCTAAAAATTCTTTACAACAAAAATTATTTATTATATAATAACCTAAAACTAAAGCGAAAAGGAGATTAACCAATGGCAGACAAACTAATTATTGTGGAGTCACCAGCCAAAGCAACTACTATAAAAAAATTCATTGGTGGCAAAACTAAAGTTGTTGCTTCAATGGGGCATATTAGAGACTTACCTAAATCTAAACTTGGAATAGATGTTAAAAATAATTTCGAACCAGAATATATAAATATTAGAGGAAAAGCAGGACTAATAAATGAACTAAAAAAAGAAGCTAAAGAAGCCAATACTGTGATTTTGGCAACTGACCCTGACCGTGAAGGAGAAGCAATAGCATGGCATTTAGCATATATTTTAGGAATACCTGAAGACAGTATTTGCAGAGTTACATTTAATGAAATAACAAAAGAAGCAGTGCAAACAGCAATAAAGAAACCAAGAAAAATAGACATGTCATTAACTAATGCACAACAGGCAAGACGCGTTTTAGACCGTATTGTTGGATATAAAATAAGTCCTGTATTATGGAAAAAAGTTAGGAAGGGACTATCAGCAGGTAGAGTACAATCAGTTGCTGTAAAACTCATTGTAGATAGAGAAGATGAAATTGAAAAATTTGTGCCTGAAGAGTATTGGAATTTATATGCTACATTACAAGACAAAAAATCCAAGAAAAACTTTGAAGCAAAATTTTATGGAAAAGATGGTAAAAAGATAGACTTACATAAAAAAGAAGAAGTAGACAAAATTCAAACAAAGCTTGAAGACGCAAAATACGTTGTTTCTGAAGTTAAAAAGAGTGAGAAAAAGAGAAATCCAGCTCCTCCATTTACAACAAGCACTATGCAACAAGAAGCTTCAAGAAAACTAGGCTTTACTTTAAAAAAGACAATGTCTGTTGCACAAATGCTTTACGAAGGAATAAAATTAGAAAGTGGAACAGTAGGACTTATAACTTACATGAGAACTGATTCTACAAGAATTTCAGAAGAAGCAAGAAGAGCTGCTAAAACAGAAATAGAAAAAACATACGGAAAAGAGTATTATGAAAACAGATATTATAAAACAAGTGGGGATGCACAAGACGCACATGAAGGCATAAGACCCACTTATTTATCGATTAAACCAGAAGACATAAAAGGGCAATTAACTCCGGACCAGTATAAACTATATAGACTTATATACCAAAGATTTTTAGCAAGTCAAATGGCAGCAGCTGTGTATGATACTTCTGCAGTTACGATAAAAGCTAATCATTATGATTTTAAGGCGAACGGGCAGACACTGAAATTTAAAGGCTTTATGGCACTTTATGTAGAAGGAATCGACAACGAAAAAACAGAAGAATATACAAAAATACCAGAAATAAATGAAAATGAAGAATTAAAAAAGGTGAGCTTAAATGAAAAGCAAAGTTTTACTGAGCCTCCTCCAAGATATACTGAGGCAAGCTTAGTAAAAGCATTAGAAGAAAAAGGAATAGGTAGGCCAAGTACGTATTCACCAACAATTACTACTATATTAGAAAGGCGATACATAGAAAAATCGCAAAAGCAATTATTTGCAACTGAGCTTGGAAAGGCTGTAAACAAATTATTAGTGGAGAATTTTAAAGATGTTGTAAATGAGAAATTTACAGCACAAATGGAAACGCAGTTTGATGAAATTGCAGAAGGAAAAGCAAATTGGAAAAAAGTAATAAATGAATTCTATTGGCCATTTGAGCAAACTGTAGAAAAAGTAGAAAAAGAATTAGAACATGTTAAACTAGAAGAAGAAGTCTCAGATGTAGTTTGCGAAAAGTGCCGGAAGAAATATGGTAATAAAATATGGTAAATACGGGAAATTCCTAGCATGCCCAGGATACCCTGAATGTAAAAATGCAAAACCGTATTATGAAACAATTGATATTCCATGTCCAAAATGTGGAGGAAAGGTTCAAATAAGAAAAACTAAAAAAAGAAAAAACTACTATATATGTGAAAACAATCCAGGAAGCTGTGACTATATTTCATGGAACAAACCTAAAAAAGGTGAAAAATATATAGAGAATGGGGAAGCAGAAGAAATAAAGAAAGAAACGGAAAAGAAAACTAAAAAAAATAAAGCTAAGAGAACTACTAAAGCAAGAAAAAAGAAATAAAGTTTTTAATTAGTAAAAAATAAAAGGGGTAATTAGTATGTTTGGAATAAGAGCAGATGGGAAAAAAGTAAAAAAAGCACCATTATTATATAGGGTTGTACCACATATAATGGAAACGAGAGCGGACTCGCAGGTATATTTTTCTCAAGACATTCCGCTTAAGGGAATGGATGAATATATTAATAAAAAGGCAGAAGAAGGCATTAAAATTTCATATATGCATATTATTTATGCAGCAATTGTCAGAACAATAGCATTAAAACCTGAGCTTAATAGGTTTATTGTTAATTGCATTCCATATGAAAGGAATGCAATTTGGATGAGCCTAATGATAAAAAAATCATTAAGTGAAGAAGGAGAAGAAACCCTAGTAAAGTTAAAATTTGATGGTACAGAAACACTTCTTGAAATAAAAGAAAAACTTGAAAATGCTATTGCAGAAAACAAAGAAGAATCTAATGAAAATAGCACTGCAAGATTTGTAAAAAAATTGGAAAAGACTCCAAATATAATTTTAAAAATAATAATTAAATTTTTAAAGCTATTGGACAGATATGGAATTCTTCCAAAATCAATTATAGCTCTTAGCCCATTCCATACAAGCGCATTCTTAACTAATGTCGGATCACTTGGAATAGATGCAATTTTCCACCATATATATAATTTTGGAACAACGAGCTTATTCTTTGCAATGGGTAAAAAGAAAAAAGATTATGTCCCAGAAGACGACGAGCTAGTAGAGGAAAAATGCTTATCATTCGCATTTGTTGGAGATGAAAGAATATGCGACGGATACTATTTTGCAAGTGGATTTAAACAATTAATAAAGTTTATTAAAAAACCAGAATTAATGGAAACAGCAATTGAAGACAGCAAAGAAGAAGCATAAGAATAACATAAAGTGAGGCAGTATTGGGGACAACCCCATTTTGCTTCATTTTTATTTTATAAGGAGAAAAATATGAAAGAATATATTAATGTAATAGGTGCAGGCCTTGCAGGATGTGAAGCGGCATACCAAATTGCAAAGAGAAAGATTCCAGTAAAACTATATGAAATGAAACCAGTAAAGTTTTCACCAGCGCACTCAAATAGTAATTTTGCTGAAATCGTTTGTAGCAATTCATTTAAATCAAGTAGTTTAACTAATGCATGTGGACTTTTAAAAGAAGAACTAAGAATATTAGATTCCCTTTTGATTAAAGTGGCAGATGACACAAGTGTGCCGGCAGGACAAGCATTAGCAGTGGATAGAGAGAAATTTGCAGACAAGGTAACAGAAGCTATAAAAAGTAGTTCTTATATTGAAAGTATAAATATGGAAGTTGGAAGTGATATTTCTTTAAGTGACTTGCTAGATAATATTACAATAATTGCAACAGGCCCACTTACATCTGATGCTTTATCAGGAGAAATTAAAAGCCTAACAGAAAATCAAAACTTAGCGTTTTACGATGCCGCTGCACCAATAATTACAAAAGAAAGCATAGATTTTAATATAGCTTTTTATGGTGACAGATATGGCAAAGGAAGCAGTAGCTATATTAACTTACCAATGTCAAAAGAAGAATATGATTTATTCTATAATGAGTTAATAAATGCAGAAATTGTAACCCTTCATGACTTTGAAAAACGTGAAATATTTGAAGGATGTATGCCACTGGAAATAATGGCAAAAAGAGGAGAAGATACATTAAGATTTGGACCATTAAAACCAGTTGGATTTACTGATCCAAGAACACAAAAAAGGCCATATGCAATTGTACAATTAAGACAAGATAACAAAGAAGGAACCCTATATAATATGGTAGGATTTCAAACAAACCTTAAATTTGGAGAGCAAAAAAGAGTGTTTTCACTCATTCCAGGATTAAAAAATGCTGAATTTATAAGATACGGAGTTATGCATAGAAACACATACATCAATTCGCCAGAACTCTTAGATGAAACATATAACTTTAAAAAATGCCATAATATATATTTTGCAGGGCAGATAACAGGAGTAGAAGGATATGTTGAATCGATTTCTTCTGGAATGGTTGCTGGAATAAATGCAACAAATAGACTATTAGGAAAGAAAGATGTAATTCTACCGAAAGAAACAGTAATTGGAGCACTAGCAGCTTATATATCATCTCCAAACGAACACTTTTCTCCAATGAATGCAAATTTTGGAATACTACCAGAATTGCATGAAAAAATAAGAGACAAACAAGAAAGATATAAAAAGTTAGCAGATAGAGCAATAGATGCTTTAAATGAAAAAATAAGTGAAATATAGTTTTAAAGCGCTATCACACTGCTTATAGCAATAAAAGCGAAGCTAAGATTTTAAAAATAAATAATATAATAAAAGTAGAGGGTTGAAAATCAACCGTTTTTGATATATAATAACAAACTATATCCCACGAGGATACACATAAGGAGGTACTACATGGTAGACATTGGGATGAACCAGGCACTGGCAATCTTGTCTGACATACAGCGGGAGCTGAAGGAGGAAGAGCCAATTGACGGGTACATATACAGGTTCGGAGGAACCTTGTATGAACCGACAATTGAGATTCTTGAACAGATGAACCTGAAGGTAGTCCGCCAGAGGTGGCTATACGGGTGGAGTTGGCTTATCATTTTCCCACAGGATTTTGAAATGCCAATTGACCTGAGTAATCTCCGCTAAGATAGTACCATAGCACCAAGCACACGAACTGTGCGAGGTGCTATTTTATTATATAGAAAAAGCCTTAATTAAAAAATGTCTTGTATGAAAGAAAAATAGTTGCCTATAATTCGAACGTATATTATAATAGTAGAGAACCAAAAAGAAAATATATTGGATATATTTTCTGCTGGAAGGAGATGACAAAAGAATAAGTTGAATATAAAAGAGATAAAGCAAAAGCTTAAAAACAAAGAACCATTTGGCACAAAAGAAATTCGCGAAATGCTAGAAATTATGGGGACTAAATTGGCTTTTTTAGATAGATTTAACAATGAAGGAAGAGGTAAATTATTCATACAAAGAAATAGGGGTACAATATTAGACACGTTAAATCATTACCAAATCTTTAATCTTACGAACAACATGCCAGAGATAACTTCTAATATACCAGGCTGGGACACAAGAGTTACAAAAGCATTAGAGAGCTTTTTGGAAACAAAAAAATATGATTACGAATTTTCACGAATAATAGGAGACTGCTTTAACATTGCATACCCGGATGAAGACAGTAAGGAAAAGCCAAACGAGACGGTAAGAAGCTTTTTAGAAGAAAACTTCGAAAAAATATTGGACCACATAGGAGAAGTAGGTGGGCCACATTCAATAAATATGGAAATGATTTTAAGTGATATAGAAAATAAACAAGCGCGTGCGAAATTAATGGAACTTATAAAAATGCATCCTGCTAAAATTTTTGAGCAAGCAACTCAAAATAGCCTTTTCCCAATGATTTATATAACTAATAATGAAGAATACATGAAGACAGTTTTGGAGGCTATGTTATCTGGACATTTTAAAGACTTTTTTGATAGAATGCATAGCAAATCACCTGATGGAAAGGAATTTTACGACGCAATAGGCGGGGATCATTTTTTAATGGCAACAGTAAAAGATTCTAAGAGCCTAATGGAAGAGGTAACTAGTACATTTAAAGATGCATTCGAAAGAGAAGATTTAACATTTAGGGACTTTTACTTATTTACGGAAACACTTAAAATTTCAGACCCGGACTATCTTTACGAGAGACTTGAGTTACTTAAAGATATTATTCCAGCAAATGATTGGGCTGTAAAAATGTACCTAAAATTGCTTGAAAACAATCCGGATAGTGATAAATCGATGGAGCTTTTAGAAAAACTAGCTAAGAGATTTGTAACAGATCCAAATAATAAAGGACGTTTAGGAACATTTAGAGAAATACAAGCATTAAAAGAAAAACTTGAGGAAAAAACAGGGACAAAATCAAAGATAAATATTGAGGAATTACTTGATTCGATAGTGGCTATAGCAAATGGGAATGAAATAAAAGAATATTTAGAGTTACTTGATACAAGTGGAGATGCTAGCCTATCTTTAGCTCGTTTAGAAAGACATGCAGAGATATTAATAACAAATGGAGACAATTACTTTCCTTTATCTACATTAAAAAAGATAATTGAACTAAAAGAAGGACTTGAAAAAGCAGCAGGAAAACAATCATCAATAGACAGTAATGAATTAAAGGAAAAGGTTAAGCCAACTGACATAGCATGGGAGATGGTTGCTAAATGGAATGAAACTACTATAGGTGCAGTAGACCCTAGTGAATGTCATGATTTTGTGGAAAGCCTAGGAATGATTATTGGCGAAATTATAGAAGACGAAAAATGCGACATTACAGATATAGAAGCTTTAGGCAAAGGAGGATTTTCAACAGCATTTAGAATTGGGGAAAAAGTTTTAAAATTTGGAATCCGTAATTTTGATTACAGAGAAAGAATGCCTATTCCTCAAAACCATCCAAGGATATTACAACCGCTAGCTAGGTTAGATATGCCTACAAAAGTTTCAAGGAGAGAATATCCGTTTTTTGTTGAAGTAGAAGAACTATGTGACACATCAGAACGTGCAACAGATGAAGATGTATTTCAAGTTTACAAAGAGCTAAGAGAAAGTGGAATAATTTGGGATGACCCAAAGCCAGAAAACCTTGCAAGATTAAAAAAGCCAAACAAAGTATATTTTGGACGTGTAGGACAAGCAGAAGATAATGGCAAAGTCACATGGGGAAGTATTGAACATGCAGGAGAGGGAACAGGAATAGAAGAAACTAAAGAAGGACAAGAAATACTCGGGCCCGGGGAATGGGTGATAATAGATTTAGACTTTTTATACAGAGTAGAAGACTTTGAAAAAAAACGTGTTAGAATAGTAAGCCCAAGAGGCATGTATGAGGAGAGATATCAAAAAGAGATGGCAAAAGAAAAAGGAGAACAAGAAGAAGCGGAAAGATAGAAAATGCAAGGAAAAACTTGCATTTTTTGGATATATAGTGTATAATAAAAATGATTATGTTTACTTATGAAGAGAAAGGAGTGTTTTCATGGAAGATAAAGAGTATGATGAAAACATTGAGGAAATAAAAAAGAATTTTAAATTAATGGAAGATTGCAATGAGACACTTAAAAAAATGAAAAAGATTGAGGATGCCATAAATAAGGAGGGATAAATATGGCAAGAACACCCAAAATTGAACAGCAAATGAGAGATAGCTTTACAGGCATTGATACATTAAAAACAGATTTAGCTTCGAGAGTAGCGGCTATAAATGCAGAAAGAGACCAATTTATTAATGACGAAACTATAAAGGTTGTTACAGAATCTTACTTAAAAGCACATTATAGGGATTATGAAGCATTTATCAATGGAGGAGGAACAAGAGAAGAATATGTAAGAAATCATCTAACACTAGACCAAAAACTAGAAATAATAACAGAATATGAAATTAATAGCCAACTTATGGAAGGTAACAATGCTGTCGAATCAAAACTACATGATATTGCTGGAAGAAAGAAAGATTCAAAATCTCAATATAGAGAAGAAGCAATCGAACTAGTTGGAATGTACGAAAAAGTTTTAACAGAAAACAAAAGTAGAATTGAACGAATTAGACAAGACATTGAGAGAACTAAAAGCCAGATTGCTGAAGCCGAAAAACAATTACAGGTTGTAATGGGAAAAGATGATGAATCAATTGCTTTTGCAGGAAGAGTTTCAGGGAAATTTGACAAAGACAAAGCAAAATCACAATTAGAAGCACACATTGCTGAACTAAAAGGCAAATTAACAAAACAAGAAAGGCAATTTGAAGAACTTTCCGGAATCCAAGCAAGAATGGAAGCAGAATTTATAAAACGTAAAGTTGAAATTGAAAATTTCTTAAAAGCGCAAAACATTTATGCGTTTAGAGAAGCACCAGTAGTTCCAGGAATTGGAGATAATGGAGAACCAGCAGAAGAAAAACACGAAGATAAAGAAAAAGCAGCAGGAGACTCAACATTATTAGTTAGCTTAAGTGAAAGAGAAACAGCAAGATCAATGTTTAGAGATTTTAGAAGTGCGGATCCAGAAAGACAGAGAAAACTTTTAGCTAGAAATGGTGGAGAAGACATAGTAAAAATGGCTAGAATGCTTGGACCAATTCAAAGACGTGAATTTGCGAGAATAATGAGAGAAAGACTATCAGAATTACCTGGAAACGATGTAGCATTTACAGACAATAATGGAGCAAGGCATATAATCACAAGAGAACGCCTTGAAAGAATGAGCAAGATGCCACAGCCAGATATGATGGCAATTAGACAGGAAATTGACAGAGTAAATGAACATTTTTCAGAAATGACAATTGACGAAATTGAAGACTTTGAAAACAGATTGAGCTATGTAAGAGCCGGAGCATTAATTTATGAAACATCAGGGCTATTCAGAGGAGTAAGACGTTTCTTAGATAGATTTAGGCCAGAAGGGACAAGATTATATGAATTATCTAAATCTGCAGGAAGATATGCAACTTTAAAAGAAGAAAGAACAGTGAAAAAAGAGAAAATGCTTGACAGATTAAGAGTCAAAGTTGGAAGAGGGAAAATGGATGAATATTCACATACTTCAACAAAAGATTTGGACAGAACAGGGACTGGTGGATTTGTAAGATAAAATTATCGCAAAAAACGTTGACATATAAGTAAAAAAATGGTATAATTTTACCGCAAATTGTTTAAACAATTTGCGGTTTAATTTTTTATAGGAGGTGAAAACAAATTGCCAACAATTAACCAATTAGTAAGAAAAGGAAGAAAAACTTCAACTACTAAATCTACAGCTCCTGCTTTACAAAAGGGATATAACTCAAAGAAAAAAAGACAAACTGATAACAGAAGTCCACAAAAAAGAGGTGTATGTACAGTAGTTAAAACTGTAACTCCTAAGAAACCTAACTCAGCTTTAAGAAAAGTTGCAAGGGTTAGACTTTCAAATGGTTATGAAGTTACATCTTACATTCCTGGTGTAGGCCATAACCTACAAGAGCACAGTGTTGTTCTAATTAGGGGTGGAAGAGTAAAGGACCTTCCTGGTGTACGTTACCATATTATTCGTGGAACACTTGATACAGCTGGAGTTAAAGACAGAAATCAAGCAAGATCTAAGTATGGTGCAAAGAAACCAAAAAAAGCGTAAAAATCCCATAAGCATCGCATTACTGCGTTAATCTCGAAAATTTTCCTCGAACATACAACTCGTATAGTTCTCAAAAAATTTTCTTCGATTGCCTTGTACTGCTTGCTTCTGAAATTTTTTACACAGCCTATATCGTAATATGAGAAAAGGCTAAATTTTTAATAGTGCGAAATAATTAGTCAAGAAATTGATTTTATATATAAAGTAGCACTATACTTGAGAAATACTCAAGAGTACCTAGGCTATCCTATTTAGGAAGCCACATTAACTTAAAATTCTTAAAAGGAGGGAAGAATAGTGCCAAGAAAAGGATATATTGCAAAAAGAGAAGTTTTACCAGATCCAATATACAATAGCAAAGTTGTTACAAAATTAATTAACAATGTTATGCTAGATGGTAAAAAGACAGTTGCTCAAGAAATCGTATATGGAGCTTTTGATATAGTTAAAGAAAAAGAACAAAAAGATCCGCTAGAAGTATTTGAGCAAGCATTAAATAATGTAATGCCAGTTCTTGAAGTTAAAGCAAGAAGAGTAGGTGGTGCTACATACCAAGTACCTATGGAAATTAGACCTGAAAGAAGACAAACATTAGGTTTAAGATGGCTTGTAACATATGCAAGAACAAGACACGAAAAAACAATGGCTGAGAAATTAGCTGGCGAAATAATAGATGCATTAAACAGCACAGGTAGTGCATTTAGGAAGAAAGAAGATATGCATAAAATGGCAGAAGCAAATAGAGCTTTTGCACACTACAAATGGTAAAATTTTTGTGTGTGAGAAAAAGGGACGGTTCTCTTTTCTCACAAAAACAAAAATCAAAAGAACAATTGAAAATTGAAGAGTGTGAGAAAAGAGAACCGTCCCTTTTTCTCACGCAAGAAAAGGAGGAAAAGAAACAATGGCAGGAAGAGCATTCCCACTAGAACAAACTAGAAATATAGGAATAATGGCTCATATAGATGCAGGAAAAACTACTACAACAGAGAGAATTCTTTTCTATACAGGAATTAACCATAAAATAGGAGAAGTTCACGAAGGTGAAGCTACTATGGACTGGATGGAGCAAGAGCAAGAAAGAGGTATTACAATTACTTCTGCTGCTACAACATGCCAATGGTTAGGACGTAGAATTAACATTATAGATACTCCAGGTCACGTTGACTTCACAGTTGAAGTTGAAAGATCACTTAGAGTACTTGACGGTTCGGTATTAGTTATTGCTGCAAGAAGTGGTGTACAACCACAATCTGAAACAGTTTGGAGACAAGCTGATAAATATCATGTACCAAGAATGGCATATGTAAATAAAATGGATATGACAGGTGCTGATTTTTATGGTTCAGTAGAGCAAATGAAAGAAAGACTTCATGCAAACGCTATTCCAGTTCAGATTCCAGTCGGAGCTGAAGACAATTTCCAAGGTATAGTTGATTTAATTAAAATGAAAGCTTTCATTCATAAAGACGATTTAGGAAAAGAAATCGAAGAGATTGAAATTCCAGCTGATTTAAAAGAAAAAGCAGAAAAATTTAGAAGCGAAATGATTGAAGCAGCTGCAGAAGCTGATGATGATTTAATGATGAAATACTTAGATGGAGGAGAACTTACAGAGGATGAAATTAGATTAGGACTTAGAAAAGGTACTATTGCTAACACAATCGTTCCTGTAACATGTGGTTCTTCATACAAAAACAGAGGTGTTCAAGAGCTTCTTGATGCTATAGTTTACTACATGCCATCTCCACTTGACATTGCTAATATCAAAGGTGTTGATGAAAATGGAAATGAAGTAGAAAGAATAACTGGTGATGACCAGCCATTCGCAGCTTTAGCATTCAAAATCGCAACAGACCCTTATGTTGGAAAGCTTTGCTTCTTTAGAGTATACTCAGGTGTACTAGAAGCAGGATCTACAGTATTAAATTCAAATAAAGACAAAAAAGAAAGAATTGGTAGAATTCTTCAAATGCATGCAAACCACAGAGAAGACATTGAAAAAGTTTACTCTGGAGATATTGCAGCAGCAGTTGGATTAAAGGAAACAACAACAGGTGATACATTATGTGATGAAAATCACCCAGTTATTCTTGAATCTATGGAATTCCCAGAGCCAGTTATTGATA
Source organism: uncultured Clostridiaceae bacterium (assembly GCA_946628065.1). GTDB lineage: Bacteria > Bacillota > Clostridia > TANB77 > CAG-508 > UMGS1754. The sequence continues at coordinate 5,241 of CAMOWC010000009.1, read as the reverse complement.
TTGCTATCGAGCCAAAGGATAAAGTTGCAAGTGAGAAGATGGGTATTGCTCTTGCAAAACTTGCAGAGGAAGACCCAACATTCAAAACATACACAGATCATGAAACAGGTCAAACTATCATTGCTGGTATGGGTGAGCTTCACTTAGACATTATCGTAGATAGATTAAAAAGAGAATTCAAAGTTGAGGCAAATGTAGGTAAGCCACAAGTTGCTTACAAAGAAACAATTAGAAATGCAGTTAAAGTTGAAGGAAAATTCATCCGTCAATCTGGTGGTAAAGGTCAATACGGACATGTATGGCTAGAGATGGAACCATTAGAGCCAGGAAGTGGAATCAAGTTCGAAAGCAAAATTGTTGGTGGTGCAGTTCCAAAAGAATACATTAAACCAATTGAAGCTGGAATTAGAGAAGCTGCTGAAAGCGGAGTTTTAGCTGGATACCCAGTTATAGACTTTAAAGCTACTTTAGTAGATGGATCATACCATGAAGTTGACTCTTCAGAAATGGCCTTCAAAATTGCAGCATCTATGGCATTTAAGGAAGGATGTAAGCAAGCTAAATCAGTTATTCTTGAACCTATCATGAGAGTTGAAGTAACAGTTCCAGAAGAATACATGGGAGATGTTATTGGAGATATTAACTCAAGACGTGGTAGAATGGAAGGAATGGAAGCAAGAGGAGGAGCACAAATTATTCGTGGATTTATCCCACTTGCAGAAATGTTTGGTTATGCTACAGACTTACGTTCAAAAACACAAGGAAGAGGAACATACGCAATGGAACCATCACACTATGAAGAAGTTCCAAAATCAGTTCTTGAAACTATAGTTGCAACAAGAGGAAAGAAAGAGGAATAAAATTTCTTTAAACCACTTGCAAAAACGCAAGAAATAGTATAAAATAACAATACTTTAAATTAGTTATTAAATTTAAAAATATTAGAGAGAAATCTCAAAAATTAAAAGGAGGAAATTTCAAATGGCAAAAGCAAAATTTGAAAGAACAAAACCACACGTTAACATTGGTACAATCGGCCACGTTGACCATGGTAAAACAACAACAACAGCAGCTATTACAAAATGGCTAGGATTACTAGGAAAAGCTCAATATACAGCTTATGATCAAATCGATGGAGCACCAGAAGAAAAAGCAAGAGGAATCACAATTAACACAGCTCACGTTGAATATGAAACAGAAAAAAGACATTATGCACACGTTGACTGCCCAGGACACGCAGACTATGTAAAAAACATGATTACAGGTGCTGCACAAATGGATGGTGCTATATTAGTTGTATCTGCAGCTGATGGCCCAATGCCTCAAACAAGAGAGCATATACTTTTAGCAAGACAAGTTGGAGTTAAATATATCGTTGTTTACTTAAATAAATGCGATATGGTTGATGATCCAGAATTACTTGAATTAGTAGAAATGGAAGTTAGAGACCTACTTTCTAAATATGATTTCCCAGGAGACGAAATTCCAATTGTTAAAGGTTCATCATTAAAAGTATTAGAGTCTACATCAACAGATCCAAACGCACCAGAATATCAATGCATGAAAGAATTAATGGATGCAGTAGATAGCTACATTCCAACACCAGATAGACCAACAGATCAACCATTCTTAATGCCAGTTGAAGACGTATTCACAATTACAGGACGTGGAACAGTTGCAACAGGTAGAGTAGAAAGAGGAGTTGTAAAAGTTTCTGACGAAGTTGAAATTATTGGTTTAACTAAAGAAAGAAAGAAAACAGTTGTAACAGGCGTTGAAATGTTTAGAAAATTGTTAGATCAAGCTGAAGCTGGAGATAACATTGGTGTTCTATTAAGAGGAATTGATAGAAAAGAAATCGAAAGAGGTCAAGTTCTAGCAAAACCAGGAACAATCAATCCACATACAAAATTCAAAGCACAAGTATACGTTCTAACAAAAGAAGAAGGTGGACGTCATACACCATTCTTCACAAACTACAGACCACAATTCTATTTCAGAACAACAGACGTTACAGGTGTTATCGAATTACCTGCAGGAACAGAAATGTGTATGCCAGGTGATAACGTAGATATGACAATCGAACTTATCACACCAATCGCAATTGAAAAAGGACTAAGATTCGCTATCCGTGAAGGTGGTAGAACAGTAGGTTCTGGTATCGTTGCAGAAATCATTGAGTAATAAAAACAAAACTATAATAAAATGATGACAGGATTTATCCTGTCATCATTTTAAATTTTTGAGTGGTAATTTTAAACTTTTATGGATGTTGCTAAAAAATTCTTGCTTATTAACTACTGCCATTTACTTGCTACTTGCAAACTGCACACATTGCTAACAAGAACAACAGTGCATTTTAGTATGTTTGACATCCATTATAACTTAAGATATAATACTTCATATAGTACAAAAGAAAGGAGAAATAATAAAAATGAAAGATGAAGGAATAACGTTAATTGCGTTAGTGATAACTGTAATTGTATTGCTTATTCTTGCTGGTACAGCAGTAACGATAGGGTTAGACGGAGGAGGCTTATTTGAGCGTACCAATGATGCAGTAGAAAAATGGAATAGCAAAGCCGAAATTGAGGGAAAAGAATATAGTAATTTACTAAAGGAACTTGATAAGGCTCTTATAAAAAAGAAGGCTAAATTAAAAACTTCTGCAGAAATAAGACAAAGCCTACTTTCAGAAATTACAATTGACACAGTCACGTTTGGTGATGCCACATTACCTACAATAGTTGCTATAAAAAAGGCAACTACTGCTCCAGTTAACCCAGAAAGTGATAGCACAAAGATTATTGTTTCAACAAATGACTCTGAATATCCAGTATATATGTGGATAGAACGAGGAGAAACAGCAAGTATTGATTATTTTGGCTCAAGCCAAAATTACATACCAGATACACTATACTGGTGGACTGAAGCTGATAAAGTTTATCTTAGTGGAGATTGCTCAAAAATGTTTGAATTTTTTATCCTTCTATCAGACATTTCAAGTCTTTCAGAATGGGACGTTTCAAATGTAACAAATATGTCTGCTATGTTTGCTGGCTGCTGGTCTCTTACAAATCTCAACCCGCTTTCTGGATGGGATACGTCTCATGTTACTGATATGAGTGAAATGTTTGACGAAATGCCAAAACTTGCCGATTTAAGTGGAATTTCAGGATGGGATGTTTCAAACGTAAAAGATATGCATAACATGTTTTCGCAAGACATGGGCTGTGAGATATCTAACTTAAATGCACTACAAAACTGGGATGTTAGTAATGTAACTAATATGAGCCGTATGTTTTTTGGATGCAATAGTCTTACAAATGTATCTGGAGTGAACAACTGGGATATAAGTAACGTTAGCGTTAATAATTTTGATAGAACATTTAAATATACAGATACAAATGAACATATATACCCAAATTGGAATGGTACATGGGATGAAGACGGCACTTTTACTCCAGCATCAAATTAAAAACAAAAGGGACACCTGAGAAAAAGAGAACAGTCCATTTTTCTGTATTAAAGAACGTTTAGTACAATATTAAACGTTCTTTTTATTTTAGCTAGTATGTAACTAAAATAAACTAGGAAAAATCAAGGAATGAGATTAAACCACATTAAACAACATAATGTATTGACAGATAACGAAACAAGTGCTATAATATAACACATGAGAGAAATCTCAAAATTACGAAGGAGGTCTCACAATGAGATGCTTCGACTACGCATCGTATATGCGTATTTTGAAGCATATTGTGTGGAGGGAAGTAAAACGGGACTGGCCAAAGGCCATGAAACGGGAAATCCAGACATTTTGTTTGGAAAAGCCCTATTGCCTGTTTACTGAAGACTGCACAAGAATGCTTCGATTGCGTCGCACGCACGTGCGGCGTGCCGGGATAGTAAAAAAGTTTGCACCTGCAGAAATGAGGATTCAGTCTCATTAATGGTGCTACTTGCTTACTAAAGATAGGCCACTCTTTGTAAGCACTATCCTGTACCATGAGGGAATGCTGTGATCTGGGTTGCAAACCAGTCATATGCGCCCTCTTTTTTTGAGCTTTAATTAATTTTTGCAAAATATTATAAAAAAGATTGAAAAAAACAAGTTCAGCGAGTAAAATAATACAAGTGGAGGGGTAAATGAGTAAAATTAAAGATTTATTAAAAGATAATTCATGTGTTTTTGTGTTTGATGTAGATGGAGTCCTTGCAGTTGAAGAATGGGGAGAACACACGCATTTTGCATTAACAGATTCGGAATGGGTAAAAGAGTGTAAAAGAGGAATTAATGGATACACAGAAGATAAAGTTTCATATAAAATGAAATGTTTTATAGAAGAAAAAAATAAAAACAATTTATATGTTATAACTACAGTTGGAGAATGCAATGAGGGCGAATTCAAAAAGCAATTTGCTAATAAATACTATGGAATTCCTGTAGAGAATGTGTACTACTGCCAGGACGATAGTGAAAAGACTTCGATTCTTAAAAAAATAAAAGAAAAAAACAAAAGTGTTCCTGACGAAAAAATAATAATGATTGATGACACTAATAAAATATTAAATGACATAATGGAAAAAACAAATTTTTCAACTGTACATATTAGCTCTTTTTTGGATATATAAATAATTAAGTACTAATATAATAAATTACCTATTGATTTTTTGAAAATAAAATAATAAAATATTTCTACCACAAATATATATGTGATAGAACTTTTTCCGGAGGGATAAAAATGACAGTAATATTAGATGCAATGGGTGGAGATAATGCGCCAGATGCAGCAATAAAAGGAGCAGTAAAAGCTGCAAAAGAGATTGATTCAAATATTGTTTTAGTTGGAAACGAAAAAATAATTTTAGAAAAGATTAAAGAGTTATTTGGAAAAGATAAAATTGAAGAGCTTTCAGATAAACTATCTATTTACAATGCTTTAGAAACAATCGAAATGGAAGACATACCAACAGATGCAATAAGGCATAAAAAAGATTCTTCAATGGTAGTAGGATTTAATTTGCTTAAAGAGGGTAAAGGAGATGTGTTCATTTCAGCGGGAAACTCAGGTGCTTTACTTACAGGTGCAACATTAATAGTTGGAAGAATAAGTGGAATCGATAGGCCGGCAATAGCTCCAATGCTTCCAGCATACAAAAAAGGTTTAATGTTAATAGATGCTGGAGCAAATACAAATTGCAAACCAATGAACTTAGTACAATTTGCACAAATGGCAA
>CAMOWC010000008.1 GCA_946628065.1 uncultured Clostridiaceae bacterium | reverse complement strand
GAGTACAAAGAGTTCCAGACACAGAAAGCAGTGGTAGAATTCATACATCAACTGCAACAGTCGCAGTATTGCCAGTTGTAGAAGATGTGGAAATTGAAATAAATCCTGCAGATATTAAAATGGAAGTATTCCGTTCATCAGGTGCTGGTGGTCAACATATAAACAAAACATCATCAGCTGTAAGGTTAATCCATGAACCAACAGGAATTGTAGTAGAATGTCAAACAGAAAGATCACAATTCCAAAACAGAGATAATGCAATGAAAATGCTAAGAACAAAATTATATGAAATTGAAAAAGAAAAACAAGATAGCGAAGTTGCAAATGCAAGAAAAACACAAGTAGGTTCAGGAGATAGAAGTGAGAAAATCAGAACATATAATTACCCACAAGGAAGAATCACGGACCATAGAATTGGAATGAGTATCTATCAAATGGAAAATTTCCTAAACGGAGATATAGATGAAATGGTAGATAACTTAATTGCAGCAGATAGAGCAGAAAGACTAAAAGGTGAAGAAGAATAATTATGAAATAAGGAAGTTCTTAGAACTTCCTTAATAATATAATAAAAAATGGGGTGAAAAAATGTTAAAAATATATAAAACAGATATTGAAACAAATAAATTTGAAGAGATAAAAGAATTTGAAAAAGGAAGCTGGATAAATCTTGTAAACCCAACAGAAAACGAGATAAAAAGAGTATGCGAAAATCTAAAAATTCAAGATGATTTTATAAGAGCGGCTCTAGATAATGAAGAAAAAGCCAGAATTGATATTGAAGAAGATGACGAAACAATATTATTTATAGTTGATGTCCCAATAATAGAAAAATCCAAAGATGAAAATGATATTTATACAACAATGCCGCTTGGTATGATAGTTGTAAGAGATGATTTTTTTATAACAGTATCATTAAATAAAAACAAAGTAATAAATTCTTTTGAAAAAATGAAAATAAAGAATTTTCAAACATATAAGAAAAGCAGATTTATTTTTCAAATATTATATATTAACGCCTCATATTTTTTAAGTTACCTAAAACAAATAAACAAAGAAACTGAAATTGCAGAATATGTATTACAAAAATCAATGAGAAACAAAGAATTATTAAAAATGCTAAGTTTAGAGAAGAGTTTGGTTTATTTCACAACATCATTAAAATCAAATGAGTTAGTCATGGAAAAAACAATGAGAGGAAAAATAATCAAACTATATGAAGATGATGAAGAAATACTAGAAGATGCAATCATAGAGAATAAACAGGCTATAGAGATGTCAAAAATATATAGTGACATTTTGAATGGAACAATGGATGCATATGCTTCAATTATTTCAAACAACCTAAATGGAGTAATGAAATTTTTAACATCAATAACAATTGTATTAGCTGTACCAACAATGGTATCAAGCTTTTGGGGAATGAATGTAGGATTACCTTTACAAAATAGTCCATATGGATTTGTTGTTATGCTATTGATTTCAATAGTTTTAACACTTCTTGTTACATGGTGGTTAAAACGTAAAGATATGCTAAATTAAAATATAATAAAAAACAATAAAAGTTTGCTTTGCAAACTTTTATTGTTTTTTATTTTTCTACTATTTTTTTAATGGCAGCTAATTCTTTTTTAAATAAATTATAAGCTGTTGCACCAATTGATTTATCAGTTCCATTTTCATAATTTTTAATTGCAGTATTTAAATCAATAATTTTAAATTTCTTTTTAGAAAGTGATGGATTTTTGTAAATGTAAAGTGGTATATAGTCTGCTGAATCAATTGAAACAGTTCCATCTGCTTTTTTAGTTATTTTTAAATTGATAATAATTGAATCTCTTGTATTTTCATAATTTTGATCAGCTGTGAAGTTTCCCAAAGCATAAGCAACAAAACATTGCTTTTTTGTTCCGTCTGGCATTATAACTTCTTTTGTTTCAAAAGGTTCAATTACATGTGGGTGATTACCAATAATTATATCTACACCATTTTGGAATAAGAAATCTGCTAATTCTTCTTGCTCTTTAGTTTGAGTAGTGTGATATTCTTGCCCCCAGTGCATACAAGCAATAATTACATCAACTTTTTCGTTTTTGGCTTTTTCAATTTCTTTTTTAATATTTTCTTTATTTATTAAATTTACACAAAAATCCTTTCCTGTAGGAACAGGAATACCATTTGTTCCGTAAGTATAGTTAATAAAAGCAACTTTTGCACCATTTACATCTTTAACAAATAATTTTTCTTGGTCTTCTGCAGTTTTATATGTTCCTAAATGTTCAATTTTGTTTGAATCTAGAACATCAATTGTTTCACTCAAACCTTTAAATCCTTTGTCGAGGCAGTGATTTCCTGCAGTTGTGATAATATCAATGCCAATATTTTTTAATGCTGTTGCTAAACTAGCGGGACTATTAAATGTTGGGTAATTACTATATGGAGCATCTGCAAAACTTGTTTCCAAATTAGCAATAGTAATATCTCCTGCACTTGTATATTTTTTAACATCTTCAAAAACATATGAAAAATCATAAGTGTTTGTTGTTTTATCTTCAGCGTCCCAATATTGTGTATTATGGCACAACACATCACCTAAAGCAGTTAGAGTAAAGGTAATATCTTTTTTCGATTCTTCCTCAGACTGAACATTTTCATCAATCTTAGGGCTTTCGGAACTTTCTGGGCTTTGCTTAATAATAAAGAAAGCAAAAAATAAAGCTAAAAACAATAATAATACAAGTAAAATTTGATACTTTTTTTTCAATTTTAAATCCTCCTTAGATTTATTTGATATAAAGATATCATACAAAATTAGAAAAATCAATTAAATTAAAAAAAATATGTCAAAATATACAATTAAAGGGTAGCATAAATCAAAAAAATATGATATTATTGATACAACTAATCCACAAAGAAACAATAAAATGTGGAAATCAAATCTAAATAGAAAGGAAAAAACTAATGGAAGTAGAAGAAAAAGCGTGCGGATGCATAATAACATTTAATGAAAAAATACTTCTAATAAGACAAATGTCTGGTATGTGGGGATTCCCCAAAGGACATGTTGAAGAAGGCGAAACAGAAGAACAAACAGCTGTAAGAGAAGTAAAAGAAGAAACAAACATAGATGTTGAAGTTGATACAACTAAAAGATATGTTATGCATTATAAAACAGATAAAGGCAGATACAAAGAAGTAGTATTGTTTATTGGAAAAAAAGTTGGTGGTTTTCTAAGAATGCAACCAGAAGAAATAATAGAAGCTGGTTGGTTTGAATACCAAGATGCTTTAAAAATATTATCTTATGGAAATACAAGAGAATTATTTAAACAAGTATTAAAAGAAAATAACTTAAACTAAAAAAAATCTCGCAAAAGCGAGATTTTTTTATAATTTTTTTCCGCATCCAGGGCAGAACTTAGCACCTGGAGTTAATTTCGCACCACATTCTGTGCAGAATTTTGCTTCATTAGTACTTTCTGTATTAGAACCAACTTCTCCACCAGCACCATTTCCTGTTGCAGCAAAAGCATCATTCATAACACTAGATCCCATTCCGTTAGAAGCCATATTCATCATTCCAACACCCATAAATCCGTTAGCAGAACCATTTGCATTATTTGCAGCTGCTTCCATAACATTAAGAACTCTACCTTGTTGCATGTAAGCATTTGAATTGTGTTCATATTCAGTAATTTTCTTTTCAGATTCTTCATCAAGAGAAACACCCTCAATAGAGAATCCAGTAATTTTAATACCTCTTCTTCTAATTGCTTCATCATATGTAGAATTTGCAAGCATTTCTTTGATTTCATCAGTTTGACTTGGTAATTCAAGAGCAGGAATATGTTTTTCCTCTGTTCCTAAACCATTAACAATATTTTGGAATGCGTCTAAAACTTCTGCAAGCATTTGGCTACAAAGTTGTTCTTTTGTATAAACATCAGCCATGCCAGCTATTTCATTCATGAATGTTGCAGGGTCATCTAATTTAAAAGTATATTTACCAAAACATTTTACTTTTAGGCTTAATGGTAAATTTTTTCCTGTCATTCTATTTGGAATTGGGTGAGCCCAATCTTGGAATAATACAGGAGTTTTTGTTCCAAAAGTATTATTTATAATTTCTTTAATATTAAAGAAGAATACAGCTTGTTGTTTAGCTGAAGCTCCTTTATAAGTAAATCTTTGCCACATTTCTTTAAATACTGGTCCAAATTGACCTGCAAAGAAAGATGGAGAAGAAGATGTATCAAAAGTATAAATTCCTTCTTCTGCTGTAGCATCAATAACTCTACCATTGTCATATATAATTGCGCATTGACCAGGTCCTACGATAATTGTACTTTTATTTGTTATAACTCCAGATTTAGTTGTAACTTTTTTCATAAGAATATCGTTTCCTAAGTCTTCGCATCTTAAGGCTTCTTTCCATTGATCTCCTAATGTGCTTCCAATAGCACCTACTGCTGATAAAATTAATCCCATAATTTTTACCTGTTAGCTGCTTGGCTAACTTATCCTTTCTTTTTTATTCTAGCTATTATTATATAATTTTTGAATTGAAATTGTCAAGTATTCACAATAAGGCTTTCTTATTTGTCGGTCTCCACAGCGTTCATAAAAATAATATTTTAGTTTCATATATATAATAAAAACTTAAATAAATTTGAATAAAAAAATAAAAAAAGTTAATAATTAAAAAAGAATACAAAAAAGAAAGGGTGAGAAATTATGCAAGATATAAATCAAGCAGAATTACAACATTTAAGACATCTAATAGGCGCACACGAAACAGCATATCAAAAATTAAACACATATTCATCACAAGCAGTTGATCCACAAATTAAGCAAATGTTTACAAAATCAGCACAAGATGCTTTAAACACAAAACAAAAATTAATGAGTTTTTTAAATAACTAATTATAGGAGATAAAAAGAGTAAATTTTAAAATATTAGTTATTTAGTAGGAACTAAAAAGAAAGGAAGTAAAGGAAATGGATGAAAAAACAATGGTAAACGACATATTAGCAGGAGTTAAATCAGACTTAACTGCATATCAAACAGCAATAACAGAATGTGAAAACATGGGATTAAGACAAACATTCCAACAAATAAGAAACAATGATGAAAGTTTTCAATATGAACTATTTAAAGTTGCACAAGCCAAAGGATACTATCAACCGGCACAAAAAGCAACAGCAACAGAAATCAATACAGTAAAAACACAAGCACAACAATAGAAACTATTGGGAACACTCTTAAAAAGCTGAGATTTCAAACTTTTTAAGAGTGTTCCCCCAATACTGCTATTCGAAAACATAAGAAAAATGGAAAAAATAGAAGAAAATAAGAAATAATTAGAGATAATTATTGAATTAAAGTGCTGCTACTTCTTGCAAAAAAAGAAATGTTACAATAATATTACAATAATAAAACAAATATTACAAAAAATACGGGGATTATTAAAACAAGGAGTAGTAATATGTTAAAAAAAATATTAGTACATACAAGAAGGTCAGCCAAAATTGCGATTTTAGTTGCGTTCTCTATTGCAGTAATAGCGGCAATAGTTATGCTATTTTATAAACCAACATATAGCGTATCTATTAATGGAGAACATGTTGGGTATACACAAAGTAAAAAAGAACTTCAAAAAAGAATAAATGAATATATGGAAAAGAATGAAGAAGAACATGTTGCGTTTGTTCAGGTTCCCAATATGCCAGAATATGAAATTTGTATGCTAAAAAGAGACATAAAACCAAACGATGACGAAATATTTGAAAAAATTAAAGAAGAAGGAATTAAGTATTACAGGTATTATGCAATTTTAGAAGACCAGCAGGAAAAACAATATGTAGCGTCTTTTGAAGAAGCAGAACAAGTAGTAAATGGCTTAAAAGAAAAAAATAGCAATAATCTTGATAAAATTTCTATCGTAGAAAAGTACGAAACAGAGTTAAAAGAATTAACAAATTCAGAAACAGCAATAGCAGCATTATATAAAGAAAAACCAAAAGTTGTAGTTGCAAAGAAAAAAGCATATACAACATATCAAGCATCAGGTTCAGTAAACACAGCAACAACAACTGCATGGGGAGCGCCAGAACTTGGGATATCATTAATTAGACCAGTATCAGGAAAAGTATCTTCAAGATTTGGAGAATTAAGTAAGAGAAGAGTTTCATATCATACCGGTTTAGATATTTCTACATCAAATGGAACACCAATAGCGGCTGCGGCATCAGGAACTGTAACGTTCTCGGGATGGAAAGGGGCATATGGAAATTTACTTGTAATAACACATGGAAATGGCGTTCAAACATATTATGGACATTGTAGTGCATTATATGTTTCGGCGGGTACAGAAGTGAGTCAAGGCCAAATAATTGCGGCAGTGGGATCAACAGGAAATTCTACAGGCGCACATTTACATTTTGAAGTAAGATTAAATGGAACAGCATATAATCCAGAAAACTACGTATAGTAAATAAAAATATAAAAAGAAATTTGGGGCACTTTCAAAAAGTAACTTTGTGAAATTACTTTTTGAAAGTGCCCCAAATTGTTAATTTAACCTTACACAAAATATTTAATGCCTGTTTTTAAAGCATTTTGCTTAATTATAGGCTTTCCAAACTCAATAATTTTTGCGTCAAAATGAAATGGCTTAGGAATAGCAGTTGCAAATTCACTTATTATACTAAATAATTTTTTGAAACTTCTATAAGACAAATTTAGTTTAGAAAAAATTAAATAATATGTATCATTGTATAAATATAAAGATATTTTTTTACAAATATTTGTAATTGGTAAATTGCTTTTATTTAGTAGCTCACAGAGACCACAAAATTCATCAAAAGAGTCAAACTTATAAACTGCATAACTTGTAAAAGATTTATTAGCTTGTTTTTTTAGTTTTAAAGTCGTTTTTTTCTTTTTAGTAGAAAACTTGGTAATTGTAAAAACACAAACTTCATCCAAAGAAGAAAATGCTTCAATTAAAAGTTTGCAATCTTTAGTATAAAAACCAAAATCTTTTTCAGCTTTATTCAAAATATCTAAAAAAAACTTATGTGTTTTAGGATCGTTATTTATAAAATCTTTTAAATCTAAATTATTACTAGAAATCTCTTCTATATTCAGAATAATTCTAATTTTATTGTTAGTAATTTTTTCAATTTTCATAGTAAAAACCAGTCCTTTCAAGCTAATATCAGCTTATCATCTATAATAATTATACTACTTTATTTATTATATTTAAAGGTGTAATTTTTGGTAACCAAATTATTTAAAATAGTACTTGAAAAATTTGCTAAATACATATATAATACAAAAGAATAAAAAAGTAAATATCCGTAAGGAAAAAAGTAAAAATAAGGGCAATTAAAAACAAGAAAGGAAGAAAAAATTGGCAGTAAAAATGAAGGAAATGCCCGTATCTGAAAGACCCTATGAAAAGCTAGAACTACAGGGAGAAAAAACATTATCTAATGCAGAGTTATTAGCGATAATAATAAAAACAGGTACCAAAAATGAAAGTTCAGTAGATTTAGCTTACAAAATATTAAATCTAAATCAAAATACAAAAGAAGATGACCTGAGTTTTCTTAAAAATATTAGCATTGAAGAATTTATGCAAATAAAAGGAATAGGAAAGGTCAAAGCAATACAGCTTAAAGCAATATGCGAATTGGCAGTAAGAATGAATAAACCAATAAATTACAAAAATATTCAAATAAAGTCGCCTGAAGATATGGCAAAAGTTGTAATGAATGAATTAAAAAATGAAACAAAAGAAATTATTAAACTAGTTATGCTAGACAGTAGAAATAAAATAGTAAAAATGAATGATATTGCTACGGGGGGAAGCAATTTTGCGAATTTTTCCATATCGGAAATATTAGGAGAAGCATTAAAAACAAAAACTCCTAAAATAATACTAATACACAACCATCCTTCAGGAAACTCTGAGCCAAGCACAAGAGATATAGAAATAACATATACATTATACAATGCATGCCAAACAGTAGGATTAGAACTAATAGACCATATAGTAATAGGAAATGAAGAATATACAAGTATAATGAGCAAAATTGCAAAAGAACTTGGAAAATGATAGCATAGCAATATATATAGAAACCAAAGAGAATAAATAAAAATAAGAAAAATACAAAAAGGTGAGGAACGAAAATGAAATTATTTAATTTTGCATCAAAAGATATAGGAATAGATTTAGGAACAGCAAATATTCTTGTAACAATCAAAGGAAGAGGAATAGTATTAAAAGAACCATCAGTAGTTGCCATAGAAAAAAAATCAGGAAACATACTTGCAACAGGAACAGAGGCAAAAGAAATGCTTGGAAGAACACCAGATACAATAAAGGCAATAAGACCATTAAAAGATGGAGTAATAGCTGATTTTACAGCCACACAACTAATGTTGAAAAATATAATAAAAAAAGTAGCACAAAGATATAATATAGGAAGACCAAGAGTTGTAGTAGGTGTACCATCAGGAATAACTGAAGTTGAAGAAAGAGCAGTAGAAGAATCTGTTTTATCAGCTGGAGCAAGAGAAGTATATTTAATAGAAGAACCAATGGCAGCAGCAATTGGTTCAGGACTTGATGTTGGAGAACCAACAGGAAATATGATAGTAGACATCGGTGGAGGAACAACAGAAGTTGCAGTAATATCACTTGGAGGAATAGTTTTAAGCCATTCATTAAGAATAGCAGGAGACGAATTAGACGAAGATATTGTAAACTTCATAAAAAGGGAAGCAAACTTAATAATAGGACCAACACAAGCAGAAACTATAAAACTACAAGTTGGTTGCGCCTTACCACTAATGACAGAAGCAACAGTAACAATCAAAGGAAGAGATATAGCAACAGGATTACCAAGAACAATATCTGTATCATCTCCAGCGATACAAGTTGCAATGAAAGAATCAATAGACAAAATAGTAGAAGTAGTAAAAACAACATTAGAAAAAACTCCACCAGAACTTGCAGCAGATATAATGCAAAATGGAATAGTGTTAGCAGGAGGAGGAGCATTAATTAAAAATTTAGATAAACTTTTAAATAGAGAAACAGGAATGCCTGTATATGCAACAGAAAATCCGCTAGATGCTGTAGTTCGCGGAACAGAAAGAGTACTTGAAAATATCGAAAAATTAAAAACAGTACTAATCAACTCAAGACGTAGACGTTTTTAATACAATAAAAAGAAGAGGTAAAAAACATGTATAAAGAAAAGAAAAAAGGAGTATGGGGAATAATCCTTACAATTTTTATCTTAATAATAATTGTTGTAATTTCTAATAATGATGGAGAAAACTCATTTTTAGAAAATTTTGGTTCAAAAATTATAATGCCAATTCAAAATGGATTCACATTCTTGGCAAATAAAATAGGTGGAAACGAAGCCTATTTTGCTGATATGGATAAATTGAAAGAGGAAAATGAAAAACTAGCAAACAGAAACAAAGAATTAGAAAAAACATTAAAAGAAATAGAAAGTATAAAAACAGAAAATGAAACATTAAAGGAATACTTAGGACTAACTGAAAAATACAAAAACTACAAAACAATTCCGGGAGATGTTATAAATAAAGACATAAGTAATTACTCAAGAACTATAACAATAAACATTGGGGCAAAAGATGGAGTAAAAAAAGACATGACAGTAATAGCAGAAGAAGGGCTAGTAGGACATGTAATATCAGTAACAGATAATACAGCAAAAGTTCAAACAATAATAGATCCAGCAAGCTCAGTAAGCACAATGCTAAGTACAACAAAAGAAGCAATAGTAAGCAAAGGAACTTTGGAAAATAAACAAACACTTAAAGCAGTATACATACCAACAGAAGCAAGCGTTATACAAGGGGATGGTATACAAACATCAGGCTTGGGTGGAGTATATCCAAAAGGAATACATGTTGGAACAATAAGAAAAGTAATAGATACAGAAAATCTAACAGATAGATATGCACTTGTAGATGTAGCTGTAGATTTTAATAAGCTTAACAGTGTACTTGTTATAAACCAATAATTTTAAAAAATTTCTGAAATATGGTTTTGGGGTATAAGAGAGGAAAGAAATAAAAGTGAGAAAATTTTGGATAAACATTTCATTAATTTTCATAGCATTATTAGTATACTTCCTGCAAGAAAACTTCTTTAGTTGGTTTACAATAGCGGGAGTAATGCCAAACCTATTTGTAATATTTGCATTATTTATAGGTTTGTTCTCGGGGAGAAACAAGGGAATAATATATGGACTAACATTAGGTTTAATTTTAGATATTGCTGTTGGAAATAAATTAGGTATATATGCTGTAACGCTGGCATGCGTAGGATTAGTAGCCGGGATTTTTGCTAAAAACTTCTCAAAAGATAGCAGGCTAACAATAATGGTTATGGTTGCAGGATTAACAGCTGCATTTGAAATAGTAACATATATACTAAATTATTTAATATTAGACACAAATATTGAAATATTCATATTCTTAAGAATTTTAATAGTAGAAATAGTATATAACGTAGTATTAACAATAATTATTTATCCATTATTCAAAAAATTTGGATATTTCATCGAACACGAATACAAAGGTGATCAAATACTAACAAGATATTTTTAATATTTTCTGCAAACCTGTCCTTTTTAAGGACACTTCTTTTTGCAGATTTTAAATGGAGGTGAAATAATTGCGTTCAGGAAAGAAACGTATTAACAAAAATAATATAAATTTAAGATATAATTTATCAACAGTTTTAACATATTTTATTGGAATAATCCTAATAGGGCAATTATTTAACCTTCAAATAGTACACGGAAAAGAATATAGGGAACAATCAAATACACGTCTAACACGTGAAACCTCATTAGAAGCAGCAAGAGGTAAAATACTAGATAGAACAGGTTCAGTACTCGTTACTTCAGAAACAACTTTTGCATTGGAACTATATAAAAGTAAAGTAGAAACACAAGTATTAAATGACTGCATGTTAGAAATAGTAAACACATTTAACAAATATCAAATAAAAGTGCCAGACACATTTCCAATTGAGGTAAATCCATATAGATATACACTAGAAGGAGAAAACTTACAAAAATGGCAAATTGCCAATGGAATAACAGTTGGAAAAACGCCAGAGCAAGTCTTTACAGAATTCAAAGAAAAATATGTAATATCAAACAATAGCCTAGAAGATGCAAGAAAAATAATAGGATTAAGATATGAAATAGATAAAAAAGGTTATAGTAGTACAAGAGCGTTTAGATTAGCAGATAATGTCTCAAGAGAAGCGGTAGCTGAAATATCAGAAAAAAGTAGTAAATTTCCAGGAGTAAACGTTATAGTAGAACCTAAAAGACAATACACATCTGGTACGGTAGCATCACATATATTGGGATATTCAGGAAAAATAACACAAGAAGAATATGAAAAAAACAAAGAAATATATGACATAAACGATGTCGTTGGAAAAACAGGGATAGAATATTCATTCGAAGGTTACCTAAAAGGAAAAAATGGAATAAAACAAATAGACATGGGAGTAGATGGAACGGCATCTGGAGAATATGTTGTACAAGATGCAATAGCAGGCTCAAATGTAGTATTAACAATAGATGCAAATCTTCAAAAAATTGTAGAAAACACATTGGCAGCAAATATACAAAAAATACAAAGTGGGGGATTTGGCAAAGTATATGACGCTCAAGCGGGTTCGGTAGTAGTAATGAATGTAAAAACAGGTGAAGTACTAGCAATGGCAAGCTACCCGGATTACGATCCAAGCAAATTTGTTAATGGAATTAGTGTAAAAGATTGGAACGAATATAACAATAATCCAAACCATCCATTAGTAAATAAAGCAATGCAAGTATCATATTCACCAGGTTCAACATTCAAAATGATATCAGCTATAGCAGCGCTAGAAAGCGGAGTGGTTTCGCCAACAGAACAAATAAACGATACAGGAGTATACCAATTAGGAAATAGAACATGGAATTGTTGGTATTATACAGATTACCATGTTGGACATGGACCACTAAATGTTACAGGAGCCATAAAACATTCATGCAACTATTACTTCTACGAAGTTGGAAACAGAATGGGCATAGACAACTTAGTAAAATATGCTAAATACTTCGGATTAGGAAACAAAACAGGAATAGAGCTTAGGGATGAAACAAAAGGAGTACTAGCAAGTAAAGAAGCAAAAGAAAGAATAAAACAACAATGGGTACCAGGAGATATGCTAAATGCGGTAATAGGACAAGGGCTAAATGAATTTACACCAATACAAATGGCAAAATACATAAGCACATTAGCAAATGGTGGAAAAAAAGTTGATGTATCAATAGTAAAATCAATAATAAATCCAGATGGAACGGAAGTGCCAAGGGAAAAAATAAATGAATATGCAAACGCAAGGCTAAACTTAGAACCAGAACAAGATGATGGAATAACATTAAACCAAGACTATTTAAGGTTAGTACTTGATGGAATGCAATCAGTTACACAAGAAGCTGGAGGAACAGCATACAATATATTTAGAGATTTCCCAATAAAAGTTGGTGGAAAAACAGGATCAGCGGAAGCACCTGGAAACAAAGTAAATGCATGGTTCGTTGGATTTGCACCATTTGATGACCCAGAAATAGCAATAGTAGTAATGGTAGAAAATGGAGGCCACGGAAACTATACAGCAGAAGTAGTAAGAGATGTAATGTCAGAA
Organism: uncultured Clostridiaceae bacterium; assembly: GCA_946628065.1. Lineage (GTDB taxonomy): Bacteria > Bacillota > Clostridia > TANB77 > CAG-508 > UMGS1754. Next base: position 60,600 of record CAMOWC010000008.1, on the reverse strand, counting down.
TATTTTGGAATGAACACCAAGGATATCAATGAAGACATTTCAGCTAAAGTAATGACACAAATAGAATTATAAGAAAGAGGTAAAGAAAAAATGAAAAATTGCTTAAACATAAACCTAAAAAGAAACGAATTAGTAATAAGAATCAAAGAAGAAGCAAAATATGAAGACATAATAGAAAGTTTCAAAAGAAAAATACCAGAACTAAAAAAACTATATCAAGATGACACAACCCCAATAAGAATAACAGGAAAACTACTAAAAAACAAAGAAATAGATGAAATACAAGAAATAATAAAAGACGAAATAGATGTAAAGATAGAATTCGATACGCCTAAAAGTTTAGGGCTATCAAGTATTAGAAAAACATTTGACCAAAAAATTGCAACATCAGAGACAAAATTTCATAGAGGATCATTAAGGTCAGGCCAAAGAATGGAAACTGAAGGAAGCCTTGTAATATTAGGAGATGTAAATTCAGGAGCAGAAATTGTTGCATCAGACAATATAGTTGTGCTAGGAAACCTTAGGGGATTAGCACATGCAGGCGCAAAAGGAAACAAAAGCGCAATTATAGCAGCTGGAACATTTGATGCTGTTCAAGTAAGAATTGCAAACATAGTAAAAGAAATAAATAGAGACGAAGAACCACTACACAAAAATAGCTATTTATACGTAGAAAATGACAAAATAATAATAGAATAATTAAGAAAAAAGTAGTAACAACAATAGCAAAAACAGCATTTGATCTTTAATTCCTTCCATATACATGGAAAAAAGAATACACAAAATTAAAATATCATCCGAATATAAATCAAAGCCCAAAATACTGAAAAAAGGGGCTTGGTTAAATAAATTAAATGAACGTTTCTCATCGGCAGAAGCGTTTTTTTCTTCTGATTTTTCCATGTTTTCACCTCCTGTTATACAGAATCTGTTGAATACTAGGTTCAGTTTTTAAGTTGCAAAAAACAATAATCTATTGATTATTGTTAGAATTATTAAAAGCTTCTGCAATCTTAGAAAAATTCAATAAATTAGCATATTGATCGACTTTTTCTTGTCTAGACTCTCTTAAATACGGCTTTAAAGAGTTTAACAAATTATAACTAGGATCATTCTTATTATTCATATTCTCCATAATAGACTTTATTTTCATCATAGTATTCATATCAATCTTACTAAAGTCAAAACTAGAATTGCCAGAATTTACGGTACTTTGATTGCTATTGGCACTATTGAAATTGGACTCATATGTAGAATTGCCTGAATGTCCTGGATTTGGCGCAGATTGACCATTCATCATCTTAGAAAAATTCTCAATCATCTCAGGAGAAATTTGAGAAATAGCGCCTTGAAGATTACCGCTATCCACCATATTTTTAATATTATTCATAGTACTTTCATCAAAATTATTTGCCATATAAACCACCTCATTTAATTATATGTACCAACTATCATTTTGTTACACCAAATTTTTAGGGACGGGTCCCCAAAATTACTCCTAAAATTTCTATTTTGAAAGTTACATAAAAAGTTAATAAAATTTCACGAAAAAGGTTGAAAAATGAGAAAAAACAATGTATAATATAAGGTAGAGTTGTGTGTTATTTTTTATTTGTAACAGAAATGTAATAAAAACTTAACATTCCTGTAATATTCACGGTAAAAATACTTCCGTAAATATAAAAACAATGTAAAAAAAACGATAAAAAATAATATATTGACTTCTATAATATAAAAAAGCTATTATAAAATTAAGTAATAAAGTTTTTAAGGAGGAAAAAATATGAAAGGAAAACTATTACAAAAAACAACAGCACTTATGCTAGTACTATGCATGACAATGGTAAACTTTTTATTTGTTGCCACAAACATAGTATATGCGGTAAGCGACAGAGAAGAAAGCATTAAAGGCGGGAAAATAACATTTGACGCTTATTTTAAAGATGCTAATGGAAACAAAATTTACACAAAAGAAGCAAATATATCAGAAGGGGCTACTTTATATGCTAAAATCAAGCTACAAAGTGGTGATTTAAGCAATGCAAAAATCACAATAAACGACAAAGCAAACTTTAAATTACCAGAAACAATTAACAGCCAATATGTTGCAGGAGTAAACAATGCAACAAAAGAAATAAAATTAGTAAAACTTGAAGGTAGCTATGTAAAAGATGATATAGTACTAGAAATTCCAGTAACATTTGAGATGAAATCTACAATCGATGTAGATTATTTTAACATGGAAAATCAAATAACCCTTTCAGGAGACTATACCTCTGAATCAACTGAAAACGTTACAGCAACAATAAATACTAAATTGATATGGACAGAAAATAAAGAGAAAGTCGGATCAAAAGGTACTAATTATTCAGTAGAAAAAGCAATAAAAGATGGAAATAAAGTTCTTATTCAAGAAGGTATTGTTGTATCAGCTAAAAGTATACCAAGAATAAACGATAGATTTGATATTAATGTACCAAAAATAAATGGTAATGAACCAGATACTATAGATATTATAATAAATGGAAAAAAAGTTGAAGAAAATGTAAAAACAAAATACTATGATATACCATCTGGAACATTAAAATTTACAAATTCATTATTAAAAGATAATAAAATTAATTATGGTACAGGAACAGATACTTATAAATTTATATATATATTTGATGATATTGAAAATCAAGATGAATTAAAGAACTATACTAGAAATGTAGGAGAATTTAAATTATACACAACATGTTTGGGATATAATGAAGCAGAAAAACCAATGACTCTTCCAAAAGATAGTATGACAGTAAAATTCAATTCAGGAAATATTGTTAGTGCAGAAGCTACAAGTGTATCTAAAGAAGTATATAAAGGATTCATGTATGCAGATACAACTAACCCAACACCATATACAGAAAAATACAACATAGAAATATCAGATAAAACAGGTGTAAACAATGTAGAACTTAAATTAGAAGAAGATAAATTTGAACATGTAGAAGTAGTAGAAGATAAAATCAAAGAAACAAACATCCAAGAAACAAATAATCAAACAAAATATACAAAAATAAAATTTGATTGGAAAAATGTAGAAAACGTATTAGGCGGAGATGGAACAATAACAATAAGAGATGATGATGGAAACGTAAAAGAAATAAATAGTTCATCAGAAAAAGAATTAACATTAAATACACATAATGTAACAATAACAACAAGCCAACCAATAAATGAAGGAACAATAGAAATAATTGCACAAAAAGCAATAATTGGAAATGCAGGATTAAGCAAAGAAGCAATTCAAGAGATAAATGCAATAAAAACAGCAATAAAAGTAACAACAAATAAAGATACAAATGGTTCAACAGCAATAGTATATACAAAACTAAACGAACCAACAACAAAACCTGCACAATTAACAATGCCAACTGGATATGTATTCTCAACAAAAAATGTAAATGATGTAGAATTCCAAGTTAAATTACCAACAGGAACACCAGATACATACTTATTTAAAGAGCCAACAATTACATTAGAATTACCAGAAGATGTAGCAGAAATATCAAATGTATCTGCAAACGTAGTGTTCGCAGAAAAACAAGATGAAAACTTCAAGGTTGACCAATCAAAAATAACAGTAGATGGAAACAAAATAATAATCAAAATTGAAGGGGAACAAACAGTATTTGATAACCAAACAGTTGGAGGAATTGTAGTAACAGTAAATGCAAAAGTAGCGGTAAAAGCTAATGTACCAGAAGGAACAGAACTACCAGTAGCAAAAGCAGCAAAAGTAACAATGTCATATACAAACGAAAATGCTGCAACACAACCAGAACCTGTTTCAACAGATGTAATAATAGATATACAAAAACAAGCTCAAACAACAGAGCCAACACAACAAAATCCAACACAAGAACCAACTAACCAAGATCCAACATTAGAAGAAGAGACACCAAAAGAGTTGGGACCAGCAGTAGAAGAATCAACAGATAAAATAAAAGTTGCAATGACAGCAGTATCAGCTGGAGTAACATTAAAAGATGGAGACCAAGTAAATGCAGGTCAAGCCGTTACATATACATATAAAATAACAAACCAAACAAATAATGATATTGAAAAAGTAAACTTTAAAGCAGTTCATGAAGGTGCAAACGTATATGCAAGCACAAAAGTAGAAAGAGAAGTACCAATATATCTAGAAGGTACAGAACAATATGCAAACTACACATTTGTTAGAGAACAAGTTGGAGATTCAGAATATAAAGTATCTGACTTTACACTTCCAAAAAAAGCAACAATAGTATTAACATATCAAGTAAGAGTAAAAGAAGATGCTCAAAAATTAGAATCAACAGCAGAAATAACAGGCGAAAACATTGAAAAAATTGAATTAAAAACTTCAAACACAGTAAAAAATGCAGCATTAAAACTAAGCCTAGAATCTAACGAATCAAAAGAATATCCTAACCAATTAGGAAGCATAGTAGGATTAACATTAAGAATAAAAAATACATCAGATGCACAATTAACAAAAATACCAGTAAACATCACAGTACCAGAAGAATATCAAATTATAGAAGCATATTCTATGGATATAGAAGAAGATGATACAAGTGATGACAAAAACTACACAATAACAAAACAACAAGACAACTCATTATCATTTGAAGTAAACTCATTAGCATCTGGAGCAACAAAAGAAATGATAGTTCCAATAAAAGTTGTTAAATATAACGAAAACAAAAAACAAAAAATAAGCTTTACAGCAACAGTTGATGGTACAAAATACTATTCAAACTATGTTGAAACAAGCTTAATTGAGAAAAAAGTATCTCAAATGAACGTTGCTATGACATCAAATAAAAATGGAGCAATAAAAACAGGAGATAGTTTAGTTTATAAAATAGCAATAAAAAATGTAGGTAAAAACACAGATGGTGTAACAATAACAGATTCAGTTCCAAGTGCTGCACAAATCAAAAAAGCATATTACACAATTGGAAAAGAAACAAGTGATATTACTGTAAAAGATGATAATTCAATTTATCAAAAAATAGTATTAGATCCTGAACAACAAGCTATTGTAACAATAGAAACAGAAGTTGATGAAACAAGAACAGGAAAAGATACAATAACAAATACAGTAACTGTTATGGGTAACCTAATGGAAGAAGACATTACTAAAGAAATTACACATACATTAGAAACAAATGCTAGAAACAACAATACTGAAGAACCTGGAAACCAAGATCCAGAGCCACAACCAACAGATGGGCCAACAATCCCTGGTATAGTAACAATCAAAAACACAATTTCAGGTATGGCATGGATTGATGCAAACAAAAATGGTGTTAGAGAAAGTTCAGAAAAACCATTTGTAGGAATTACAGCAATGTTAGTAAATACAAAAACAAACAAATTCGTAACAGACGAAAATGGAAACAGACTAAGTGTAAAAACAGATAAAAATGGAATGTACACATTCGAAAATATCGAAGAAGGAAGTTACATGGTAGTATTTACATTCGATAACTTAAAATACAGAAATACAGAATACCAAGTAGCATCAGCTTCAGAAGCAACAAACTCAGACATAATTACAGGAACAATATCAACAGATGGAAATTCAAAAATATATGCAATGACAGATAAATTAGTATTAAAAGATAAAAGTATACAAAATATCGATGCTGGATTTATCGAAAATGAAGTATTTGATTTAAAAATAAACAAATACATAAGCAAAGTAACAATTCAAAATACTGCTGGAACAGTAGTAAAACAATACAACAAACAACAATTAGCTAAAGTTGAAATAGATGCAAAATTATTAGCATCATCAACAGTATTAGTAGAATACACATTAGAAATAACAAACGAAGGTGAACTTGCTGGATACGCAAACGAAATAGTAGACTACATGCCAAAAGACATGAGCTTCAACTCAGAAATAAATAAAAACTGGTATAAATCTACAGACGGAAACGTACATACAACAGCACTTTCAAAAGAAATAATACAACCAGGAGAAACAAAACAAGTTGTATTAACATTAACAAAAGCAATGACAGAAAATAACACAGGTGTAACAACAAACAAAGCAGAAATTGCAAGAACAAGCAACGAATTATCAATACCAGACAAAGATACAGCAGACAACACAAGCTCAGCAGAATTAATCGTATCAATTAGAACAGGTGTTGAAGTATCAATAGGAATAATAATAGCAATAATTGTATTGACTACAACAGGAATAATAGTTTACACAAAGAAAAGAAAGGGGGCAAATCATGAGTAATACTAAAAGTCATATTTATAAAAATATATCTATAGTAACAAGCTTACTTATTGCCATTTCAATAGTATTCGGATTTATTGGAAATACATCAAATGCTGCAAAGATTAAAAATGGCGAAACTGTAGGTGAATTAATAAAACTTTCACAAAACAAAGAAGAATGGTATGCCTTGGAAGCTCCTAAATCAATTGGAGCCAAAGTAAAATCAGGACAAGATGCTCCAGTTAACCAAGTTGGAGGTATGTGTATACATCCAAATGGCCACTATTTTACAGGAACTACATATAAAGTAGTAAACATTTTTGATATCAATAACGACACTAAAAGCAATGTAGTAAAAGTATACAGCGAAAAAAATAAAAATGGTGTAGAATACAGCGTATCAAATAAAAATGTAAAACCTATATTAATGCTAGCATATCTAGCTAGAGTAGCAGAAGAAAAGGGAGAAACATGGGCTACAACAAATGCTACAGCTAAAGATGCTATGACAAGAATAATGTGGGAAACAACATATGTTAATCAAATGAGAAAAGTTGGCTTATCAAACTATATTCAAGGACAAGGATATGGTTACACAGGATACAACAAATATATAAATGAGGCTGAAGCATTTGCAACTCAAGCTCAAAAACAAGGAGCGATAGAAACACAAGCATTAGAAGTATCTATGGAAGAATCAGAAAAAAATAAAATAACAGCAACAACAGTAAACGGAAAAACATTTATAGGACCATATAGAGTTAACCTTACAGGTGGAGCTAAAATTGGAGAAATCACTATAAATAATTCTGAAAAAGCAGTTGGAATAGCAGAAAAAATAGATACAAATGCTATAAAAAGTGTAGATTCAGTAAAACATCACAAACCATTTTATGTTGTTATAAACAACAGCACAACAAAAATAGAAAGTATAAAAATAAAATCAAAAACAGCATTAGTATCAACAAAAGCAAGAATAGTTATAGTTAGTGGTGGTGCATCACAAAACTTCATTATATATAATGGAGAAAAAACAAATACTGAAGTAGAAAAAACATTACCACTACCAAAAACTGGAAAACTTGAAATCCAAAAAGTTGACCAATTTAATGACTCAACAATAAGCCTAAAAGACATAGAATTCAAAGTATATGCTGAAAATAAAGGATGGGTAAAAAAAGACGGACAAAAAATTAATTTTGTACCAAATTATGATGATGCAGAAAAATTCAAAACAGACGCAAAAGGAAAAATAACAATAGAAAACTTACCATCAACAGAGCAATACAGAATCTATGAAACAGGTTTACCAACAGGACTACAAGATATTTATCAATTAGAAGAAACAACAGTGCCAGGAAAAACTGGAAAAGTAAAAGCACAACGTGTATGGCAAGTAGATAGCAATGGAAATCGTACAAGTGGAACATATAAAGTAACACCTAGCCAACCAGCAACAGTAACAGCTGTAAACAATAGATCTCGTACAGATGTATATGTTCATAAAATAGATGGAGATACAGGAAAACCCCTAAATGGTTATGAATTCAGACTATACAGAATAGATGGAAACGAACAAGGTTGGGTAAGAGCAGAAAACAATACTGTATTAGAAAAAGACACATATACAAAAGACTTTAACGATGCAAAAGTTGCAAAACTAGTAACAGTAAATGGTATAACACCAACATTAAAAGGTTTACCAGTTGGAAAATACGAGTTATACGAAACAAAACTTGGTGAAAATGGTGAAGCTTACGATCTTGGAAAATTCAAAAAAGATAATAAAGAATACGATGGTAAACTAGTGGATACACAAGAAGTAAAAGCAAATACAACAGGTGTATTCCCATTCGAAGAAAAAAATAGACAAGTATTTATTAAAATAACTGGTAAAGTATTTGAAGATACATTACAAGGAAAGAACAAGCAATCAAGAGATGGCGAATATAACTCTGAAGACGATAAATTAATTGAAGGAATCGAAGTAACACTTGTTGATAGAATAACAAAACAAGAAATAAGCACATTTACAAATGCAAAAGGTGAATACACATTTGATAAAGTAAGAATAAGAGAATCAGACAATTCAGAAAAAGCAGATTACTTAAATCGTTATTACGTAAAATTTAAATATGATGGATTCATTTATCAAAGTACAGCACCATCTAAAAATGAAGTTAAGAAATTTAATGATGATGGAACAATAAATACAACAACTTCAAAAGCATTTGAAACAGAAACAACAAGAGGAAATGTTAATAATCAATTCAAAGAGGTTACAGGAAAAGGTCAAAAATTAAGTAATGGAGTAGAACTAAAATACAATAAATCAAATGATATTGTAACATTAGAAAATACTTCAAAACTAGTAGAAACAAATACAGGAATAAAAGTTGAAGGAAAAACAGACTTTGAAGTAAATGCAACTGTTTTAGGTAACCTATTACAAGCATACTATGATAAACTAAAAGAAACACAAGATGTAGTAACAGAAATATCACACATCGACTTAGGAGTTTATCGTAGAGAAATGCCAAACCTAAGCTTAGAAAAAGACGTATATAATGCAGAAGTAAGCGTAAATGGATATAAATACACATATATGTATAATCAAAAAATAGTTGGAAATGATGCGATAGAGACAACAACTGGAGTAGACTTCGATAACGACTATAGATTACCAATATACAGAGCAGATGCTGAAAAATCAGAGGGGGCAAATGCACTAAATGCAACTGTAACATATAAAATTAAATTACAAAATTCTTCAACAAACCTTTATACAACAGTTAATGGTTTAAATGAATGGTATTCAAAAGATTATTCTATAGCAAAAGATTCAAATGAAAAATATGAGATTTACTTAAGCAATGATCCAGCAGAAAAAACATTTGATGATAATAATAGACTACAATTAAAGAGAGAACCTAAAACAACAAATCCAGATCAAAATTCAGAATATAACAGAACACCAATAGAATTTGCAGAACCAATCAAATTAACACCAGACCAAGAAGGAAATACAAAATATGTATACATTAAATTAAATGTTAATGAAGTTGCAAATATTTACAACAAAAATATTAATCTTGAAAACTTTGTTGAAATAAATGAATATACAACATATTCAGACAAAGAATTCAAAAACTTATATGCAGCAATAGATACAAACTCAATTCCAGGAAGTATGATTGCAGATAGATTCGCCGAAACAGATGAAGACGATTCAGATAATGCACCTGGATTACACTTAGTAGAAGCTGCAGAAAGAACAATCTCAGGAACAGTATTCGAAGATGGAGCAATATCATTTGGAGCTGGAAAAGAGAGAATTGGTGATGGAAAATTTGAAGATGACGAAACAAAAATTGCAGGTGTAGAAGTAAGCCTATTACAATATAATGGAAGCGAATGGAAAATTGTAGGTACAACAACAACAGATGCAAGCGGAAACTTCAGCTTTAAAGGATTCATGGCTGGAACATACAAAGTACAATATAAATGGGGAAATGACAAATATAAAGTAGAAAACTACAAAGGAACAATCTTTGTAAATAAAGATAGAGCAAATGATCCAAACTGGATTAAAGAAGAAAATCCAAGATATTCAGATGCAATGGATGATTACAACTTAAGAGTAGCAATAGATCAAAAAGCTTTATATAATAGAGACACAGCTGGATATGACGATTTAAGCAAAATGATTTCTGAAACACCAGACTTTGCAATAGGAATTGAAAAAGAAGAATATACAGAAGCACCAGGAGAAAACGGATACACATATAATGTATCAAATGTAGACTTCGGTATAATAGAAAGACCAAGACAAGCAATGGAAATCAACAAAAACCTAAAATCAATACTTTTAACAACTAATGATGGAGCACAAATAGTAAATGCATCAATAAAAGAAGACGGAACATTAGATGTTAAAACTGGAGAAAAATGGGTTACAGGTGGAAAAGATTATCTATGGGTACAAGTAGATAAAAGTATAACACAAGGATTGAATGCAGAAATGGGCTATAACATTACAGTAAGCAATGTTAGCGAAATAGACTATGATAATGAAGATTACTACAAATATGGTGTAAAAAATGGTGACCAAATCACAATGAACCTAAGAGCAGAAGCAATTTATGATTATTGTAAAGGTGCATTATTATCATCAGAAAATACAACAGAATGGGAAACAGTAAAACCTGGAGATTACAGAATAGATACAACAACAGGAGATACAATAACAGAAGAAAACTTCAAAGAACAATTCGCAAGAAAAGTTAATGAAGATGGAACTATAAATGAATCATATTCATGGGAAAGCTCACATTCTGAAACTAAAGAAATTTACACAGAATGGTTAGAACAAATGGCAACAACAAGAACAACTGATATAAGAAAAGTAAAACTAGATGGTAGAGAAATCCTAAAATACAATGGAACAAAACTAACAAGAGCAATGGCACCGGGTGAAAGCGAAACAGCTGAAATTAAATTATCAAAAGAATTAGCAAATGGTAACGACATAAGATTTGATAACGATGCAGAAATAACAAACATCACATTTGAAACAGCTGCAAGAACAGGAAGCAAACCAAGTGCATACACATCAAAAGCATACACAAGAGCTGCATGGACAACAGTAACACCTGCAACAGGTGAAGATAGAGATTACACATGGATAATAATAACAGCAGTATCTGCAATAGCAGTACTTGGAGTAGGAATAATAATCATAAAGAAAAAAGTGTTAAAATAAAATAACACATAAACCAACCGCCTAGGCATAAAGCCTAGGCGGTTTTGATATTCTATTATTAATAAGTCATATTAAAGTATATAGTAAAAATACAATTAAAAGTACAATGTCCAAGAAAGTATAAAAATAGCAACAAGAAAGGGTTTACATAACGAACAAAAGTACTGAAAAGTGTTGACTTTTCTGGAAAAATGTGGTATAATTAAAGTATGATAAACGTAGAAATCCTTTAGGATAACACGCGACTCAAATATAAATTTTAAACCAGGCCTAATGGCCCAAAAGGAGGTTACTACTATGACAAACAACATGATGAGAAAAGTACGGTTCGCGATGACTATCGCGGCAACAGCATTTGCAATGGCAGTTTTCACTGCTTGCGCAAGCACAGGCGACAACGACGGGGCTGTTCAGCCTAAGGAAGTCGTTGCAACAAAAGCAGTGGTTACCACCACTGCGGCACAGACTGAGGCCAAAACAACTACAACCACAGAGGCTATAACAACTTCTGAACCTGAGACTACACCAACAGATGAAACCAAGCATGAAATAGCAACTACTCCGGTAGAAACTATGCCTGAAAATAGCGAACTGCTTCCTGTTGAAGAATGTCTAAAAAAGCTCATTGCTGAGAATGTGGGAGAAGAGGTTACAATAACCAATATTGAGTGTAACGAAATTGAGGGTGATATGATTATATATCTCGACAATGGTATGGAAATTGGTACCACAAATGTAGCTTCTCATTACGTTGCAGGTGATAAAACAAGCTTAGATAATTATGAGATTGATAAAGATACATTTTATGATTATTTCATTCTTTATTGGGGCTAACTTGTTTTAGTGGTATACTGAGGTCTTCAGTCAGAAGAGGCAGAAAACTTTAAGTTTTCTGCCTCTTTATTTGTTTCAAAATTATAGAAAAATATAACTGCATTTTTTGTTTCAAAATTATTAAACAATCTAGGGAAATCAAGGTTATAGAAAATAACCAATGATTTATGTCATAAAAAAGTAATACAAATTTAAACAAAAAGCGACTAAAAAGTGTAAAAATAGCTTCCGTAAGGGTTTACAAAGAAAATATTGTAATAATCGAAAAAACTGCTAATCCTTGCCATTGCCTAACTTTAAGAAAAATAATATATTATATATAAATAAATATTAGAAAAAAACATTTTCTTAAAGCCAAGGAGGAAAGCAATGAAAAGCAAGCTAAACAAAATAAGGGGATTAATTTTATTATTGTTATTGATGGTACTATCAGCAAATAGTAAATTCTTAGTGTCAGTAGCAGGTGAAAGTGAGAAAAGCATAAACACAGAAAACATAGTAGCAACAGCAGACGCAGTTTTAGAAAAATACATAAACTACGAAAACGAAACTGAAAAAGGTCTACTTGTGCAATATGGTGTAGATGCTGGAATTGAATATAAAAACAATGAAAACTATGTGCCATTAGCTGCAACAGGTATTTTATTCAATGCCCCAAAAATAGAAGAAGAATACCCAACAAGTGTAAATATAATTGCAAAATCAACACTCCTTACAAATGGCTCAAATAAAGGAAAAGATTATAAATTTGTATACAAACAAGAGACAGGAGAAATAGCAATAGTAACTTCAAACAACAAAAACGAAGAAGGCAAAATATACGAAGGTTACAAACAAAATGCAAAAGATAGCTTTAGCATAATACTAAATTATGGAGAAAATGCTTATAATAGTGAAAACAAAGAAAGAAACTTAGGAGTATCAGGTAAAGTAATAGAAGCGCTAAACACAGAAGAAAAAATAAGAATACAAAACGATTTTGAAAACAAACAAACAGTAAAAGAAAATGTTTCAAAACTAATATCAACAAAAGTAGAAAACACAAAAGTTTACAATGGATATATAAAATCAAATGCAATAAATGGAACAGATTATGAAACAACATACAAAGAAAATGTGCAAATAAACATAAGCAAAGAAAATTTAGGTACACAAACAATAGATTTAACACAAAAATTTGTAAACAAAGAGAATGTAGAAATAGAAAGCGAAAATATAGTATTTAAATCAAGCAAATTAGAAAAACAAAACATATTAGACATTTTAGGAGAAGAAGGATCATTAAAAATATTAGATGATCAAGAAAATGTATTAGCAGATATTAATAAAGACACTCAAAACAATGAAGATGGAACAATAAAAATAGACTACCTAGAAGGAACAACTAAAATCTCATTAGAACTAAGTAATGCAACAAAAACAGGAAATATAACAATACAAAACGAAAAAGCAATAACAGCACAAGAAAAGAACTTTGAACTAGCAAAAATAAAAGAAACATACAACCAAGATGAAGTAACAGATATAGAAATACAAGACTCTAAAACAGAAGTAACAGTAGAGCCAAGTCAAACAACATGGACAAACGAAAAACAAAACGAAATAGAGTTTAAAATAAGCTTACACAACAATAGCAATAAATACAATTTATTTAAAAATCCAGTAATTGCAATACGATTACCAGAAGAAACAGAAAAAGTATTGTTTAATGAAAAAACAATATTAACAAATGCTAATGGATTAAAAATAAAAAATACAGAATATAACCAAGAAAAAAGAATAATTAAAGTTGAACTAGAGGGAGAACAAACAAAATACTTATCTCCAGCTCTAGAAGACGGAACAATAATAAAAATACCAGCAATAATAATACTTTCAAACAATATTGAAAGCAAAGAATTCAACTTAAAATCTGCATATCAAAATGACAATAAATATACAGGACAAACTGAAACAGAAGTAATAAATAATAAAATAATAATAGAAAACTTTAACCAATCTTTGACACAAAATGACACAATGCAAACAATGACAAGAAGATTAACATCTGTTGGACCAACACGTAGTGTAGAAGCAACAGCACAAGGTATTTCTATTTCTGTAAATCCTGTAATAGGTGATGTAACAAGAGATACAGTTTATGAAGGAGAATTCATAAAATATGAAATTACTGCAACAAATACTACAGAACAAGATATAGACAATGTAAAAATAGTTGCAACATTGCCTGATGGTGTAACTTATGGTGAATTAGTAAGAGAAGATAACGAACCATATGTAGAAAGCTACTATGATTTTGAAAAACAATTACAACCAATAGAACTTGGAACAATAAAAGCAGGGAAAAATGCAACAACTTATTTTGAAGTTAAAGTAAATGATTTAGCTGAAGGAGAAACACAAAAACAAATTACAACAAATATAAAAGCATTTGTTGGAGATGGTTTAAGAAATGAAAAAGAAATAACACATCAAGTTGAAAAAGCTAATTATAATTTATTTCTTTCATCTTCTATATATTTGAAAAATCAATTTCATTATAGATTATATGTTGAAAGTGATATAGAAGATGACGAAAACATGATGCCAGTTATTGTTAAACTACCTAAATGTATGGAAGTAACAACTGTAAGAGACAATTCGGGCTTTGCGGGAGTGAGCGTTGAATATGAAAAAAACAATAATGATGAAAATAGTATTTCGTTTAATGCAAAACCAGGTATTTATAACATATATACAAAAGTTATAAATAGTAAGATAGATAAAGAAGATGGTAAATCAAGCATTGAAATTAAAGCTATTGCAGAGTTAAATGATGGAAATAAAGAATATAAATCAAATGAAAATAGAATTCTATTACAATATGAGGCAGTTACAATATCAATGACATCTCCAAATGCTGGAGAAATGGTTAATGTTAATGATGAAATTGACTACGAAATAAAGGTAAAAAATATAGGAAAAGTTAATTATAATACAGGATTTTCTTGTGTAAATGTTAAAATTTCAGACTTTCTACCAAATAATTTAGAACCAATAGATATAACATACAATTATTTTGAAGTTAATGAACAAGAAAAAACATATACACCAGGCGAAGAAGAGATTACAGAACCTATATATTATAATGATGAATTAGGAGATGAAAATTCATCTGCAAAATTCGAACTACCTTTAAAAATTCCATATAATGAAACTATAACAATTAAAGTAAGAACTAGAGCAAAAACTGTAAGTGAAAAAACACAAATAGAAAATAGAGCAACAGTATCAGAAAATGTAGTTATACTAGGAGATAATGAAACACAATATGTATATAATGCTACATTTGAATCTAAAACATCAAATGTAATTACACATACAATTATACCTGCAAACTATGTAGAACCAACAGAACCAGATACACCAGACGAACCAGATGAGCCAGATCAACCGGATGTACCAGATGAGCCAGATCAACCTGAAGAACCAGACCAACCAGGAGTTAATAAATATAGTTTAAATGGTTATGTATGGAATGATAAAAATGAGGATGGAGAAAAACAAGATGATGAACAACTATTATCTGAAATACAAACATTTTTATTAAATGGAAACGGAGAAATTGTAAAAGAAACAAAAACAGATAATAATGGTAAATATAATTTTACAGATATAGATATTGGCGAATATAATGTAGTATTTAAATATAACACAAATCAATATAGAATAACAAATTCAAATGTAACAAAACAAAATGTTGTAATAAATGGAGAAAAAAACACAGTTGGTGTAACAGAACAAATAACTCTAAATAAAAACATAGAAAATATAAACTTAGGTTTAATTGAAAACAAAAAGTTTGACTTTAAAGTTGAAAATTATATTTCTAAAATAACTGTAAAAACAAAAAGTGGAACAACAGAAACTCCATACTCTAAAATTAACTTAGCAAAAGCAGAAATAAGAGCCAAAGAAATAGAAGGGGCAGTTGTTACAGTAGAATATAAAATAATTGTAACAAATAATGGAGAATTACCAGGAAAAGTTGAAAGAGTTGTAGATTATTTACCTAAAGGATTAAATGTTGCACCAGAATCAACATCATTATGGAATAGTAATATTGATGGAACATTTATAAATACAAGTTTAGCAAATCAAATAATTGAAGCTGGAAATAGTGTTGAATTGACATTGGTAGCAACAAGAACAATGACAGAAGATTCAACAGGTACATTGACAAATAAAGTAATAATTGAAGGAATATCTAACGAACTAAAAATTGAGGAAATCAACACTAATAACAACATATCAGGTTCTGAAATAATATTATCAATCAGTACGGGATTGGATATTATAATTAGTCTTATTGTACTTATTATAATTGGAATAATAATTGTATTAAACCAAAAACATAACATTTTTAAAAATATGAAAATAAAAATATTTTGTGTTATATTAGTAATGTTTATGATATCTGCAGGATATATGAATATTCTAAGCCATGCAGATAATGCAATATCAGAAATACCAGGAATAAATGCTCCGGTGGAAATTCAAACACTTTTCTTGTGGAATGATGTTAAACATAGATGGAGATTTGATCTCGGAGATCAAGCGGGGATAGAAAAAAATATATATGTATTTGATAGTTCCAAACCAATAAAAACTGGTAAATATTTACAAATCCCAAATCGTTTTTATGTTTTCTTGGATCAGAATAGAATTGTATACACAAAAGGACGTGAGCTTACGATAGATGACATTGATGACATTGATTTTGCATTTGAACATAATACAAATAGAAGTTATGGTGGAGGAACATTATATTTATATAATAAATATGATGGAAATTGGAATTATTTAAGAAATCAATTAAGTGATATTGAAGATCATGAGCTATCAAATTATTATGGAACTGTAAAAGAGTTACTTTTTGGTTGGTATCCACAATTCTTTTGGATTGATGATGATTGGAAAAGCTTTGGATCTTTAAATGAAGATGGCTCATTTGATAATCTTTTTAAAGCAGAATGTACTAATTATGATAAGCCCGCAAATCCAAATGGGGGATATGAATTTAATTATAATATAGAATATGCTTTTAAAGATCCAGAATTGGTTGAAGAATATTTAAATACTCATACAGATATTAGGAACTGGAGAAATCAATTTTATGACGATAGATTCAATGGTGAAGTTAACAGATACCCAGCACATAAATATAGATTCACTGCTGCTGGAGATGATGTTGGATATAATTTTTTAGACCCAGAATATTGTACATATACTGAATATGATGCATTTAAAAATACTTCATCAAACGAAGGCAGTGTTGTTCCAATAAAGAAATTAAGTAATGGTAGTTATTTAATGGGACCATTTAATATTAATAGCTCTGTTGAAAGAGTAAAAAAAGAAAATGGAATTATAACATCAAGAACAACAGACAATAATTTCAATATTTCATATACTTTTGAAATTAAAGGAACAGGAAAAAATTCTGGAACAATAACCAAGGCATATAATTCTACAGGTGGCGAATTAGATTTGAAAAATAAACAAAATGCTACTTTCTATTTAAAAGTAACAGAAAACGACTTGAAGAATTATCAATATATTTATGATGTATGCGTATATGAAAAGCTTGAATATACAAAAGAGGAATACTATTATTTTAATGGCCAAAAGAAATACCACAGAGTAGATGATTATAATACATCACAAGTTCTTCCTGATATTTATCAAGTACCAGCTGATGTAAGTAAGACAACTTATGAATATAGTCCTGCACCTAAGAAGGAGAGCATTAAAAAGACATATCATTTCTATCATTTGCAAGGAAACCTATCTATTCATAAAGAAGATGAACTAGGTGTAGATGAAAATGGAAACCCATTGAATTTATCTGGAATCAGTTTTCTAGTAAATAAAGTAGGAGATGGATGGGTAGCTAAAAATTCAAGTGGAAAAATACAATATCAAGATGGCTACTTTGATAGTAGTACTGCAATTATTCTTACAACAGATTCTAATGGAAATACTGGAGAAATAGTTGGATTGGCACCAGGGCAATATGCTATATACGAGATAATTGATAGTCATGGAGATTTAGCAAGAATGGGTAAATCGGAAATGCCTATTGAATTGAGAGACTTGTATAAAGCAGATCCATATACAAACACATTCGGATGTACTTATGCATTAAAGAAAGTAGCCGAGTTAGATAGATATAATAGTATGTATTATTCTGATATCAATAATACTTATGGAAAATTCTCTCCAGAGACTATTATTAACACCCGTGACTACGTCTCACTTCAAATCCAGAAAAGAGACCATTACAACGGAACATTTGACAACAACTACGCTGGTTTCAAATTCAAAGTATGCAAACAAGAAGCAAATGGAACATACAAGTGGGTACGCAAAGTAAATCCAAACGATGAACATAGTGATGTAGTATATGGTAGTTTCAATGATGCTACCGAACTAACAACAAAAGCAGATGGTAAAACAGAAATAATAAGACGTTTGGAAAGCGGTGCAAAATACTGGTTTGTAGAAACAGCACTTCCAACAGGAGTAGAGGATTATTATACTCTAAGACCTTCAGGCGCATCATATAATGGAACAACATATAAAGCTAAATTTTTTACGCCATATAATATAGATACAACTAAAAAGATTAAAGTATTATCAAAGACAACAAAGGAATTTACATTACTAGAACCATTAACTATTTATGCTAAAAGGCCTTCTGGAAGCAGTACTACAAATGTAGTTCAATCAACTAATGGAAAATATACTTGGACAGGATACAATGCTAGAGATTATTTTTCAATTCAAATTGAGAAGAAAAATAAAGATGGAGACCATTTAAATGATATAAAATTCGCAATACTTGCAGAAGACACAAATAGCACTGATTCAAACAAAAAAGGAAGCTGGTTAACAGCAGATGCAAATGGAATATATAGAAGTGTAAAAACAACTTATGAATCAATGAGAGCTTCTGAAGGAGCTACAAATACAGCTGTATTCGTAACTGGCGAAAATGGAAAAGAAGGTTATACAAGGTTAATAAAACGAATACCTTTACCAGTAATAGGAGCAGCAGAAAAAAATTATTCAATATTCGAAATCGATGCATCTGGATACGAATATTTATATAATGTTGGAACATTCACTTATAATGGCGAAGTGAAAACAGGAAAACGTATAGAAACAATAAAAGTCGATGATGCATTTAAGGAAAACTTATCGCAAGAATATAAATATCATGGATATGATGTAAATAACAAGAAAATATACAATACCTGTTTAGTAACATATACAAACAACCAATGGTATGGGGCGGTTAAATTTAGGAAAATAGACCAATTAACACGAACACCATTAAAAGGCGTAAAAATAAAAATAAGATGTATGTCAAATCAGGGAATGGGATGGTTAAAAGTTGAAGAAAATACCGATGGTAAATACGTAGTTACAGACTTACATGCAACGTATGATGAAGCTACAGCATTAGAAACAGATGCAGAGGGTTATACTCCAACTGTGTGGAAAATTCCAATTTGGCATAGCGAGAATGTAAAAATGCCATATTGGGCATATGAAACATACATTCCTGAAGAGTATCAAGACTACTTTGCATTGAATGCAGATTACTTGGAAAAAAGTCCAACAAATACAGATGCAGATTTGAAAAAATATGATACAATAGCAGTTTACGATGCAAGCACAGCTGGTATAAATGCGATAAATAGCTCAAATGGTTTAAATTTAAAGTTGAGTGATTGCGCAAAATTACTAGGCAAAGTAGAAGTTGAGGAAAACATCGATAAAACAGATATAACCAAACCAGTAGTTACAAATGAAACATATAAAAACGAGCAAACATTTATCGATATTAGCGGTAATGTATGGCAAGATATGCCTGGCGGTAAAGATAAAATAAACCGAGACAACCAAAAAATGGTTGGAGTAACAGGCGAAAATGACAAAAACATAAATAATATCACAGTAAGACTAATGAAAAGAATTACAGATAAAAAAGGCACACCACACACAATAGAAATGGCTAGAGTACAAACAGGAGACAAAAAAGCAGGATGTAATGGAGATGGAAACTATAAATTCAGCAAAGTAAAAATAAAAGATTTAGAGAACTATTATATTGAATTTGATTACTGCGGTATAACATACGAAGCTGTAGTACCAGAATATACATCAGAAAATGCTCCTTTGAAAATAAATGATAAAAAAACAAGAAATGATGTGCAACATCCAGATTCAAAAACATCAAAAGCAACTGAAACAACAGATAGAACAGATTTAAATAATGCTTTTAAAGAATTAACAGGAGAAGGACAAACAATAACATACAAAGGAAATAAAAACTTGCATTATATTAAAAAGGATGGCCAAGTATTCTTAGATAATACATATAAACCATATCTAGAACAGGTTGATGATGATAATCCAACTGTACAATTTAACTCCCCAAAGGGTAAAACTTATAATTATTTAGTAAAAGCTTCAATTGATAAGTTTGATGATGGTGATACTGAAAAAAGTATATTAAAATATTATTATGACTTAATGGCATATAACCAAACACCATCAGTATTTGATGGTTACGAGACTAATGCTGTAAAATTATTAAAGGAAATTCCAAACTTAAACTTAGGTTTATATTTAAGAGAACAACCAAATTTAACACTGCAAAAGGATATATATAAAGCAGATATATCTATAAATGATATAAAATATACATACATGTATAATCAAAAACTTAAAACATTAGAAGCTCAACAAGTATCAACAGCAGTAGATTTTGATGAAGATTATAGATTACCATTATATGAAGCAGACGTATACTATGGCGATATAGAAAAAGGTTCTGAAGATGCTAATGGAAAAGAATTAAACGCAACAATAACATATAAAATTAAACTTCAAAATGCTTCAACAAACCTATATACTAGAGTTAATTCTTTATACGAGTATTTCTCAGAAGGGTATACAATAAAAGGAATCTACATAACAGACAATATACAACCTGATAATAACTATTTTGCAAATAGTAGAAACAATTTATACAATAAGGGCGTAACAGCAACAAAAATACCAGCAATAAGAGCAGGTAGCGGAAAGAATTATCAAGCTTATAAAATAAATTTAGCTGATAAAGCCCAATTGAAACCATTAACATCATCTGACGGTACAAATACAAAATTCCTTTATATCACATTTGAAATAGATAAGGAAGCATTGAAAAATAACTATAGTACATATGTAGCTGATGGAATAAGTGATTTCGAAAATTATTCAGAAATAGCAAGTTACTCTGTATATGAAGGCGGTTATACAAATAGATATGCACATGTAGATAGTACATCAATACCAAATACACTTGCTAATACTCTAAAATCTAGAGCTGGATATGCGGCTGACCAAAAAGAGGATGACGAAGACAGAGCGCCAGGCTTAGCAGTAATAGAACCAAGTCAAAGACAGATTACTGGATATGTGTTCGAAGATGCACCAGTAAAATGGGAAGACAAAAATGGTAATAATAACCGCGATTCTGAAGAAAAACTATATGATATAAATAACAATGGAAAAATTGATCCAGGAGAAGAAAGAATTGGTGATGGTATTTATAATGGACCAACAGGTGGAAATATGGGAAATGATACCCCAGTTTCAAATGTAAAAGTTAAACTTGTTGATACGAATGGAAAGTCAGCACAATTCTGGGATGGAACAAAATGGCAAACAGAAAAAACATTTTCAAGTCGAAGCGATGGTAAATTCGATATGACAGGATTTATTCCAGGTGAATATAGAGTAGAATTTGTATGGGGCGAAAACTTAGGAGGAAAGGATGTATCTCGTTATAAATGTACAATACTTTCAAATCCAAAAATTACCAATAAAAATACAGCTTTATATAATGATGAAATTGAGTACGAAGATGGTTATAAATGGTTAGAAGAGGAAATACAATACTCAGATGCTAAGGATGACTATATAAGAAGACTTGCAATAGATATGAAAACATTAAACGTTGGAAGTGATGCATATCAAGGACAAGATGAATTATATAATACAGTATCTAATTTCTTTAATGGTAAAACTGGCGAAGACGGAAGTAATTATATGCATTCTAAAACACCGCAATTTGTTGTTGGTGTAGAAAAAAATGGAGAAAAAACTGGTCAAACAACAGATGAAGATAGTAAAAAATTAAAAGATAATTCTTTTAATGGATTTGATTTTAACATTCAAAAAGTTGACTTCGGTATCATAGAAAGACCAAAACGTGCAATGAGCGTTCAAAAACGTATAAAATCAATCAAAGTAACAACACCAGAAGGAAGACCAATAATAATAGCAACAATAGGAATAGACGGAAAAGTAAACGCAATAGCCGGAGAAAGATTCATATCAGGTGGATATAATTTAGGATACTTATATGCACAAATCGACAAAGACATAGAGCAAGCTATGAAAGTTGAAACAGAATATGACATCACAGTATCCGCACTAAGCGAACTAGATTATGATAGTTTACGTTACTATTTATTCGGCCTAGCTGAAGAAGGAAAACAATTGAAATTGAAAGCAACAAATCTATATGATTACTCAGGTGGAGCAACAATAACATCAGATAGCGCAGCTGAAGATAACTGGCAAGCAGCTACTACAGGAGATAAGTACTTAAAAGTTCCTGATGGAGACCTTGAACAAGAAACAGCTACAGAAAAATTGATAATGAGCATATATGAAAAAGTTGGAAACAATAAAAATGAAGAGGAGATTGTGGCAGCTCTTGAAGAAATGAACTTATTTAGCAACTATGAAGCTTTTGGAAATGCACTAAGTTCAAAAGAAGCAAGAAAATGTATAGCTAAAATATATAAAGAATTTATTCAGGAATGGGAAAAAAGCAAGTATAAAAATAATGCGTTATCAACAAAAGTTATAAGAGCAATAAAACTAGAAAACAAAGAAATAGTACAATGTAATCCAGACAACACATTAGTAAAAGATCCTTACAATGCAGGCGAAAGCCGTGTTGGAACAATAAAAACATCAAAAATAATTGCAAATGGTGACGAAATAAAAATAGACAACGACGTAGAAATTGCTTCAGTAGCAGTAGACACAGACCAAAAAACAGGAGCAAACGCAGACCCAACATATGCACCATTATACGATAGTGCAGAATACGTAACAGTAACTCCAGCACAAGGTGAAGACAAAGATTACATAGGAAAAGCAATAGTTGGAATAGGAATTCTAACAGTACTAGCTTCTGGAATTATATTAGTCAAACGCTTTATAAACAAATAAAATAAAATCACGGCAAAGCCGTGATTTTATTTTTCATTAAATATGATATTTAATTTCATGGAAAATTTCTTCATGAATATCATCAATAGTTCTAATATTATCATTTGCATCAACGCAATTAATCTCAAACCAGTCATACTTCTTAGCAACATAGCAAGCTGCCTTATGAGCATCTTTTAAGTGGTTAACATCACTTTCATGAATATCTTTCTTAGAATCATTTGTAAACTTATTATCTCTATCTTTCATCAATTCCAAAGACTTTTCAACAGGCATATTCAAGAAAAACACCTCAGTTGGAACAGGCAAACCATAAAGATTAAATTCAAAATCCCAAAGCCAGTCCAAGAATTTTTCCAATTCTTCCTTATCTTCGATTTTTCCAGCTTGGTGAACCATGTTTGCAGTAGTATATCTGTCTGCTAAAATAATTCCACCATTTTCGTAAAATTCCTTGTATTCCTTTTGGAAAGTAGCATATCTATCAGCTGCATAAAAAGTTGAAGCAATATAAGGGCTTACCTCTTTAGCATTTTTTCCAAACTCGCCAGAAAGATACATCTTAACTAAGCTAGAACTAGGGCTATCATAGTTTGGAAAACTTACAGTTTTATATTCAATACCTTCTTTATCTAAACGCTCTTGTAATTTCTGAAATTGAGTCTGTTTACCACTTCCGTCAGTTCCATCAATTACAAAAAGCTTTCCTTTAGCTTCATTTTTATTAAGCATATTATTTATAGATTTTAAAATATCGTCAGCATTCGCATCAAATTCATCCTTAACCAAATTAAACATTTTTCATTACCTCCTTATTTTTTTATAACCCTTTTTATTAATGATGTCAAGGATTTTGACAAAAAACAGTCAATATTCTTTAAAAAGCAAAAGTTAATATTTTGATATTATCATATTGACTTCATAGGTTCAATATGATATATTGGTATCACTGTAAAGGGATCACAAAGGAACTTGAATTGTATCTGTTAGTAGTACTATAGGTACTATTATAAATGCAATTTAAGGAGGTGATATGATGGAAGTGTACATAGGGATTAGCTTGATATTATTGAGCATTTCGGTCTTAATCTTTGTATGTGGTATTGTAGGTTATTCTTTTAAATTGACAAAGAAAAGACTTGATGTAACCCCTTCAAAAACTACATCAAGTCCCAACAGGAACGGAGATTAGGCTTTGCCTAGTCTCTTATTTATTTAAATAGTAAATATTTATCTTTTACTATTTAAATTATAGTATATTTTATTAATGATGTCAAGGATTTTGACAAAAAACTTGCAAGATTGAAAAAAATGTGATATAGTTGTGGCAGAAAAATGAACTTTGGAAAGGAATGATAAAAAATGTCAAGAGGAAGAAGATATGATACAGAACCAAAGCTAAACATGAAAAAAGTATTTGCAGTGCTAATAGCAATTGCGGTAGTAATAATGTTTGTATTTATAATAAAAGGAATATTAAAAAAGGGAACAGATAAAGGAAAAATTACTGGAGAAAGCTACTACACAATGTTTAAAGACAACAAATGGGGAGTAATAAATTCAAAAGGAGAAACAATAATTGACCCATCATATGCTGAAATGATAATAATTCCAGACAACAAAAAAGACGTATTTATCTGTACATATGATGTGAATTATGAAACAGGCGATTACAAAACAAAAGCCCTAAACAGCAAAAATGAGCAAATTTTCAAAAACTATACTCAAATAGAAGCAATTCAAAATAGTGACGAAAACAACAATTTATGGTATGAGCAAAACGTATTAAGAGTTGAAAAAGACGGAAAATATGGACTAATAAATCTTGACGGAAGAGAAATACTAGCATGTCAATATGATGAAATAACAGCAATAAAAGGAATAAAAAATTCGTTAAAAACAAAGAAAGACGAAAAAATCGGAATTGCGAATGCAGAAGGAAAAGTTATAATTGAAAACAAATACAAAGATATAGAAACACTTGGAAACGATGACAAATCAGGCTTTATAATAAAAGGCGACGATGACAAATTTGGAGTAGTAAATTACCTAGGGATACAAGTGTTAGAACCTAAATTTGAAAAAGTTGATAAAATATACGGAAACGATCTTTATGTTATAGTTGAAGGAACAGCACAAAAAATAGTAGATAAAGATGGGAACATAGTGTTAGGCGAAGGATATGACAAAATAAAAGAAATACTTAAAAACAAAGAAAATGGCATAATATTTGAAAAAGAAGGTAAATCAGGTATAATGAACCTTCAAGGCGAAGTGAAAATAAATCCAGAATATCAAGACTTACACGAAGCAAAAGACGGAATATTCATAGCAAAAAAAGACGACAAATATGGAATAATAAATATAGCCAATGAAGCAAAAATAGGATTTGAAAATAAAACAATAAAATATATCGAAAGCGCTGATATCTACATATTAGAAGATGAAAATGCATCAGCAAAGATATTAGATAGCAACTTCGAAGTAAAACTAACAGGAATAGTAAACGAAGTAAACGAAGACAAAGGATATATAAAAATTAGAGTTGGTGAAGAATACAAATACTACAACTTCAAATTTGAAGAAAAAAATGCAAGTGATGTATTAGTAGCAAATAACTTATTCCTAAGCAAAAAAGATGGAAAATACGGATTTGTAGATAAAGAAGGAAAAGTAGTAGTAGATTACAAATATGATGATGCAAAAGAGCAAAATTCATGCGGATATGCAGCAGTAAAAAAAGACGGAAAATGGGGAGCAATAGACAATAAAGGAAACGTAGCAGTAGAACCAACATACAACCTAGACAACAACCTATACATAGATTTTATAGGAAAATGGCACTTAGGCCAAGATATAAACTTAAATTATTACATACAATAGAGCAAAAAGCTGCCGATGGCAGCTTTTTCTAATCAGATGGAGGTAAACATGGAGTTTTTTGATTCACATTCACATTTAAATGATGAAAAATTTGAAGAAGATAGAGATGAATTGATAGAAAAAATAAAAAAAGAAAACATTACAAAATTTTTAACATGCGGTTATAATTTAGAAGGCTCACAGAAAGCAATAGAAATAGCTCAAAATTGTGATTTTACTTATGCAACAGCAGGCATTTCTCCGAACGACATTCCACAAAATGAAGAAGAATTGTGGAAAGAGATTGATGAAATCGAACAATTAGCGCAAAATAAAAAAGTAGTTGCAATTGGAGAAATTGGATTAGACTATTATTGGAATAAAGAAAATAGAGAACTTCAACTAAAAGCATTTAAAAAACAAATAGAAATTGCAAACAAACTAAATTTACCAATAGTAATTCATACAAGAGATGCTGTAATGGACACTTTGCAAGTTCTAAAAGAAAATAATGTGGTAAATAAGGGCGTATTCCATTGTTGCCCATTAAATAGAGAACTAGTAAAAGAAGCTTTAAAACTTGACTTTTATATATCATTTTCAGGCGTAATAACATTTAAAAATGCAAAAAATGCAGAAGAAATAATTAATATGGTGCCATTAGAAAAAATGCTAATAGAAACAGACAGCCCATATTTGGCGCCAGAGCCAGTTCGCGGAACACGAAATACACCAATAAATGTAAAACTAGTAGCTGCAAAAATAGCGCAAGCAAGAAATATGCTAATAGAAGAAATCGCCGAAGCTACTTATAACAATGCTTGCGAACTATTTGGATTGCTATAATAACCAAAATAAAATAGTCTTAAAAAGGATAGAAATTATATACAACAAAAAGTCATAAAAAAAAATTTTTATCATATAATATTATTAAAGCTCTATTTAAGAAGATGTTCAAATACTAATTACATAATGCAAAAATGGACAATGCTTGTTTCCGTAAGCTTGTATAAAATGTACCAAAATTTGACAAAATTGAAAAAATATAGTATAATAAAGATGTTGCCAGAAGGAGGTAATAAAATTATATGAAAAATAGTAAGGAAAAAGCTTCATTATCAATAATGAAGATAATATGCATAAGCATAATTCTAGTACTAATATCAGGAATAGGAGTACTAGCTGTAAATAAAAAATTAAACAGCGTAAAAATTGTACTTCACAATGGTTATGAAATGACAGTTTTAACTGCAAAAACGAAAGTATCAGAAATACTAGAAGAAAATAATATTTTAATAGAAGATAACGAAAAAGTACTACCTGGAACAGATGAAGAAGTTGAAGATGGTCAAACAATAGAAATAAAAGATAAATCTGAAAGAGAAATTCAAATATCAAAAGTATCAGAAGAAACAGTTGAAACATCTTTAGAAGATTTATTAGAAACATATGCACCAATTACAGAGAAAATAGTAGTTGAGCAAGTGGCAATACCATTTGAAACAATAACAAAAGAAGCAACAGGAACAGGCGACGAAACAAAAAATAGAGTAATTCAACAAGGTAAAGACGGATTAAAAGAAATAACATACAAAATCAAATATCAAAAAGAAGTTGAAATAGAAAGAACAGTTTTATCTGAGGTTGTTGTAAAAGAACCAGTAAATAAAATTGTTCAAGTACAAAAAGTTACTTCAAGAGCAGCAGTAGAAAGAGAAATACCTGCAGCAGTATCAGGAACAGTAGCAGACTATCAAGCTTATGCAAAACAAAGATGTTATGATTATGGATGGTCAGATTACGATTTCAGCTGTTTAGTAAAATTATGGAATAGAGAAAGTGGATGGAGAGTAAACGCATACAACAGATCATCTGGTGCATACGGAATCCCACAAGCTTTACCTGGAAACAAAATGGCATCAGCTGGACCAGAATATCAAACAAACTATATGACTCAAATTAACTGGGGATTAGGTTACATTAAAGGTAGATATGGTTCACCAGCTTCAGCATGGAATCATTCACAATCAAAAGGATGGTATTAAAATAAAATATTATTAAATCGAAGTTGCTAGACATTAGTTTAGCAACTTTTTTTAAAAGGGGAAAAATATGAAACTAATTTCGTGGAATGTAAATGGAATAAGAGCATGTGTAAACAAAGGATTTGAGGATTTTTTCAAAACAATAGATGCAGATGTTTTTTGCATACAAGAAACAAAATGCCAGGAAGGTCAGATAGAACTAGAATTTGAAGGTTACACAAGCTATTGGAATAGTGCGGAGAAAAAAGGGTATTCAGGAACAGCAATATTTACGAAACAAAAGCCACTTTCTATTAAATATGGCATAGGAATAGACGAACATGACAAAGAAGGCAGGGTAATAACTTTAGAATTTGAAAAATATTATATAGTAAACATCTATACCCCGAATTCTAAAAGAGAACTTGAACGTTTAGATTACAGGTGCATTTGGGAAGACGAAATTAGAAAATACCTATTGAAACTAAATAAGAATAAGCCAGTTATAATGTGTGGCGATTTAAATGTTGCTCACAAAGAAATAGACCTTAAAAATCCTAAAACAAATCATCACAATGCTGGATTTACAGATGAAGAAAGAAACAAAATGACAGAACTTTTAGATGCTGGATTTACAGATAGTTTTAGATATTTATATCCTGAAAAAGAAAATCAATACACATGGTGGTCATACATGGGGCATGCTCGTGAAAAAAACGTGGGCTGGAGAATAGATTATTTCATAGTTTCAAACGACATACAAAGCAATATAAATGATGCATACATATTTCCGGAAAT
This sequence comes from uncultured Clostridiaceae bacterium, assembly GCA_946628065.1. GTDB lineage: Bacteria > Bacillota > Clostridia > TANB77 > CAG-508 > UMGS1754. The sequence continues at coordinate 31,706 of CAMOWC010000008.1, read as the reverse complement.
ATATGGTAGTGATCACTGCCCTGTTGGATTAGAAATTAAAATTTAAATTTTGGGAACACCACCTTGCTTTTAGGGAGTGTCCCCAAAAACCAGGTAGTATCCCGAAATTCGAAGGAGGTAAAAACAATGAACGAGATTAAGAAAAATGGCAAAAAGTGGATTTATTGGTTTATGCTAGGTGTGGCAATAATTGCATTCTACAAATTGTTAGATAATTTTCCACAAATAATGCAAGGCATAGGAGATTTTTTGAAAATACTAAAACCATTTTTTATAGGTATTTTAATAGCATATATCCTTTATATGCCAAGTAAAAGCATTGAAAAAATGCTAAAAAAATCAAAAATAAAATTAGTAAAAAACAGAGCGAGAGGGATAAGTATACTAATTAGCTACATAATATTTGCTCTTATTCTGATAATAATTTTTAACTGGATATTCCCGGTACTAGTTCAAAGTGTAACAGAACTTGTGACCAACTTACAAGGCTATATTGAAGGAACAATTCAAAAATATAATGAATTGCCACAAGATTCAATATTAAAAAGCGATGCAGTAACAAATACAATAAATGATGTATTGCAAAACGCTAAAAATATTGACTTTAAACAATATATTAATATGGATACAATAGGTCAGTATGCAAAAGGCGCTATGAGCTTTGTAAATAGCATTATAGACATTTTTGTAGCATTCATAGTATCTGTATACCTATTGTCAGGAAGAACAAGAATAATGGCGTTTATGGAGAGATTCTTTAAAGCTGTGTTTAAAGAAAAAACATATCAGAATCTTTCAAAATACTTTAATGATACAAACGAAATCTTTTTTAGATTTTTAAGCAGTCAGCTAATAGATGCAGTAGTTGTTGGTGTTTTAACAACAATTGCAATGAGCATAATGGGTATAAAATATGCACCATTGCTAGGATTTATAATTGGATTATTCAATATAATTCCCTACGTTGGAGCGATTATCGCAGTAATAATTGCTGGAATAATCACACTAATAACAGGAGGAATTTCTCAAGCAATTTGGATGCTTGTTGTAATAATAATTTTACAACAAATAGATGCAAATGTAATTAATCCTAAAATTGTTGGCGATAACTTAAAAATTAGCCCATTAGTTGTGATTTTAGCAATAACAATTGGTGGAGCATATTTTGGAATGTGGGGAATTTTCTTATCAGTTCCAATCTCAGCAGTATTAAAGATTCTAATCGAGGATTTTATAAAATATAAAAATGAGACAAAAAACAAAACAGAATAATTTATCAAATTTATTTGACAAATTATAATTTTTATGGTATTATTTAGATACAAAGTAAAAAATTATCGCTATAGTCATAAAGACTAATAAATAATATGTGTACTGCGAATTTGCACATATTATTTTTTTATCAAAAAGAGTAGACTGCGAATCTACTCTTTTTTTATTATGTAAAACTATTTGCTTGAAATTGTCTTTTGTAGTTCTTGTTGAAGTTGTTGCAATTGTAACTGTAGCATAAAGTTCTTTTCTTTTTCTGCAATTAGTTTGTCAACAAGATTAAGTACTGTATCGCTAATAGTCATAAAGATACCTCCTTTCCGTCTTCTGATAAAGACTACCTTCTGACTAAGAAAGGTTGAACTTATAATATCACATAATAAAATCAAAAACAAGCGAACACTCAAAATTAACCAAAAAAACATTTGCAAAAAAATACTTGAAAAAACTGGAAAATAGTGTATAATAGAAAAAGAAAAGGGGTGAGAAAATGAACAAAGAAGAACTAGAAAAAAACATAGGATATACATTTAAAAACAAGGAACTTCTAAACCAGGCATTAACGCATACATCATATGCATATGAAAATGGAATAGAAAGCAACGAAAAACTGGAATTCTTAGGAGATAGCATATTAGAATTTATATCAAGCAACTACATTTATACAACATACCCAAACCTTAAAGAAGGAGAAATGACTAAAGTTAGAGCTAGCGTAGTGTGCGAAACAAGCCTACATAAAGTAGCAAAAAAGCATAATTTTAGTGATTTCTTAAACTTGGGGAAATCTGAAAGAACAACCTGCAAAGGAGGAAGACCAGCTATATTAGCAGATAGTGTGGAAGCTGTAATAGCTGCAATGTACATAGATGGTGGCTTACAATATGCAGAAAAGTTCATAATAGAAAATTTAAAAGACGATATAGAAATTGCAGTTCATCATGTTGGAGAAAAAGATTATAAAACTGTGCTACAAGAAATGTTACAAGTGCATGGAAATGTAAAAATAGAATACAATGTTTTAAGAGAATTTGGTCCAGACCATGCAAAACAATTTGAAGTTGAAGTTAGATGCAATAACAAATTATTGGCAAATGGAACAGGAAAAAGTAAAAAACTTGCAGAAATGGACGCGGCAAAAAAAGCAATAGAAGTTTTGTAATTTGATTTTTACAAAAAAATGTGCTATAATATTGACAAATAAAGGAATTAGTGATAAAATTCCTTTACTAAATTAGATATACAGCCATGTATAACAATTACATAGCATGCATATAATAATAAGGTTAGTTGAGGATAGAAATTGGCAGCTATCACGCCAGAGATGGTCTTAAAAGAGATGTTGGGGTACGCCGTCCCACCAATTAACCAAACAAAAATGGAGATACTGCAGTATCTCCTATTTTTTATCCATTGGAATAAGTTTCCCGCTCTTTATAGAATTATTTAACTTACTTTCTGTAATCGGAAAGATAGTTCGAAAAAGCAAGTTACCACTACCATGTAGAATTTGAATTCCAACCATAGAAATGTCGTCTAACCTTTTTACATACTGAATATTTCCATTATTGTGTAATCCGATGTAATCAGGTTCTTTAATTATAGTCGGTATAAATTTAACCGCTTGATTATACGCGTTAGGAGATGAATACTCATCCTTATGTTTTTCACAATGCTCTTGTATTCTAGTGGCCCAAATGTTTATGTTTTGAGGTTTAAGATCTAAATTCAATGCGTCAATAACATCTTGAGTTAATTCTCCTATTTTTATATTTTTACTTTTTGCTTTATTAATTTTATTTATATCTAATATATCCAATTACGTGCTCCTTTATAAGAATTTGAAACTAATTATAACTTGCTATAATGAAAAAAGCAAGTTATTTTTATAAAAAAGCAAAAAAATTTTTGCAGTGAAAACACTTGAAAATTTTAACAAATAGTGTATAATAAGAATAATGAAAATGTCGAAGTGAAAACTTGAGAAAGGAATGAAGTAGAATGACTAAGAAATACGTTATCCCTATATTTGTACCGCACTTGGGTTGTCCGCATGATTGCTCATTTTGCAATCAAAACAAAATAAGTGGCGAGAAAAATCAAGTTACAAAAGAAGATGTTAAAAAAACAATAGATTATTATTTAGATCATATCCAAAAACATGATGGAAATGTTGAGGTGGCGTTTTTTGGCGGGAGTTTTACAGGGATAGACGAAGATAAACAAAATGAATTGTTGGAAGCTGCATACAACTATATTAAAGCAGGGAAAATTAGCAGTATTCGAATTTCTACAAGACCAGATTATATAAATAAAAATATTTTAAAAAGATTAAAAAAATACAAAGTAAAAACAATAGAATTAGGCGTTCAATCAGCAAATGACTATATACTAAAAAAAGCAGAAAGAGGTCATACATTTGCTGATGTAAAGCAAGCTTCAAAACTAATTAGAAGGTATGGTTTCACACTTGGACATCAAATGATGGTTGGTTTACCAGATTCAACAAAAATAGATGAAATAAACACTGCAAAAGCATTGATAAAATTAAAACCAAAGATGGTAAGAATTTATCCTGTTTTGGTAATTAAAGGAACAAAACTTGCAAAAGAATATGAAGAGGGTACATATAAGCCACTCACAGTTGTACAAGCTGTTGAGGTTTGCAAGGAATTAGTTTCAATGTTCAATAGTAAAAATATAGATATAATAAGAATTGGATTGCAAAACACAGATGAAATAACAAGTCCAGAACAAGAAAATAGTGAAGTACTTGCGGGACCTTATCATCCAGCATTCAGGCAACTTGTAGAATCTAGCTTGTGGTATGACGCAGTTGTAAATAAAATAAAAAAATTAAATGTAAAAGTCAAAGAAGTTCTAGTTGAAGTGAATTCAATAGATGTGAATAATGTAATAGGGCATAAAAAGGAAAATGTAAAAAAATTAAAAGAAATTTACGATGTAGACTTAATTGTAAAGGCAAATGATGAAATTAAACAAGGAAAATCAAAAATAGAAATAGTAAAAACATTTGCTGATTTTAGAGAAGAATAAAAAATTAAAATAATAAAAATAGATATGCTATTTTTATTATTTTTTTTGCTCTAAACCATTGACTTCCGTAAGGAAAAATGATATAATTTATAAGATTTGCGGTTGTGAAATTTTGGAACAACCATTTCAGTTTATTAAATTCAATTTTTATATTTTAAAAAGAGGAATTATTTGTGGGAAACTATAGCAGAAATTAAATGTCAGAGCAGTCATTTAAAAGTAACTAAAAGAACTGCAAAATAAGAAGGACTTTTTAAAGTATCATTGCTCGAAAGGGCACCATCAAAATCTGCTTAAATTATTTTTAAGGAGTGATTTTTTTGAAACTAAAAGACATCAATTTTGAAAAGACAACAAGAAAGAATTTCGCAAAAGTTGGCGATTACATCGAAATGCCAAACCTCATCAAAGTACAAAAAGATTCATATGACTGGTTTGTAGAAGAAGGCTTAGGAGAAGTATTAAGAGATATTTCACCAATAGAAGACTATTCTGGAAACCTTGTTTTAGAGTTTTTTGACTACTACATGGAGGACAAGACTAAGTACACTCTAGAAGAATCAAAAGAAAGAGATGCTACTTACGCAACAAGACTACATGTAAAAGTAAGGTTAATTAATCGTGAAACAGGCGAAATCAAAGAACAAGAAATCTATTTAGGAGATTTCCCACTAATGACAGATAGTGGAACATTCGTAATCAATGGAGCTGAAAGAGTTGTAGTAAGCCAATTAGTTCGTTCACCAAGTTGCTATTATTCAGAAGAATTTGATACAAAAACAGGAAAAAGAACATACACATCAACAGTAATGCCACTTAGAGGAGCATGGCTAGAATATGAAACAGATGGAAATGACATCTTCTACGTTCGTGTAGACAGAACAAGAAAAATTCCTGTAACATTACTATTAAGAGCAATTGGAATAATCTCAGATGACCAAATAAGAGACCTATTTGGAGATGAAGAGTTATTAAATGCTACAATAGCAAAAGATACAATAAAAGATCAAGATGAAGCCCTAATAGAAATCTACAAAAAATTAAGACCAGGAGAATTACCAACAGCTGAAGCTGCAAGAACATTATTCAATGGACTATTCTTCGATAATAGAAGATACGACCTAGCAAAAGTTGGAAGATTCAAATTCAACCAAAAATTAGCATTAGCTGAAAGAATAAAAGATAGAGTTGCTGCAAAAGACATTGTAGATCCAGAAACAGGTGAAGTATTCGTAACAGCTGGAGAAACAATTTCAGAAGAAGTTGCAGAAAATATACAAAATGCTGGTATAAACATTGTTGACATTACATTAAATGACAGAACAGTAAGAGTAATAGGAAATGGAACTGTAAACATCCACAAAGTATTACCAAATGTGGATTTAAGCAAACTTCATTTCAAAGAATTAGTTAACTATTCAGCATTAAAAAATATAATAGACAACACATCTGAAAAAGATTTAGTAAAAACATTACAAGAAAGATATGACGAATTAGTGCCAAAAACAATAACAACAGAAGACATCATAGCATCTGTAAACTTCCTACTAAACTTATCACATGGATTAGGAAAACCAGATGATATCGACCACTTATCAAACCGTAGAATTCGTTGTGTTGGAGAACTTTTACAAAATCAATTCAGAATTGGTTTAGCAAGACTTGAAAGAGTTGTAAGAGAAAGAATGACAATCCAAGACTTAGATGTTATAACACCACAAACATTAATCAATACAAAACCTATAACATCAGCAATAAGAGAATTCTTTGGAAGTTCACAACTTTCACAATTCATGGATCAAACAAACCCACTTTCAGAATTAACACATAAAAGAAGAATTTCTGCATTAGGACCTGGAGGATTAACAAGAGAAAGAGCTGGTTTCGAGGTTCGTGACGTTCACTATACACACTATGGTAGATTATGCCCAATAGAATCACCAGAAGGACCTAACATTGGGTTAATATCAGCACTTTCATCATTTGCAAACATAAATGAATATGGATTTATTGAAACACCATATAGAAAAATAGATCCAGAAACACATAGAGCAACAGATATTGTAGAATACATGAGTGCAGATGTAGAAGACAATTACATAATAGCTCAAGCATCAGAGCCAATGGATAAAAACGGAGAATTCATTAATCCAAGAATAAGAGTTAGATACAAAAACGAAGTAATAGAAGTTGACAAAGAAAAAGTTCAATATATAGACGTATCTCCAAAACAACTTGTATCAGTAGCCGCAGCCATGATACCATTCTTAGAGCACGATGACGCAAAGAGAGCCCTAATGGGATCAAACATGCAACGTCAAGCAGTTCCACTAATGATGTCTGAAAGCCCAATAGTTGGAACAGGAATTGAATACAGAGCTGCAAAAGACTCTGGAATCTTAGTTCTAGCTGAAGATGATGGAGAAATCGTAAAAGTATCAGCAGACGAAATAAAAGTAAAATATAAAAACGGAAAAACAATTACACACAAACTACGTAAATTCAAGAGAACAAATGGTGGAACATGTATCAACCAAAGACCAATAGTTGCTAAAGGTGAAAAAGTTAAAAAAGGTCAAACAATAGCTGACGGACCAGCAACAAAAAACGGAGAAATGGCTTTAGGTAAAAACGTATTAGTAGCATTCTCAACATGGGAAGGTTACAACTACGAGGACGCTATCTTAATCAACGAAAAATTAGTAAAAGAAGACGTATTCACATCAATCCACATTGAAGAATACGATTGCGAATGCCGTGATACAAAACTTGGACCAGAAGAAATAACAAGAGACATCCCAAATGTTGGAGATGACCAATTAAAAGACTTAGACGAAAACGGAATAATCAGAATAGGTGCAGAAGTAAGACCTGGAGATATCTTAGTTGGAAAAGTTACTCCAAAAGGAGAAACAGAACTAACAGCTGAAGAAAGATTATTAAGAGCTATCTTTGGTGAAAAAGCTAGAGAAGTAAGGGATACATCACTTAGAGTACCACACGGAGAAGCAGGAACAATAGTAGATGTAAAAATCTTTACAAGAGACAATTCAGATGAACTAGCACCAGGAGTAAACCAAGTAATTAGATGCTATATAGCAACAAAAAGAAAAATCTCAGTTGGAGATAAAATGGCAGGACGTCATGGTAACAAAGGTGTTATTTCAAGAGTTTTACCAGAAGAAGATATGCCATTCATGCCAGATGGAACACCAGTAGACATCCTATTAAACCCACTTGGAGTACCTTCTCGTATGAACCTTGGACAAATTTTGGAAGTTCACTTAGGTGGAGCTGCAAAAGCACTAGGCTGGAAAATTTCAACACCAGTTTTCGATGGTGCAACAGAGGAAGATGTAAGAGAAGTATTAAAACAAGCAGGAATGAGCGAAGATGGTAAAACAATTCTATATGATGGTAGAACAGGAGAACCATTCGACAAGCCAATCACAGTAGGTATAATGTACATGTTAAAACTTCACCACTTAGTAGACGACAAAATCCACGCTCGTTCAACTGGACCATACTCATTAGTTACTCAACAACCACTTGGAGGTAAAGCACAATTCGGTGGACAACGTTTTGGAGAGATGGAAGTTTGGGCATTAGAGGCATATGGTGCAGCATATACACTACAAGAAATGTTAACAGTTAAATCAGACGATGTAGTAGGAAGAGTAAAAACTTATGAAGCAATAGTAAAAGGCGAAAACATCCCAGAACCAGGAATTCCAGAAGGATTCAAGGTATTAGTAAAAGAACTTCAATCATTAGGATTAGATATCAGACTATATTCAAATGATAACAAAGAGCTTGAAATAAAAGAAAACATCGAAGATGGAATCGAATACGATCCAGAAAGAGATAAAAAACTTTTAGAAGAAGAGGCAATTGGAGGAGAAGAATTACCAGATGGATATAGCGAAGAAGGCGAAATGCTTTTAAATGACGATGACGACGATGATAGTGATGAACTATTTGAAGACCTAGACGACGAAGGCGAAGAAGAAATCTTTGATAATGATTTAGCTGAAGATAATATTGAAGATTAATAATTAAATATATTCCATTTTTATAAATGATTGACGGAAAAGTTTGCAGGAGCGGGGGCTAAATCATTTATGAAAATGGAATAACCCAAAAAAATATTATAGGGGGAAGAAAATTGGACGAAAACGAATTATTTGATAAATTAAAAATAGGAATTGCATCAGATGAGCAAATAAGAGAATGGTCAAAAGGTGAAGTTAAAAAGCCAGAGACAATCAATTATAGAACTCTTAAACCAGAAAAAGATGGTCTATTTTGTGAAAAAATATTTGGACCAACAAAAGACTGGGAATGCCATTGTGGTAAATATAAAAGAGTAAGATATAAAGGAATAGTTTGCGATAGATGTGGTGTAGAAGTTACAAAATCAAAAGTAAGAAGAGAAAGAATGGGGCACATCGAATTAGCTGCTCCAGTAGCTCACATCTGGTATTTTAAAGGAATACCAAGCAGAATAGCACTTATGCTTGACATCTCACCAAGAGATTTGGAAAAAGTAATTTACTTTGCATCTTATATAGTTACAGACAAAGGAACATCAGGATTAGAAAATTGCCAAATCTTAACAGAAAAAGAATATCATGAAGCAGTTGAAAAATATGGTAGAGGTTCATTTAAAGCAAGAATGGGTGCAGAAGCTTTAAGAGAAATGCTAGAAAAAATTGATATAGAAAAACTATATCAAGAATTAAGAAAAGAAATAGAAAAATCATCAGAACAAAAAAGATTAAAACTAGTAAAAAGATTAGACACTGTAGAAGCATTTAGAGCATCTGGAAACAGACCAGAATGGATGGTAATGAATGTTATTCCAGTAATCCCACCAGATTTAAGACCAATGGTACAATTAGATGGTGGTAGATTTGCAACATCAGACCTAAATGATTTATACAGAAGAGTTATAAACAGAAATAACAGATTAAAAAGATTACTAGAACTAGGAGCACCAGAAATAATTGTAAGAAACGAAAAAAGAATGTTACAAGAATCTGTAGATGCCCTAATAGATAATGGAAGAAGAGGAAAACCAGTAACAGGAGCTGGAAACAGACCTTTAAAATCATTATCAGACATGTTAAAAGGAAAACAAGGTAGATTCCGTCAAAACTTACTAGGAAAACGTGTTGACTACTCTGGACGTTCTGTTATCGTAGTTGGACCAGAACTAAAATTATATCAATGCGGACTTCCAAAAGAAATGGCAGTTGAATTATTTAAACCATTTGTAATGAGAGAATTAGTAGGAAGAGGAATTGCACAAAACATTAAAAACGCAAAAAGAATGGTAGAAAGACTAAGACCAGAAGTATGGGGAATATTAGAGGAAGTTATAAAAGACCACCCAGTAATGTTAAACCGTGCTCCAACACTACATAGACTAGGTATTCAAGCTTTTGAACCAGTATTAGTAGAAGGTAGAGCAATAAAACTTCACCCATTAGTTTGTGAAGCCTTCAATGCCGACTTCGACGGAGACCAAATGGCGGTTCATTTACCACTATCTCCAGAAGCACAAGCGGAAGCAAGATACTTAATGCTTGCAACAAACAACTTACTAAAACCACAAGATGGTAAACCAGTTGCAACACCAAGACTTGACATGATTTTAGGAAGTTATTATTTAACAATGGTACTAGATGGTGAAAAAGGTGAAGGAATGTACTTCAAAGATCCAGACGAAGCAATAATGGCACACGAAAACCATGAAGTATCAACACATGCTAAAATCTTTGTAAGAATAGAAAAAGAAATAAATGGTGAAATAAAACACGGAAAAATTGAAACAAGTGTAGGAAGAATCATTTTCAACCAAGGAATTCCACAAGACTTAGGGTACATCAATAGAGAAGAAGATCCATTCCAATACGAAATCAACTTCCCAGTTATGAAAAAATCAATGGGAGACATTATTGAAAGAGTAATTAGAACACATGGATTAACAGAATCAGCAGAAGTAATCGATTACATCAAAGCTTTAGGTTATAAATATTCTACAGTTGCAGGTATTACATACTCAATGGACGACGTAAAAGTGCCAGCTAAAAAGAAAGAATTATTAGCAGAAGCAGATAAGAAAATCGAAACAATCCGTAAGCAATATGCAAGAGGTCTTATTACAGACAATGAAAGATATATTGCAACAATCAATGTTTGGGAACAAACAACAAAAGAAGTTTCTAAAGCCATGGAAGATAACTTCGAAGACTTAAACCCAGTTTATATGATGGTTAAATCAGGTGCCCGTGGTAACATGAACCAATTACGTCAAATCGCAGGTATGCGTGGACTTATGGCTAGTACAACAGGTAAAGCAGTAGAAATACCAATCAAATCATCATTTGCTGAAGGTCTAGATGCTCTAGAATACTTCATTTCTACACACGGTGCTAGAAAAGGACTTTCAGATACAGCCTTAAGAACAGCCGATTCAGGATACCTAACAAGAAGACTTGTAGACGTTTCACAAGACATAATTGTAAGAGAATATGACTGTGGAACAGATGATGGAATTGTAATCTACGATATAAAAGATGGAAATCAAGTAATTGAAAAAATGCATGAAAGATTAATCGGAAGATTCGCAGTTGAAGATGTAATTAATCCAACAACTGGTGAATTAATTGTGGATAATAACACAATGATTAATGATGAAATTGCAGATAAAATAATTGAATCTGGAATTGAAAAATTAAAAGTTCGTTCAGCATTAGGATGTAGAACAAAACATGGTGTTTGCCAAAAATGCTATGGTATGGGCTTAGCTAGAAGAAGCCTAGTTTCAATAGGAGAAGCAGTCGGAATAATTGCAGCTCAATCAATTGGAGAGCCAGGTACACAGCTTACAATGAGAACTATCCACTCTGGTGGTGTTGCAGGTGTAGCAGATATCACACAAGGTCTTCCTAGAGTTGAAGAATTATTCGAAGCTAGAAAACCAAAGGGATTAGCAATAATTTCTGAAATAGATGGTAAAGTTAAAATTAAAGAAACTAAGAAGAAAAAAGAAGTTGTTGTAACTTCAAATGACGATTCTAGAACTTATACAATACCATTCGGTTCAAAAATGAAAGTTAAAAATGGAGATATGGTAGAAGCGGGAGATCCATTAATCGAAGGATCAATAAATCCAAACGACATCCTTGAAATCAAAGGAGCCGAAGGAGTTTACGAATACCTAATCTCAGAAGTACAAAAAGTTTATAGAAACCAAGGTGTTGATATAAACGATAAGCACATCGAAGTAATTGGTAGACAAATGCTTAAGAAAGTAAAAGTTGGAGATAACGGAGATACAAACTTACCAGCTGGTTCATTAGTAGACATGTACGATTTCGAAGAAGAAAACAAAAAAGCAGAAGAATTAGGTGTAAGAAAAGCAGAAGGAAAACGTGTACTACTAGGAATAACAAAAGCATCACTTGCAACAGACAGCTTCCTATCAGCAGCATCATTCCAAGAAACAACAAGAGTTTTAACAGATGCAGCAATAAAAGGAAAAGAAGACGACTTACTAGGATTAAAAGAAAATGTTATCATTGGTAAATTAATCCCAGCAGGAACAGGAATGCAAGTATACCAAGCAACAAAAATAGACACAGAATTAGAACAAGAACAAGAAGAAAGTGCTGAGACAGTTGAAACAACTGAACCAGTAGAACAAGCAGAAGAAACAGAAACTGCAGAAACAGTTGAAGAATAAATACTAAAAAAGCTACGCAAGGTTGACTTGCGTGGCTTTTTTGTTACCTAAAATCTGGTCTTTGAGGTTATTACCAAAGAACTGTTACACAAATGTAAAATAAAAATAATTATATTGAAAAAAACGACAAAAAACAGCATCCCTAGTGATATACAAGGTACTCAAAAAAACTGGCAAAAACCGGTATTGAAATAATATATATAAGAAAGTAAAATAATTCTAGAATTATACTTTGTACAAAGGAGAAGCCAGTTATGAATTTGCCAAGTAGAATTAAATTAAATCAAAAGCACAAAGGCGAAAAAGGTAGTGTTACTTTATTCGTTCTTATTGCGATGCTATTTTTTTTAATCATAGGAATGATGATTTTTATCATCAACATGAATGCGGAAACATCGCAAAAAAGAGATGTGGAGAAGATTAAAAGTGAATATCGTTCAAATACAAACGACACATACCTCGATACAATGTATCAAGAAGCTAAACAACGTCAATTAGGAAAGTTTGTGATAAAAGTAATTGATAGCTACAAGGAAATCTATAATAGTGGTGAATGGATAAATGGCTCTAATGCTGACAGATTGCCTCTTACAATAGACGCAAACTGGCCAGCAGGTGTGGCAAGCGTAGAAATTGTAGACCATACTGGAACAGGTATTAGAGTAAATAGTGAAAAAGCCTTAGAAGATATTGCATTTGGTAAAGAAAATACACCAGAAAGAGAAGGACAATTCCAAATAACAGCAAAAGTAGATAATGTTCCGGATACAGTAATCTATGTATACATAGACTTAACAGCACCAACAGCGTCAATTACACCAAATGGTGGAACTGTATGGAAAGGAACAGAAGAAGAAACAATACAAGCACAAGATGCAAGCAATGTAATAACATTAACAGCAAGCGATAACGTAAGTGGAGTAAAAGAAATACAATATATTATAAATAATTCAAGTGAAACACCAGCAGCGGATGCAGAATGGCAAACATATAACGAAAATTCAAAACCAACAATAAGCAATACACAAGAAAATGGTGAATATTATATACATGTAAGAGCAATAGACAATGCAGGAAACATAAGCGACATAACAACCTCAGAACCATACCATGTAAAACAAGCAAACTATAAAGTAACAACAACAAATGGAACAAGATATGCAGCAACATTGGAAGAAGCTGCAGGAATAGAAGGGGCAACAGTAATACAAGTGCTAAGAACATTTACAGACGAAGTAGCAGCAACGATAAGACAAAACGTAACATTAGACACAAATGGAAAGACATTGATAATGGCAGAAAAAATAACAGTAGCAAACGGTAAAACAGCAACATTTGTAGACACAGCAGAAACAAAAGGTAAATTGGAAAGAACAACAGGAGATTTGGTAACAAATAGTGGAAATGTAATAGTAAATGGCGCGACAATGGAAGCTAATACAACAGTAATAAACGGAGCAAATGTTACTGTTAATGATGGTACAATAAAATCTACAGGAAATAGTGGATGGCAAGCAATTTATGGAATTAATATCACTGTAAATGGAGGAAATGTTTTAGCAAATGTTAGATATTGTCTTTCAGCATATAGGACAATGAATATAACGGGAGGAAATTTTTCATCTCCAACATGCCTTGGCATAAACTATTGTACAGTAAATATAAGTGGAAATCCAATTATTAATGGAGGAACTTATGGAATAGCGTTTGGTGGAGCGAGTCATAGACCAACAATAAATATTTCTGGAGGTACAATTACAGGAGGTACGGCAGCTATTTATGGAGGAGGAAATGAAACTAATAGAGGTAATATAAATATAACAGGAGGGACAACCACAGGAGGACAATATGGAATATCTTTGACATGTCCTAATAATATAGTAACAATTAAAGGAGGAACTGTAACAGGTGGTATTAATGGTGTCAGAACTACAAATGCAAATGATAATATTACAATCGGCGACAGCTCAACAGCCATAGACAGAACATCACCTGTAATCCAAGGAACAAATGGATATGGTGTAAATATAACTAATTCAACATCAACATTCAACTTCTATGATGGAAAAATAATTAGTTCATCAAAAGCAACTGCAGCAGATGGAAAGAGAACATTCTATGGAAGAGAAGTAGCATTTGCTACAGTAGCACCAACAGAAGAAAGCGAAGGAACAACAGTAAACTTCAGAGAAGGATACAAACCATACACAAGACAAAATACAGAAACAAACAAATTCGAAACAGTCTTAGAAAAACAATTAAATGTAACCTTCAACCCAAACGGCGAAGGTGCAACAGTAGCAGAAAGTTCAAGAGATGTATTAACAAATGTAGAATACAAAGAAAAAGCAGAAACAGCAGAGATCGCAAGCCTTCCAACACCAACAAGATCAGGGTATACATTCAAAGGATGGAATGGAAAGAATTTGTTTAGCATACCAAATAATCAGCAAATGAATCAATTAAATGTAGCATGTACAGTACAGGATGGAAAATATACTTTAAATGGTGTATCACAAGAATTGCAATCAAATGGAAGAACTTATGATTTATATAATTTTGATAATAGAGCTAATTATCCAAATTATCTAAACTCATCATATAATGAAAATACTGTTACAAAGATACTAAAAGCAGGAACATATACATATTCTATTAATAATGTATCAGGCAATACTCCTACAGAACATTGTGCAGTAGGAATAAATAGATATTCTGATGGAAGTGAAGTAGCGAAAATTTTATTACAAAATGGTGAAACAAGTAAAACATTTACATTAAATGTAGATACTGAAGTATATTTTTCAATATATTATCATACAAACGGTCAAGTATTTGATAATTTTGAATTTTATGTTCAACTCGAAGAAGGTCCAACAGCCACAACATACGAACCATATTGGATTACAGACGATACAAAAGTAGTGCAAGACCAAGACCACGAACTAAAAGCAATATGGGAAGCAAATAGTTACACAGTTCACTTTGATGCAAATGGTGGAACTGGCGAAATGTCAGACCAGAACTTCACATATGACACACCACAAGCTTTAACAACAAATACATTCACAAAAACAGGATACACATTTGCAGGATGGTCACAAGCAAATGATGAATTTGAAAAAAATCTAATATATAGTAGTGATTATGAAATGTATTCAGGACATACAGCAAATCAAAATTCAACAAATGAATTTATGTCATATGCAAGTTTTGCATCATATTTTAATAAATATGGAACAAATGCTAAATATAGATTTGAGTTTGATATAAAATCAGATGATACAACAAATAATAATAAAATTAAAATTTACTTCTCAAATGGAAGTAATTCAAAATATTCATTTCAAAACAATACAGAAGATGGAAATGTTATAAGTAGTAATATAAGAACAATAACTGTATCTTCAACAGAATGGACACATGATGTGTTTGATTTTAGAGTCGTTAAAACAAATCAAGCAACATCAAATGCAATATTATCATTCTATGGGGTATATGGAACAGGCAACAAACCAAGAGTTAAAAATGTACGTTTATATATAATCCCAGATTACACAGACGAACAAGTAGTTAGTAACTTAACAACTGAAAACAATGGAACAGCCAACCTATATGCAGTATGGGAAGCAAATAATTATACCGTTACAGCAGATGCAAATGGTGGTTCAATACCATCAACAGAAGGCTGGACAGGTTCTGGGGCATCAGCAACAAAATCTGTAACTTATGACAGTACATACGGCACATTACCTACACCAACAAAAACAGGTTATGCTTTCAGGGGATGGAAAATAAATGGTGAAGGAGACAACATAGTAGCAGATACACTAGTAACAACGCCAAGCAATCACACAATTACAGCAATATGGGAAGCAAATAATTACATAGTAACAGCAGATGCAAATGGTGGTTCAATACCAGCAACAGAAGGTTGGACGGGCTCTGGAGCAGCGGCAACAAAATCTGTAACTTACGACAGCACATACGGCACATTGCCTACACTAACAAAAACAGGCTATACTTTTAAGGGATGGAAAATAAATGGTGAAGGCGACAATATAGCAGCCGACACAATAGTAAAAACACCTAATGACCACACAATCACAGCAATATGGGAAGCAAACAACTACACCGTAACAGCAGATGCTAATAGCGGTTCAATACCAGCAACAGAAGGTTGGACAGGAACAGGTACAACAGCAACTAAGAGTGTAACATACGATAATCAATATGGTACATTGCCAATGCCAACAAGAGATGGATATGACTTCCAAAACTGGACAGGAAAGAACTTGATAGATTCAAGTGAAGAATATTCAAAAGCATATAATGGAATAGTAAGAACAAATATGGTTGTATATAATGAGGAAACTGGAATATATACTGTGAATTCAAAAACTTATTATGATGTTTTATATGGTCATGATGTAATGAAAAAAATAGAAATAGGAAAAAGATATACATTTAGTGTTGAAATTGTATCAAAGACTGAAGGAGTAAATACTGTATGGATGGGTTGCGATATGATGGTAAATGGAAGAAGATATACAAGAAATACTGAATTGGGATGTAATGTAGGTGATAGACTATCATATTCATTTGTTATTCCAGAAGGAACTACAAGCTGTGTAGTTGGATTAATTAATCGTGGTTCAAGTGCTACTGGATTACAATATAAAAACCCACAATTGGAAGAGGCCTCAACAGCTACAAACTTTGAACCATACAGAGTAGTAAATGCAAACACAACTGTAAGTAGTGCTGCAGACCACACAATTCATGCAAACTGGACTCCAAAACAATACACAGTTCACTTCGACTCAAATGGTGGTACACCAACGCCAGCAGACAAAACAGTAACATTTGATAGTGCTTATGGTACACTACCAACAGCAAGTGATGTATCAAGAACAGGCTACACATTCAAAGGATGGAAAATTAATGGTGAAGGCGACAGCATAGCAGCTGACACAAAAGTAACAACACCAAGCAATCACACTTTAACAGCAATATGGGAAGCAAATCCATACACTGTTACAGCCGATGCAAATGGTGGTACAATACCATCAACAGAAGGTTGGACAGATACAGGCGCAACATCAACAAAGAGCGTAACATTCGATAGTCAATATGGTACATTACCAACACCAACAAGAGTTGGTTATGACTTTGCTGGATGGTACACAGACGCAACAAATGGAATATTGGTAACAGATGCAACAATAATGCAAACAGATAGCGCGCATACTATTTATGCACATTGGACACCTCGTACAGATACTGCATATACAGTAAATCATTATACACATAATTTAGGTGCAGCAACATATACCTTAAACTCAACAGATAATTTACAGGGAACTTCAGATGCAAGTGTAACTCTTGCTGACTTGAAAAAGACAATAGCAGGTTATACTTATGAAGAAGGATTTATAACAGGTGATACAACGAAACCAGTTTCTGGAGCAGTTGCAACTACAACAATTGCGGCTGACGGAAGCAGAGTAATAAACTTGTATTACAGACCTAACTATTTATATGTACAATATGATATGAATGGTGGTAGTTTGTCTGAAATACATGGAAACATTGTAGGCGTTTCTGATAATTTATTGCTAGTTAATAACACTACTAATGTTATTTCAGGATTTTATGGAAGCAATGTAAATGGTGTTACAGATATTAATACATATTCATTATCTACATATGGACTTAATGATTATAATAATCCAAATGGTATTAATGTTATAAAAACAGGATATACAGCAAAGCAAAGTTTAGAATGGAATACAAAAGCGGATGGAACAGGAACAGCATATGATCAGTTTAGTGGTTCATATTCTGCAATAGACATGGCAGCTGCATGTGGCAAAGACTTAAGTACAGGTGACCAAGTAATTACATTATATGTAAATTGGGTACCAACACCATATACAATTTCTTATGAATTAAATGGTGGAACAGTTGCAACAGAAAACACAACAACTTATAATATTGAAACTGCTGATATTACATTAAATAATCCAACAAAAATAGGATATACATTTGCGGGTTGGTCTGAAGAAGTAAGTGACTTAACATGGACAAAAGGATTCTTGAATTTAAGTACAGGAGTTCATGAAATAAGTTCACAATATCCAAATTCATATTATACAAATACAATTAAGTTGAAACAAGGTGTAAAATATACACTAAGTGGATATGGATTTTATGCAGTAAGCAATATTAGATGGA
Source organism: uncultured Clostridiaceae bacterium (assembly GCA_946628065.1). GTDB lineage: Bacteria > Bacillota > Clostridia > TANB77 > CAG-508 > UMGS1754. Next base: position 13,390 of record CAMOWC010000008.1, on the reverse strand, counting down.
GATTATATAATACAGATGGAAGTTATTATAAGAATGGACCAAATTCAAATACATATACAGCTGAAAAAGATTGTTATGTAAGAATTATGTTCCATGCTAATCCAACAGCTGAGCAAAGAAGCGGTACAAAATTAACAAGTTCACCGATGTCAACAGTAGTAATCCAACAAGGAAGTATAGGAAATAGAAAATATACAGCAAACTATACAGCGAATACTTACACAGTTACAGCAGATGCAAATAGTGGTTCAATTAACACAACGGAAGGTTGGACGGGTTCTGGAGCAACAGCAACAAAATCTGTAACTTATGATAGTACTTATGGCACATTACCAACTCCAACAAGAACAGGTTATACATTTAAGGGATGGAATGGGAAGAATAAATTTGATAAGAGTAAATATACAAAACTAGATGATTATACTGAAATAGCTACTTACTATAATTGGAAAGCAATTAAATTGAAACCAAATACTGACTATAAAGTTACAGTAAAAAGGTATAACGGATTTGATGGAAAAGGTTATAGCACTTTAATTATTAATTCAATGAAAACTCAAAAAGGGTATAATTGGACTTCAATAGCGCATGACAGTGAACCCAATAAGACTGTTGAGAAATATACAACAAATAATGATGGTTTACTATATATAGGATATTATAATGAAATGACTCAAAAACAAATGAATACTATTTGGGTTAACACAGATATTCAAATAGAAGAAGGCACAGAATCAACACCATACGAACCATATTACATTACAGCTGAAACACCTGTAACAACAGCATCAAATCACAACATCACTGCAATATGGGAAGCAAACCCATACACAGTAACAGCAAATGCAAATGGTGGTACAATACCATCAACAGATGGATGGACAGGTACAGGTGCAACATCAACAAAGAGCGTAACATTTGATAGTCAATATGGTACATTACCAACACCAACAAGAGATGGTTATACATTCTTAGGATGGTATAAAGAAAATACATTTGTAAATAGAGTTGAAACATCTACACAAGTTACAACAGATTCTGACCATACTATTTATGCACTATGGACTAACTTTACTTTAAGCAAAAATCCAATATACATGAATAAAACTACAACAAGTATTGCACTAATAGCGCCCGAAGGAACATCAGGAGCTACAGTAACATATACTGGAAATAACATTGGAGAATTGACATTTGAGAGCGAGAATACAAATGTAGCAACTGTGCAAGTAAATGCTGACAATACGCAAGCTGCAATTACAACAGCTGGAGGAGCACAAACAGGAGATACAACAAAAATTATTATTAAAGATAGAGGATCTGGCTTATTGCTAGGCGAATTAAATGTAATAATTGATACAGAACTACCAACATGGTTAGTGCGCTTACTATCAATTGAATAAAAGAAAACCTTGTTTTTGGGGACATCTTACCGAAACAAGGTTTTTATATTTTTTCTATTATTTTCTATAGACAATTTTTTTGTGTTTTGTTATAATAGATATGTAGAAAAATGTAAAAAAGGAGGAGCGGTCTTGGTAACAAACAGAAGAGATTCAGAATATTTTGTAAATCATGAAGATAAAGCTAAAACTTTAACTCAAGCATTTGCAGAATTACAGCAAGCTCGTATGGAATACGAATTTGAAAATAATAGAAATATAAATAAAAATAAATCTCACAAAAACAAGAATAAAATATATGACGTTTATTATACCGGGTCTATAAAAACTAAGAAAAATAAGGCCATAAACCAGGACAAGCTTTCTTTTAAGGAATGGTTTAGGTATAGAATTAATAAATTTAGATATGATAAAAATCAGATTAAGAAGTTAGCATTAGTTACTACAGGGGCGTTTGCTGTTTGTATTGCAGTAATTTCAACAAATAGCATTTTTGCTGAATACCAAAAAGAGGAAGAAATTAAGAAAAAGATTGCAACAAATGTGTTTGAAACAAATCATTCTTCACTTAATCTTGAAAAAATAATTATAGAAAACGTTGGAATTACTAAATCTAAAACAATTGTAGAAGACGAGGAAAGACCAATTGAGTTTGAGATAAAAAAAGAAGACGATCCAACTTTACCAAAGGGTGAGGAAGTAACTTCACAAGAAGGTGTTCAAGGTAAAAAACTTGTTGACTGTATTAAAAGTTATGAGGATGATACATATATAGAAGAAACAATTTTAGATGAAGAGGTTGCGGAAGAACCAGTTCCACAAATTATAAAGGTTGGAACATCTGAATTTTTAGCATATTACAAAGTTCACCTTGGGGATAAGATGTATGTTACAAGTAATGTGAGCTTGAAGGAAAAAGCAGAAGATACAGCTGAAAACTTATGTATTATTTTAGCATCTTTGGATGTAGATTTACAAGAACTAAATGAAGATGAAACATGGTGCAAGGTTAAATATGGTAATTATGAAGGATATTTGAAAACTGAATGCTTAACTTCTGAGGCTATAACCCCTGGTATTGGCGAATTAAATAGAAAACAAAAATTGTATGAAACACTTGATGCAAATATGGATTTAACAAAACCAAGCGGATTGACTTTAGATGACTTTAAAAAGGTATTGAGCGGAAATCCATCTGACATTCTTGGAATCATTGAAAACAATGCAGAGGCATTTTACAATGCTGAGCAAAAATATAAGGTAAATGGAATTTTCTTGGCGTCAATTGCTATTCACGAGAGCGCTTGGGGAACATCTTACATTGCAAAAGATAAGCATAATTTATTCGGATTTGGTGCTTATGATAGAAGCCCTTACGAATCTGCCAATACGTTTGAAGATTATTCAAATGGAATTGATACAGTCGCAAAATATTTGGCTATAAACTATTTAAACAAAGCAGGCACACAAATAGCAGAAGACTTAACAGCAACTGGTACATATTTTAATGAACCGACAATAGCTGGAGTTAATACTAGATATTGCACAGACAAAGAGTGGTGCACAAAAATTTTCAAATATATGGATTATTTGTATAATAGATTATAGGATTTAAAAAGTGGCTTCGCCACTTTTTAATCTACAAAGGAGTTAATAATGAAAATTCGAGTAAAACATGAAAGCAAAGCATTAATAATTGCATTTATATCCTTAGCAGCAATATTATATGCATACTGGTACTTTATTGTTTCACCAATTGTAAATAATATAAGTTTTGCTAATGAAGTTTCGAAATTTATTATAAAAAACGATGATCCAATTTTTAAAATAGATGAAGTAATCCTTTACAGCAGTGCGGCAGCGGAGGATAAAAGTGAAGGACAGATTTTAAAAGATTTGGACATTTCTCAATTTACTGATATTTCGATAAAAATAGATAACAAATCTTACATTTCAGAATTAAATAATAAAAATACAGTTAGTGAACTTTATATTGATAATATTAAGATTACAAAGGAAACAGACCAAGGTGAAAGTAGATTGAACTACAAAAGTCCAATTATTTTTGGAAAATATAGCGATTCAATTGAGCAAACTGATAGGATAGATTTTAATATTTTGCACACAAATGAGGATAATAAAAATAACGATTTCTCAAAACCTACATTTTTTACAGATTGTTCAAACCCTATTACTTTGGGTTATTTAAATAAAAATGTTAAAACAAATGCAGAGATTTCAACTACTAAGGAAAAAATTGACTTTAATGGGAAATTGCTTAAACTTGCCGATGTTCCAATTAAGGATGTTGCGTACAGGGTTAGTTTCCAAATTCATTTGAAAAACAGCTTGGAAGAGTCTTTTGTTTATTCAATGGATTTGAATTTGCCAATGCAGGAGAAGAGTTCAAGTATTTATGATGGTTATATTTTTAAGAAGATGCTTAACCAATCAAAATCTTACTATTTTTTAAGAGAAAATTTATAATTAGGATGAATAGAAAATTTTTCTTGACATATAATAAAAAATATAGTATACTATGTATAGAAACTCGAGAGACATTCTCGGTCAAAGCAAGTCATAATAGAACTGGGATATGGTGGCTACATATCTCTTTTCTTTTTCAAATAAAGAAAAGAGCAGTTGGCAAGACTGCTCCCGAAATAGGTTATGAACTCTATTTCTCATTTTCGGTATGATTACTTTCTTTTTCATCTTGTTTTAATATTTCTTGTATTAGTAACCATATTAAATCAAAGCTTGTCATAATAGCTTTTCCTCCTTTCTTATAGATTTCCTATAATTAGGATTGAAGCTATTATACAATAAAAAGATAACAAAAACAATAGTTTGTATGAAAAAAATTCAACAAATTATTGCTTTTTTTTTTACTATATAATAAAATAAAGAACAAATCTTGATATAAAAAATAAAATAATAAAAATATATATCACAAAAAGTAGAAAACTTTTTATATTAAGCTTCCCTAAAGCGACAAAAAACACAAAAGACAAGTAGTAAAATAAGCCTATAAAAAGTTAAAGAGGGTGATAAGGATGTTTCAAAATATAGAAGGAGTAGCGGAAGAGAGAGCAAACTACTCAAAAATAAAAGTAAGAAAGTTTGGTATGCTTGCAAATGTATTTGAACTACGAAACATTGCAATATACATTGTAAGCCTAATGGTTTCAATGGTCGGAATGGGAAATACAATTTCACCATTTGCGGTCAGCATTTTTGCGGCGTGTTTTGCCACGCAAATACCTTTGCTGGGAGTAGTGGTAGTTAGCCTAATAGGAACTGGGATAAGCTTTGGAATTGAAGGCTTGCTGACATATATGCTTACAGCACTGGTAATGATAGCAACATTTTTTATAATAAAACCAAAATACAATTTAGATGAAAGAAACGAAAAACTGAAGGTTGCAAAGCATGTATTTATTGCTAGCATTATAGTTCAGCTTGCTAAAATGTTTATGGCTGGATTTACAATATATGATTTTTTGGTTAGTTTTACATTTTCAATAATTAGCGTAGTTTTTTACAAAATATTTGTAAATTCTCTAACAGTTTTACAAGATTTCAAAGAAAGCAGGGCGTTTTCGATAGAAGAAGTAATGGGGACAAGTCTTCTACTTGCTATTGCCGTAAGCTGTTTTGGAGATTTAGCAATATTTGGTTTTGGAATAAGAAACATTTTAAGTATTTTAATTGTAATGTTTTTAGGTTGGAAAAATGGAATTTTAGTTGGAACAACTTCTGGTGTTACAATTGGCGTAACACTTGGAATAATTGCAAATACAGAACCTATAATGATTGCAGCATATGCAATTTCTGGAATGGTTGCAGGTGTATTAAATAGATTTGGAAAACCTGGTGTAATAGTAGGGTTCTGCCTTGGAAATATTGTTCTTGCTTATGTTTCAAATGGTTACACAATTGAACTAATCCATTTTAAAGAAATTTTAATTGCATCAATTGGTTTACTTGCGATTCCTAAAAAAGTCAATATAAATATAGAAGATTTTATGCAAAATGGTTCAAAACTTTTTCCTGATTTTCCCAATAGAGGATTAAACAGAAGCAAAGAGGCCGCTGAACAGCTAAATAACGTATCTCAGACAATTAAGCAAATGGCAAAAACTTATAAAAAAATAGAAGATACACACATAACAAATAATGTATGGAATGATAATAAAAAAATCTTTATATCAGAATTATTGGATTGTTTAGAGCCATATAAAGAAAACATGTTATATGATGATTTGGCTAAAACAGAGAGTAAACTTGTAGATGATGTTTTTAAATATGTTATGGACAAGCAAGAAATGAGCAAAGAAGCCATATTGGGGATTTTTGCAGACAACAATAATTACATAGTTAGCCCTCAAGATGAAGCTTTGAGCAAAAAACTTGAAACAAATATTGAGCAAATGGTTAGATGCATAAACACTGCATTTAAACTTAGCAAAACAAACTATGTATGGATGAAAAAATTAGAAGAAACTAAACAAAACATGGAGACACAGCTAAATAATGTTTCTGATGCAATTTCTGGAATAGCTCATAACATGGAAAATGACATCAAAAAAGAGGTTGAATATGGCGAGGAAAAACGTCAGATTATTGATAGATTGAAGTTAAAAAGTATTGTTGTTGAGGAATTGGTAATAAAGAAAAATGGCAGATTTTTTGTGGAAATCTTTTTGGATAATTCACAAATTCAGGAAGCTGGAGATATTGATTATTACTTACAAGATGGCGATTGCAAGAACCAAATTGAACAGATTGTTTCTGATATTTTAAAAGAAAAAATAGTTGTTAATCAAGATGAATGTGTGGCAAACAAGGTAAGTATGTTATCAGATGATAAATATGTTATGGCGATTGGTACAGCTAGTAAAAACAAGGACAAGCAAGAAGTTTCAGGCGATAATATGATTTCAACAAAATTGAAGGATGGTAAATATTTGGTGGCTATAAGTGATGGCATGGGTTCAGGTGAAAAGGCTAACCAAAGTAGTATACAAGCATTGAATATGCTAGAGAGTCTTCTTTTAACAGGTTTTGATAAAAATACTTCAATGGAACTAATAAATACAAGTCTAATAAATAATGGCGAAGAAAACTTTGCAACACTTGATATTGCAATAGTTGACTTATATGCTGGTACTATAGAAATGATAAAAAATGGAGCTTGCCCAACATACTTTAAAAACAAGAAAAAAGTGCAAGTGATAAAATCAAAATCATTACCTGCCGGAATGATTGAAAACATTCAGCTAGACGTATTTGAAAAAGACATTGAAAGTCGCGAAATAATGCTAATGTGCACAGACGGAATATTAGATTCAAATGTTGAATACAAAAATAAAGAACTTTGGATAAAATACTTGCTTGAAGACATGGAAACAGACAATACAAAGAAAATGGCAGACCTAGTTCTAAATGAAGCAATAGACAACAACTTTGGTATTCCAAAAGACGACATGAGCGTGTTTGTTTGTAAATTTAGAGAAAAAGAATAAATTTTTCGGAACTTTCTGCCCTGTTACATAAATGTAATATAAACTTAAAAAATGAAATGTAAAAGCGGTAAAAAGGCCTTCCGTAGTGAGACAATAGACGATTTTTATTTGACGTAAAAATCGTCTATTTACTTTTATATAAATATTTTATACTATTTTTATAAGAAGTTATTTATATAAGAGGAGAGGAAATTATGGAAAGGTTTAGGGGAAGGAAAAAACAATTTATTTTATGGCTTTTGGTAGCAGTGCTTATTCTAATATCATACATTTTACATGATGTTTTGATGGTTGCTGAAAATATGTCTACAGTTAAAGCTGCGGATGTTAAGAATGCTTTAAGCAATAATGATGAAATATGTTTTAAAGATGATGGGCCAATTGAGGTGGAATTAAGTAAAAATACAATTGATTTAGATTTGTTAAATTACGAAGAATTAAACATGACAACTGGAAGAATGGTTAGTAAAAGCTATGATGCTTATAGTACTGACCAAAGCGTATTAGAAGTTGAAAAAGGTAATGGTTATGTTAGATTAAGATTAAAAAAAGCAGGTACTACAACGGTTAACATCACTCAAGGAAGTGGGACACATGTAGGATTGTGCGATTCAATTCAAATTACAGTAAAGGACGAAAAAGTTTCTAATACAGTTAATATTCCTAAAACAGATATGAAGGTACAAGTTGGAAAAAAGGCTTCTTTTACTTTTGATGCATCTGATAGAGTTTATTATTCGATAGAAGGAAATAACTCTGCAATTAGTGTAAAAATTAATCAAGATTCAACAAGTAATAAAAATGTAGTAGTTGAAGGAAAATCAGTTGCAACTGTTAATTTGACACTTTTTTGTGAAGGCGCATCAGACACAATAAAAGTTATAGTAGTATCTAGTAGTTCAGGACAACAACAAGGACCACAACAAGAACAACAACAAGGTCAAACACCACAAGGTCCACAACAAGGACAAACACAACAAGGTCAAACACAACAACAAGCACAACAACAGCAACAACAAGTTAACTATACATATACACCTTTACCACAGGCTGTTGTAAATCAAGATTCAACAGGCGACATTTATGTTAAACCGGGAGAAGATCATCAAATTCATTTACTAAATGTCGACAGATGGGACTCTTTATATTCAGATAACCAAGATGTAATACAAAACAGCAACTTTAGTTTTAACCCTTATGACTACACACATATTAATTTTTATGCTAATTCAAATATTAAATATAACACATGGACAGATATACATTTATTAAATTATGGAAATGCTGATTGGAGCGGAGGAAATCATCATTGGAGAGTATTTGTCCTTGCAGAACCAATAATTGAAAAAAATAATAATATTCATATGTATGTTGGTGAAGAACTAACATTAATGGAAAATGGAGATAGAGATAATTATAGTATGGTTAATAATACATCTGGTGCTATATCTTCAAAGTTAGATAATAATTATCAATCTCATCCTCTAACAATAAAAGCTGAAAAAGCAGGTTCAGGAACTTTTAAAGTATATAATTATGGAAATACAAAATGGGGATATAATACTACAAAAGAATACAATATTACTGTAACAGAAAAGCCTACAATAACATATTCAGCAGGTACTGTTTATGTTGAAAAAGGTAAAACAGTTACAAATACTTTTAAACCTAAGAATTATAAAACTATAACGATAACTAATGAAAAAGCATCTTGCGCAAGTGCAAGTAATACAGCAGACGGGTATGTTAAAGATGATAATGGAAACATAACAGGTATTAAAATTACAGGTAATAATGCAGGTCAAACAAAAATAAAAGCAACAATAACAGATAATTGGGGAAAAACAGCAGAAGCAACATGGGATGTTGTGGTAAATGAGCCTTTAACTGTAACAATTACACCATTAAATTTAAAAAAAGTAGATGATAAATATTGGACAAATTCAAAAGAAGTAAGATTTAAAGTTCAATTTAATCAAATGATAGATGATTTTACAAATAGTCATATATTAAACTTGTATAAAGGTTCAGCAGCGTATTCTACAAAAGAGATTAAAAAGTTAAACAATACAACATACGAAGTTATTCTACAATTAAAAGATAATATGATATTTGGAGAAGAAGTTCAATTCATTATCATTCCAGGAATGTTCATTAATGGTTCAAACGTTACATTACATGACAGCGAAATATTTAAATATAATGTTGATAGACAAGCACCAAAGGTAGATACTGTGACAGCATCTATAAATTCAGAAAATGGAAATCAAATTGATGTTGAATTTACTGTTAAAGATAATTATGGAATGGCTGAAAATAAAGACGATTATACTATAGTAGATGCTTCTGCTCTGGAAGCAACAAAAGCAGAATTACAATTTTACCTTGAAGATAGTGATAATAGTACACGTATACAAGACTTTACTTTAGTAAACCTTGAAAAGACAAGAGAAAAATATGTTTATAAAGCAACTATAACATTTGATGATATAAATAGTGTTTTAAACAATTCTTTAAAGATGAACTTAAGTCCAAAATATATCAATAGGGACAAAGTAACAGATATTGCAGGAAATTCTACAGAAAATTATTCAACTTCGTTTGATATATCAGAGTTAATTAATGACTACAACGAAAAAATAACTCATACAAATGATTCTGACGATCAAGATGAAAACGATAGAATTCCTCCAGTTGTAACAATGAATAACATTACAAGGGAATTTAAAGAAGATGATGATGGAAAATATGTAGAGGTTACAGCTAATTTTACAATATCAGATAATAAGGAAATGGATGCAAATTCACCAAAATTATCATATTATTCAGATATAATTGTATTAAAAAACAATTATAATTTGGATAGACGTATTTTAATAGATGAGAATAAAGTTGAAATAGACGATCCTGTATGGGATATGGATGATGATAAACATCCATGTACTTATACGGTTACATCTAGAGTTGATATTACAGATGCTGATATTTCAGAAGAAAATAAAATCGAATATGATATTTATATTAATGCTAATGGAATAAGGGACACAAGCGGAAATCAGCTTAAACCATATAGATTAAGCTTTTCAGATGATTGCCAAAAATTTATTAGACAAATTCAAATTGTTAATAAAGATATAGAAATTACAGAAGAAACTGATGACAAAGACGAATGGAAAAAAACTCATTCTATCAAATTAGATTTAATGAATAGTGAAGATGAACAATATGTTGAGCAATATTATACATATAAATGGGTAAATGCTGAAACTAATGAAGTTGTAGAAAACGGAAATGCCCAACTTGGTGAAATAATTAGAAAATCTGGATTGAATGGAAAATTTTCTTTTACTTATGAAGTAGTATGCAGTACTCAAGAAGGTAAAATAACAGGAGTGGTTGGACCATTCAATTTCGATAATAAAGTTTCTGAAAATGAAAATGCAAAACTTGTATTTAAGGAAGCGGGAACAGACGATGTGTTGTTTGATAGTGATAATATTGAAGAAATAGATGCACAAACGATTTCAAACTACAATCTAAATATAATCGCTACAAAGGTTTATAAATTACCAAATACAAATAAAGATTTAGACGTTTCTATTGCATATGGTAACGACGATAATGAAGAAGAAAGTGGATTTAAAGAGGCAGCATTTATTGTTTATTATTTATCAGAATTAGGTGATGAAACTAAATCAACAAGCACAATACTTGAAGATGATAAAACATATATATTACTTTTAGCAACACGTGATAACGCAGGAAATGATAGAATTGATGCATATATAGTAGATAAAGAAAAAACAGATGAAACTAATACAGATCCTGATTCTTCATCAGATGATAAAGGAGTAAATGCAAAGAGTGGAAATGAAAGACAAAAAGGTAATGAAACAAGCAATGGAACAGAAGGTGAACAAAGCAAAGAAGAAGAAAAAATGATAGAAGAATTGGACAAAAAAATAGTTGAGAAAGAAAAACAACAAAAAGAAAAAGAAGCAGCAATCGAAATGGCAAAAGAAACATCAAAAAAAGTTGGCGAAATTAACAAAGCAGGAGCAGTTTACTTCATAGCTCCAGCAATAATAGGACTTGTAACAAGTGCAATAATATCAATAAAGAAATATAAGAGTTTATAAAAATCTCGGCTTTGCCGAGATTTTTTTATAAACCTATTGCAAAATAATTAAAATTAGTCTAAAATACTATATGCAAACTTAAATAGCAAAAATATTTAAGAAAGGAGCCGTATTTTATTACGGCAATAGGTATTTGAAATAAATGGCAGATAAATTAGTAATAGTGGAATCACCTGCAAAGGCGAATACAATAAAAAAATTTCTAGGTGGAAGCACAAAGGTTATGGCATCTATGGGACACATTAGAGACTTGCCTAAATCTAAGCTAGGCATTGATGTTGAACATGATTTTGAACCAGAATATATAAATATACGTGGAAAAGGAGATTTAATAAAGTCTCTAAAAAAAGAAGCAAAGGCTGCGAAAAAAATCTATATCGCAACCGACCCTGACCGTGAGGGAGAAGCGATTGCATGGCATTTAGCCTACATATTAAAAGATGAAGAAAAGAAAATTTGTAGAGTAACTTTTAACGAAATTACAAAACCAGCAGTTAATCAAGCAATTAAGGAGCCTAGAGAAATTGACATTAACACTGTTGATGCTCAACAAGCAAGAAGAGTGCTTGATAGAATTGTTGGTTACAAAATGAGTCCTGTCCTTTGGAAAAAGGTTAAAAGAGGTTTGTCAGCAGGTCGTGTGCAATCTGTTGCAGTAAAATTAATTGTAGATAGAGAAAATGAAATAGAACAATTTATTCCAGAAGAATATTGGAATTTATATGCAGATTTTAAAGATACAAAATCTAAAAAAGAATTTCAAGCAAAATTTTATGGAAAAGATGGTAAAAAACAGGAAGTTCATTCACAAGAAGAAGTTGATAAAATCTTAAATGATATAGATGGTGCAAAATATATTGTGAATGAAATTAAAAAAGGAGAAAAGAAGAGAACTCCTGCACCACCATTTACAACAAGTACAATGCAACAAGAGGCTTCAAGAAAATTAGGATTTACTTTAAAGAAAACTATGTCTGTTGCACAAGGTTTGTATGAAGGTGTAAAAGTAGAAGAACATGGAACGGTTGGTTTGATTACTTATATGAGAACAGACTCAACAAGAATTTCAGAAGTAGCTAGAGCCGCCGCAAAAACTCATATTGAAAGCACTTACGGCGAAAAATACTATGAAAATAGGTATTACAAAACAAATAAAGACGCACAAGATGCGCATGAGGCTATAAGACCTACATATATAGAATTAGAACCAGAGGCAATAAAAGAAAGTTTAACAAAAGACCAATACAAATTATATAAATTAATTTATAACAGATTTATTGCAAGTCAGATGAGCCAAGCAATTTACGATACAATGCAAGTAAATATAAAAGCAAATGACTATGACTTTAAAGCAAGTGGTCAAAATTTAAAATTTAAAGGATTTATGGTTTTATATGTTGAAGGAACTGATGCTAAGGAACAAGAAGAAGTAGGAAGTTTGCCAGAATTAGAAGAAAAACAAGAAGTTAAACTTGTAAAATTAGAGCCTAAGCAAAGTTTTACAGAACCACCAGCGAGATATACAGAAGCAAGCCTTGTAAAAACATTGGAAGAAAAAGGAATTGGAAGACCTTCTACATATTCTCCAACAATTACAACTATTTTGGAAAGAAGATATATTCAAAAAGAACAAAAACAATTGGTTCCAACAGAACTTGGAAAGATTGTAAACAAGCTACTTACAGAAAATTTCGAAGATGTAGTAAATGTTGAATTTACAGCACAAGTTGAAAGCGAATTTGACGAAATTTCAGAAGGAAAATTGCAATGGAAAAAAATGATAAAGGAATTCTATGGACCATTTGCAATTCAAATTGAAAAAGTAGAAAAAGAACTAGAACATGTTGAACTTGTTGACGAAGTTTCAGATGTACAATGCGAAAAATGTGGTAGAATGATGGTTTACAAATTTGGTAGATATGGTAAATTCCTAGCTTGCCCAGGTTACCCAGAATGTAAAAATGCAAAGCCAATTATAGAAACAATTGATGTGCCATGCCCAAAATGTGGAGGAACTGTGCAAATAAGGAAGACAAAACGTGGTAAAAAATATTTTATTTGTGAAAATAATCCGACATCTTGTGATTACATTTCTTGGAATAAACCAAAACCGGGAGAAGTATGGAATCCAGAAGATGCGGCCGAAGTTGAAACAAAGCCAAAAGCAAAAAAGAAGACTACAAAGAAGAAAACAACAAAAAAGAAAAAATAAATAAAAAACTAAAAAGAAGTTGCTTTGCAACTTCTTTTTAGTTGGATGTGTGTTTTGGAGGCGACACCCGGATTTGAACCGGGGATCAGAGTTTTGCAGACTCGTGCC
>CAMOWC010000007.1 GCA_946628065.1 uncultured Clostridiaceae bacterium | reverse complement strand
CTCCGAAATGCTTGATATTAAAGCAATTCGGAGTTGTTTTTGTTTGGAGCGGGTAGTGGGAATCGAACCCACGTAGTCAGCTTGGAAGGCTGGAATTCTACCATTGAACTACACCCGCATATTTCCTCTAACAAGTATAGATTATAGTGTATTTATTATACATTGTCAATACTTTTTTTAAAAAATTTATGAATTTTATTTACAAAACATTTTAAGTGATATAGAATACAGTTAAAGAAATTTTGTCAATTTTTATTTTTAAGGAAGGATACATATGGCTAAATTCATTTCCAATTCAGAAGAGGAAACTAAGCACTTTGCAAAAAAGCTTGCTTCTTTTTTGCATACAGGTGATGTCGTTTTACTTTGTGGAAATTTAGGCAGTGGAAAAACAAAATTTACAGAAGGTATTCTTGATTATTTTGGTTTAGCTTCAGAAATTTCTAGTCCAACTTTTACCATCGTTAATGAGCATAACGCTAAGGGCACAAATATTTATCATTTTGATGTTTATAGGCTTTCAGATGTAGACGAATTCTATTCAATAGGTGGCGAAGAATATTTTTCAAATGGGATATCCATTATCGAATGGGGAGAAATGATAGAAAGCGCTTTGCCAGATAATTATTTAAAAATAACTTTTGAAAAAGATAATGATAACTTCAATATGCGAACCTTAATTCTAGAACCTCATGGTGATAACTTTAAGGAAATAATAGAAAGGATTGTTTAATCAGTGAAATTACTAAGTATTGATACATCCAGCGATGTTTGTTCAGTTGCATTATTAGAAAATAATGCTTTAATAAAAGAATTAAATATAACAGATTCTAAAACACATTCTGAAAATCTGATGCCTCTTGTTGATGAACTTTTTGCATGTACCAGCACAACTCTTTCAGATATTAATGCAATAGCCTGTAGTATAGGTCCTGGATCTTTTACTGGTATACGTATTGGAATTGCTACAGTTAAGGCCATGGCTGAAGTATTCGATTTGCCAGTAATCGGTGTTACCTCGCTTGAAACCTTAGCATATTCAGTTATAAGCAATAGTAACAATATTGTTTCGCTTATTGATGCAAGAAATAATCAAGTATATTGTGGAATATTTGGTAAAGATTATAAACTACAAGAAGACTATCTAGCAGATGATATTAATGAGATATTAACACACCTAAACAAATACCTTCCCGCTACATTTGTAGGAAATGGAGCAATTATTCATAAACAATTAATAAAAGAAAAATTTAATGATGTATATTTTGAAAATAATAATGTACAGTCTTCGTTTTTTCTTGGTAAATGCGCATATGATAAATGGAAAAATGGAGATGTTTTAACAGCGGATACTCTTCTCCCTCTTTATCTTAGAAAATCTCAAGCGGAAAGGATGAAGCAAGAGTGAATTTTGTAATAGTCCCTATGACGTCATTTCACTTTGATAAAATAAAAGAAAAATTATTAGAAGAATATGACAGTTTTTGGAATCCTAGTGTATTAGAAAGTGAATTATCAAATCCGAATTCATCTTACTTTGTTGCAACAACTAATGAAACAATACTTGGGTTTGGCGGCATATGGAAAGCTGTTGATGATTGCCATATTACAGATATCGTAGTAAAAAAAGATTACAGACAAAATGGCATAGGTTCTAAATTATTGGAAAAACTGATACAAGAAGCCAAGCAAAAAAATGTTAAGTCTCTTACGCTAGAAGTAAATGCTAATAACATTCCTGCAAAAAAATTATATGAAAAATATGGTTTCAAAACTTTAGGCGTAAGAAAGAAATATTATAACAATACAGATGATGCAATTATTATGACATTATATTTTAATTGATAATAATTAAATAATGGAGGAACGAAAGATGAAAAAACCATACGAACTAAGTCCTAAAGACCTAAAGGACATTTGTGACCCAGACACATTTAAATTTGATACTACTGCCGAGCTTAACGATCATGATCTAGTTTATGGTCAAGATAGAGCAATTAAAGCTCTTCAATTTGGCTTGAGCGTTGATGTTAAAGGCTATAACCTGTATTTAGAAGGTGCTACAGGCGTTGGAAAAACAATGTATACTAGAGACTACCTAGAAAAAATAGCTAAAGCAAAAAAGGTACCTTGTGACTGGTGCTATATTTATAATTTTGACAATTCTAATGAGCCTATAGCAGTTTCGCTTCCAGCAGGTCAAGGTAAAGAATTTCAGCAAACAATGGATTCCTTTGTTAAAGATATTCGTGTTGACCTAAGAAGAACGTTCAGTAATGAAGATTTTGAAAAAGAAAAAGCACTGATTAGGCAAGAATTCGAAGAAAAACGTAACATGCTATTAGATAAGTTAAATGAAAAGTCAATGAAACATGGCTTTCAAGTTAAAACCGCCCAAAACGGTATATACATGATGCCAATCTTAAACGGTGCAACTATTGCTGAAGAAGAATTTGATAAATTAGATGACGCAACCAAAAAAGAATTTGAAGATAAATCAACTATTGTTCAGGAGCAAATATATGCCGCAATAAGCGAAATAAAAGCAATTGAAAAAGCTGCAGATAAGAAAGTTGAAGAATGGCAAGCAAACATTGCATTACTTACAATTAACGTTCATATTAACAATATAAAAGCAACATATAAAAAGAATAAAAAAATTACTGTTTTCCTTGATCATGTAAAAAAAGACATTCTTAAAAATTTGGCATACTTTATTCAAGAAGATCAAGCAATAAATGCTATGCAACAGCCTATGCAAAAACCAGAGCTCACAAAGCCTTGGCTAAATTATAGAGTAAACTTATTTATTGATAATAGCAACTTAGAAGGTGCTCCTGTTGTTATGGATTCTAACTACACATTTAGTAATATCTTTGGTAGATTAGAATATGAAAATCAATTTGGAACATTAAAAACGGATTATACCATGCTAAAACCAGGTTTACTTCACCAGGCAAATGGCGGTTACATTATATTCCAGGCAAAAGATATTATCCAAAATCCTATGTGCTATGAATCACTAAAAAAAGCTCTTTCAGTAAAAGAAATAAGCATTGAAAACGGTATGGAACAAAGAGCATCTATGGTATTAATTTCTTTAAAACCGGAACCAATTCCTCTTGATTTAAAAGTTATATTAATTGGAGATGCTAATATTTACTATACACTTCTTTCTCTAGATCCTGACTTCAGAAAGCTGTTTAAAATTAAAGTAGAATTTGAAGATGATGCACCTAGATCAGTTGAAAACATGAATAGACTATCAAAATTCGTGTACAGCTTCTGCGATAAAGAAGATCTTTTACATCTTGATAAAGAAGCTATGGCAAAAGTTGTTGAATTTGCATCAAAGCTTGCTGATGACAAACAAAAATTGTCTACAAGATTTAATGATATAGGTGAAATAGTAGGTGAAGCCTCAACTTGGGCAAAACTTGCCAAGGAGAAAGTTGTTACGAAAGAATACGTTCAAAAAGCTTTAGATGAAAGAGTTGATAGAGTAAGAAAATACGATGAACGATATCTTGACATGATAAAAAAAGATACATTGTTAATTTCTACAGATGGTTTTGAAGTTGGTCAGATAAATGGTTTGACTATAATGACAATTGGAGATTTTTCATTTGGAAAACCATCCAAAATAACTGCTAACACATATATGGGTAAAAGTGGAATAATAAATATAGAACGTGAAGTAGAGCTTTCAGGATCCACACACTCAAAAGGTGTATTAATTCTATCTGGATATTTAGGAGAAATGTTTGCTCAAGATGTTCCTCTTTCTCTAACCGCTAGTGTATGTTTTGAGCAACTATATGGGGGAGTTGATGGAGATAGTGCTTCAAGTACAGAAGCATATGCTATTTTATCATCACTTTCAGGAATACCTATTAATCAGTCTATTGCAGTTACAGGTTCTGTAAACCAAAAGGGTGAAATCCAGCCAATTGGTGGCGTAAATGAAAAAATTGAAGGTTTTTATCAAATTTGTAAGATGCGCGGTTTAAATGGTAATCATGGTGTCATTATTCC
This sequence comes from uncultured Clostridiaceae bacterium, assembly GCA_946628065.1. Lineage (GTDB taxonomy): Bacteria > Bacillota > Clostridia > TANB77 > CAG-508 > UMGS1754. The sequence continues at coordinate 74,821 of CAMOWC010000007.1, read as the reverse complement.
TGTACAAAATGTACGAAACCTCCACTTGTCAGACGAAATAATTGAATCTGTTAAAAATGGTAAATTTCACATTTTCGCAATACGTTCAATTGAGGAAGGAATCGAGATATTAACTGGAGTTCCAGCAGGTAAGAAAGACAAAAATGGTAATTTCCCAGCAGGTACTGTAAATTACTTAGCATATGAAAAATTAAAAAAATACGCAAAAAACAGTGAGAAGAAAGCTTAAACCGCTTTCTTCTCCTTTTTTGCGTTAATTTCGTAAATATGGTATAATAATATTATCACATTTTGAAGGAGGTTCTGTCCGTGTTGTCATCAACTCAAAGATCCCGGGAAAGGCGTCGCCAACTGAAAAACATTCAATCGCTTAATGCCACAATTCATGAAGACAAAAAGCCATCACCTGTGATGGTATATAGGTCGTACGAGCTGTGGTTACAAGAATTGATGTTTCCAGATCCCAAATCAGGACATACCCCAATTGATCTGTCTTATGACTTTGCTCAGGGATTGCTCCCTTTGCCAAAGCGACCCATTCATGACCCGTGGGATAGGTTCCCACCATTCGAACCATAAGACAGACAAATCCCGGCTTTCGTACTGAAAGCCGGGATATTATTTTTATTTTTTTTAATCAATAATTTTAGTACATTCCTTCCATTCCGCCCATGCCTTCAGCACCACCTGAATGGCAATTACATTCTTTTGGTTCTTTCTTTTCTGTAACTATACTCTCAGTTGTAAGCACCATAGATGCAATACTTGCAGCATTTTGAAGTGCACTTCTTGTAACTTTTGTAGGATCTACAATTCCTACTTTTTTCATGTCTACATATTCTTCATTTTGCGCATCAAATCCAAATCCTTGTGCTGAGCTCTTTACTTTTTCTAAGATAACTGCTCCTTCTAATCCAGCATTTGTAGCTATTTGTCTAACTGGTTCTTCTAGCGCTTTTAATACTATTTTTACCCCAATTTTTTCTTCTTCTGAAACCTCATTTAATAGTCTCTGAACCTTTGGTATAACATTGATATATGCTGTTCCACCACCTGCTACAATTCCTTCTTCAACTGCCGCTTTTGTAGCAGATAAAGCATCTTCAATTCTTAATTTCTTTTCTTTCATTTCAATCTCTGTTGCAGCTCCAACTTGGATAACTGCAACACCACCTGCAAGTTTAGCAAGTCTTTCTTGTAATTTTTCTTTGTCAAATTCGCTTTGTGTTTCCTCTATGGCAGTACGGATTTGCTTTACTCTCGTAGCAATTTGTTCTTTGTTTCCGCTTCCATCAACAATTATTGTGTCTTCTTTGCTTATTTTAACTTGTCTTGCTCTTCCTAATTGTTCTATTGTAGTATCTTTTAGCTCTAGTCCTAAATCTGATGTAATAACTTCTCCACCAGTTAAAATAGCTATGTCTTGTAACATTTCTTTTCTTCTATCACCATATCCAGGTGCTTTTACTGCTACTACATTTAATACTCCTCTTAATTTGTTCAAAATTAGAGTAGATAATGCTTCACCTTCGATATCATCTGCAATTATAACTAGCTTTCCAGACTGTTGCATTAAGCTTTCTAGAAGTGGTAATATTTCTTGAATGTTGCTTATTTTTTTATCTGTAATAAGTATATATGGATTATCTACAATTGCTTCCATTTTCTCAGTATCTGTTACCATATATGGAGAAATATATCCTTTATCGAATTGCATTCCTTCTACTACATCTACTTCAGTATTAGAAGTTTTTGATTCTTCAATTGTAATAACACCATCTTTTGAAACTTTTTCCATTGCATCAGCAATTAAATTTCCGATTTCTGCGTTATTTGCTGAAATGCTTGCAACTCTCGCTATGTCTTCTTTTCCATTTACATTTGAACTGATGTCTTTTAGCCCTTCTACTGCTTTTTCAACTGCTTTGTCCATTCCTCTTTTAATAGCCATTGGATCTCCTCCAGCTGCGACATTCTTTACTCCTTCTTTTATCATGCTTTGTGCTAAAAGAGTAGCTGTTGTTGTTCCATCTCCTGCTACATCATTTGTTTTAGTAGAAACTTCTTTAACAAGACGTGCTCCCATATTTTCAAATGGATCTGTAAGTTCAATCTCTTTTGCTATTGTAACTCCATCATTAGTAATAAGTGGAGCTCCAAAGCTTTTATCTAGAACTACATTTCTTCCTTTTGGTCCTAATGTAACTTTTACAGTATCTGCTAATTTATTTACTCCTTCTAATAAGGCTTTTCTTGCCTCTTCTCCATATCTAATATCTTTCGCCATAAAAAAACCTCCTTAAAAATATTATTCAACTATAGCTAAAATATCCCCTTGTTTAACAACTAAATACTCTTCACCTTCGTATTTTACCTCTGTTCCAGAGTATTTGCTAACAATAACTTTGTCGCCTTTTTTTACATTCATTTTAATTTCATGGCCTTCTGGGGTAATTCCTCCAGGCCCTACTTCAATCACTTCTGCAATTTGTGGTTTTTCTTTACTTCCCCCTGAAAGAATAATTCCACTTTTAGTGGTTTCTTCACTTTCAATCATTTTAATTAAAACTCTGTCTGCTAATGGTTTTATCATAGTATCTCCTCCTTAAAACAAAAATTAGCAGTCGATTTTAACGACTGCTAATAATTTATATCCATTTGGTTAAAAAGTCAAGAGTTTTTTATAAAATTCACATATTGGTCACATTGTTATCTTGTAGTTACAATAAAAAATGGTATGAAATAAAATCCTGGAGTTATGGCCCACGCTATAAGTCTTGCAACGCGGTATACTAAACTTGCATTTTTTATAAATTCTGATGTTTTAGCCTCATCCCTATCTATCTCATTTTCCTTTTCTACGCTAATTACAAAATTGTCAACTCCCGAATATCTATATTTTAGCTCAAATTCCTTAGATTGGCTTGGCTGAAAATTACCCATTTTTTTGTATTCAGTTCCAAGGGTAACTCCTCTCTTGCTTTTAAGTTCAACTTTTAAATATGCACTTTCCACAAATTCTTCCGAGTTGTTTTTTACTATGCCTTTAATTTTGCCATCTATATTGGTCCCTTTGGCTTCAGTAATCTCAATTGCTGGAGATGTAGTTACTATTTCATAATTTTTTATTGTTCTTTTATTAGTGTCTAAAATCAAATTTGCTACAACATCTGTCAAAAGAATTACCGCTATAACTATTAGTGCATAAATCAGAAAGGTTTTCATCCTTTTCATAAAATTCCCTCCAAAATACTCTTTTATTGTAGCAGATTTTTAGCCAAAAGTCAATTTTATGTATACAAACTTTTATGTTTCTATGGCCTTATTTAGATATAACGAATAAATATAGCTTTTATGTACTTTTTCACCTGTTGCCATTTCTATTGCTTTTTTGTATATTTGTATTTGCATTTTATATTTTTCTATTAATGTTTTTTCATCATTGTTTTCTACATAGTCGGTTTTATAATCTACGAGTATTAATTTGCCTTCGTTATTTCTATAATAAAGGTCTATTATACCTTGTACAAGAATTTTTTCCTCATGTTCATCTTCATATACTTCTTTTACAGGCATATAAATATAAAACGGCTTCTCTTGATATATTTCTTTTGCTTTTTTTATGTCTTGCCCTATATTAGAGTTTAGGAATTTATATATTTTACTAACATTAATGCTTTTAGTCTCTTCTTCACTTAAAAGCTTTTTAAATAGCAATCCATTTATAAAGTCTTGCAATTCTTCACTCGTATAGTTCTTTTTTAAATCAAGTTTTTGCAGTACAAAATGCATTGCCGTTCCCCTTTGAGCCCCTGTAAGTCCATTTTCTGTTTTCATGAAATTAGGTTCTTCTAATTTGCATTCTATCGCTTCTCTAATATCTGACTGCTTTAAGCTTGTTACGCTTGATTTGCTTGGAATAAGTGCCAAAGATTTTTTTGAATACTCCCATTCTATTTGATTCTTTATTTTTTCTTTTAATTTTGGTGAAACACTGTAATTTGCAATTTCAGTTTTAACGTTACTTTCTTCTTTAATTGTTTGAAATTCATTTTGATTATGCGTATAAATATCTATTAAGTTTTTGTCTTCTGCTTTGTTCTTAACATATACGAGCTCTAGCCAGTCTAGATATGATTTATACCTCTTTACTATTTCGGCTGGGATTTTATCTTCTTTTATACTCTCCATTATTCCTTGTTTTTCATTTAAAGCTCTCTCTATACCACTCTGACTGCCAACAATTATCAGTTTTTCTTTTGCACGAGTTAATGCTACATATAATATACGCATTTCTTCAGAAATTGCTTCTTGTTTTGCAATTATTTTTACTGCTTCTCTTGCTAGTGTATCAAATTCAATTTTTCTAGAGTAATTAACATATTTAGGCCCAAATCCCAAGTCCTGATGCAATAGAATTTTTTCATTTAGATCTCTAAAGTTTATTCCCTTTCCGGTTCCACATAAGAAAACTATTGGGAATTCAAGTCCCTTGCTTTTATGTATGCTCATTATTCGAACAACATTTTCGTTTTCTCCAATTATTTTAGCTGCTCCAAAATCTTGGTTCTTCTTCTTTAGCCTCTCTATATAATTTACAAAATTGTATAATCCTGTAAATCTTGCACTTTCAAAATCCCTTGCTCTTTGAAAAAGCATTTTTAAATTGGCCAGCTTCAATGCTCCATTTGGCACCAAAGTAATATATGAAGTATATCCTGTGCTTTCATATAAATACCAAATAAACTCATGTAGTGGCATATACTCTTGTTTTTTTCTGAAATTATTAAGTTCATTTAAAAAACTTTTTATTTTAGACTTAAGCGGTTCGTCTAATTCGTTTCCTGCTTTTATTAAAGCTTGGTAGTAGCTTGCTTGTTTATCTGCTAATCTTATCGATATTAATTCATTATCATCAAAATGGTATATAGGGCTTCTAAGCACTGTAACTAATGCTATATCCTGATTTGGATTGTCAATTATTTTAAGTAATGATAGCATGGTACTTATTTCACTAGAATTAAAGTATTCACTACTTGCATCACTAAAAACAGGTATATTTTTTTGCATTAATTCCTTTTCATAAATATTTGCAACATTATTTGAAGCTCTTAGTAATATAGTTATATCTTTGTATGTAGCATTTCTAAATTCATTTTTGTCCTTAATTTTATAATTGCTATTTATGATTTCCTTTATACGATTAGCTACAATCCTTGCTTCCATTTGAACATTTTCCAAGTTTTCTTCTGTTTCTAATATTTCTTCGTCTGTATTATTGTCAGTATCGATTATATGTAGCTCAGGTTTAAAATCATCTGTTTCTTTTTTTTCATAATTTGCCCCAAAATTTAGAAATTCTTCTTTTGTATAATCAATTTCTCCTAATTTTTTGCTCATAATTCCTATAAATATTTCATTCGTCAAATTAAGGATTTCTTCCCTGCTTCTAAAATTTTTATATAGCAAAACCTTTATTCCTTCTGTATCTTTTTTTAAGCTCATATCATATCTTTCATATTTATCCAAAAATAGTTGGGGCCTTGCTCCTCTGAACCTGTAAATGCTCTGCTTTACATCTCCTACCATAAATATGTTGTCTTGTTTTGAAATGGTAGTAAGTATATAGTCTTGTATTAAATTGCTGTCTTGGTATTCATCAATGGCTATTTCGTAAAATTTATCACTATATTCTTTTGCCACTTCTGACTTACAGTAATTTCCTTTTTCATCTTGCTTTACTAAAATTTTCAATGCAAAATGTTCTATATCATGAAAATCAATAATATTTTTTTCTGCTTTAGCGTTTGAATATTCTTTTTTAAACTCTAAAGTTAGGCTCTTTAATGAATTTAGTAATGGCTCTACCTCATTTATATCTTTTAATGCCTCTATTGAAGAAAACGTCTTAACATTTTCAATTGATGACAAAAAAGCTTTTTTTATCTTAGATCGTTTTTCTTGTGCCTCATCTTTCAAATTTGATACCAATTTTCTGTCTACAGGCCAATTTGAAAAGCTTAATGCATTAGCCTTTTCATGAGCATTATCCCAGCTAGTAATATTACAAAACTCAGAAATGTTTTTAATATCTTCTTCTATGCACAAAGCAAACTTATCTAGTCCCTCCGTAACTAGGCGTTTTTTTAAAGCCTTCAGCTCTATACAATATCCGTTTTGATTCTTGGTTTAAATTCTCTAATAAAATTTTTCCCCATTGTGTTTTACTAAAGTCTTCTTTAATAATGTCTTTAACTTTAAATTTTTTTTGATTAATGTCTAACCATTCCTCTGGAAATGGTGTACTTTGAATAAATTCATATATTCGCAAAATTAGCTCTTTTAGATTATCATCACCACGATAACTTGTATATGTTTCTATTATTTTTTCAAATGCTTTATCTTTTTCATCATATTTGCTTTCAAACAAATCATCAATTACTTCTTGCTTTAGAAGTTCTAACTCACTTGTATCTCCCATTCTGAAATTTGGTGAAATTCCTATTTCATAAAAATGGTTTCGTATTATTTCTAAACAAAATGAATGAATTGTCGAAATATTCGCTTTATTCATCAGAACTATTTGTTTTTGTAAATGTTTATTTTCAGGATTTTCTTCTAGTTTTTGGTAAATTGCTTCTAATATTTTTTCCTTCATTTGACTTGCTGCTGCATTTGTAAAAGTAACTATCAGCAGCCTGTCTATATCTATTTTTTCTTCTTCAATTTTTCTAATAATGCGCTCAACTAAAACAGCTGTCTTTCCACTCCCGTGCAGCAGCTGCTACTAAAAGGTTTTTTCCTTTTAACTTAATTGCTTGTTCTTGTTCCTTTGTCCATTCCATAAATTTACCATCCTTTAGAACAGTCTTTAACTTAGTATATACATTTTTATCTGATTTGTAAATACGAATATTTTTGGTGAATTTACGCAAACTAGTAAAAAATAATTATTTTTATTAGTTTAACTAATATAAAATAAAGAGGAGGATAGCATGGACGAAAATGTTATTGTTTTAAATGAAATTCACAAAGGATTGGTTATGGGAATGGAATCGATTTCTGTAGTTAGCTCAAAAGTTGGAGATAAAACATTTAAAAATGTTTTAGAAACACAATACAAAGAATATGATAACCTGCTAAACAAGGTTAACTCCGGATTAGAAGGTTCACGGAAAAAAAGGAGATGATACATCAACTGGTCAAAGAATAATGGGCTGGACAAGCATACAAATGAGTACAATTACAGATAAGAGTAATTCACACATAGCAGAAATGCTTATTACAGGAACAACTATGGGGATAATAAAAGGGAGACAGCTATACAATCAATACCCTGATATATCAAGTAAAACAAGACAAACATTAGATGACTTCGTTCAAGAGCAAGAGCATCAAGTTGAAAAGCTAAAAGAATGGCTATAAACAAAAAGCCAAATGAAATTTTCAATCATTTGGCTTTGTTTTTTATTTAAACTGCTAAAATAGCATTATTGAATAGTAGCATCAGTTTACTGATTTTCTCCAGCTAGTCCATATACGTCGATTGTTCTTTCAACAGTGTCACCATGTCCTGCTCCTTCTAGCATAACTACCTCAACATCACCAGTTTCTGACTGATATATTCTTGCAACTTCCTCTGCATCTCTTGAATCTGTAAACAATCCATTTCTATGTCCGTTTCCACGAAGTCTCCTTACTGTTCCTTGTCCATATTGGTCATTTTTCCCTTGCTCATCGGCTCCAACTACAAATGCAATATAATCAGATGTTGGTACTTTTCCGCTTATTTTCGTTACCTTCAATATTAAACTCAGCAGATCCATATGTGAATAGAATTTGAGTATCATCATCATCAAAATCACTAGGATAATAATATTGACCATTATTTCTAGTTCTTAAATCTCTTATTGTTCTTTGTGTATAGCTTGCTAAGGTTATTCTTGTTGTGTGTTGATATAGCTCTCTTATGTCAGCTTCATCACCCTCTGTTCCATAAAATAATCCAGCTGTCATGCAAGAACCAGAACTATGCCCTGATATGCTTATTTCTATATTATCATCTTGACTATGTATTGTTCTTTCTACGTCAAGTACTGCTTCTCTTAAATTTCTTGTTTTTCCAATGTCTCCTCCGGGAATAATCAAATCTACCTTCTCTTGGCATTATAATTCCAATTACAGCATAATCAGAGCCTTGATATTGAGAAACCACACTGTAAGAAGCATCAGCAACTCTTCTTCCATTTCCTGCAGGAGCAAATTCGTCACCATCTCCTGAAAAATGTATCAAAACTCCACTTGGATTTGGAGGATTATTTATTACGAGTACACGTGATCCTGGAATTTCTCCAAATTCTCCTCCATCCAGTCCATCAATGTAGTCATGTAACCCCTGATTGTTCTCATTTGCGCCATCTTTTTCACTAGGATTATTACGTGTTTTTGGCATATCAGATATACTTCCTGATGCTATTTTCCCAAGAATATTTTGATTAGATGTTTTATCAGTCTTTATTGCCATTTCTCCAATTACAGTTCCTAAAGCCTTAAATGAATCTACCAAGTTGTTAAGTATTCCATCGTTTTGCTTCTCTGCTGCTATGAATTTTTCTTCTTTTTGTTTTAATTTTTTCTCTTCCTCTTTTATTTTTTTTGCAGTTTCTTCAATTTCTTGTAATTGCCTTATTTTTATTTCTTCCTTTATGCTTTTTTCAAATACTTTTGTATTCTCTAATAACGCAGCTATTTTTTTACTAGTTTCTATGTCTCCTGCCTGTTTAATTTTTACTGCCGCTTCTTCTATTTTTATTTTAGCTTCTTTTATGTTTTTCTCTATTTTCTTATTGTCTGCCTGTTTTTTTGCGGCATCAGAAGCTTCTTTAATTTTGTTTACAGAATCATTAAGTAGATTCTTCGTATCTTCTATTTTCTTTATTTTATCATCACCAATAAAAGCCATATTTATTTGCTCCTTTTTTTATATTATATCAATTTTTCACTTTATTGCAATACATAATGAAAAAATGGTTATTATTCTAATAACCATTTTATTTTAAATATATATTAGGATCAATTGCTTCTCCATCTTTCCATATTTCAAAATGCAAATGTGGTTCATCAGAAGCCTCAAATGTTGCTGTTGTTCCAACTGTTCCAAGGGTTTGTCCTTGCTCAACTTTTTCCCCTTCAGACACAAATTCAGCAGTAAGTAAATTTGAATATACCGTTTTAAATCCGCCATCATGCTCCACTGTTATGCTTAGACCATATCTTGGGTCGTTTTTTATATATTTAACTACACCCGCTTCTGAAGATTTTACAACCGTTGTTTTCTCAGCTTTTATGTCGATGCCTATATGGGTTATCCATTCTTTTAAGGTTTCAGAAAAAACTAAATTATCTTTTGCAAATTCTTTAATTATTTTTCCTTCTACTGGAACAATAAACTTCAATTCCTTTTTTGTTTCTTCCCTTATCTGCTCGTTTTCATCTTCTTTATCTTCAGGCAATGCTACTTCTTCTAATTGTTTATTTGATTCTTCAGTATCATTATTTGTATCATCTACTTCAGTATTTTTTATTTCATCTACTGTTTTGCCAATTGTAACACTTGCTGCTTCTGTTTCATTTTCTTCCACAATTTGCAGGCTTGGTACCAATTCTCCAATTTTCTTTGAATTTAGCTGACTTACTCTTGCTTCATTTCTTACTTTGCTATTATATATAGCATATGTTATTCCAAATACTATTACTGTAATTAGCAATATCCCTCCAGTCCAAAACATTAGATTCCTAAAGCCTATATCATCATTCCTTTTTCTTACTCTTCTTCTCATATTTTCCTCCTGTGTTTTTTATTTTATTATTTCCATTATTTAGCAATATATACATGTATTTAATAGTTTTTGATTTCTATGTCTTTGTAGAAGTGGTTGATGATATCTTCGTAATTTTTTCCTTCCTTTGCGAGTACATCTGCTCCTGTCTGGCTCATTCCTACTCCATGTCCATATCCTGTAACACTAAATTTTATCATGTCTCCATCTTTTTCAACTTTAAAGTTGGCTGACTTAAGTCCAAATGTTGTTCTAGCTTCAACTCCGGATATTTTAACATTTCCAAAAGTAACTGTTTTTATTCTGCCACCTTCAGTATACTCATTTATATTAACCCAGTTACTTTCATCAAAGTTAATAACAATATCTGGATGTTTCTGTTTTAGTTTTTCAATTACCTCTTCTTCTGTGAGTATTACTTCTGACGCATATTGGGAATAAGCCTCTTCTCCAGGTGTAGCAACTACTTGCAGATACGGGTATTCTGTCCCTCCGCCATACATTTAAAGGAGTTTCTGTCATTCCGTCCACTATTTGAATGAAAAAAAGCATTAATTGGTTTATCTTGATAAGCTATTATTTTGCCTCTTGTGCTCTCTACTGCATTTACAATTTTGTTCCAGTTCTTTTCTTTATCCTCTTCATTCCAGCGTTCTAATCTGTTTTGTTTTGAAATCCATGCCTGACAGCAGCTAGAATCGTCACAAATATCTGCTTCTCCATGTTTCCCTTTATTATTTTCTATTTGAAATAAAGTATATGTCCTTGCAACAACTGCTTGAGCTTTAAGTGCTTCTTCTTCAAAGCTTGCTGGCATTTCTGCAGACACTACTCCATATAAATATTTTTCTATATCTATATCCTCTATCGTATTTGAACTCATATGGAGTAGTTTTATATTATGAGTGCTTTCTGCATTTTCTATGCCATTGGCAGATAAAGTCTTGGAACTAACATTAACAAATGGATTTGTAAAACAAACTGGTAAAACAAAACATACCAAAATTGCTGCAATATAAATTAAAATAACTTTCTTCATTTTCCCTCCTAACATGTAAGTTTAGCTCTCATTTCATTTAGAATTTTTTTCTCTATTCTGGATACCTGCACTTGTGATATCCCCAATACTTTTGCAACTTGAGTTTGAGTTCTATCTTTAAAATATCTAAGAATTATAATTTCTTTTTCCTTTAAATCAAGCTTTCCTAGAAGTTCTTTTATGGCAATTTTATCAACAATTTGGCTAGATTCATCTTTCCCTGTATTTATCTTTTCTATTTTATATGTATTTTCATCATCATAAGCATAATCATATATTGATTCTATGGGTTTTGTATATTCAAGTGCTGCAGCTATTTCTTCTTTAGGGGTACTTAACAATTCAGATAATTTTTGAATAGTTATTTCTTTTTCATATTTTTCTTGATATTCTTTTTGAATATCTTTTATTTTATTTCCAAGCTCTTTAATACTTCGGCTAACTTTTATTGGTCCATCATCTCTTAAAAATCTTTTTATTTCTCCGTATCATATATGGTACTGCATATGTAGAAAGTTTTGCTTCAAACGATGTGTCAAACCTTTTAATTGCTTTTACAAAGCCAATTGCTCCTATTTGGAACAATTCTTCTAATTCGTATCCCCTTCCACTAAAACGTTTTGCTATGCTCCATATTAATCCGTGAGTTTTTTTCTACTAGACGATCCATTGCACCATCTATGTTGTTTTGTGCTTGCAAAATTTCCTCTGCACTGTTTTCATACATTTAAGTTACTCCTTTTTTATTAATTTTTTCATTGTAACTTTCGTGCCTAGTCCTAGTATAGATTCAACCTTCATTTCGTCCATAAAACTTTCCATTATAGTAAATCCCATTCCAGAACGTTCCAAATCTGTTTTTGTAGTATATAGCGGTTGCTTAGCAGTTTCTATGTCTTCAATTCCTTTTCCGTTATCTGATACCTCTATTTGCAAGCTTCCACCAAATATTTGGCATTTTATTTTAACAATGCCCTCTTTGCCTTCGTAGCCATGAATTATGCAATTAGTAACTGCCTCTGAAACCGCAGTTTTTATATCAGCAAGCTCCTCTATTGTTGGGTCTAATTGTGAAGCAAATGCTGCAACGCTTATTCTTGCAAAGGCTTCATTGCAAGATTTACTTAAGAACTCCAGATTCATTTCATTTTCATACACACTTTTCATCTATTTCCTCCTCATTGCTTATAATATTTATTATCTTAGAAATACCTGACATTTCTAAAACCCTCTTGACACTGTTACAAGTGTTTATTATTTCTAATTCTCCTCCTAGTATATGTATTGTTTTGTACCTACCTATTATTAATCCGATTCCGCTACTATCCATAAAGTTAATCTTAATAAAATCAAATACAACTTTTCTAGGCATATATCTTTGAATCTCATAATCTGTTTTCCTCCTTATTTTTTCAGATAAATGATGATCTATTTCGCCAGTAAACTTTACTGTAAGCGTCTTGCTCCCCGGCTCATAATCGAACTCCATAGCTTGTCCTCCTTTTTTTGTTTTTGATTATACTTCAATTTACATTTTTTTCCAATAGCGAAAAATAAGAAGTTTTAGCGATTTATTAGAATTTTTCGACAAAAAAACACTAGCATTTTTGCTAGTGTTTTTTATTTTATTTTAAGCCTATCATTCTTTCATCAATTGCTCTTAGCATTTCGTCAAATTTAGCTTGTTTTTCTTTGGCCTCTTCTATTTTTGCCTCTGGAGCTTTTGCTATAAACCCAGGATTTGATAGCATACCATCAAAAATTGATTTATCTTTCAATATTTTTTCTTTCTCTTTCTCAAGCCTTTGTCTTTCCTCTTCTATATCAACTAAATCCTCGAATGGCATGTATAACTCCAATTTTGATGTTACAACTGAAACAGCATTTTGTGGAATGTTTTCTTTGTTAGTTTGGATTAGTATTTCGTCTCCAAATCCTAATTTTTTTATATAGCCCTCCGATTTACAAATTGCGTCTTGTAGAGCGGTTGTAATAATTATCATTTTAGCTTTTCTAGATGGATGTACATTCATATTGCTTCTTATATTTCTAATTCCAACTATCATTTCCTTTATTTGCTCAGCAGCTTCTTCTTCTGTATCAAATTTAAGTTTTTCGTCATATTCTGGGTAAGTGCTTAACATTATAGTTTCAGTACTATTTGGAAGTTTTGTGTATATTTCCTCTGTCACAAATGGCATAAATGGATGTAATAACTTTAAGCAATCTATTAGAACTTTGTTAAGTACATATCCTGCAGTATTCCTTGTTTTGTCTTCTTTATTATATAATCGAGGTTTTACCATTTCTATGTACCAATCGCAGAATTCGTCCCATGTAAAATCATATATTTTTTGGAGTGCTACACCAAAATCAAAATTCTCTATATTGTTTCTTACTTCATTAATTACGTTATTTAGTTTACTTAAAATCCATTTGTCTTCATATGTAAAGTGTTCTGGATTGTCATCAAATTCGTCAATCTGCTCTAAATTCATCATAACAAATTTTGATGCATTCCATATTTTATTTGCAAAATTACCAGCAGCTTCTAGCTTCTCTTCCGAATATCTTATATCATTACCAGGAGAAATTCCAAGTGTTAACGAAAATCTTAAAGCATCTGTTCCATATTTTTCTATAACTTCTAACGGGTCAATTCCATTTCCTAAGCTTTTGGACATTTTTCTGCCTTGTGAATCACGTACAATTCCATGAAATAGTACATTTTCAAATGGGACTTGACCTGTATGTTCTATACCAGAGAAAATCATTCTTGCAACCCAGAAGAAAATAATATCATATCCAGTAATAAGAGTTGATGTTGGATAGAAGTATTTAAAGTCTTCTGTTTCTTCTGGCCAGCCTAATGTTGAAAACGGCCATAATGCTGAACTAAACCATGTGTCTAGTGTGTCTTCATCTTGATGAATATGATTTGAACCGCACTTAGAGCACTTTTCTGGTGCATTTTTAGATACTGTTATTTCCCTGCAGTCGTCGCAATAATATGCTGGAATTCTGTGTCCCCACCAGAGTTGTCTAGAAATACACCAGTCTTTTATGTTTTCCATCCAGTTGTAATATATTTTGTCAAATCTTTCTGGAGTGAATTTAACTTTTCCATCCTGAACTGCTTTAATTGCAGGAGAAGCAAGCTCATTCATTCTTACAAACCATTGCTCCGAAATTTTTGGTTCTACTTTACTATGGCAACGGTAGCATGTGCCAACACTATGTTTATAGTCTTCAATTTTTACTAATACTCCAAGTTTTTCTAAATCTTCAACTACTTTCTTTCTCGCAGAAATTGTATCCATGCCTTGATATTCAGGTACCAAATCGTTCATTCTATATTCTTCATCAAACACATCTATTATTGGTAGATTATGTCTTAGACCTGCTTCATAGTCATTTGGATCATGTGCAGGAGTGATTTTTACAACACCTGTTCCAAATTCTTTTTCTACAAATTCATCTGCTATTATTGGAATCTCTTTATTCATAATTGGTAAAACTACAGTTTTGCCAACTAAGTCTTTATATCTTTCATCATCAGGATGTACTGCAACAGCAGTATCTCCAAACATTGTCTCTGGTCTTGTTGTTGCTACTACTACACTATACTTTCCATCTGGAGATGTGTATCTAATATGCCAAAGATGAGTATCTTCGTCTTCATATTCTACCTCAGCATCTGACAATGAAGTATGGCAGCTTGGGCACCATGTTATCATTCTCTTGCCACGATATATGTAGCCTTTATTATATAAGTTTTCGAATACAGTATTTACAGCATTAGATAACCCCTCATCCATTGTAAATCTTTCTCTTGACCAGTCACAAGAGCATCCAAGTTTGCGAAGTTGTTTTGATATTGTCCCACCATATTCTTTTTTCCATTCCCATGCACGTTTTAAAAAGCCCTCTCTTCCTAGGTCTTCTTTACTAATCCCTTCTTGTTTCATTTTTTCTACGATTTTAACTTCTGTTGCAATTGCAGCATGGTCCGTCCCTGGAACCCACAATGCATTAAATCCACACATTCTTTTATATCTAATTAAAATGTCTTGGTAAGTTTCATCTAACGCGTGTCCCATATGTAGTTTTCCTGTAATATTTGGTGGTGGAATCACTATCGTATATGGTTTCTTTGTTTTGTCTTCTGATGGCTTAAAATATCCACTTTCTTCCCACTTTTCATAAATTTTGTTTTCAAACTCACTTGGATTAAATCGATCTGCTAATTTTCCTGTTTTCATTTTTACCTCCTTTTAAAATCAAAAATCTCGCCCCTATAAATAAGGGCGAGATTTGTTTATCTCACGGTACCACCTTAATTGCTTTTTTAAAAAAGCTTCTTTCATAGGTTTTTAACGTCTCCTAAACGGGTAATAGCTACTATTAATTTCACTATTCCAACTCCAAAGCTACCTTCTGTTTACCTGTTTTGAAAAGAGCTCTCAGCCGGTGACTCTTTATCTCTTGCAAAAGTATAAACATACTCCTCTTCTTCATCGTCTTTAATATGGTAATATTTTACTATATTTTTTTCAAAAATGCAATATGATTTTGTCTAAATATTGAAATATACTAAAAGTGCACCAATTAAGCTTATTATAAAACCAAGTATTTTTAATCCCATACTTGCTTCGTTCTGATCTCCAAATCCGAATGTCTTTCTGCTTATTGGTCTTGCATCATATATGAAAATGACGCCGTACGAGCGCTAAAAAAGCTCCTAATAAAACTAGTCCCTTCATTGCTCCCTCCAATATTTTGTAATATGCATAGTATAATAAATTTTTTTTCTTATGTCAATTGTTTTGCTGTACATAGTTTAGTCATCATATATTTCTAACTCTCCATTTTCATCTATATAATAATCTACAGTTTTTGTATCGGAATTAGTCACCACATTTGATTTTTTTGTTGCTTCTTCTGCAGATTTAGCATCTACAGCATCCATATTAGGTAATGCTCGTGGAAAGCTTGAAGATACTTTTGTATCAAATTTTGTCAAGCACCAAGTTTGTACATTATTTTCAATTTTAACATTCATATTTAATTTTTTTGAATAATAATATGTATATCCTTCATCATCTACGCCCTTTACTGTATCAACTTCTCCTACACCTTCAATTTTTATAGTTTCATGTTCATTTGAATATTTATCCAAAATATTCCATGGCCTTCCCATGCAGTAAATTTGTGGGCTTGCTGGGTAATTTCCATTAAAATACCAACGATTCCAAGTACCATCACTAAAATATACATAAGATTTCCATTTGTAATCGCCTAGGAAATGGTAATAATAGTACTCATTGCCCAAGCCATCATTTTCAGGTGTGATTAATTTACCTTTCTCATTTAATTCTTCTACCCAATATAGCATTCCATTATTGCCTCTTTTATATTCTTCCGTAATTGCATATTCATTTGAGTTTTTTACCTCCCTTCTCCAACGCAAATCCACATTTTTTGCCATGCTCATCCACGTGTCTGCCATTTTTCTCATTTTCTTTTCGTTATCAGAAATATTTGAAGTATCCTGTTGTTCAGTTGTGTCATTTTTGCTAGTAGTTGTATTCTTGTTCGTCTTCTCAGTTGTATTTTTTGTAATCTGCTGTTCAGTTGGGGTACTATCACTAGTAGCCACATTTTCATTGGTTTCTCCACAGCCAGTAAGTACAAGACACATTAATACACAAATAATTGCTATTCCTAGCACTCTTAATTTCATATTAAAAATCCCCCCCTTTTCCCTTTTATTTCAATTCATAATTATTATATTTTAATACTAATTTTCTGTCAACAAAAACTAGAGTATATGTTTTTCGATGTTTTCATTTGGATCCCCAATAAATTCAATTAATTTTTTTATATTATTGTAAAAAATTTTAAATGTATATGTGTAAAATAATTTACAAAAGAAAGCGGGGTGAGAACATGGAAGAAAAAATGTAAAAAACATTTCGTTTGTCAACATTTTTGTTAATTGTAGCTGTTATTGTTATTGCAGTAATGGGAGTATTTATTTGTAAATTATATAATAATAAAGCAGTGGAAACTCAAAGAGCAGCAGAGCTTCTAGCTCAAGTAGACAGTTTAAATGCCACCATAAGTGATTTGCAAGGAAAAATAACAAGTATTTCTGAAACTATAAACAACTCTGAAGCATTAACTATATTGAAATCAAAATTTGATATTATCGAAAAAATATATTTTTCACCAGATGAATTTTTTAATGTTACAGCTGGTGAAGAAATAAAAGATTTTGACAAAACTATTTTTAAATATGGTACAGATAATTTACTTAAAGAAATCAAGAATAATTTGCCAACGTGTATTAAACTTTACAATGGGAAATATTATTTTATGGAAGGTGGAGGAGCTTTAGAATATAGAGGATTTGATAGTTTTGAAAATATTAAAGCAAATAATTCTACAATTACCGCAACTTTGAAAACAAAACAATCTGCATTCAATGGCACTGATTGGGTATCCGTTGTTGATAAGTCAAGCGAATTCGTTCTTTTTAAGAATGGCAATGAATGGTTGATTGATAGGTTTAATTCTTCAGATTTAAAATAATATTACTTTCATTGAATAAAAAAATAGCCCATAGCTTCGCTACGGGTTATTTTTTGGTGCAGATGGACAACATTATACCTCAATTTCAAGTCTAAACTTGCTCAATTTATCAGCATTTTCAAGATTTTCATTATAATATGTACAGTCATAGTACAGTAGTAGATGTTTTACTTTGTAATTTCAAAAAATTATATCATATTTACATAATATGATTTTAGATAGTCAGTATCTGATAAAATATTTTATTCAAAAAATGAAAGGTAGAGATAGCTTGAAAACTTTCTCTACCTTTCACTGCATTACCCAAATACTTTATGAAAAAGACGCTTCAAAAAGTTGGGCTGCTTACTGACAGTTGAATTGTCGTGATGTTCTGGTTTTTCGCCGATGTCACAGATTGTCAGTCTAATGCATTTTCCATCTTCAGATATCTCCGAATAGATGTTATTCATGACCACATCCGTTATCTCGCCACTCATCATCTTATGCATAATGTATGCGTGATACAAATCCATCGGTTCTCTGTCGATATCAGCTAGAACCTCGCCGTCATTCCGATAGAAATAAAACTGATTTTTATTCTCGGTTTCTTGCAAAGTAAAAGTTCCATCTGATACTGCTCGGAATTCATTTGCCATTGTGCTTTCCTCCTTAACAATCGTTCTTTGGAAATATGCTACATTGCTATTCTTATTATAGTTCGCATAGCTACGAATGATGCATCTATTATAACATAAAAAGCTCTAAAATGCAAATGTAACAAGATTTTCATCTATTTGATTATCATCCCTTATTATAACTGTACAGTAATAAGTACAGTAGTACGGATACTTTTTAAAAACATCTATATACATTTATAAATTATCCTATTTCTCAATAGTGCTAATACTAGCAGATTTTAGGCATAATAAAAAGTAGGTGTAAGTACCTACTTTCTAAAACAAATGGTGCCAACGACGTAGACATTTACAACTCGTTAGCTCTCTTGACGAATGACAAAATAGTCATTCAAGTTATAAATATATTACCAAATTATTTTATAAAAATCAAGTGATTTTGAAAAAATATTTTACGAAAACTTGTTCTTTTTCTATTGTCTTTTTGTAAAATCTATGTTATACTAGCTGACATAGGAAATGATAATAAGCAGATGTGGTTTTGCCACCGATTTTACGATTTTTCGTAGGAAGGGTGGTGATGTTTATGGTTAAAGTGATACTATTTTTTATAATATCCTTTATGTTTTCTTTAACATTAAACGTTGCCTTAGCATCAGTTCTTTATAAGAACTGGGTTGATAAGCAACTACATAAATAAAAAAAATTCACATCTGTAATTTGACGATTTAGATGTGAATTTTTTACTCTTTATCGGCAAAACCACGTTTGTGGATTTGTCATTTCCTATAATTATTATACACAGATATTTTATAAATGTCAAATAAATATTCTAATTTTTATCTATTATTTCATCTGTTTTTTTATTTATATGCATACATATCTTATAAATACTATATAAAATTACAATTCCAACAGATGCTATAAATGTATAATGTACTATTGTTGCTTTTGTTTCCCCTAGTTTGCCATTTTGCTTAATATACATATATAATTCATGTAAATCCCCATCATCTAAAATATCTTCTTCTTTACTACCATCGGTATATTCTAAATATAATACCCAGTCGCCTAGTCCTTGCATATTTCCAATTTTTCTTATTTTTTTATCTTTTGATATATCATTGTCTTCTTCAAGCATTTTTACAATATAATCTTCGTTTTGTTTATTTATATTTAAATAGTATTGCCCTTTTAAAGCGTATAAAAAGGATAAAACGATACATATAGGTATTAAAATTATAGCTATAATAAATATGGTTTTAAAATTTTTGTTAAATCTATCCATATAAAACTCCTCTTAAAAATTTCTATTATATCATATCATATTATATTTTCTTTATTCTGTCTTAGTTTTTGGCAAAACCTGATAACCAAAGAAGTTATTGCTAATCAATTATGATTATCTAACATAAGTTTTTAAATTTTTTTAATTGCAACTACATGAATATTTCCAGGATATGTTTTTGTAACTTCTCCTACAAATGTAATTTCTACTCTATCATTTAGTTCAAGACCTGCTCCATATTCAGATTTGACTAATGTTATTTGATTTCCACTTACACCATCATAGCCTTCATCAGGTTTGATAATAACAGCTACATCATTTATGTTTGTAACAGTACCAATAAAAGTATGGGAATTACCACTATCTACTTCTTTTATTTCATCTTCAGTCATTGCGTAAGGCACAACACTTACTTGTCCTGATAAATCAGGAGTAGTTTCTTTTAAAACACTAGATGCAGTATTTTCTTTAGGTGTTTCCTTAACATCTTTAGAAGTAACTGGTTTGCTATTGTTTGTTTTATCTTCGCTTGAATTAGTTGTATTTGTGTCTTTAATTGAATTGTTAGTTTCATCTATTGTTGTAGTATTTTCATTATCTACAACATTATTTACCTGTTCAGGAATTTTGTTAGTTGAGATTACATTGTTCTCTACTTCATTCATTTTAGCAAAATTTTCAGTAGATTTACCATTTTCTATCTTATTACTATTATTAATTATACCTATACTTATTCCAATTATTATTGCAACTGCAATAGCAATTAAGCATACTATTTTTTTATTCATTATTATAAAACCTCTTTTCTTTTTTTATCTTGTACTTGAACCTCCAATTAATTCTCCAGTAGTTGTATCAACATAGTATGAAACCATTGTATCAAAATCTGATTCATATTTTATTTGAACATTCCAAGCAAATCTTGTTCTTGGCTCTACTACATAAACTTCATAATCATTTTCATCTTTTATTTTTACAACTTTAGTTGATTCTGAAATTTTAGTTTCACTTTGTGTATTATTTATTGGATTTTCTTGACTATATAAATACGCATTCATTTTAACAATTTCTAGTTTTGCATCTACACTAGATACTTTGAATTTACCATTATCCAACTCTTTTTCTTTATTTGTAGCTATTTCTATTGCTTGTTCTTTAGTAATAATTTGTTCATTATTATCAAAATCATAATTAAACCAATTAAATGTTACAATTTGCTTTTCTTCAGGAATATAAGTTATTCTTATTGTTTGATATGGATTAGTTATTCCATTATATATTTTACTAAAATCTGCAGAATATAAATTAGCATCTTCTGATATATTATTTGATTTAAAATCAACTAATTCATATTTTCCTTCATAACCTAATGAATTATATAATTCAGTTGCTACCTCTTTAGCTTGTTCTTTAGATAATTTAGTTGCAACTTTAGTATCATCAATTGAAAAATCAGTTAATGACTTTATTTCTCCTGTAAGAGCATTCAATTCTACACCCATATTATTATCATAGAATATAATCCATCTTGGTTCGTATGATATATAATCTTTTCTTAATTCTGTTTTTGTAATATTTCCAGGTTGTTTATTAAATTTATTGTTTAATTCTTTAACTGCAAATTCTTTAGCTTGATCTTCGCTAATTAATTCTTTCTTTTCTTCTTCATTTATACTAATAGATTCTTGATAAGTCATCATTTCAGGTTCTTTAAAAACTTTATCAATAACATAGCTTGTAGCATAAGCTACACAACCTGTTAATGCAATCCATGATAATATTACTGTGGCAGTTCTAAAGAAGGCATTTACTGGAGATATTATAATGTTTTTCTTATATAATTTTTCTTCTTTAGTATTTTGAATTTTATTATACTTCTGAAAAATTTCATCTACATATTGTTCATCATTCTTCATATCTAAATCCCTTCCTTTCTAAATTATTTTTTAATGTTTGCTTCGCATTATAGAGAAGTGTTTTAATTTGTTTCTCATTCTTGCCTAATATTTTTCCAGCTTCTCTATATGATAAACTTTCAAAATTAGTTAAGTAAATTACATCTCTATATTCTGGTTTGAGATTTTTTAGTTCTTCTAATAACCTTTCGCTTGCTTCATTTTTAAATATGTAATTTTCTAAAGAAGGCTCAACATCTATTTTCATATTTTCTATTATTTCAAGTTTCTTTTTTTCTCTTTTAAGATAATTTAATACTCTTGATTTACCTATCAAAAACAAGTATGTTTTAAAAGAATACTTGAAATTATACTTTTTCTTATTAACTAAAATATAAACAAATACATCTTGTGAAATATCTTCAGCAATTTGCATATCTTTTACATATTTAAGTAAGAAATATATTAAATTATTCTTATATTTTAGGATTAAACATTTAAAAGAATCCATATCGCCTTTTAGAAAATTATTATATAAATACTTATCTTCTTCCAAAATTTGCTCCTTTCTTACAAATATATTTGTATTTATTTTTCTACTATTTATACAATTCAAAAATGAAAAAGTTGTAGTAAAATTTTATTTTTTATATATTTTTTATATATGATTTTTGGGGACACCTACCAAAAACAGCTTCATACTTCTAATATGAAGTGCTTATTCAGTTTGAAATTGTAAATATTTTTTTGATTTGTTAAAATTTACATAATGTGGTATAATAGTTAGGTTAGGCGTTCCGTTTTGGAGCGCCTATTTATGTTTTTGGAGGCATACTCAAAACCATCCTAGAAATTAGGTAAAAAAATCGAATTGAACTCTTTTTTGCTTAGATGTTCAGATTTAGCAAGCCACGTTGGTAAAATAGTCCACCAGACTATTTTACCAACGTGTTTTCATTGTGAAACAATAAAAAAGCACGAAGACAGCCTCCTTTTCGATTTCTTCCGTTGAATACAAAATAAAAAAACATAGCTTTGCTATGTTTTTTTATTTATGGTGCAGATGGCCGGAATCGAACCGGCACGGATTATTCGTCCGCAGGATTTTAAGTCCTGTGCGTCTGCCAGTTCCGCCACATCTGCATATTTGAACTGACAAAAAATATTATACTACTCTAAGTTTAAATTTGTCAATACTTTATTTATAATTTATATTTTTACTTGTTTAACTATAAAATGAAGAGTGTATTTATTTACACTCTTCATTTTTATGATTTCATTTTATTGTTTATCTTATTGTTATTCTTATCTGTTTTGAGTTAAACTGTCACTATCCCAAAGTGCATCAAACTGTTCAAGATTTGGCCAGTCATCTTCGTGTGCATGTCCTACTCCTAAGTCATGGAATGTAATATTATCTGGGCAGTTACCACCAAATGTTCTTATTGCTTCTTGAGTTGTTTTATCTGGATTGTTGACACCGTCTTTTGTCGTATAAAAAACATCAAAGTTTGCTCCCTCTGCTGCATAACTGCTCATTTTTTCCGCCCAAGCACTTCCTCTTCCAGCTCCAGGGTTTGCATTAATTCCTGCAGATGGTACATAAACCATTGCTGATACAAGATTAACTTGCAAATTTGGCATTAGTTCTGGATTTGTAGCATACACTCCTTCCAAAAATCCTAATCCCCATTCTCCTGCTTGGCTATATAAAGTTAAACACACAATTTCAGAACCATCTGCTCCCATAGCCCATTGTCTTCCTCTTTCAGCTCCAGCATCATACATTGCCTTGTGTTCATCGGGTGTTACAGCACTGCCTGTATGGCCATGAGTATATCCTCCGCCATCTTCTCCAGGAACAGCAGTTATAACAGTATACCTTTCTGAAACAGTCCATGTGTCTTCGTTCAACCACGTTAGATCATCACTTGTTGGTCTGCCAAATATATATCTAACAGCGTACTTAGGTTCCTGTATTCTTTCTAGACCACATCTTGAGCATACATTTCCATTTCCAAATTCATGTCCTAATGCTTTACCATATGTAAATGTTTCATCAACATTTTTTCTGCATCTCAAACAATATTTATAGTATACTGCAGGATTCGTACATGTTGCTGCAGATTTTAAATCAGTTGTCCATCTACGTGTTGATAATTCGTGGCCTAACGCTTCTCCCGATGTAAAAGTTGCTGTTCCTTTTTGACCACATCTAGAGCAACTCTTATAGTATACAGCTGGATTCTCACATGTTGCATATGATTTTATATATTTTGTATTTTTGTTTTCTATATAGTTATGTCCTAGTGCTTTTCCGTATGTAAATGTTATATTAACATTTTTTCTACATCTTAAACAATATTTATAGTATACTGCAGGAGTTGTACACGTTGCTGCAGATTTTAAATTGGATGTCCATCTTGGTGTTGATAGCTGATGTCCTAATGCACTTCCTAATGTAAATGTACCTGTTCCCCTTGCTCCACATTTAGAGCAACTCTTGTAATAAACAGCACGACTTGTGCACGTTGCATAAGACTTAATATATTTTGAAATGGCTTTATTAACATATGTATGTCTGCATACTCCTCCACCATCGCTTAATATTACTGGTCTCACAATAATCTTTGCACTTACTTTATTTAAATCTAGTAAACTAATCATAAAGAAGAATATAAATAGCATCACAAAAATTTTTTTGCACATACTTATCCCTCCCAAATAAATTCTTTTGGCAAAATGCCCATAAATACTAATTATATTATATCATCTTAAGTCTTCAAAGTCAAGTGTATAACAGTCATAGTGCAGGATACATGGATTTATATGCTAAGCTAAAATGTTTTTTTATCAAAAAAAAGATAGGTCTAAACCTATCTTTCATAATAATTTATAATCTTATTTCTTATTAACTAAATCTTTTAATGCTTTACCAGCTTTGAATACTGGAGCTTTTGATGCAGGTATTTTGATTTCTGCCTTTGTTTGTGGGTTTCTTCCCTTTCTAGCAGCTCTTTTTCTTACTTCAAAAGATCCAAATCCAACTAATTGAACTTTATCTCCTTTTTTTAATGATTCTGTAACAACACTAACAAAAGAGTTTACTGTTTCTTCAGCGCTTTTTTTTGTGCTTCCTGTTTTTGCAGCTACTGCTGCTACTAATTCAGCTTTGTTCATCTTAAAATTACCTCCTATAAGATTTGTAAATATGTAGAATTTATCTACAATTTATTTATTCGCCATAATTAGCCAAAATCCTTCTTTTTTTTATTTTATTTTTTTGCGTAACTGCTTTCTTCCGTAAGGTTTTGTTGATATGCGTTCCTCAAACGTCTTATTTTTAGCTTATTTTACAATGTTACGCAATTTTAAATTTTGCTAAAAAATGGTGTAGTTTCTCTCCGTAAGGAAACATCATTATTTCTTTTTCATTAAAAATTTTTAACTTAATTATTAAGACAAAATAAACAAGTATTCCTAAAACAATTGCAATAATGCAAGATATTTTATTTGAAATCATTTGGCACAATTTCAAATATGCTGTGTTGGCTATTAATGCCATAATTATTGCTGCAATTATTGGTTTTAGAAAGTTTTTTTCAAACGAAACATTAATTTTTATACTTTTGTATAGCATTTTATATTCATATGCAAATGCAATTAGGTGACATATATTTGATCCAATTACAGCTCCTTTTATACCTAATTCTGGAATTGGTACTAAAATAATATTTAATATAAATTTTGTAATAACTCCGAATTCCTATTCCTATTGCTGGAGTAAACACTTTTCCGAGTCCCTGTAATGCACTGCTGACTGTTTGAGTAAGCATTATAAATAAAATGCTTATCGAACTAATTTGCAGAATTTCACTTCCTTCTATTGCATTGGGGAAAAGCAATTCTAAAATAGGCTTTGCGAACACGAACATTCCGGATTGTTGATGGAATACTTATTAATTCTGTTAATAAAATAGCATATGATATCCTTTTTTTTACTTCTTGTCTATCTCCTTTTTCATTAAGTGATGATATGGTAGGTACAATTGCAACGGCAAGAGCTATATTAAGCGATAACGGAAACATTATTAATGTATCAACTTTGCCACTTAAAATTCCATATTGAACTTTTGCCTCAGTTTCTGCCATGAAATGTTTAAGCCCTCGTACAACTGTAATTGCATCAATATTTTTATTTAAGGCTCCAAGCAAAGCCACAAAAGTAATAGGCACAGATATCATAAATATTTGTCTTATAATTGTCTTTGTCCTTGAAGGCTTAAATTTCACTGATAATCTTACATCTTCCCATACTTCTTTTCTTTTAGATTTATAATACATGAAAAGATATGACATACCCAAAAAAGTTGCAATAGTAGTAGCTAAATTAGCTCCTGCTGCCATGATAAATGTTTTATTTGGGAATAAAAAGCTTATGATTTCTACAATAAATACCGTAAATATTGTTTTAAATACTTGTTCCATCATTTGAGATTTTGCAGTTGCTTTTAGTTCTCCTCTGCCATTAAAATATCCTCTTATAACAGAAGCAATTGTAACAAAAAAAACTGATGGAGATAGTACAACGAGTGTGAGTTCCGCCTCCGGTATTTGTATTATACTTTTAGATATATATCTTGCCCCGAAAGAACAAAAGCATACTTCCACTTATTCCTATTATGGAAAACATTATAAAGCAAATTTTAAAAATTCTATGTGCTTCTCTATTCTGCCCTGTTGCAAGTTTTGCTGAAATAATTTTTGCTATTGCGTTAGGAACTCCTGTAGAAGAAATGGTAAGTAATAATGCATATATTTGAAATCCACTGCCGTAAATAGCATTTCCTTCATCCCCAAACCCCTCATGGTTAGTTAGATACATTTTATATACTAGTCCAAGAATTTTAACAATAATTTGTGAAAATGTAATTGCTATGATTCCAATTATTATGCTTTCTTTTTTTGCTCTTTTTCCCAACTTCAACTGCACTCCTTTTATTAAAATAATATTGAAGTTAAATATTTTTATGCATGAATTGTAATTTATTTATAAATATAGGTAATCTAAAAACAAGAAATTTCCCGAAAAGGCTTGTTTTTTTATCGATTTTGTAAGATAATATATATGTAGAAAATATAAGTAGAGGAGTAAAAAAAGTGAAGTACATAGATAAATTTCTTAAGTTTTTAAAAACTGATCGAAATACCTTTGCAACATATGTTTTATCTTTGGCTACAGTTTATATTGTTGTTGACCGTATTATAGAGCTAATATTTATGGGACTTACTGGTGTGGCTTCATCTTATTGGGGAGCAATTCAATATACTTTAGCTCTTGCTTGCCCTGTATTTGCATTTTGTTTTTCATTTGCTTCTAAGTTTGTCAAAGGTTCAAATATGAAATTATCTTTCTTTTATGTATATTGTATTTCTTTATACATAATTGCGCTTTCAATGTTTGTTCAATGGATTAACGCAGGGTGTTGGGTTCTTTTAACATTTATACCAAATTTTGCCGGTATAGTTGCTGATTTCAGTGATTTAATACATCCAGCATTTTCTGCTATTGCTTTATACTTACCTGTTGCAACATTTTATCCATTATTTAAATGGTTATTTCTTGGAGTTAATGACACTAAAAAATGGAAAGACTCCATTAAAGATTATGGTGGTATAGATTTATCAGATCCAGATCAATCAATTGTTGGTCCATATTCTTGCGAAATTACATTGTGTAAGGATAAAGACACAAGTAAAAATGTTAAAATTCCAGAAAATAGACGCTATGAATCCACTTTAATAGTTGGTGGTTCTGGCACAGGAAAAACATCAATGGTTTTTGAACCTATGATTGCACGCGACATGGAAAAGAAGCACTTTTACAAAGAAGTTGCAAAAGAAATGGGATTTACAGCTTTAAAAACTGGAATTGCATCAATTAACTCTCCTTATGATAATGAATACATGAATAAAAACTTCTCACTAAATATGATAAAAATGAATCCTAATAAGTCCAAGTTATATAAAGCATACATGAAAAAATTAATTTACAGTTCTTCTGGTGATAATATTGTTTACCGCGATTTAGGAATTACATATTTAGCGCCTGATTATGAATCAACAAGTCGTATGCTTGATGTAGCAGATAATTACAATATAGCTGTTAATATTGTAGATCCATCAAATCCTGAATCTGTTGGAATAAATCCATTTGTACATAGTGATCCAATAAAAACTGCGATTGCAATTTCATCTGTTTTAAAAGGGATGTATTCAACAACACATGTTGATGTTGAATTAGCTTTCCGCGAAAATGTTGTAGTTCAAGTAGTTGAAAACTTATGTATTCTTTTAAAAGAAATATATCCATTAAATCATTCAGGCGAACTTCCAACATTAGAAGACCTGCTTGCCCTAATGAATGACTTTGATGCAGTAGAAAAAATGTGCAAGCAAATGCAATCTGATGAAGTATTATCTCAAAAATATAGCATATTAATTTCTTATTTTAAAAAGAATTTTTATAGAAATAGTTCCGGAAGAGCAGATACTGAAAAATTTATATCTCCTGCAACTACACAATTAGATAATTTGCTAAGATACCCAGGGGTTAAAAGTATTCTGTGCAATAGAACACATAATATAGATTTTGATAAAGCTCTATCAAATGGTGAAGTTACACTAGTTTGTACCAGAAGAGGTGACCTAGGAGCAACAGCACATCAAGCATTTGGTTTATTTGTTTTATTATTAATGCAATATTCGGTCCTTACAAGACCTGGAAATGAAAAAACTAGAATTCCTCATTTCTTATACATTGATGAATTTCCTGAATTTATGTGCAGAGCAACTGTTCCAATATTTACTTTGTACAGAAAGTATAGAGTAGGTACAGTTATTTCTGCCCAGGGCTTATCACAGTTTGGTGCATCAGGTAAAGATAACTTTAGAGAAATAATTTTAGGTAACTCATCTACTAAGCTTGTCTTTGGTGGAAATACTCCAGATGAAAACAAGTGGTGGGAATTAGAATTTGGTAAACACAGGGAATGGCAATGGAATGATTCTTATGATACAGCTAAAGGCGAATATGACCCAAAACTTAGCGGAATTAAATGGGGTTGGAAAGAATATTTCATGGCTGATAAACTATCCAAATTAAAGTTCAAAGAATGCGCTTATAGAACAAGAAATGCAAAAGGAAAAGCATTGATTGGACCTGGTAAAGTTGATTTCTTAGAGTCAAAATATAAAGAAAAGCAAAATGATAAAAATTATAATTTCTTTAAATTTACAAATGGAATCTATGACGAGTCAAAAAAAGCTCATGAACCAGGTATATCAACAAGTAAAAGAGATTCTTTCTTAGATGATTCAGACGATGATTTTGATCCAATCCAGCATGATGTTGCTGATGGTTATTATTTCTTAAATAGTACAAATGGAATCTCTATAGATTTAAAAAATAAAAAAGAGGAAGGCAATAAGAAAAACTCATAAATGTAATGTAAAAAAGAGGACTAACTGTCCTCTTTTTTACATCCCTAGTATTTTTAATTCTGGTTCTACTACTTTATATTTGTTAGTTTCTTCGTCAAGTATGAATTCAACTAGAGTCTTATCTAATGTATCACTATTTTGTCTTAAATCTGTTGAGAAATACAATTTAATTTTATTTAACTCTAATTTATTCTTTACTATCTCTCTAAACGTTTCTACCATGTGTTTTTCATCTTCACATATAAAAATTAGTTGTGGCATTTTTTCATATCCAGAATCTTGTGGTAAGAAATTTTCATAAAAATCCTTATACATCTTCATTCTTTCTGTGAATCTATTTTCCCAATCTTCTTCTCTACGTACAACTTCAAAAATAAGCTCTATTGACTTTCCATTTTTAGTAAGCTTTATTCCACCATTTGCTCTAAATGTTTTCCCCATTTGTTTTGCATTAAGAGTTGGCTTTACTTCGTAGCTGTCATATGCCTTTACTTTCCTTAAATAGGCTAAAATCGTTTGGTTGCCAGCTAAACGTTTTTTTATCATGCTTACAGGCTTAACATTATCGGTTGGTTGCCATTTGCATTCTATTTCTCTTGAATTTAATAAATATTTTCCCATTTTTTCTAGGCAATAAACTCTATATGTGCAGTCTCCATTTTCAGAAGAAAAATAGTATCTTGTTAGAATTTTGCTTTTTATTAATTGCTCTATTCTATCATTTAGTTTCTCCTGACTTGCAATTTCTACTCCCTTTTCTTTTAAAACTTGAAACAATTGCCTTGATGTAATAAATTCAAATTCATTTACAACTTCGATAATAGCAAAATGTAGATCTGTAATATGTCCAATATTAATTTTGTGTATAATTTGGTTCATAGACACATATCCATCTTTACCATCAAATTTCTTTATTTCATCTTTTCTGATTGCAAATGGAGAAATTGTAGTTTTTATTTCATTATCTTCTATCATATGTTCCCCCTCTTTATTACACTAATATTTTACCACTTATTAATTAATTTGTCTACTTCTTGTCTTGTTAGCATTCTCCAATGTCCTGTCTCCAAATCGCTGACTTCTATATCTCCTATTTTAGTTCTTTTAAGTTCTATCGTTTTTTTCCCTATTGCCTCTATCATTTTTCTTACCTGCCTATTTTTCCCTTCATGTATAACTATTTCTATAGTACTTGTTTCTCTATTTGAGTTTAATATTTTTACTTGAGCAGGTTTCGTTACATAGTCATCTATTTTCACTCCATTTTTTAAAATTTCTATTTGTTTCTCATTGATTGTTCCATTAATCTTTGCCACGTAAGTCTTTTTGATTTCATGTTTTGGATGTGTAATTTGAAACACAAAGTCTCCATCATTACTTAAAATTAGCGCTCCTGAAGTATCCATATCAAGTCTCCCAACTGGAACAATTCTTTCTTTTATATTAACTAAATCCAAAACAGTTTTCCTGCCGAATTGGTCATTTGCGGTCGTAATGTATCCTGTGGGCTTGTTAAGCAAAATATATATTTTCTTTGTTTCATTTTTTACAATCTTTCCGATTATATGATACTTCATCTTTTCCTTGGCGAACTTTATCTCCAAGTTTTGCAGTAACTCCATTTATCTTAATGTAGCCATTTGTAATAAGCTCTTCACACTTTCTTCGTGATGCTACTCCCGCTTCTGCTAGATATTTTTGTAATCGAATTTCTTCCATTTCCTTATCCTTTTTAGTATTATTTTTATCTACATTCATATATTATATATTAGATCTTCTATTAATAAATAGAAGAAACCCAATATAGTTCCGGTATAGAGCTTATACCGGATTTTTTCATATTTTAGTTAAACTATTAATTATATCTTGAAAATCTTTTGGTAAATTAGCTTCTAGTAAAAGTTTTTCACCAGTTATTGGATGGTTGAATTCTAACTTTTTTGCATGAAGGAGTTGTCCGTGTATTCCAAAAGGATTTTTTCCATTTGAATAGACTTCATCTCCTGCTACAGGATAGCCTATTTCTGAAAGGTGAACTCTAATTTGATGAGTTCTTCCGGTTTCTATTATTACTTCTAATAGTGTATATCCTTCTTTGTATCGTTCTATCACTTTGAAATGTGTAACAGCTTGCTTGCCATCTCTTTTAACCGCCATTTTCTTTCTATCTTTTTCCGATCTTCCAATTGGCATATTAATTGTAGCTTCGTTCTCTTTTACAATTCCCCTTACCAAAGCTATATAAGTTTTTTTTACTTCTCTGTTCTTTATTTGTTCTGACATCGCAATATGTGCTTTATCGTTTTTTGCAACAATTAAAAGTCCAGATGTATCTTTGTCTAATCTATGTACTATCCCCGGCCTAATTTTGCCTCCTATTCCTGAAAGACTATCTTTGCATATTGCTAATATTGCATTAACAAGTGTCCCGTCTGGATTTCCATTACCGTGGATGTACAACCAATCCTTTTGGTTTATTTACAACTACAATATCGTTGTCTTCATAAACTATTTCTATAGGAATATTTTCTGCTTTTGCCTCAATTTCCTTAGGCTCTTCTTTTTTAATAGTTATTTGATCTCCATTTTTTAATGCATATGATGCTTTTTGGCACTTGCTATTTACAAGTACTTTTCCTTCTTCTATCATTCTTTTTACTGTCATTCTTGAAAGAGAATTATCCAAAATGGGAATTGCTTTGTCTAATCTTTCACCATTTCCTGTATAAGTCCAATTTGTTTCATTATTCATAATATTACCTCTTAGTTTTAGACCTTACTTATCAAATTTTCCTTTGGATTTGTCCCTTTTAAATAGTAGCTTTATAACATAAATCGGAAGCACACTCATTCTTACTATTCTTTTAGGTTCTTTTGCAAGTCTCCACAACCATTCTATTCCAAGTCTTTGTATAGCTTTGGGAGCTCTTTTAATTCTGCCTGCTTCATAGTCAAATGTTCCCCCTTGTCCTGCTGCTACATCGACTTTTAGCTCATCTTTGTGAGCATATATCCATTTTTCTTGTTTTGGCGCTCCCATTGCAACAAATAATACATTTGGCTGAAGTCTATTTATCTCATCTATTACTTCCCTTTCAGTTTCTTCTGTAAGGTATCCGTCATGTACTCCTACTATTTTGATGTTTGGAAAGATTTTTTGTAAGTTTTCCTTTGTTTTCTCTGGTATTCCAGGCATCCCTCCCAATAGGTAAAACGTCAGTCCTTCAATTTCTCCGTCTTCTAAGTACTTCTCTAAAGTATGCTTGTCCGAGGAATTCTTTCTTTGAATTTTTTCTTTTGCATCTTGGCGCCAAGCATAATTCCAACACTGTCAGGTGTTGATAAAGATGAAAGCTTAAGCAAATCAAAAAAGTCCTTATCTTTTTGTGCTTTCATTATAAATTCTGTATTTGGTGCAAAAATCATTTTACATGTTTTATTGCTTTCTTTTATAAGATTAAGGGTTATCTCTCCAGCTTCTTCTTTAGTGATATTATCAATTGGAACTCCTAATATTGTAATAAGATCTCTCATAATCATGGCCTCCATTTAATCTTCATACTTTTTTTCTCATATATCTTATTGTAAGTATTATAAATATAATCCACCCAAGCACTATATAAATATCAGCTAAATTAAAAATAGGAAATTTAAAACAGTCATTAATGTTTATATAATCTATGACAAATCCTCTAATAACTCTATCAAGCAAATTGCTTAGTCCTCCTGCAAGTATAAAGCTTAATACAATCTTTGTAAATGAGTTAAGCTTATCAAACTGGACACATACAAATCTTAAAATAATTCCTATTATAATAATATTGACAATTATTATTTGTAATAAGCTATTACTTCCTAAGCTAAAAGCTCCTCCCGTGTTTTCTGCATAAGTAACCCTTACAAGTCCAGGAATTAAAGCCTGATCATCCTTAGGAATAATTTCCTTTATTAGCTGGTCTGCAATAATTAAAGCACATACCAATATAATCATTTTTGTGTATGCCATTATTTTTTGCTTGTTTTTCACTACTGCTCTCCTCTTTTATAAATAACAAAATAGTCATCTGAATATAGTTCTTCATATCTGTCATTTCTTGAAATGAACATATTTAGCCTAGCATTTTTTAATAAAATTACGTGTGTTATCCCATATTCCTCAAACTTTTCTTCATAGTATACTCCTATATTGTTTGTATCAATAAAATCCGAAAATATGTCTTTAGACCCATTAAATTCAGGTGCATATAAATCTGCTCTAGAATCTATGAAAACCGGAATATCTTGCATTAGCAAGTAACTTCCATAGTTGTATTCATTATATAGTTTCATCTCTTCCATATTAATGTTTTCTTTAATATATACTGCTGCATCTACAGGGTATGCACTTTTGTCTACAAATTCGTTGCCTATGTGTTTATTAAAAAATGGTAAACTTATAAGCGCAATTATTACGAAGGTTATTATTTCACCAGGTACTGTAACCATTAATTTTGTAAACTTGTTACAGCCGTTCCTATCATACTTTTCAAGCATAGAAGTAATAAGTCTATTAAGCATTACAGAGCCAATTAGAACAAACATAGATGTTTGTCTTCGTGTTTTAAAAGCCAAAAGTAAAAGTCCCGCTACCATAAACAAATCTGATAATCTTATCTTTGTATCTGTAAACATAAGAATAGTTAGGAAAAAGAGTATCACTATCATAAATGGTACATCATTTATCAAAGTAAGTGGCAAATGTTCACTAATAAATTGCGTTGTGTTTCCTTGCATTGTTTTAATCAAATAAGTATAAGGTGTACCATGTAGAGGTGTTAATAGTCCTGTAAATACGCATATTAGCATTATAATAATTAGCCATTTTACATTATCATTTTTTTCTATTTGTAGCTTGTATGCATTATTTTTTACTCTGACTTTTTTATTTCTGCTATCCTCATTGTCTTTTTCTAGCTTCTCTATTTTATTTTTTAATACTTCACTTTTTTCTTGTAACGGTTCTTTAATAAGTTTTTTACGCAATTTTTTTATTCTAAAATCGCGAATAAATATATCTATCATTGAAACATTTGCAATAATGTATTCCGCAATATATGGCATAAACAATACAAAATAAAATGGCCAAACAGCTAAATGGATATTTGCAATTATAATTGGTATTATTATTAGGCCAGCAGCATATAATTTACCTTTTGTTTCCAAAAATTTCTCAATAAAGAAAATCGATAATATAAATAATATAAATGTGGTTAATTGGGCTCTAGCAGCAATGTAATCTTTTATCAAAAACAAAACACCTATTGTAATTACAAATGAAATGAGGTTGTTTTTTGTTAGTTTCGTATTGGTAAAGTATATTACTAGTCCAAGAGTCGCAGCAAGGATACATGTTGTTATATATATTCCAACATATCCGCCAAAGCTATAAATTAAATATGTAGCAACATCATATGCCCAGTGAGGATATGTATAAGGTAAGTTCTCATGCCAAGAAAATGGATCTTCCATTGTAATTCCATTTTCTAGAATATATTCTCCTATTTTTATTGTATAATATGTGTCATTTTGCAATGTCACTGGCGTAATACTAATAGCAAAAATGACTATAAGAACTACTGCCATAATATTAAATAGTAGCTTAACTTTGTTTTCCATATTTTATCATAAATCCTTTCTTTTTTTTCTATTACATATTATCATAATAGCCATATTTATTGCAACATAAATAGGTAATTTTAAGAACAAAAAAGAAGTGATGTAGTTTCTCATCACTTCCCTTTTTATAAGTTTTATATAGCTTCTTGATTTTCTTCTTTATTCTCACTATCATTTTCGTTTTTGTCTATTACTTCCATGCTGATTATTGAAACTTCATAAGCAGTTTTGTTTAAAACAGTTCCGTCTTCAAGCTTTTTCTCATAAGCTCTTGATTGAACACGTCCAATAATTTTAACTTCAGTTCCCACTTCTATATTTTGGCAAAATCTTGCATTTCTTCCCCATGCAATGCATGGAATATAATCAGATTTGTTGTAAGCCCTGTTTACTGCTAAAAGAATATCCGCAATTTCGCGTTTAAATGGAGTTTGTCTGTAAATAGGTTTTTTGCATATGTAACCACTTAAAACAACTTCATTTGATGTGTATTCTTTTCCAACTTCAATGTCTTCTTCAGCTGGTTTAAAAGTAATTTCTTTGGCAAATACTGTAAGAACTAATTTGTTTTTTTCATTTTCGTATCCATTGTAAGAACGAAATTGTCCTTCCACTACTACTTTTTTTCCTATGTCAAGTTCTTCTGTTATTAGCCTTTCAGATACGGTAACTGGTATCATATCCGATGTTTCACTTAGTCTTGGAACTTCAAGATTAAATGAATAAAATTTTTCTCCGTAAACTTCATGACTAAATGTTTTTTCGCTAGCAACTTTACCCACTAAAATTAAGTGGTTGTTTTCTGAATAATTTGGTATCAAAATATTTTCCTCCCTTTTTCTATTGTTTATTATAGTAAATATTATTTTGCTTTAGAATATTCATAATACTCTCTTATTATACCACTTTTTTTTGGTTTTGTCTACATAAAATGTTATTTTTTTACTTTTTTGTAATTTGTTTTTAGCTTTAGAAAGAACATTTTGTTGTTTAAAGTATTATTTTATTTATTGTTATTCGGCATCGACTATAATATTCTGAGAGACTACATTATTATAGCCTGTTTTATTACTAGATGTTTCTATAGTGTTTTGATTTTGCGTATTTGCTGTTGATAAACATAGTAATAATGCCACAGTCGAAAAAGCAATAAAATAAGATAATATTTTTTCCTTACTAAACACAATAAGCATAAGATACACCTTCCAATTAGTTATATCTTATGCTTATAAATTCAAAATATTCTCTATTTAGATTATATATGCATTCTTGCTTTTTTTATTTCAATGTCTCTTTGCAATATATTTTTAGCAACATTTAAAAACTGACTTTCCATGTCTGTTAAAAAGAATTCATAATTTGCTTGTTTTTTTCTGTTTGCTTCTTTTTGTTCATTTTTTAAGTATTCTTTTAAGTAATTTCCTACTTTTTTACCAGTATCAATTATTTCTGTACCTGTCCCAAGTTCTTCTTCTATTGTTTTCATGAATAACGGATAATGTGTACAGCCTAAAATTAGCTTTTCTACAGGTCTTTCTTTGAATACTTTTACATATTCCCTAATGGTTAGCCTTGCAACATCATTATCTATCCAGCCTTCTTCTGCCATTTGCGCTAGCAAAGGACACGCTTGGTTTATAATTTCTGTATCTGGCATATATTTTTTTATTTCTGTTTGCCAGGTTTTGCTCCTAATGGTTCCTGTTGTAGCCATTACCCCTACTCTTTTTGGTTTTTCATTGTTCAGGCTAGTAACAGTTGGCTTTATTATTCCAATAACTGGTACATTGTAAATGTCACAAACGCTGTCTAATGCTTGGCTTGTTGCTGTTCCACATGCAATTACTACAGCTTTTACATCTTTTTTTATTAAAAATTCTGTATTTCTCTTAGTTAGTTCTATAATTGTATCTTTGGATTTGTTCCCATATGGGAATTGCTTTGTGTCTCCCAAGTATATCATGTCTTCATTAGGCAATGCCTTTATTAGCTCTGAAAAAACTGTGAGCCCCCCAACTCCAGAATCAAAAATGCCAATCGGTCTATTATCCATATGCTTCCTCCCGCTTATTAATTAAAGTCCATGTAATAATACCATATTTTTTTTTAAAATTCCATATCATTTAAAATAAAAGTTTGATATAATTATGATATTAATAAAGGGAAGGTGATAAAAATGATTTTAAGAGCAATTACTTTTAATATGTGCCACGGTCAAGGATTAGATGACATAATTGATGTAAAAAGACAAGCTGAATTTCTCAAAAAGCTAAAGCCTGACATTATATTTCTGCAAGAAATAGACATGTATACACAACGCGTTGACAACAAAGATCAAATTTATTCCTTGAGTAAACATGTTGGATTGTTGTATCGTTCTATGGGTATTAATATAAAATACAAAAACGGATTTTATGGTGATGGAATGCTATGTCGTTTCCCTATTGAGTATTCTACAAATTATTTAATGCCACTAATTGATGACACTCATGAACAAAGAGGATTATTGCATAACAAAATATCTTTTGGAACAACACGTTTAAATCTATTTTCTGTTCACTTATCTACTAATGAAAAAGAAAGAATCTTAGCAGTAAAAGAATTAATTCGTGTAATTAAAAAACTTCCTGCAGAAGAAATAGTAATAGTTGGTGGCGACTTTAATGTTGGAGTTGCTAAAATTGGTCCTCACAAATACTCATGTGAAAGGAAAGAATCATATCCTGAATATCAGCTTTTATCTAAGGTATTAAATAAAGTAAACAATATTGAAGACACATGGTTTTCTGCCGAAGGAGTTGGCTGTATTGATACTATGTTCTATTCCAAAAATATTAAAGTTGCTAAATTTGAAACCATCAAAACAGACTTAACTGACCATAGCGCAGTTATGGTTGATTTTGATATATAATTTTCACAAAAAGCATAACTTTGTCATACTATGTATTAAGCCATATGGCTAAATATATGAAAGGATGATTTAAGTTATGGAATTTGATAAGAAAATATGCCCTATTGTAGACGTTGACGGTGTGATAGAAAAAGGCAAGCAGTTTGACCTTGAAATTAAATTGCCTGAAGATGACAGAAATGTAATTTATGGAATAATTAAAGATGCATATTGTGATCCTGTTAGAGATGCCGTAGTTAAGCTAATAGAGGTTGATGGGCATGAAAGAAAACCTGTTTCTCATACTTTTACAGACAAAGAAGGAGAATTCGTTTTTGGGCCACTCTGCCCAGATAAAATTTACGAAGTTCAAGTTTGGGCGAACAAAGTAAAACACTATAAAGTATGTGCAGATCCAAAAAGAGAGGGCAAATGCTTAAAAGGAATTGACCTAAAAGATTGTGACTTTAAGCCTGATTTGGATCACGATTACAAACCAGAGTATCGAGCTGAAGAAGACTTAGAAAATACGCAATCAGAATCATAAAGAATAATACAGCGAGAGCTAAATGCAAAAATGCATTTAAACTCTCGCTATTATTTTACTTTTTTATTTATATCATTCCTAATTTACGCGCAAATTGTTTGCCTTTCTTTACCATTTTATGCTTATTAGCACACATTCCATCTGCACATAGCATTGCCGCTCCTGTAGCAATCATTCCACCTACTATCATTCCTTTTAAAAATTTCATTGTCTTCCCTCCTTTTTATTTTTATTATGCATTTTTATTTTTGAAATATACTCTTTAATTTCAAAAACAGCTATAAATCCCAAAAAAATGCCAAAATATTTTCTTAAATTTGACGAATTAACTTCGCTTGCAATTTTTGCTCCAAGCCCTGCGCTTATGCTTCCAGCAATTGTAGCAATAATTCCAACCTTGTAATTAACTAGTTTTTGCTTAGTATTTACAAAAACTGCAATTATTGATGTTGGTATAAAATATATAATATTACTCCCTTGAGCAATATGTTGTTCTATTTCCATTAAAGTAGAAAGTACTAATATAAGAATTGTACCTCCGCCCATTCCAGTTCCGGCTTACAATTCCTGAAACTATACCTGTAAAAAATTCTAACATATTACTTGTCCTTTAAAAGAATATCATTTTTAATGATGCATATACTAAAAAAAATATAAAAAACAATTGTAGATTTTCACTTTTTGCTTTTTTTAAAATTTTAGAGCCAATATATCCTCCTATTATTCCACCTACAGCTACTTTTGTGGCTATACTCCAGTCTATAAAATTTGCATTAAAATAAAAAAGCATGCTAACAATTGTCATTGGAAGAATTGCAAACACAGACGTAGCTCGAGCTTCTTTTGCATCTAAATTTAACATATAAGTAAATCCTGGGACTAATATCATGCCTCCTCCAGCCCCAAAAAGTCCACATACAAGCCCCGCACAAAAACCTATTATTACATTTTTAAGCATGTAAATCACCTAATAATTGTAGTATAAGTATGTTATTTCTTTTTATACATAAAAAAAGAACTATGCATTTTCGTGTGCATGTTCTTCTTCATTTAATCTATATTTTCATCTTTAATATAGTATTTCGTTCCTAGCATTTTATCTGGTAAATACTGTTGCTCTACTACATGTCCTGGAAAGTCATGAGGATACAAATACCCTTCATGATATCCAAAATCTTTCATACCTTCAGCTGGAGCATTTCTTATATGCATTGGAATTTCTCCTGTGTTTTTAGATCTAACGTCTTCCAATGCCTTGTCAATTGCTAAATATGACGCATTTGACTTTTTAGATTCTGCAACATATATTGCCGCTTCTGCCAATATTATCCTTGATTCTGGCATTCCAATTGACATCACTGCTTGCATTGCACTGTTTGCTACAACAAGTGCATTAGGGTTTGCCATTCCAACATCTTCTGAAGCACATATAGTAATCCTTCTTGCTAAAAAAACAGGATCCTCTCCACCTTCTATTGCTCTTGCAAGATAAAACACCGTTGCATCTGGATCGCTTCCTCTCATTGACTTTATAAATGCGCTTATATTGTCATAGTGAGAGTCTCCATTTTTGTCAAACATTGTTTTCTTTTTTTGTATGCTTTCTGCAGCAATTTCATCTGTAATGGTGATACAGCCATTACTGTCCATCTTAGTAGTAAGTACTGCTACTTCTAGTCCATTTAACGCTGTTCTAACATCTCCTCCAGAAAGCTCTGCTATAGTTTCTAAAGTATTGTCTTGTATTTTTACATTAAAAGTTCCTAATCCTTCTTCACTTTTTAAAGAATGTTTTAAAACTTGTAAAATGTTTTCCTTGGAAAGTGGCTCTAGTTTTACAACCATTG
This sequence comes from uncultured Clostridiaceae bacterium, assembly GCA_946628065.1. Classification (GTDB taxonomy): domain Bacteria; phylum Bacillota; class Clostridia; order TANB77; family CAG-508; genus UMGS1754. Next base: position 35,107 of record CAMOWC010000007.1, on the reverse strand, counting down.
ATCTTGATATTAAAGCTTTATTTACTTCAAAATACGGGTTTTCAGTTGTCGCTCCAATTAATATTACTGTCCCGTCTTCAACAAATGGTAAAAGTGCATCTTGTTGTAACTTGTTAAATCTGTGTATTTCATCGATAAATAGTATGCACTTTCCAGTTGGGTTTAGCATATAGTTTTTTGCTTCTTCAACAGCATTTTTAATGTCTGATACACCTGATGTAACAGCATTTATACGCATAAACTTATATTTTGTTGTTTCGCTTATTACTTTAGCAAGCGATGTTTTCCCACATCCTGGTGGGCCCCACAAAATAATGCTAGACAATCTGTCTGCTTTAATTGTACGGTAAAGAATTTTATCTTTTCCAAGTACATGTTCTTGGCCGACAAATTCATCTAATGTTTTTGGTCTTACACGATATGCTAATGGCTTACTTAAATCTACCATGTATATAGCTCCTTTATATTTTTACTTGCCTAAGATTGAGAGAGCTTTTCTAATTACATCTTCTACTCCTAAATTCTTAGTATCAATTTTCTCAAATGACTTTTCAATTTCTTTTCTGTTATAGCCAAGCATCTGTAAAGCTGCCATTGCTTCTGATGTACTCTCTTCATTTGCAATTGCAACTGCAATTTCTTCATCTTTATTAACTGCCTGTACAGTTTTCATTTTATCTTTTAATTCAAGTATCATTCTTTGTGCTGTTTTTGAACCTATTCCAGGTATTTTAACAAGTTTTGATACATCGTTAGTTATTATTGCCATTGCAAAGTCAGATGGGCTAACTTCTGCTAAAATCCCTATAGCAGATTTTGCACCTATTCCGCTTACAGATAATAAAAGCTCAAACATTTTTAGTTCTTCATCTGTGCAAAATCCGTATAGATTTATTGCATCTTCTCTTACATAGTAATATGTATAAACCTTTACTCTTTCTCCAATTTCTCCAAGTTTTTCTATACTTGGAACTGGCATAAATACTTTATATCCAATTCCTCCTGTTTCTATTACAGCATAAGTATCTCCTTTTCCTTCTAAGCTTCCCTTTATATATGCAAACATCTTTATTTCCTCCAAACAAATTTTCTTGTTTTATTTTATCATGAATTTTATTTTTTTCAAGTATTTTTTATCGTTTTTTGTAAAAACTAATTTTAGTTTATATAAAATTTTAAGAATAATTTATATCATAAGTCTATGAATTTTTTATTTTAGAGTTTTATGTTTTTCTATGATTTAAAATATTCTTTTAAAGTTTGCTATGGCTTTTACGCGTTGTTATTAGCTACGTGTAGTCGTTTTTTAGTTTTTCGATATTTTATTAAAAAAGTTGCATTTGCAATTGTAACAAAAAAATGGTTATGCTAGAATAGTATTTGATTTAACATTACAAATTTGAAAAAAGGAGAAAGCTTATGGATTTTAAACAGTGGAAAGGATTTAATGCTGGAAGTTGGCAAAAAAGAATAGATGTAAGAGATTTTATACAGTTGAATTACACTCCATATGAAGGTGATGATTCTTTTTTGGCACCAGCAAGCGAAAAAACAAAAAAATTATGGAACGAAGTTCAAGAATTATTTAAAAAAGAAACAGAAAATGGTGGAGTATTAGATGCAGATACAAAAACTCCTTCTGCTATTGATGCTTATGAAGCAGGTTATATAGATAAAGATTTAGAGGAAATTGTTGGCTTGCAAACTGATAAGCCTTTAAAAAGAGCTATAATGCCTAACGGTGGTATTCGTATTGTTGAAAAATCTGCCGAAAGCTATGGATATAAAGTAGATGAGCAAATTGAATATGTTTACCATACTTTAAGGAAAACACATAATGATGGAGTATTTCAAGTATATACTCCTGATATTCGTGCGGCAAGAAGTTCTCATTTAATTACTGGTCTTCCTGATGGATATGGTCGTGGAAGAATAATAGGTGATTATAGACGTATTGCATTATATGGCGTAGATTTTCTAATCGAAGAAAAAAAAGATGAATTGATTACATTAGAAAGAGATGAATTTTCAGATGAAATAATACGCAGTCGCGAAGAAATAACCGATCAAATATCAGCACTAGAAGCTTTAAAATCAATGGCAAAAAGATATGGGCTTGATATCTCAGTTCCTGCTGAAAATGCCAAAGAAGCTATTCAATGGCTATATTTTGGTTATCTTGGTGCAACAAAAGATCAAAATGGTGCAGCTATGAGTTTAGGAAGGACTTCTACTTTTATAGACATTTATATTGAAAGAGATTTTAAAAATGGTACATTAACAGAAGATCAAGCTCAAGAATTAATGGATCACTTTGTCATGAAATTAAGAATGATTCGTTTCTTAAGAGCTCCTGAATATAACGCTCTATTTAGCGGAGACCCCGTTTGGGTTACAGAAAGTATTGGTGGAATGGGCATTGACGGAAGAACATTAGTTACAAAAAATTCATATAGAATGCTTCATACTTTAACAACATTAGGGCATGCTCCAGAACCAAATCTTACAGTTCTTTGGTCTACAAGACTACCTAAAAACTTTAAAAATTATACAGCAAAGATGTCAATTGAAAGTTCTTCTATACAATATGAAAATGACGATTTAATGAGGACAACTTTAGGAGATGACTATGGTATTGCGTGTTGTGTATCTGCCATGAGACTTGGAAAGCAAATGCAATTTTTTGGTGCAAGAGCAAACCTTGCTAAGGCGCTTTTATATGCAATCAACGGCGGTAAAGATGAGCTTTCTGGAAAACAAATAGCTCCTGAATATGCTCCTGTTACTTCAGAATATCTTGATTATGATGAAGTAATAAGAAAATATGATGTTATGCTTGATTATGTTGCAAAAATATATATAAAAGCACTTAATGCAATTCATTATATGCATGATAAATATTGCTATGAGGCATTGGAAATGGCCCTTCATGACAAAGACGTAATAAGAACCATGGCTTGTGGAATCGCAGGGCTTTCTGTTGTAGCAGATTCTCTTTCGGCAATTAAATATGCAAAAGTAAAAGTTATAAGAAATGAAAATGGATTAGCTGTTGATTTTGTCCCTGAAGGCGACTTCCCTAAGTTTGGAAATGATGATGATAGAGTAGACCAGATAGCTGTTGAAATAGTTAAAACATTTTTAAGGAAGCTTCAAAAGCACAAAACATATAGACATTCAAAGCATACTCTTTCGATCCTTACAATCACATCTAATGTAGTATATGGTAAAAACACAGGAAGCACTCCAGACGGAAGAAAAGCAGGCGAGCCTTTTGGCCCTGGTGCTAATCCTTTGCATGGAAGAGATATAAATGGTGCATTAGCTGTTTTAAACTCAATTGCAAAGCTCCCTTATGAATATGCTGAAGATGGAATTTCTTACACATTTGCAATTACTCCAAATACACTCGGAAAAGATATGAACACTAGAATAAATAATTTAACTAACATATTAGACGGATATTTTACAAATACCGGTCATCATATCAATGTGAATGTATTTGATAGAAGCTTGCTAATAGATGCTATGAATCATCCTGAAAAATATCCACAACTTACAGTTCGTGTCTCAGGATATGCTGTTCACTTTACAAAGCTAACAAAAGAGCAACAATTAGATGTAATAAAAAGAACAATTCAAGAAAAAATATAACGTGTTACAAATTCATTGTTTTGTGACAAGCAAAATGGAGGAATGCAAATGGAAGCAATTGATTCGGATAATTATGCAAGAATTCACTCTATTGAGTCTATGGGAACAGTTGATGGTCCCGGAATTAGATATGTTTTATTTTTTCAGGGTTGCGCCCTACATTGTAAATACTGTCACAACCGTGATACATGGAATCTCTTTGGTGGCGCAGTAATGAATGTAGATGAAATTGTAAGCAAAATTTTAAGGTATAAGAGCTTTATAGTGCCTTCTGGTGGCGGTGTTACTGTGTCTGGAGGAGAACCTCTTTTGCAGGTAAGATTTTTAATTACTCTTTTTAAAAAACTAAAAGAATTAGGTATTAACACTGCAATTGATACATCTCGGTATGTTTGATATTACTCCAGAAATAGAAAAAGTTTTGAAATATACTGACTTAGTATTACTTGATATAAAACATATTGATCCCGATAAGTGCAAAGAATTAGTTGGCTTTTCAAATGAAAAAGAACTTGCATTTGCTCAATATTTAAATAAAAAAAATATACCAGTTTGGATTCGCCAGGTATTGGTACCTGGTATAACTGATGCAGAAGAAGATTTAATTAAATTAAAAAAATTTTTGCAAACATTAAATAACGTTAAAAAGGTTGAAATACTACCATACCACAGTTTAGGTAAATATAAATGGGAATCTATAGGTGCTCAATACGAACTTGAAGACATACCTTATGCAACAGTAGAAGATGTAAAACGAGCAAAAAATATATTAGAAATAGAATAATGGGACGATGAAGCGATGATGGCGTTTCATCGTCCTCATTTTCGTTTATATGCTACTTTATCTTTCGCCATAGTCGTCATTTTTGTATTGTATAAAGCTTCCATCTTGCTGAACATATGAACTATTACTATGGGCAGCATCACTGTTTAAGTCTTCATCTCTAACTCTCATTTGTTCTCTAAATCCAACAGGTTCTCCCATTCTTCTAGGTTCTACTTCTTTATTTCCAACATTGTTTGCTATAAAATTAGCAAACGCTACTGTTGCTGCAAGCCCTATTACCGCTGCAACAGCTTTCCATTTTGCCATTTTTTCTTTATCCACTGGCACATATCTTTTTTGAGGTTTTATTACAGTATATTGCTCAGTATCAATCTTATGAATTATTTCTTTTCTCGCTGTTCTAACATCTCTCATTGCTGTCTCTGGGTCTTGTCCACATAAATCAGCTAATAAATAGTCACTTCTAGAATTTGGATTTGCTCGTCTTGTTAGATAACCTTTAACTAAATATCCTTGAATTCTAGCTTCCTTTTCATCCATACCGCCTTTAAATACATATAATGGCTTATTCCTGTCGAACAAGCTGATTCCCTTTAAAAATGCTATTTTATCTTCTACTGTTATAATTCTTTCATCCATGTACAGTTTCTCCTTTCGTTTCTTGTTTGTATAAAATACTTGCTATGACCCTTTTATTTTATTTTTTAAACCGAATGTTATAAAGTATATTATGCCTGTAATTATAACTATCATAGGCCCTGTTGGGATGTTATAATAATATGATGTTATTAGCCCTGTAAGCCCAGAAAACATAGAAATTAAGACTGCTATTAAATGGTATTGTCTCATATTCTTTGCAACATTTCTACTAGATGCAGCTGGAATAATGAGTAAAGAATTTATAAGTAAAATTCCAACCCATCTTATTGATACCATTACAACAATTGCAATTAATATTACAAATATGTCATCTACAAGCATAACATTAATTTTTTTTGATTTTGCTAGACTCGTATTTATGCTTATCGCATGTATTTTATTAAACATATAATACCATACTATTAAAACAATTACAAATGTTAAAAATAAATACACAATTTCATTCCAATTGATACTCAAAATATCCCCAACTAAAATGTTTGAGTACTGATTAAAGCTTCCTTTTGCTGTTAAAATTGCAAGTCCAAGGGCAATTGCAATCGACGAAAACACACTGATTATTGTATCAGCTCCATATGTAACTTTGTGTTTTACTATATTTAATGCAATAGCAAATAAACATGCAAATATAATCATTGATATATTTGTATTTGTTATGCCAAATAGCGTTCCTATCGCTATTCCGCATATGGCTGAGTGTCCTAAGCTATCTGAAAAAAAAGCCATTTTATTATTTACAATCATTGTTCCTAGAATTGCAAAAATTGGTGTTGCAAATAATATCGCAATAAATGCATTTTTCATAAATGTATAATTCAAAAATTCAAATGGCAATATCCCTAATAAATTATTAATTATATCCTGCATTTTTTATCCCCTTACTTGAATACTTCTTTAAATTCAGCACTTGAAAATACTTCTGTTGGTGTTCCTTCTTTTAAGATTGTCTTATCCAATAAAATTACCCTATCTGCAAATTTTTCAACCAAATCTAAATCATGTGATACTAATATTATAGACATGTCATGCTCTTTTTTTAGTCTGTTTATATATTCAAAAAATACTTCTATGCCATTTTTGTCTATTCCTGAAATTGGCTCATCTAAAATCAACAGATTTGGTTCGCTAAATGTACTTATAGCAAGCAAAACTCTTTGCATTTCTCCTCCAGATAAGTCTCCAATACTTTTATCTACAAGAGCTTCTGCTCCAAAGTTCTTAAGGCTGTTTTTTATTTTGGTTTCTGCTTTTTTATCTTTTTTTAGCCATATTGGTGTATTTGATATGTATGATGCAAATAAGTCATATACAGTAGTTGGCATATGTCTTTCTACATTAATGCTCTGTGGTACATATCCAATTCTTAGTTTTCGTGTAATGTGCTCTTTAGTGTCTACAAACTCAATTGTTCCCGTGTGTTTCACTTCTCCAAGTAATGCCTTCAATAATGTAGTTTTTCCCGCTCCATTTCTTCCTATAATAACTGTTAATTCCTTACAATGAATATGTAAATTTACATTTTTTAATATTTCGTCTTCCCCTATAGTTACTCCGATATTTTTTGCTTTTATGCAGTGAAATCCACATGCAACTTCTTTTCCCATTTATTCCATACTCTCCACTATTTTTAAATTTTGTTTCATTATATTTATATACGATTGCTCGTCATCTGGTCCACTTAAAATAGAATCTAGTACATAAATTTTTGCTCCAGTTTCATTTGCAACAGTTTTCGCATTGTTGTCTGCAGTTTTCTTATCAATTATAATGTTTTTTATATTATTCTCTTTAACATATTCTATTGCATATGCTAACATTTCTGCAGATAACCCGTTTTGCTCGTGATCTGTTTCAATTGTTTCTATTTCTAAATTAAAATCTTCTGCAAGATAAGCAATTGATTCGCTGAATGATAAGCAGTTCTTTTGTTTTTTTGTCTTATTGTTTATTTCATCCTTTAGGTCTTTTAATTTAGATATATATTCTTCAGCATTTTTTTTATAATTCTCACTATTGTCTGGATTATATTTAGCAAGCTCAACTCTTATATTTTCTATTTGTTTTATATATTTGTCTATGCTTAACCATACATGTGCGTTTTTTTCTTCATCATCTATAATTAAATTATTAATATTCTCGCTCGCCTGTATTATTTTTATGTTTGAATATGTTTCTATAATTTTATCTGAAAAATTTTCTATTCCTAACCCGTTTACTATAAATACATTCGCTGTTTCTATTTTTTTTAAATCGGATGTTGTTAAAGTATAATCATGTAAACATCCAATATTATTGCTTGCCATATTTTCAACTTCAACATTTTCTATCCCTGCCGAAAGGCTTTTTGCTATTGTATACATAGGGTAAAATGATGTAACTATTTTGAATTTACTATTTTCTTCTTTTTGTGGATTAGGTAAAACCAGTAGTAATCCGACTAGCATTAAAACTAGTACTACTAATATTATTTTTTTCATGTTTGCACTCCTTTCAACATGAATATTTTACCATACTTCTTTATTTTCTACAACATATGAAAACGGTATTCCACATGTTTCTAGGAATACCGTTTTAAATTTTTAATTTTGTGTGAATGGTAATACAGCAATATGTCTTGCTCTTTTTACAGCTAAAGTGATATCTCTTTGATGTTTTGCACAAGCTCCTGTTGCTCTTCTTGGTAATATTTTTCCCTTATCGCTTATGAATTTTCTAAGTTGATCCCCATTTTTATAATCTAGTACTAAATTTTTATCAGCACAAAGTGGGCAAACCTTTTTTCTTACTTTACGAAACTTTGGGTTGAAATCTTCATCGCCATTGTTTCTATTGTTTCTTCTATTATTTTGCTTTTTATCAGCCATTTTCTTTCCCCCTATTCTTTTAGAATGGTAAGTCGTCATCAGAAGTAACTGAGAAATCCGAATTAGAAGCTACATCTGCTCCAAATGTGTTTTCAAATCCAGCATCTGCTCCGCCTTCTCTTTTGCTATCTGCAAAGTATGCTTCTTCAGCTACTACTTCTGTTATGTAATGTTTTACTTTATTTTCATCTTCCCAATTTCTTGTTTGGAGCCTTCCAACAACGCCTACTTGTTGTCCTTTTTTAAAATATTTACTGCAGAACTCACCAGTTTTGCTCCAAGCAACTACTGGAATAAAGTCTGCTTGTCTTTCTTCGCCTTGGCGAGTAAATCTGCGATTTACTGCGAGCGTAAAAGAAGCTACTAACGTGTTATTAGTTTGTGTGTACCTTGTTTCTGGGTCTTTTGTTAATCGTCCCATAAGAATAATTTTATTCATATTTTATTTCCACCTTTCCTTCTTTTCAGCCCCCTAAGACTTTACTTAGTCTTCTTTTCTAACTACGATAAATTTTAAAACTTCATCTGTAATACGGTATACTCTTTCAAGTTCTGCAATAAAAGCAGGCTCAGCCTCAAAATGTAATACCTCATAGAAACCTTCTGTTTGTTTTTGTACTGGGTATGCTAATTTCTTTTTACCCATTTCTTCAACATTTTCAAGTTTTCCATTCTTTTCTACTAATTTAGAAAATCTTTCAGTTAGTTCTTTTACCTTTGCGTCTTCTAAATTAGGATTAATAATGATAACACTTTCGTATTTGTTCATCATTTACACCTCCTTTTGGATTAAACATCCCATAGTCTAAAGCTACGGGTAAGGACTTCCTTACTTTCGTAAGTATAATTAAAATAGCAACGCTATTTTATTAGCACTGCTATTTTAGCATATTTTAAACATATTTTCAAGTGTTTTGTTATATATTTTACGACGTTTTTCTTTGTTCTATCATCCAGTTAAGTAAATCTGTTTTATAATACTGTTCTGCAACTGTCTCATGAGTTGTCCCTGAAATGGTTTCATATTGTATTGTTTTTCCTGTAATACTATTATTTATTTTTTCTACTTCTCTTTTTACAGCAGCGACCTCATTTTGGCTGTTTTCTCCTGGGACATATTGCTCATATATAAATCTTAGCGCACATGAACTGTTATCATATATACTTTTAACCATTGCATGGTCTCCACTATAAAACGCTGATACTGGTACACATGCAGAAAACAAATTTGTATATTTATTTCCTGCCCTAAATGCTCCCACTCCCCCTTCGCTATGGCCAGTAATTGAAATTCGGTTTTCATCTATATCATAGGTTTTCTTTAATTCACTAATAAGTCCTGGTATATTATTAACCTGGGTATTTATGTGTTCATCTTTTCTTCTTTGCGGAGCTATTATAATTGCATTTGCATTTATCATTCCATCATGTAAATACTTTGGTAATGAGTCAGCAAGTACACTATTAATGTTGTCTCCTTGTTTACCATTACCATGCAGATATATAATTAGCGGAATCATTTTATATGTTTTTATGTCAGATAGATGAGGAACATAACACCAGTAGTTAATATTCATGCCATTAACAGATGCAGTTTTAGCAGTCATTCCCCCTATATCTGTTTCCTCCGCTTTATTTTCTTTGTACGCTATCCCAGTGCTGTTACCTCCTATTATCCAATTTATCAATTCTGAATTATAGCATTTTACAACTTCATTATGCCCTGTATTTGGTAATGTTTCGTATCTAAGCGTTACAGTTGCTCCGGCTCTGTTTAGTCTATCAACCTCTTTTTTTATGTTTTCCATTTCCTGTTCGCTTCTAGGAGATCCTCCAAAATTACTTTCAAAAATGAATCTTACATCACAATTATTAATATTCTTTATTTTCGCATATGAACCCGAATATCTAAGTGATACTGGTACACATTTAGAAAATACATTTTGATTATTAACTGCTATGTTAAAAGCAAAATAGGCTCCAGTACTATGTCCTGTAATAGAAATGTTATTTTCATCTATGTCATATTGTGATTTAAGTCTTTGAATCAGCTCCATGACTGAACTTTGTGAATAGCTTACAGGAGATGCAATTATTGCATTTGCTTTTAGCGTTCCATCTTTTAAGTATTTAGGAAGCGAATATCCAATTGCATCATGGCTGTTCGGATTAGTTTCTCCACTATTTCCGCCATGCAAATATATTATAAGTGGTATTTTGTGATATGTGCCTATGTCTTCTATGTGAGGAATGTATCGCCAGTATTTTACATTAGCATTTACAAGTTCCATGCCTCCCATATCAGCTTCTATTTCTTTTTCTGCCTCCACTCTTACATTCATTCTTGCTTCTTTACCATTCTCAGTTCTTGCAACTATTGTGGTAGTACCAATTGCTACAGCAGTTAGTTCCCCTGTTTTGCTATCAACACTCGCAATATTTCCATCCATGCTCATATATGTAATTTCTGTTTTTGAATTTGCGTCATCTGGTTGTATCGTTGCAGTAAGTGTAATAGGTTCGTCATTTATATGTATTCTAGCTTCAGATTGCTCGAAGGAAATTCCAGTAGGCTCTATAGTTGGCATTCCTCCTCCTCCGCCGCCACCAGAAATTTGATTTATTGGTTCAGTTGGGTCTTGATCGCCAGGTGTTGTTTCAACAACTACACTCTCTGGTGCTCTATTTTCAAATGTCATACCTACCATTCCACCAAAGAATTGAGTTAGTATCATCCATATTCCATATGCTCCAAGAATTACTATTCCTGCAATTGCAATGCCAACTAATTTTGTTTTTAATTTTGCAGCCTCTTCTGGTGTAGCTGTCATGTATTTTATACCCATTATAAGGAGGCCGTCCTAAAACTATTACCGCACCTATTGTTGTTAGTATATTAGCAATACCATTAACTGTTGGTGCCATTGCTTCGGAGTTTATCAAGTTTCTTCCAGACCCTCTTTGGAAAAAAGTGTTAGATTTATTTTGTATGCTTTCCCAACTTAATCTATTGTCAGTTGATGCATAGCTAATAGTCGACATTAAAAACATTAAGGCAATAGATAACAGAATTAGAGTTCTCCCAAAAAGTTTCATTTAATCACCTCATTTATAGTATATCTGCTAATTATATTATATCTTTTCTTCCCACTTTTTTCAACATTATGTGCGTTTTGCCATTTTTATTTACTGTATGTTACTATATTCTTCTGGCAGTCTATAATGCGTCTCTCCATTTATTTCAAATCCTTCAGCTATATAAATTGTATGTGTTGCTTCATTAATTACAAATGTAAATTCATCTGTTTGCAATGTTAAGTTACCTAAAGCATTTAAATCAATTTCATAATAATTATTATCATCATTTGGATTTCTGTAGCCATCAGGTATACTAAAATTATATAAAGATTTTACAGGTAATTGTCCATATTTCCAATAATATATATTAATTTTGTTTTTTAAAATTTCTAGGTCATAATATAATTTATCTACCATTTCATTTTTCCTTATATGGTTTATGTTCAATACTATTGTTGCCAGTAGTACTATCATTATTGCTACAGTTGTAGCTAAAACTGTAAGTGTAATTCCTTTTTCGTTTTTCATTTGTTTTAAATTCCTCCAATTTTATTGTCGCATTTTACACTTACTTAGTCAATATTTTTCTATTATTTTTTTCACTCTTTGTTTTATGTGATATCTTTTATTTTCTCTCAAAGTAATAAACCACAAGTATGTTGTTATGCAAAGTATGGATATGTTTTTCAAATAAAATGTACCTACAATTGCTACAATAGTTAATAAAATAATAATAATGTTTGAAGCATTATGAGAAATATCTTCTGCAACGCTTATTTTGTAATACTTTTTTAAAATAGCTGTGAAGGCTCTCCCTCCGTCTAATGGTAGCATAGGCAACATATTAAAAGCTCCAAGTATTAAATTTGCATAAATAATCATGCCGTTATTTCTTGAAAATTTAATAAACGAAAAAAATATTGCTATAAAAAAATTTGTAAATGGTCCTGCGATACTAACTAAGAATTCAGTTATCCATCTTTTTTTTGATGGCTTAAATGTAATACTAAAACCCATTGGCATAATATTAAAACTTTCGAGCTTTAGTCCAAGTAATATTCCCATTGCGACATGTCCCATTTCATGTATAGCTGCAAACAGATATAAAACCAAATATGCTTGGCTCTGTCCACTTAGGAAAAATAGAATTATAAATAAAAAAAACTTAAGGTCAACCTTTATACTCATATTTTTAGGTCTCCATCAAAACTCTAAAACATCGTCAGGGTTCACATATCTTTCAGACTTTCTTATTTCAAAATGTAAATGGGGTCCTGTGGCATTACCTGTTTCTCCAACTTCACCTATAATCTGCCCTTGACTTATTGTATCCCCTTCGTTTACATATATAGCATTGCAATGTGCATAAAGAGTATCTATATCGTCTTCCCTAATTTTTACATGGTTTCCATAGTCACCTTCGCTTGAAACTTGTACTACTGTCCCTTTCATCGCTGCTATGAATTGAGTTCCTGTGTTGGCTGCAATATCAATCCCTGTATGATATTTTGGAACAGTTGGAGTTGTAGGATTTCTTATCCCAAATCTTGATGTAATTGTTCCGAATAAGTGGTTTTATTATAGAATAATTATTTTTTATGATTTCAGCATCTGTTTGTGGCTCATTTATACTGCTAGCTTCTTCATTAGCCGACAACGTTTCTTCACCTGAATTTGGTGTTAAAGCATTACTGTCAATTGTAGTTTCCAAATTTTCGTCACTAGCTGGTTCATCTATAGCTTCTTCCTTCTTTTCTAAATTGTCAGTAGTCTCGTTTTCTATGTTATCTGTTGGCTCGTCTTGACCTTCTTTTTTGCTTTCTTGAATACCATTAAACCATTTTCTTATATTTTCGTATGTTCCTTTTATATCAATGTCATATGCAAGTATTTCTTTAGTCTGTTTTAAAAAAACATCTGAAAAAATGTATTCGTTATTTTTTATCGCAAGAAAAGCAATGTAAACTATGAGGCACACAATAATTTGTATACTCATTTTCTTAAATAGACCATAGCTTTTGCTTGTGTCTCCTACATTCACCCTAGTTTGATTTCCTACATAGCGTTGCGACTCTCTTCGCCTTTGATATATCTCTTCTGCTCTCTTTATTCTATCATTTGTACTTATAACTCGCTCCAATTTAAGTTAGCCTCCTTTGTTGTTTGTTTTAATAATCTATATGTTAGATATTTTTAATTTATTCGTGTTAATTTCCTAATCAATAGGGGCGGTTCTGATTAACAGAACCGCCCCTAAACGTTGCTATTTTCTTTATATCAATGTGGCAATTGCAAAAGCAATCGTTACACATATAGTAACAAATTTTAATCTTTTATATTTCTTTTCTATTTTTGTATTTTTTATTATATTTTCTTTTTTGTTTTTCTCAATATCGCTTAGATAACTTGAAACAACATTTTCTGCTTCCTTTAATATATAGTCCCTTGAATTGCCCTTTGCAATATTTTCATTCTTTTTTTCTATATGCTCTGGAAGTTTTATATTATTTTTCTTTAATACTAATATCGCCTCGTCTACTAAATTAGACGGCAAGTTCTTAAGTACTATAATATTTTTCATCTTACTTTCTTCCATATTGATTATGCCTCCAACAAATTCTTTATAAATATATTTTTTCCAGAATTTATCAGTGTATACATCTATTTTTCGCAGTCAATAGAATAATATATCCCATCTGCTACTATTTCAGCCATGTGTATAATAATTCCAAGTGGTGTATTGTGTAATAAGTATAAGTTTTTTTTGGGATTTTTCATATCTTTTGCAACAACGCCTCTAATATTCATGTCTCCAATTAAATACTTTTTCTTCCCCAAACATTGTCCTAAGCATAGACCGCCTTTACCTACTACTATCTTTCCAATATTAGCTTCTCCAATAGCAAGAGCAGAATCTATAGAAACAATAAATGGATTTGTATATTTCTTACCTATGCAATTTATAACATTTTCAATATTGCAACTATTAACAGTATTATCTAAATCTCCTATTATATCTACATTTTTTTCTTCTTTAAATTTTCTTTTTAATTTTGACCCAACTATTGGTCCAAATGCATCTCCTATTATTCTATCAGTTCCGAATACATAAAAAAATAAGTGAAGAATATACTTTATTTTCTGTTAATCCACAAATGGTTTTTTTAAAATCATCTGTGAATTGTTCTTCCATATATTTATTCATAAATACCTCCAAGCTCATATATATGTTTGTTTACTATTTTATATTCTTTTGCTTGGAGCAATAAATATTCTTATGTCTGGGTTTCTTTTATATTTTTTTGTTATGTCCTGTGAAGCCCCAGCAACCTCACTGCTCAAAAAAAAGGTTTTATAATTGTTTTCTACTGATTTTGATATTACTTCATCTATTTTTTCTAAATCATCAATTTCAAAAATTTTAGCTCCCATGGCTTGTAGCACATGGAAGCTAGTTGTATCTTTTTTTGTTCTAATAAATAAGAAGTTCATACTTTTTTATCACCAATAAATAGTATTATTTCTTTTATACTTTTTTATTCTTTTTCTTTTTTATTAAGTTTAAGATTCAAAGCAAATAATGGCGAAATTTCTACCATAAATACAGTTATTAAGCAAAGAGTCCACAAATATGGTCCTGTAATTCCCAATATATATGCACAAATTAAACAAAACAATACTACAAAAAGCAGATGAACACCATATACAATTAATAATTTTTTTGTTAAATCTCCGGTTTTTTCTCCTGCACGTTTTTTTTCCTTTTTCTTAGCTCGATAACTCCTTACAAAACTTTCAAAAATCATTGAAATGCCACATAGTATAAATAGAGCATAAATAAATCTTGTTGCTCCTGCTTCGTCTAATTTTTGCGACTGGATTTCACTGACTATTCTGTTTGTCTCTTCTTGCATTTGTAGTAATTCATTTTCACTTGCCGTCATTGGTTTTCCTCCCTTTACTTTTTATCTTTATTAAGCTCTGCATATCTTTTTATTTTCATTGTTGTTGTTTTTTCAAATTCATCTTTTTTTATTTCGAGATTTTTAATCGCCTTATATGAAGTAAGTTGTTTGTTCACTTTTTTTATTTCTTCCCATATTACATCATATATTTGCTCATCATTTAAATTTTCTCCATGTTTTTCTTTTATCTTGTCAAGATTTGGTATTACCTTTGCTGAAATAATTAGTTCCTGGCCTTTGTCTTCTTTTCCATAAACCATGCATTCTTTAATTTCTGGAATATTGCCAAGTAACATTTCAATTTCTTCAGGATAAATATTTTTTCCATTTTGTGTTACTATTACATTTTTGCATCTACCTGTAATGTATAAAAAGCCATCATCATCTAAGTAGCCGATATCTCCTGAATGGAACCAACCATCTTGAATAGCTTCTTTAGTTGCCTCTTCATTTTCATAATACCCCAGCATTAATGTTTCACTTTTTATTAATACTTCTCCCTCTCCATTTTCATTCGGATTATCAATTTTTATTTCTGCACATATTACTGGTTTTCCGGCAGAACCTACTTTTGTATCAAATTCTGGAGTTAGCGCTGCTATTGGTGATGTTTCCGTTAATCCATATCCTTGTAAAAAGCATATTCCAATATCTTGTAACCATTTACCTATATTGGGGTCTATTGGTGCTGCTGCAGAAACAATGTAATGAATTTTTCCTCCTAAATTCTCATAGATCTCACTAAATACCTTTTTCTTGATGTCAACATTTACAGATTTTAGCGCATTAGTAACATGAATCATAGATTTTACAACTTTGTCTTTTTTGCTTTTTACTATGCTATCATTGATTTTTTTATATAAGTTTTCAATTAATAATGGAACTGCTATTAATGATGTTGGATGGGTTTCTTTTAAGTTTGGCACTATATATTTAAGTCCTTCACATACTGCAATTGAAGCTCCAACAGCCATTGGTAATAAAAAGCCTATTGTAGATTCATATGTATGATGTAACGGTAAAATTGAAAATAGTCTATCTTCTTCTGTTAAATGTACATAAGCTGATACTGCATTTATATTCTGAGCTAAATTTCTGTTGCAGATCATTACGCCTTTAGCAGCTGAAGTTGTTCCAGACGTAAAAATTAACACTTTAAATTCTTCTGGGTCTATTTCAATTTTTTCAAAGTCTTTTGTCCCAGCATTGTACAGTTCTTTTCCTTTGTTTACTACATAATCAATTCCCACATCTCTTCCGTGTATTTCCGAGTCTGAATTCATTTCAATAAAATATTTTACTTGTGGAAGATTATCTTTTACTTTTTTTATTACTTCTTCTTTTTTAGTAGAGTAAATAACTGCTTCTGCTTTTGATCTTTTTATAACATTTTCTATTTCATTTGGTGGGAGCTCTTTATCAACAGGTACTGCAATTCCATCGGAGCAAAGCATTGTTATATAGCTAACATACCAGTAATAGGTGTTTTCTCCAATAATTACAACTGGTTTTCCATTAAGTCCAAGCACTTTATTCATACCGGTTCCAAGTCCCATTACGTCATCTCTAAACTCTTTATATGTAATTTCTGTAAATGCCTCATCTTTATGATTGAATTTTTCAAGTATAAATGTTCGGTTAGCAAAAAGGTCGGTTGACCTATTAAATATTTCTTTAATTGTTTTGTATTCAGTTGGTACATAATTTCTTTTGTCCCACTTAGTTTCTACATGCTTTTGTGGATCATACTCCACTTTCATTTCATCAATTTTTTCTAGACCTTTCATTTTAAATTTAGGAAATTTAAAATTAGGTATTTTAAATTCATTAAGTATTCTCATTTTTATCTCCTTAAATCACAAAAAAATATCACTATTATTATAGTGATATTTTTTGATTTTGTAAAGTGCCTAGGCGATTTTGATTAAATTGTCAAATTTTTTATGTGTCCATAATACTAGTACATATTCTTAGCGTATCTCCTGCATAAATTAGGTTTGGATTTGCTATATCATTTTCTTCTGCTATACTTTCTATTGTTACTCCATATTTCCTTGCAATACTTGTTAACGTGTCTCCCCATTTTATCTTATATATTACATGGCCACAGTCATGAATGTCATCATTTTCTCCTGTAACTATTATTCTAATTTTTTGGCCAACATATATTAAGTTTGGATTTGGTATATTATTTAGGCTTGCTATACTACTTACTGTTGTACCAAATCTTAATGCAAGTGCACTTAACGTATCTCCCCAAACTACTGTATAAGTAATCTCTTGTTGCTCATTTGAAGAGCCTATTTGTATAAGCAATTTTTGGCCGACGTAAATCAAATTAGGATTAGATATATTATTTAGATTTACTAAATTTTGTACAGTCGTTCCAAACCTTAATGCAAGTGCACTTAGCGTATCTCCCCAAACCACTGTATAATAAATTGAGTCTCTATCTGTGCTAGGCTCCTGTGGCTCTGGCCTTGGTACTGGTGATATCTCAGAACTGTTTAATAATATTTCTTTTGTAAATCTATCTAAGTCGACATTTCCATTTACTCCATTTAGTCTCCCTTTGCTTGTATATTGAAATCCGGACCCATGAATTCCATTTTCCATTGTCTGATGGAGAACTCACTCCGTAATGAGCAACCCATAGCGGATAATTGTTTGCTAATTCATAACTAAACACTGTTCTTGCAGAATATGTGTTACTATATATAACCATGTCTTTTCCTGTTAATCTTTTTGTTTCCTCCAAAAAAATATTTGATATTTCATTTACCTCTCTATTATTTAGTCCTCTAAAATCTTCAAAATCCATAGCTAGTCTGCAATCAGGTTCTAATCCAGATATTGCATTTACAAAATATCTTGCTTCCGCTCTTGCACTATCTACATTTGTTGCTCTAACATAATGGTAGAATCCTACTTTTATTCCAACTCTTTTAGCATTTTCATAATTGTATTTTAAGTATCTATCTGTATACCACGTGCCCTCTGTTGCTTTTATATACACAAACTCTATTCCTTCTTGTTTCACTTTATCATAATTTATATATCCTTGATACGCACTCACATCCATTCCAAAATATGTTGGTTCGCTTGCAGGCTGTAAAATAGCATATACAATACTTGGCAACATTATTTGGATTAATAACATACTTAGCAAAAATGTGTATATTATTTTCTTTTTCACAAAAAAACACCCCCATACTTTATAGTATTCAGGGTGTCTTATTTTTGTTATCTCCTTAAAATTTATGCGCTTTTTAATTCGAGTCTTAGCTTATCTGCTATCATCGCGATGAATTCTGAATTTGTTGGTTTTCCTTTGTTCGCTGATACAGTATATCCAAATATACTTTCAACAATTGCTTGTTCTCCTCTTCCCCATGCGACCTCTATAGCATGTCTTATTGCGCGTTCTACTCTGCTTGGTGTTGTTTTGTATTTACTTGCAATATCTGGATATAGCTGTTTTGTAATTTGGTTTATTGCCTCAATATCATTTATTACCATCATGATTGCTTCCCTTAAATATTGGTATCCTTTAATATGCGCCGGGACCCCAACTTCATGAATCACATTTGTTACAAGTGCCTCTAGGTTTTTCTCATTTTTTCTTGCATTTGGTTCGAGCTCAATGTATTGTGCTTTTATCTCGCGATTTACATACATAGGTTTTATTGGTGCATTTTGGTAATGCTTTACCTCTCTAATTCTTTTTACAAGAATATCAATGTCAAATGGTTTTACTACATAATACTCAGCTCCAAGAGTTATTGCTTTTTGTGTTATTTTGTCTTGGCCAACTGCTGATACCATAATACAAATTGGCTTCTTTTCTATGTCAGTATTTTGTATGTTTTCAAGCACTCCAAGCCCATCTAAATGAGGCATTATTACATCTAATAGTGCTATATCAGGCTTCATTATTTTTATCATTTCTACTGCTTCTATTCCATCTTTTGCCATTCCTACTATTTCCATGTCTTCATTCTTTTCTAAACACTCCGCCAAAGTTTTTGCAAAATCTGCGTTGTCATCTGCAATAAGTATACTTACCTTTTCTTTCAAATTAATTCCTCCTAACTTTTTTTGTTTTTTGTACGTTGTGCATTATAATATTTTTTCTTTTGCTTTGCAATACTTTTTTGGAAATTTTTTCAAATTATTCTCGTTTTGCTTTATATATCAACATATTTTTCTTTACCTTTTTTTGACTTTTCAATTTTAAATGGAAGATTTTGGTAATTTAAGATAAAATTATCTATATAAAAATTTGGAATTTGAATAATAATTTTTATATTGTTTTTATACTCTGATAAAATTATTTTTCCATTTATCTTATTTAAATAATATTTTAGGTTTTCATAGTCCTGGTAGTTTATTTCTAGCTCAATTTCTACTCCTTTTTGCATTTTCTTCGTTCCTGACTTTTCAATTGCATTTGTCGCAGCTTCTGTATATGCTCTTACAAGACCTCCTGTACCTAGTAAAATACCTCCAAAATGCCTTGTCACTATTACTAGCACATTATATAGTTTTTTACTTTGCAACATTGAAAGAATTGGAGCACCTGCAGTTCCTGATGGTTCTCCATCATCAGACATTCTTTCTACTATAGTTTCTCCAATTACTCTATATGCATAGCAGTGATGTTTTGCGTTGTGTTCTCTCTTCTTTACTTTTGCTATTAAATCTTCCGCTTCTTTTATCGATTCCACATAAAATACTTCTGCAATAAACTTAGATCTTTTTTCTATGATTTCTGCTTTAGCCTCTTGTTTTATTGCTAAAAATTCTTTCACTATAATCTCTCCTTATTCATGAGATTTACCCGCAGTCACTCCTGTGCTATATGCAATTTGCAAGTTAAAACCTCCTGTATATGCATCTACATCAATTATCTCTCCAGCAAAAAAAAGTCCCTTTATTATTCTTGATTCCATTGTTTTTGGGTTTATTTCTTTAGTGTCAATTCCTCCACTTGTTATGATTGCTTCCTCTATATCTCTAAAACCTGAAATACTAATAGTAAATTTTTTTATCTGTTGAACTAGTTTCTTTCTTTCTTCTTTTGTTATTTCATTAATCTGTTTATTAGGATTTATCTCGCTTTTTTGAATAACAGCCTCTATTATTTTTTGTGGTAATAATTTATCTAAGCTGTTTTTGAATTTTTTATTTTTGTTTTCTTCAAAATCTCTTAGTATTCTTGCTTCAAGCTTTTCTTCATTCAAACCTGGCTTTAAGTCAATAATCAACTTGATTTTATGAGATGCTATTTTCTCTTCTGCATTTTTGTATCTAAGAAGATGAGCAGAGCCACTTAAGATCATAGGCCCCGATATTCCAAAATGAGTAAATATCATCTCTCCAAAGTCTTCATATATTACTTTTTGGTTTTCATCATCTCTTACTGTAATTCCGACATTTCTAAGAGAAAGGCCTTGGCACATTTTGCATATTCCTTTATCAAAACTTTCAAGTGGCACTAATGAAGGTTTAATTGGAATAATATTATGCCCAATTTTTTTTGCAAATTTGTATCCATCACCAGTTGAGCCTGTTGATGAATAGCTTCGCCCTCCAGTCGCTATAATTATCTTTTCCGCACTTAATAATTCCTTTTTGTGAGTAATGGTATTTTCTGTATATACTCCTTTAATTTTATTATTTTCAATAAGTATATCTGTTACATTTTGATTAGTTTTAAGATCAACCTTTTCTTTTTTACAATGTCTAAGCAAGGCATTTAGCACATCTTCGGCTTTGTCTGAAACAGGAAAGATTCTATTGCC
Source organism: uncultured Clostridiaceae bacterium (assembly GCA_946628065.1). GTDB lineage: Bacteria > Bacillota > Clostridia > TANB77 > CAG-508 > UMGS1754. Next base: position 14,295 of record CAMOWC010000007.1, on the reverse strand, counting down.
CCTTTCTGTTTTAACTTCAACACCTTCTTCTTTTAATAATGCTACTATATCTTTATTTGTAAAATTTTGAAAAGCACTATAAAGAAACTTTCCATTCCCAGGAATATTTGAAATGAATTCTGAAATGTCAAGAGAACTTGTTATATTGCATCTTCCTTTACCTGTAATCTTAAGTTTTTTTCCAAAACTATCCATTTTTTCAAGTACAATTACATTGTCATGTTTAGCAGCCTCAATAGCAGCTAGCAGTCCAGCTGGTCCTCCTCCAATTACAATAACTTTCATTTACTTCTCCTTTTTATTTAACTTTCAGTATGTTTTCTATTGCAGTAATAATTCCAAGTTTTCCATATTCGTAAGTTAGGCCACCTTGCAGGAAAGCAACATATGGGGCTCTAATAGGTGCGTCGCATGACAGCTCTATAGAAGATCCTGCAGTAAATGTCCCAGCTGCCATTATTACCTTATCTGTATATCCTGGCATATTCCATGGTTCTGGTATAGTGTTAGAGTCAATTGGCGACCCCTTTTGAATTCCTTGGCAAAATCTAATAAGTAATTCTGGATCTCTAAATTTAATAGTTTGTACTATATCAGACCTTTTTTCATTAAATGCCGGATCAACTTCATACCCGAGTTTTTCCAGAACTCTACTTGCAAATACAGCTGTTTTTAAGCTACTTGCAACAACACTCGGTGCCATAAATAAGCCTTGCAAAAAGCTTTTGTTTATCCCTAATGTTGGTCCAACTTCTTTTCCAAGACCCGGAGCAGTAAGTCTTTGACTACATAAATCTACAAGTTCTTTTTTACCTGCAATGTAGCCTCCGTTAGGAGCTATTCCACCACCTAAGTTTTTAATTAGCGAACCCACTATTACATCTACACCCATGCTTAATGGTTCCTGAGTATCAACAAATTCTCCATAGCAGTTATCGCACATAATCCACACTTCAGAATTTACTCTCCTTACTGTTTCTACAACTTTTTTTATGTTTTCTAAGCTTAAGCTTTTTCTTAGAGCATATCCTCTTGATCTTTGCATTATTATAAGTTTAATATCTTTTTTTTCTACTCTTTTTGCTATCTCCTCGTAATTAAACTCATTTCCTATTAAATCTATTTGTTCATAGTTAATGTTGTACGATTTTAGTGAACATGGATTTTCTTCTATTCCTATTACACTATCTAATGTGTCATATGGTTTTCCATTTATGCTAAGTACAGTGTCACCTGGTCTTAAAAGCCCAAATAAACATACTGTAAGAGCGTGTGTACCTGAAATAAATTGCGAACGAACAAGTGCATCTTCGGCTCCCAAAACTTCTGCAAAAATGCTTTCTATTGTGTCTCTTCCTACGTCTCCATAACCATAGCCACTTGTACTGTTAAAATGCATTTCCGAAACTTTGTTTTTTTGAAATGCATTTAAAACTTTTTTGCTATTTTGTTCGCATATTTCATCAATTTTATCAAAAACAGGTTTTATTTCTTCTTGCACATCATTTACCAAATTTATTAATTCTTTTTCCATTTTTATTTCCTCTTTTTTTATATTTATGCTAAATATTATATTATTTTTATATAGTTATGTCAATGAGGCTTTCGCTTTAAATGGCTATTTATAGCACAATTTATTACATCCCTGTTTTTGGTAATTTTACTATTCCATTATATGCCAAAATATTTGTATTAACGTTTTCTCCCTCAGATTGCAAATTAGTATTTATATTTTCATTTTTGTTTGTTAATTCCACACTATTATTTTGTATGTTAGTATTTATGTTTTGATTGTTACTATTCGCTATGTTATTTGCACTTTGGTTGTTGTTTTTGATTTTAGTATTATCAATTGTTGTATTATTAGTTTGTTTTATGTTATCATCTGCATTTTGCAACTTCTTATTTATAGTCATAGCTTGGTTAACTGTGCTATTCTTCTCATTACTTACATTTACTTGTCTGTTTTGTATGTTGCTATTTTCATCTTTATTAATATTCTTAACATTTATATCTTCATTTTGTATATTTGTATTTTTGTTTTCGTTATTATTTAGTATATTTGAATTAAGGTTTTGCATGTTTTCATTATTATTTAAATTGTTGTTTATTAATTTTAAATACTGTTCTAATACATCTTTGTTGATATTTATGTTCTTATTATTTATAATTGTTCTTAGATTATCTAATTTCTCATTGCGATTTTTGTTTAAATTTTCTATGCCTAAACTATTAACTGTTTTCGTTGTATTTTGGTTGTCCTGCAAATTTTTAATACTTGTAACTTCTTTCTGCTCAAGTTTGTTATCACTTTCGGTAATGTTCTTGGCTTCATTAAAAATATCTATTGTTTTCTCTTTGGAGTCCTTTGTAATATTTTCTTCTTTTTCTTTGATGATTACTTCTTCTTTTTTATTAGAAACATTTATATTTTGTATGTTTTTTTCTGTTTCTGTCTTACTTTCAAGTGGGTTATTTACAGTAATATTAAGTAATTGATTATATTCTAAGTTGCATTCTATTAGTTTATCATATTTTACATATCCATCAGCAGCCTTTACTTCCTCTATATAGTATTTGCCCGGAGCAATGCTATTTACTAAAACTTTTCCTTTACCGTTTGTAACAAGATTTGTATATACAGGTTTTTTATTACTGTCTAATATTCTAAATTCCACACCACTAATTGGTTTTAAAGTTTTTTCATCCTGCTTCAATATTTCAATTTTTGTATCATTTTTTGAATAGTCCAATAGCTTTGTTCCTTCTGCATCCTCATAAAATGATGCAGTTAAAGCATAGTCTTGTAAGCCAGTTCCTGTAGGAGCTCTTCCATAAAGGACAGGCTTTGTATTTAGCTTTGTCTCAACTTTCACTTTAAACTCTCCATTTTTGCTTAATGCTTTCATAGGTATTGCAATTTTAAATTTTTCACCAGCAGAAAATGTTTTTTTAGGGTTGTTATTTTCATCAAGAATACAGGTCTCTTCTGGATAATTTCCATCTAAAGAAACACTATATGTATTATATGTTGTTGATGCTGTTATTCCAAAAGTTTGAGAAATACAGTTTGATAGATTTTTATCCACTACCCAGTCTGTCTGTTTTGGGTTAATTTCTATATTGCCTGATGGTTTTCCTGATGAGCTAGATCTTGCAGCTGATAATATTTTTGCCATAGCATTTCTTACTCTTACTCCCTTTTCTCCTATTGTTCCATACCAGCTTGCTTCTCTTCCAAATATTTCACAATATACTGCATGTTTTGTAGCAACAAATGCTTCTTCTGCAGAATTACAACCGAGCTCTGAAGCACTTTTATACGGATATCCATTTGTTATTACTCTCCATAGCTTTACATCTGTTAATAATGAATCTACAGAAACGGAATAATTTCCATATTCTCCTACGCCGTCAGCTCCAGGGCTTATACAATATGCCGGATATTCTACTCCGTCTTTTATATAGTAAACATATGTTGTAGCTATCTCTGTTCCATTGTATGTAATTGAACCAGCAGATGTACCTTTTGACTTTAAGTTAGCCTCTTCTACAAAAAATGTTGCAGCTTCAACTTTTGTGCAAATGTTTCCAAAATTGCTAATTACAGCACTCATTAAAGTAATTAATAATAATAATACTTTTCCTAATTTTTTTATTATATTCATATTTGAATTTCTCCCTTCATTCTTTTATATTTCTATGCCTTGTATGCATCTTCTGTACTCTGGTTCATTCTCTACACATGTAATTAGAGTAATTTTGTTTTCTTTGGTGTTTTCTAAATATGTCCAATCTGTATCTTTAATTATAGTAACTGTTTCAACCCTATATTGTTTTACATTTCCATTGTAATAATACTGAATTTCTGCTCCCTTTTTTAGGTTTTTTATATTAGCAAAATAGTTTACTGGATATCCTCGGTTGTGTGCAGCGAGTGCAATATTTCCATTCCACAAACTCGTATTTTCAAAATGTCCAACAAGCTCATTCATAACCTCTGTGCTTGTTCCTTCTCCAATTTGCGCATTTAGTCCAATTGAAGGTATTACTACTCTCCAGTCATTAATCTTTAAACTTGATATTTTATTTACATTTTCCGTTACGGAATTTGTTTTATTTTTGTTTTGATTAGAAGTATTAGAATTTGTTTTATTAGCAGATTTATTTGGACTTGCATTATTGACTGTATTATTTATTGCTTTGTTTGTAATCAAATTATTTGATTTGTTTACAGCTTCTTTATCACTTTGGATTTTATTTTTTACTTCATTTTTATTATTTGGAATTTCATTTTCAGAATTAGAAAAAACAAACGAATTTAAAGTTTGAGAAAAATCTTGTTTGATAATTTGTTGAAATAATTCATTTGCAAGATAAAAAATGCAAAAGATTAATAATGTAATAAGCAGAGAAATAACCGTAACGTTTCTGTGAGTATAACTTACCCCATAAACATTCCTCCTTGAATTTTTAATTGTTCTGGTTTCTTAAAAAGAAATAAAATAATTGAATTAAATTTTTTGAATTTAAAAATTGCAACTTTTAAAATATGTCATCATAATAATACAATTTTACTCAAATGTAAAGAAGAATCGTGCTACAGAATTCGACATTCTTCGCACGACTCTTTTTTTATCTTAAGGTTAATTAATTCTTTTATGCTTACATGATTAATTAAAATTTCGTATAGGCATCCACTTCCTTTCTATGTTTACATTTTATACATGATGTGTGTTTTTATTGTGAAAGGAATTTGAATGTTTAAAAATTAAACGTTTTGAACCGTCTCCAACATTATATAAGACCTGTCCCCAAAGGGGGGAAAATCCCCCTTTGGGAAACGTCCCCATCGTTTAAAAAGAAGAAAGCAACCTAGTTGCTTTCTTCTTCCATATTTAGTTCAAAGTAAAACTCTACTCCATTTTCCGTATTAAATGCGCCATAACTGTTCCCATAGTTTGTCATTATTGCCTTTACAAGAGAAAGACCGATTCCGCTTCCTCCATCTGTTCTGTGCCTTGATTCATCAACTTTATAGAATCTATTCCATATTCTGTTTAAGTCTTCTTCATCTATTCTATCTCCAGTATTATGTACGCTAACTCTTACCTTCTTTGTTTGTGGATTTTCTTTTATTGTAAATTTGATTTTTTTCTCACCATTTACTTCCTTTACATGTTTTATTGCATTTGTAAAATAGTTTGTTACAACTTGTTCAATATAAAAGTCATCTGCAAATACATATGTTGGTTTACTATTTTCTATCTCAACTTCTATTCCCTGTTCTTCATACATTACATTACTTTTTCTAATTACTTCTTGCACTAATTCTGCAATGTTAAACCTCTGATTGTTAAATTCTCTTTTACCATATTCTAACTTCATTAGTTCTAGTAACTGTTTTACAAGCCTATCCATTTTATTTGCTTCGTCAAGAATTACTTCAGCATAATAGTCTTTGCTTTCCTCATCTGTATTTACATTTTCTTTTAATCCTTCTGCATAACCTTGAATTATTGCAATCGGTGTTTTTAATTCATGTGATACATCTGAAATAAATTGCTTTCTCATTTCATCAATTTTTGACTTTTGCTCAATATCTTTTTCTAATTCTATATTTGTGTCTTTAAGTTGTTTAATAGTTACTTCTAACTTGTTTGAAACTGTGTTCATGTTCTTTCCTAGCTCATTTATTTCGTCATCTGTATCAGTTATTCTATATTTTTGGCTAAAGTCAAGTTTCGCCATTTTTTCTGCCATATTATTCAGCTCAACAATTGGCTTTGTGAATTTTCTTGAAATTACTAGTACTACTATTCCTCCTATAATTATTGCTATACTTCCGGATAAAGTAAAAGAAATTGTTTGAAATTTTTACACTTTCCCTAATTGATGAGATTGGAATACGTATATATAGCACATATCCATTATCTAAGTTTCCTGATAATAATATATAACTTATTCCGCTTCTACTGTCTTCAGTTCTCCTTATTAGTATGTTTTCATCTTTGTATAAAACGGATTTTGGGCTAAACCACCCACTAACTGTTGATTCTATTTGATTTATCGTTCCCAAAGTAGCTGAGAAGTCTTTGCTTGATGTATATACATTTATGCCTTTATCAGTCTTTAATATAATGTCAAAATTATTATTTGTAGCAGCTTTTTCAAGCTCTAACTCCAAATCTACGTCAGAATCTGATGACGTATAATATTTGTTAATATTTTTATATACATCTAATAAGTCATTTTGCTTTGAATATAAGTAAAATGTTTCTAATACAAAATTGTTTAATATAATTAGAAAAATTATAATTAGAATTACTGCAATACTTAGCGTAACAAACAATTTCATCCTTATAGATTGAAAAATGTTTTTCTTTACTTCTGCCATATTTTCTCCCTTACTTTGTTTCGAATTTATATCCTACACCACGCATAGTTTTTATATATTTTCCTTTTTTGCCTAATTTGTGCCTTATTTTTTTTATATGACTATCTATAGTTCTCGAATCGCCATAATAGTCGTAGTTCCAAACATTATTAAGTATTTTGTCTCTTGAAAGCGCTATATTTTCGTTATCTACTAAATATTTTAAAAGTTCATACTCTCTTAGTGAAAGCTCAACTAATTTACCATCAACAGTTACAGTTCTTCCCGCTTCATCTATTTTAATTCCATTATGATCTTTTGTTTCCTCCTCTTTATTTCCATAAGCTCTATTTAAAATAGCTTCAACTCTAGCTACAAGAATTTTAGGACTAAACGGTTTAGAAATATACTCGTCTACTCCGAGCTCAAATCCGAATAGCTCGTCTTGTTCTTCTGCTCTTGCAGTAAGCATAATTATTGGCACTTTAGATTTTTGTCTGATTTGTCTTAGAACTGACCATCCATCAAGCTTAGGCATCATAACATCAAGCAAAATCAAATCGATTCTATCTTTGTTTTGTTCGAAAATCTCTATTGCTTTTTCTCCGTCTTCAGCCTCTAAAATAGTATGTCCTTTAGCTTTAAGAAAATCTTTTACCAATTTTCTCATTCTTTCTTCATCATCTACAACTAAAATACTATAATCTTTCATATTTACTCTCCTTGTTTCCTCGCGCTTATTATACATTATAAATACAAAATGTGTCTATACTGTGAATTAATTTTGCATTTTTTTGTTAATCTATGAGTTCAAAGCCCATATGCTTTTGCAAGCCAATGTCTATTGTCTTTCTTACATATAAACCATTTACTTTGCAATATTTCTGCACTGCATTTTCTGTTTCTTCTCCAAATTTTCCATTTGGAATTCCGGTTAAAAAAGCCTAAGTCTTTTAGCCTTTGCTGTATTTCTTTTATGTCTGAGCCATACATACCTGACTTTAAATTTCTGAATCCTTTGCTAAAAGGCCCATATGGTCCATCCACGATAATTACTTCAGTTCCTATTGGGATTAATTTATATAATTCAGCGACCTCATTATTCTTCATACGAATGCATCCGTGTGAACTTGCCCATCCAACAGAATATTTTTCTAGCGTACCATGAATTCCAAAATTTCCCCATGGTACATTAAGTCCGGAGCCAACTCCCTCCAAATCCTTCTCCCCATTTCCCTTTGCTTATAATCTTCCATGTTCCAACAGGAGATGGAGTTGAATATTTTCCTCCTGCGCAAGTATATGTCTTTACACAAACTCTATTTTCAAATATATACATTTTTGATTCTTCTACATCAACTAAAATCTTGTATGTATTGCTTGCATGTGCTGAAGCTTCAGTTGTTTCAACTTTTTTTAGAATGTTTCCAATAACGCATACCAAAATTGTAAAAAAAACGAAAATTAAAAACAATGCTTTTCTACTCATATTGATATATATATTTGTATCAAGCATAAAAAAGAAGATGTCCTAAAATAATAAATTTATTATTTAGGGCATCTTCTTTTTGTGACTTATTTTACATACTCATTAAGAGGTCTTACACGATATCTTAGTTCATCCATTTTATCTGTAGTAACATAACCAGCAGGCGCATTTATTACATCTGGTATTCTATTTACTATAGTTGCACAAGTTAATTCTACTGTATTTGGTCTTGCTATTACTAACGTTGTATTTGGCTCTCCCTCTACTGCCCATTCGTTTTTATCATAGTCTTCTTTTGAGTATACTTTTCCAATACATTCTGATTCGATTATTATTCCTTCTTTTGTTGTCGTAGTTACCACTGCACTCATGCCTGTCGCCATACCAGCTTTTACAGTCATTCCCAAAGTACTAGAAACTATGTCTTCTTTATATGTTTGAGGCACACACTTTTGTATTTGTGATTCAATTGTTAACCCTAATTTTGAGCATAACCATCCATTTACGTTCCACATATATGATGGAACGAATTCTCCATTTTGTATTAAATACTGCCTTTTTTCATTTGATATTTCATCATTTGATGCAACTTCTGTTTGAAACGAATCCAAGTCCAGACCTGCTCCATGTGCCTTCGCTAATGCAATTCCATAATCCTCAACATTATAGCTTGAGCTTCCTTTTATTTTTTTTATTTTATGTGTTGAAGCAGCCATTGCACTTATTAACTCTCCCCAATACATATCTTGATATCCGCTTCCTGTAATTGTACAATTATTTTCTTTTGCTGTCTTATCAATTTCATCTGTTATTTTTGGGTTTGAATTCATTGGGAAGAATGCTTCTTCGCAAGTAGTTATTGCATTAAGTCCAAGCTTTGCACAAAGCATTAAAGAATCTTTTACATCATTTATCAAGCTCATTGTTGTAACAATAACTATGTCTGGTTTTGTTTCACTTAAAACTTTTTCAGCTTCATCATTTGAAACAACTTTCACACCTTTTTCTTCACATCCCATTATTTCACCAATGTCTTTTCCAATAACACTTGGATTAACATCTATTGCTGCAACTATCTCTCCTCCTTTTTCATAAACATAACGCATTGTGTAGACTGACATTTTGCCAGTGCCATATTGTGCTACTCTGACTTTTCTATCCATAAATCCTCCATTCCAGAGCTATATGCTCTTTTTATTTATAAATTAATTGTTCTCATATTAATTAAAAAATATTCAGGTCTTGTTGCAGTTTATATTATATCAAAAAAACAAATAAGGGCGCAATACAAAATGCGTCCCTATTTGTTTCAATTATACATTTAATTTTAGAAATTAAGCTAATTCTACTGTAGCTCCAGCTTCAGTAAATTTTGCTTTTAGCTCTTCTGCTTCTTCCTTAGCTACGTTTTCTTTAACTGTTTTTGGAGCTCCATCTACTAAATCTTTAGCTTCTTTTAATCCTAATCCTGTAGCATCTCTTACTACTTTGATTACAGCTATTTTGTTAGCTCCTGCATCTTTTAATACTACGTTGAAGCTTGATTTTTCTTCAGCTGCTGCTCCTGCTGCTGCTCCACCAGCTACTGGTGCTGCAACTGCTGCTGCAGATACTCCATATTTTTCTTCAATTCCTTTTACAAGTTCAGATAATTCGATAACTGTTAGGCTATCAATTTCTTCTAATAATTTTTCTATTTTTTCCATTTTAAAATCCTCCTAAATTTTTTTAATAAATAATATTTGCTGATTATTCAGCTTTTTGTTGTTGTACTTGGTTAAGCGCAACAGCAAGTTTTGAAATGTTGCCAAGTAAGCTTCCTGCCAATTTGGCGATTAATGTCTCTCTTGATGGTAGTTTTGCAAGTGTTACTAATTCTTCAGTTGTAACTACTTTTCCATCTATTACTCCACCCTTGATTTTATAAAAATCATGATCTTTTGTGTATTCATAAATTGCCTTTAATGGTTCAAGGTAATCATCATGTCCAAGAACTACAGCAACAGGTCCTTCTAGCTTATCTTCTAATTCTTCAATTCCATTTGTTTGTAATGCTCTTCTTGTAATATTGTTTTTAATTACACAATATTCTGAATTTACTTTTCTTAATGATGCTCTTAATGCTGTTACATCTGCAACATTGATTCCTCTATATTCTGTTAAAAGAATTATTTTAGAATCTTTCATTTTTTCAGCTAATTCTGCAACTTGTGCTTGCTTTTGTTTTAAAATACTTTCGCTAGCCAATTTTTTCACCTCCGTAATATACTTTGATTTTATTTCTTGCCTTTGTTAATTATCTATAATCACAAAGCATAAAAGAAAACAATTTTTTATTCGTCCCATATTCTCCAAGGCTAAACACGAATAAAAAATTGCTTCCTTTTTCTCGCTATTAAACCTCGGTAGGACTTATCTAATTTTTGCCTACTGTCTTTGGCATATTTTAAATTCTATTTTTGGTTGATATATAAACCAGGTCCCATTGTCTTTGTTATAGCTACGCTCTTAATGTATTGTCCCTTTGCAGCAGCTGGCTTTGCCTTAATTATCGCTTCAATAATTGTTTCATAGTTTTCTAATAATTTTTCTGCTCCAAAAGATACTTTTCCAAATCCTAAGTGAATAATGTTTGTTTTATCTAAACGATATTCAACTTTACCAGATTTAATTTCTTTGATAGCTTTTGTTACATCCATTGTAACAGTTCCTGATTTTGGGTTAGGCATTAATCCTTTTGGTCCTAATACTTTACCAAGTCTACCTATAACACCCATCATGTCTGGTGTTGCAACGATTACATCATATTCAAACCAGTTTTCTTTTTCGATTTTTGGTACTAGTTCTTCTGCTCCTACGAAATCAGCTCCGGCAGCTTCTGCTTCTTTTGCTTTATCTCCTTTTGCAAAAACTAATACTCTTTGAGTTTTACCTGTACCATGTGGTAATACTACAGTTCCTCTAACTTGTTGGTCAGCCTGTTTTGAATCAACGCCAAGTCTAACATGTAGCTCAACTGTTTCATCAAATTTAGCTTTTGGCATTTTTTCAATTGCCTCTAGAGCTTCTTTTGGCTCATAAGTTTTGCTTCTATCAATTAGCTTTTCAGCTTCTTGATATTTCTTTCCTCTTTTCATTTTTTCCTCCTTTGGTAATAACGATTGTTTTCAATCTCCCAATTTATATTTTTTAGCATTTGGCATTTTGCACTCAGAACTTATTTTCTTACCAAATTCTAAATGCTAATGCTAAACGCATAAAAGCTAATCAACTACAACTACACCCATGCTACGTGCTGTTCCTTTGACCATGCTCATTGCTGTTTCTAATGAAGCAGCATTTAAATCTTCCATTTTTTGCTCAGCAATTGCTTTAACTTGTTCTGTAGTTATTTTTGCAACTTTTTCTTTGTTTGGTTTTCCAGATCCTTTTTCTATTTTAATTGCCTTTTTAATTAAAACAGCTACTGGTGGAACCTTTGTTACGAATTCGAAAGATTTATCTGAATATACTGTAATTACTACTGGAATTATCATTCCAGGTTGGTTTGCAGTTCTATCATTAAATTCCTTTACGAATTGCATAATGTTTACACCACTTGATCCTAATGCTGGTCCTACTGGTGGAGCAGGTGTTGCTTTCCCAGCTTCTATTTGTAACTTAATTACGTTTGCAACTTCTTTTTGTGCCATTTCGCTTAGCACCTCCTTCTTAATTTTCTAGTTTACTTTCTGCACTTGTGAAAATTCTAATTCTACTGGTGTTTCTCTTCCAAACATCGAAACTAAAACTTTTACTTTGTGCTTTTCTTTATTTATTTCTTGTACATTGCCTATAAAGTTTTCAAATGGTCCTGCCATTACTTTTACGCTATCTCCAACCTCATAGTCAATATTAATTGGCATTTCTTCAAATCCCATATTTCGTATTTCTTCCGGAGTTAATGCTATTGGTTCTGTTCCAGATCCTACAAATCCTGTAACACCTCTTGTGTTTCTAACAATGTACCAAGATTCTTCTGTTACAATCATTTTTATTAGCACATAACCTGGAAATACTTTTTTAAGATTGGTTTTTCTTTTTCCATCTTTTATTTCAATTTGCTCTTCCATAGGAACAACAATATCAAAAAAGAAATCGCCTAGCTCTCTGTTCTTTATGGTTTTCTCTAAGTCAGTCTTTACTTTGTTTTCATAACCAGAATATGTATGAACTACATACCAATTTGGTTCTAATTTTTCATTTTCTCCGAGACATAGTAAGCCTCCTTTATTGAATTATTCCTGTGTGTTACTTTCCTCTACCGTTTCGCTACTTTCAGTTGGATTTTCTGATTCAGTAGTATTTCCTACCTCTGTTTCAGCTTCTCCATCTACTGCATCATTCTCTGCTTGCGTTTCTTCATCAGCATTTGATTCGCTTTGAACTATGCTTCTAATGCTGTCTATTCCATATGTATTAACTGCTTTAAACACAAAATCTAGTGCAAATACAATAACAGCAGTAATGAGCACAATAGTAATAACAGCAACAGTATTATTAACAACTTGTTTTGGTGTAGGCCAAATAACTTTTTTAAGCTCAGCTTTGAAGTCCTTTAAAAAGTGTTTTCCCTCTCTTTTAGACTTTTTTTCTGCATCCTTTGCCATCTTAAAAACTCCTCCACTAATTATTTTGTTTCTTTGTGTGTTGTACGTTTTTTGCAGAATTTACAATACTTAACAACTTCAAGTCTATCAGCATTATTTCTTTTATTTTTTTCTGTCATATAATTTCTTCTTTTGCACTCTGTGCATTCTAGTGTTATCTTTTCTCTTGGTCCTTTTGCAGCCATTAAACTACACCTCCGTTATTTAAGCTTTCTTTGAAGGTACTCGCATCTTGTACCTTATATTATTATTTAAACGATGTGAGCATGTACCTTTAAAGATACATGCTCTAATACTTTACCACATTTTGGTTAATATGTCAATGGTTTTTCGTTATTTTTCTCGTCTTTTTTTGAACTGAAAACCCGAATTTTCCAAGCTTTCTTCCTAGTTCATAATATCCCCCATTTGCATATGCAAGAAGGTGGCATTTTTGTATATCAAATGCACCTTTTTCATCGAAATATCTTTCATCTGCATGAATCGCAAGCACTTCTGCTATAAACATTGTGTGTGAGCCTAAATCTTTTTGCTCTATTACTCTACATTCAACTGATACAGGGCTTTCTTTTATCATTGGACATTTAACATAAGTTGGTTTTTCTTTTGTTAATTTAGCTTCTTTAAATTTATCCACTTTTGCCCCTGTTTTTACTCCGCACCAATCAGTTTGTTTTACGAGGTCTTTATTAGTTAAATTTATTACAAACTCTTTTGTCTCTTTTATTATATTATATGAATATCTTTCTTTCCTTATTGATATAGAAACAAGAGCTGGGTCTGTATTAATAATTCCAGTCCATGCTACAGTTATTATGTTTGATTTTTTCATATCTCCACACGAAATCATTACTGCAGGTATTGGATAAAGAAAAGTCCCTGGTTTCCATGTTTTTTTACTCATTTTTTTAGCTCCTTTATTTGTATTTTTTAGTATATTATATCATATTTTTATAACTTTGAAATTTTATTGACATATGTTATCACAAATGTTATGATTTTGTTTGAGAAAGGATGGTACATAAGATGAAAATGTTTAGAAGATCTATTTTGGGTGTTGTTGTCGCAGAATTCGTTATGCAATCGTTTTTCTTGATATTATCTTTATGTTTAGGTAACGTTGTTTACTCAACATATGATAGTGGAAAAGGACTGCTATATGATTTTGCTACCAATTATGCATTTTTCGCTGTTATAGGTTACGTATTTGGTTCAATATCACATGTTTACATTGAAAAGAAAGAAAGAGGATTGTCTGGAAAAAAAGAATTCAGTTTTATCCTATGGTTATTCATGTTAGTTTTATTAACAGTAGCTCTTGTCTTTGCTATAAAAGCATGTATGCTTGGTACAACAACTGTTTCAAGTATAATTATAAAAGGCGTAGCTGTAGCAATATCACTTGGCAGTCTCTTTGCAATAGCATATTTCTTAGTTGCTCCAGTGTTAGATGACCTTGAAAAGCAAAGTGCTACACCTTCAAAAGGCAAAAAATAAACAAAAAAAGATGTTTCTAAATTTTTATAGAAACATCTTTTTTTACAATTTTTTAAGCATTACTAAAATATCATATTTTAGTAATGCTTTTTTATTTTAAATAAAAAAAACTAGCGATGTCCTATGTTCCCAGGAGGGTAACCCCCAAGTATCTTCGGCGCTGAAGAGCTTAACTTCTGTGTTCGGAATGGGAACAGGTGGAGCCTCTTCGCTATCATCACTAGAAATGTTTAGTATGCAATTAAAATAGCACACTCAAAAATACATAGATAGAAGTAATAGAA
>CAMOWC010000006.1 GCA_946628065.1 uncultured Clostridiaceae bacterium | reverse complement strand
AAAAAGATTTTCTGCAGGATTATTTGGTGGGGAAGGATTTATTCTTCAAAAAGCAGAAGGTCAAGGAATGCTATTTTTAGAGGTTGATGGTGATCCAGTTGAAAAAGTATTAGGACCTGGTGAAATTTTAAAAGTTGATACAGGAGATGTAGTTGGTTTTGAAAGCACAGTTTCATATGAAATTGAAACTGTAAAAGGATTAGGGAACATATTCTTTGGAGGAGAAGGATTATTCTTAACTAGACTTAAAGGACCTGGGAAAGTAATTCTTCAAACACAGAACTTTAATGACTTTGCGGGAAGAATAATATCAATGATGCCGAACAAATAAAAAATTTACAAAAACACTTGCTTTTTAGGCAAGTGTTTTTTTGCTACATGCATATTTCCAACAATGTGGAAGAACAAATACTAAAAAACACAGTTAAAAGATTGCAAATACTATATGAAATGATGTATAATCAGGGCATAAAATATAAAAAATAGGAGAAAATGTGGAAATATTAGTTGGAAAGCTATCAGGATTTTGCCCTGGAGTTGAATATACTGTGAAAAGAGCTAAAGAAATATTAAAAGAATATGGAAAAGTATACTGTTTGGGAGATATTGTGCATAATGAAAGAGTAATTAAAGAATTAGAAGAAGCAGGAATGGTTACGGTAGACAATATTGAAAAAATACCAGATTATAGCAAAGTTATATTTAGAGCACATGGAGAGGCAAAGAACATTTATGAAAGAGCGAGACAAAAAAATATTGAAGTTATTGACTTAACATGTGGAAAAGTGCGTTTGATACATGATTACGTGGAAAAACAAAAAGAAGGGCTTATAATAATTATTGGGAAAAAGACACACCCAGAAACAATAGGAACTAAAGGATTTGCAAACTTAAATAGTTTTGTAATAGAAAGTGAGCAAGACATAGATTTAGCTTTTAAAGAATGTGAAAAAATAAAAGCAAATTCAATATATATTGTTGAACAAACGACGTTCTCAAAAGACATATTTAATGAACTTATAAAAAAAATAAAAGACAAATTTAGCAATTCTAAAATTACAGTACAAAACACAATCTGCAATGCAACGGAAGAAAGACAAGTTGAGGCAAATGAGATTTCAAAAAAGGTTAACAAAATGATAATAATCGGAGGAAAACATAGTTCAAATACAAAAGAACTGTATAATATTGCAACTAAAAATTGCGCGGATGTTTATTTAATACAAGAACCGGAAGAACTGAAGAAACTGATGCTTAGCACAAATGATATAGTAGGAATTGTGACAGGTGCATCTACACCTAAAGAGATGGTAGATGAAGCAAAAAAATATTTAGATTGAAAGGAGAATTTATATGTTTTTGAATGATAGAGTACTAATAGGGAAAAATGGAATGGAAAAAGAATTAGCAATTGTTTTAGATAAAGCAAATCGCCACGGCTTAATTACAGGAGCCTCAGGAAGTGGCAAAACAGTTACTTTAAAGGTTATGGCTGAGAGCTTTTCTGCTGCAGGGGTACCAGTATTCCTAGCAGATGTAAAAGGCGATTTAGCAGGTACATGCCTTCCAGGAACTGCAAATGAAAAGATAAATGAAAGATTAAATAGCATAGGTATTCAAAATTTTGAATTTAAAGGCTTTCCTTGCACATTTTGGGATGTTTATGGTAAAGGAGGCCATCCAATAAGGACTACTGTAAAAAGTATTGGAGCAACAATTCTTTCAAGAATGCTTGGATTAAGTGAAGCACAAGAGGGAGTACTAGCGATAGCATTTAAAATAGCAGAAGATAGTGGCTTAGAACTTGTAGATTTAAAAGACCTAAGACTATTACTTCAGTACATTGGCGACAATAGGCAAAAATACACTATAACATATGGCAACGTAGCAACTCAAAGTGTTGGAAGTATACAAAGAAGTATATTAATGCTCGAAGAACAAGGAGGAAATGATTTTTTTGGAGAACCTGCTATAGATATTAATGATTTCGTAAAACTAAATAATAATGGATACGGAAATATAAACATATTACACGCAGTAGAACTATTTAAGAGACCGAATTTATATGCATGCTTTTTACTATGGCTACTTACAATTCTAAACCATACATTACCTGAAGTAGGAGATTTGGAAAAACCTAAAATTGTGTTTTTCTTTGATGAAGCTCATTTACTGTTTGATGATATGCCAAATTATATGCTTACGCAAGTGACCCAAGTAGTAAAACTTATTCGTTCAAAAGGAATTGGATTATATTTTATATCTCAAACACCTATGGACATACCAGGGGACATTTTAGCTCAACTTGGAAATAGAGTCCAGCATACTTTAAGAGCATATACTCCAGCAGAACAAAAAATAGTAAAAGCAGTTGCAAGTTCATTCAGATCAAACCCTGAATTTAATACAGAAGAAGCAATTTTAAACTTAGGCACTGGGGAAGCGCTAATATCATTTGTAAATGAAAAAGGTGAACCGAATATTGTAGAAAAAGCTACGATTCTTCCTCCTCAAAGCATGATGGGAGCGATAGATGATTCTACAAGACTTATGGTAATGAACCAGAGCCAATTCAAGGGAAAATATGAAACAGCGATTGATAGAGAAACAGCATATGAAAAAATAAAAGCCGAAATGGAAGAGGCAGAAGCGGAAAAAGTAAAACAAGAGGAGCAAAAACAAAAAGAGAAGGAAGAAAAGCAAAAAGGAACTAGCAAAAGCGGAGGAAAGCAAAAAAAATCAGCAGCAGAAAAAGCATTTGAAAAAACAGCAAATGCGGCGCTTGGAACAATAGGAAGACAAATAGGAAAATCAATTTTTAAATGGTTTAAGTAAATATATTTTAAAGCTAAATGTTATTTAACATTTAGCTTTTTTTATCGTTCAGCCCATATTTGAAAAATGGAAAAAAACATGTTTGAAATTATGTATACATTATGATATAATAAATATACTTAAGTTTGCTCCAAAAGACTGAAAGAAAGAAGGCATGAACATGAAAATGGAGCTGTCGAACCGGTTACTTCCGATCGAATCACCAAAAAGAGTTGGGAAAATGATTCCCAAGTTCATCACTATCCACGAGACATCCTTAGGGACAGAACTTCAACCTGAAGAAAAAGACTTTGCCAGGTATTACGGCATGCTTACAACAGGTGACAATCAGATTGGTTATCATTTCCTTGTTGAGGCTAATTTCCGTGAACCTGCCAGAATCTATCAGTTCCTTGAAACCACTGTGTCAACGTGCCATACTGGGGACAAAACTGGTAATTCTTCTAGTATTGGGATAGAACGGCTGGTCAATGTGAATACGAATATGTGCAGAGCCATTAGTTTGCAGGCGCAACTCACGGCGACTCTTATGCATATGTACGATATTCCCCTGGACCACGTTGTCCCTCACAAGTTCTGGTCAGGAAAAGAATGCCCTGCGCGGCTTCTTGCTGGAATGTACGGAGGATGGGAGGGGTTCATTGAGATGGTCAAAAACTATTTCTATGAGCAGAAATGGATAGAAGGAGTGCTCTAACAGAGCACCCCTTCTTCTATTTTATAGTATAGAGAAAATGAAATAAAAAACATCCTTGAGCTTTTTATGGATTAAACGTGATTTTAATATTGCTTCTAAAATGTGAATGAGATATAATACATAAAAGAAAAAAGCAATAATAAGTAAGGTGGCGAATGAATATGAAAGATACAACAGAAAGAGCAAACCAAAAAAAAACTGAGGAAAACATTAAAAGACTAAGTAAAATTTCGAAAGAGGAATTGTTTTCAGAACTTAAGTCTTCAGCAAATGGCCTTAGCATTGTTGACATAGATGATTTGCAAGATGAATACGGAAAAAATATTATTGACTTTGGCGAAGAAAAAACACTTTTTCATAAAATAAAAGAGGCTACAATTAACCCATTTAATATAGTTTTATTGATGGTTGCTGTAATTACGTTTATTACGGATGTAGTAATATCAACAGAAAAAGATTATGCCACTTTTTTACTTATAATAGGTACTGTAATTATATCTGCAATTATTTCTCTTGTACAAGAAACTAAATCAGATAATGCGGCAAAACAGCTAAAAAGTTTAATTACTAATAAAATAGATGTAATAAGAGATGAAGTGCCATATGAGGTAAATGTAGAGGATATTGTGCCAGGAGATATTGTAAAGCTTTCTTCTGGAGATATGATTCCAGGAGACGTAAGATTTCTGGAGGTAAAGGATTTATTTATAGACCAAGCATCACTTACTGGAGAATCAAATCCTGTTGAGAAATTTGTCATGGTAAAAGAGGATGACACAATAACAGATATTTCAAATATAGGATTTATGGGAACAAACGTAGTAAGCGGATCAGCAACAGCAATTGTACTAGCAACAGGAGTAGATACCTATTTTGGAAGTATGGCAAAATCACTCCATAGTGTAAATGAAAAAAACAGCTTTGAAAGAGGAGTAAATAATGTTAGCAAACTTTTAATTAGGTTTATGGCGGTTATGCTACCAATTATTCTAATTATAAATATATTCACCAAAGAAGACTGGTGGTCAGCACTTATTTTTGCAATCACAATTGCAGTAGGATTAACTCCTGAAATGCTTCCTGTTATAATGACATCTACCATGGCAAAAGGCGCTGTGGAAATGTCAAAGAAAAAAACAATAGTAAAGAGACTAAGTGCTATCCAAACGTTTGGAGAAATGAACATTCTTTGCACAGACAAAACAGGAACTTTAACAGAGGATGAGATTGTATTAGAAAGGTATATGGATGTCCTTGGAAATGAAAATATAAGAATTTTAAGACATGCATTTCTAAACAGTTACTTCCAAACTGGACTTAAAAACTTAATAGATGTTGCAATAATTTCAAGAGCAGAAAAAGAGAACTTAAATGTTTTAAAAGTAAAATATGTAAGAGAAGATGAGATACCATTTGACTTTACAAGAAGACGAATGAGTGTAGTTTTAAGAGATGAAAACGGAAAAAGACAGCTTATTACAAAAGGAGCAGTAGATGAAATAATGTCAATATGCTCATATATTGACATTGATGGGGAAGCTAAAACACTTACAGAAGAACTAAGAAAGCAAGCTTATAGCGTATATGAAAAAAACAATAATGAAGGCCTAAGAGTTTTAGCTATTGCTCAAAAGAACGAAATACATGGCATTGAAACATTTGGAGTAGGAGACGAAAGCAACATGGTATTAATTGGCTTTGTCGCTTTTCTAGACCCGCCAAAAGCTAGTGCAAAACAAGCCATAGAAGCTCTTAAAAAACATGGAGTAGACACTGTTGTTTTAACTGGAGACAGTGAGGGAGTTGCATTAAACGTATGTAAAAAAGTAGGAATACGTGTGAGCAACAGATTAACAGGCAAAGATATAGAAAATTTAAGCGACGAAGAACTAAAAGAAAAAGTTAAAGATTGCCATTTATATTCAAAACTATCGCCACTTCAAAAGCAAAGAATAGTAAGAATTTACCAAGAAAACGGAAACACCGTAGGGTACATGGGAGATGGAATAAACGATAGCCCTCCGCTAAAACAAGCAGATGTAGGGATTTCTGTAGATACAGCTGTAGACATTGCAAAAGAAACAGCTGACATTATACTACTAGAGAAGGACCTAAATGTTCTAGAAGAAGGGGTTGTGAATGGAAGAAAAACATTTACTAATGTTTTGAAATATATTAAAATGGCCACGAGTGGAAATTTCGGAAACATGATAAGTGTAATAATAGCAAGTATATTTTTGCCTTTTTTGCCACTGCTTCCTATACACATATTGATACAAAACCTACTATGCGATTTTGCACAAATTGGAATGCCATTTGATAATGTAGACAAGGAGTATTTAGAAAAACCAAAAAAATGGAATACTAAAGAAATTAAAAGTTTCATGTTTGCATTTGGGTCAATAAGTACTGTTTTAGACATATTGTGTTTTGGAGTTTTATTATACGTATTTAAATTTAATACTCCAGAGAAAGCAACTCTTTTCCAAACTGGTTGGTTTAGCTTTGGAATCATTTCACAAACTCTTATAATACACCTGATTAGAACACATAAAATTCTATTTTTGCAAAGTAAATCTTCAAAAGAACTACTTATATCAACAATTACTGTTGTAATTGTAACTTTAATTATTGCATTTACTCATATATCTGGAATATTTGACCTTGCAAAATTACCATATATATATATCGTATGGATTGCAGGGCTTGTATGTATATATATAACAGCAATACAACTATACAAAAAAATCTATTTAAAAATACATGGGCAGTGGTTATAAAAATTATTTTTATATATTGAATTATTTTTTGATGTGTGATACACTAGCTATTGTAAATAAAAAGAAAGAAGGAATAAAGATGAAACAGCATGACAAAGGAAAAATAGCAACAAAAATAATGGCAGGAATACTTGCAGCATTAATGCTTTTAGGAACAGTAGGAACATTACTATATTACATTTTTGCATAAACAAAAGAGGTAATCTATGTTAGAAAATTTTGGAAAAGTATTCACTAATTTTTATGAAAACAATATACTAGGATATTTAGAAATGCTGTATCAATATCCAATTAAACTTGTTTTACTAGTAGTTGATATTACTCTTGTAGCTTTTTTGATAATAAAGCTACTTAAAATTACTAGGGCAACAAGAACGTGGCAATTACTAAAAGGAATTGCATTACTAGTAGTAGGAATGTGGTTAAGCTATTTATTTGAACTAAAAATTTTAAATTACATTTTAACATCTATAATGACATATGGAGTTTTAATATTAATTGTAATTTTTCAACCCGAACTTAGAAGAGGGCTAGAGCAACTTGGCTCAAATAAACTTAGTGAGTTTTTTGGTATTGACAAAAACATTGAAGCAAGAACAAAAGAGAATATTTATAAAATCGTTATTGCAGCAACGGAAATGGCAAAAACAAAAACAGGAGCTTTAATTGTACTAGAAAGAGATATAAAAATTAAAGACATAATAGATACAGGAATTTTAATTGATGGAGAAATATCTCCGCAATTATTAGTTAATATATTTGTACCTAATACACCATTACATGATGGCGCTGTTATAATTTCTGATAACAAAGTTACAGCTGCGGCATGTATGCTACCACTTGCATCTGATAAAGATATTGCAAAAGAGCTAGGGACAAGACACAGAGCGGCTATTGGAATATCAAAAGAATCTGATGCAATAGCAATTGTAGTCTCAGAAGAAACAGGAAAAATTTCAGTTGCAAAGGATGGAACGTTAATTGCAGATTTGAAAGAAGAAGCTCTAAAGAAGATTCTAATGAAAAATCTAATTTTAGCAAAGCATGAAAAAAATGGGGTAGCGAAGATTTCAAATTTTAAAAATATAACAAAAAAAACTAAGGAGGAAAAGTAAAATGAAGAAATCAACAAAAGCAAGTTTAATTATTTTTATTGTAACATTTTTGGTAGGTTATGTTATGGCAAGTTTTATACCTGATGAACTACTATCATACTCTACTTTAAATGGATCAATATTAAGCTTTTTAGGGAGCAGTGTAGCAAAAGCAGTGGGAATGAGAACAGTATTATCAGTTGCAATTGCACTTGCAGTTACACTATTGGTTAGAATTATAGACACAGAGGACAAAAAAGAAGTAACAAAAAAAGCAACAAAAAAGGAAAGTAAATGAGAAACATAAAAATTGTAATAGAGTATAATGGCAAAGGATTTAATGGCTGGCAAAAACAGCCTAACAAACTTAATATTCAAGGCGAAATTGAAAGAGCTATTTTCGATGTAACCGGAGAAAATGTTGAACTCTATGCATCTGGTAGAACAGATGCTGGAGTTCATAGTTTTGGCCAAGTTGCAAATTTCAAAATAGAAAATCCTATTCCTGTAGAAAAAATACCTCTAGCATTAAATTCTAAACTTAAAAAAACAATTGTTGTAAAAAGCGCTGAAGAAGTGGATGAAAAGTTTCATGCAAGATATAATTGCAAAGGGAAAAAATACAGATATGTTATAAACAATTCACTTTGTGGTAGCGCTATTTTTCATGATTTAGAATATCATATGCCACTAAAATTAGATATAAATAAAATGAAAGAAGCAAGTAGCTTTTTCATAGGTGAGCATGATTTTAAAGCATTTAGAGCAAGTGGAACAAGCAGCAAGTCAAGTGTTAGAACAATATATAATATAGAAATCAAACAAGATGGGGACAGAATTTTTATTGAATTTACTGGCAACGGTTTTATGTACAATATGGTAAGGATTATAACAGGAACTCTAGTAGATGTTGGACTTGGAAAAATAAAATGTGAAAGCATTCCAGAGATAATAGAATCAAAAGATCGAACTAAAGCAGGAAAAACTTTGCCTGCACATGGACTATACCTAGTTGAAGTGTATTATTAAACTTATTACTAAATCAACAGAGAAAAGAGGCCACATAATGTATAACAAAGAGGATATAATAGAAAATGCAGATAACAAAGACTTTATATTAAATGCAGTAAAACAGGAAGCCTGGGTATATGAGTTTGCATCAAATAGGCTTCATGACGATGAAGAAGTTACTTTTGAGGCAGTAAAAAATGATGGTATTGAACTGGAGTTTGCATCTGATAGGCTAAAAGATAATAAAGACATTGTTCTAGAGGCTGTAAAAAAGACAGGCTGGGTAGCATGCTATGCAAGCGAAAGACTGCTAAACGATAAAGACATAATTATGGCAGGAGTTAAAGTAGATGGGCAGATTCTTTATTATGCAAGTGAAAAACTAAGAGATGACAAAGATATAGTTCTTGAAGCTGTAAAAAATAAAGGAATCATTCTAAAATATGCAAGTAAAAGGTTAAGAGAGGACAAAGATGTTGCAATAACTGCCATAACACAAAATAAGGACGCATATGCTTATGTGTATGACAGTATTAAGCAAAACGATGATATACAAAATATTGTAAACCCAAAAGAAAGCAATTAACAGTAAATAGTTTCACATGAAAATAAAATCAAGCATAATATATTTTCAAGGGAGGATACATTATGCTTGATTTTATTTTAAATATAATAATTTCTGTCCTTGCAATATATGGATTAATGGAAATAATAAAAAATATTTATTATATATTTACATATACAAATTTAAAACCAGATGGAATTTATTTAATTGTAGCAGCTAAAAATCAGGAATCGCATATTGAAGGATTTTTAAGAAATTTTTTGTTTAGAATAATTTATGGAAAAGAAGAAATGATTAAACAGATTATTGTTGCAGATTTGGGATCAACAGATAATACGAAAGATATAATTGATAAAATAGCATCTGACAACTACCAGATAAAATCAGTGGACTGGAAAGATTGCAAAGAAATCATAGAAAATATTAATATAAACTAGTCAAAATAATTTACAGTGTGGTATAATAATCCTCATAGAGAAAGGATGGGGAAATTGGAAACAAAGAGTATAAAAAAGAACTTTTTATATAATCTTGTATACCAAGTGCTAATACTTATATTACCAATTATAACAACACCGTATATATCAAGAGTTCTCGGAGCAGAAAATGTAGGAATTTATAGCTTTACGATATCAATAGTAACGTATTTTACATTGTTTGGTTCTCTTGGAGTTTCAATGTATGGACAAAGAGAGATAGCATATGCAAGAGACAATGTGAGTAGAAGAAAAAAAGTTTTTATAGAAATAATTTTGTTTAGATTTATAACTATGGCAATTGCTCTTGCTGTATTTATATTGACATATGCTACCCATGACGAATATAAAGGATATTACCAAATACTTATACTGTACTTGCTAGCTTTTGCATTTGACATAAGTTGGTTCTTTCAAGGGATGGAAGAATTTAAAAAAACAGTAATTAGAAATGTAATAGTAAGAACAGCGAGTGTTGCATGTATTTTTATATTTGTAAGAAACCAAGGAGACTTAGAAAAATATCTATTAATATATTCACTTGCAGACCTTATAGGCAACATTTCACTCTGGCTTTATCTGCCAAAATATTTTAGAGGAATAAAAGTAAAACACATAAATATTATAAGACATGCTATTCCAATTATAATGTTGTTTATTCCGCAGATAGCAGTAAAAATATACAATATAGTAGACAAAACTATGATTGGATATATGATTACAGATAAATCTGCTTTAGGAAACTATGAGGAAGCATATAAAATAACTAATGTTTTGTTCACTGTAGTTTCATCACTTGGAATAGTAATGGTTCCAAGAATTGCAAGTATTTTTGCAAGTGGAGACAAAAAGAAATTAAATGACTATATTCTAAAGTCATTTAGATTCACCTTTTTATTAGCATTTCCAATGATGCTAGGTGCAATTGCTGTATCAAAAGAGTTTGTACCAATTTTCTTAGGAGAGGAGTACAAAGATGCAGCAATAATATTTAATATTCTAGCACCTACGATACTTGGAATGCGGAATAACAAATGTAATTGGAACACAATATTTGCTTCCAACTAAACAGCAAAAAAAATATACGCTTTCAATTTTGGCTGGATTAGTTGTAAATATTTTGCTAAATTGGATTTTAATTATAACAAATGGAGCATATGGAGCGGCCTTTTCAACGACTATTTCGCAATTTGTAGTTGTTCTAGTGCAAATGTATTATGTAAGAGATGAAATTGACATAAAAAAGGCAATATATTCAGGAAAAAAATACTTAATTGCGTCTGTTGTGATGTTAATAACATGCTTTATAGTAGGCATAATAGTAAAAACAGCTCTAATATCTGTTGCCTTTAAGATGATAATTGGTATGATAGTATATTTACTAATGCTAATAATACTTGGCGAAAAATACGTATATGAAGTAAGAGATATAATACTAAGAAAGTTAAAGAGAAAATAAAATTAGGGCAAAGATAATAAAGTCTTTGCCCTAAATAAGAGGTGAAAACTTGGAACTTAAAGGGACGGTTGAAGATATAATTTATCAAAATGAAGCAAACGGCTATACCATATGTGAAATGGAAACAGATGAAGAAAGAATAACTGCAGTAGGGTATCTTCCTTTTATTAACCAAGGAGATACTCTTAAGATTGTTGGAAAATTTGTAATGCACCAAGAATATGGGAGACAGTTTAAAATAGACACTTTTGAGAAACTTATGCCAGAAACAATTGATGCACTGGAAAAATACTTAGCTGGTGGAATAATAAAAGGAGTGGGACCTGCGCTTGCCAAAAGGATAGTAAAAGCTTTTGGAGAAGAAACCATGGCTGTATTTAAATTTGAGCCTGTAAGACTTGCAGAAATAAGAGGAATAAGCGAAACCAAGGCTTTAGAAATTGCACAAGAATTTAATGAAAAATGGGAAATGTGGCAGATTGTAAGTTTTTTAGAGAGATTTGGAATAAGCAGTGGCAATGCTAAAAAAGTATATGATGCTCTTCGGAGTAAATGCTATACACGCGATAGAAGAAAATCCATATGTATTAATTGATATTACATATGGAGTAGATTTTAAAAAGATTGATAAAATGGCAATGGATTTAGGATTGCCATATAATAGCGACAAAAGGATTGAAAGCGGTATAAAATATGGGCTAATTTTAGCTACATATAATGGACATACATGCACTGCAAAAGAAAACTTAATTCAATTTGTTATAGATATGTTAGATGTAACAAGTGATGAAATAAAAGATTGCTTTATTAATTTAATTGGTAAAAATCAAATCGTAATAGAAAAAAGAGAAGATGCCGAATGGATTTACTTGTATCCATTTTACAAAGCAGAGAAAAATATTGCAGAAAAGCTTTATATGCTTATGAATTCAAAAAATACCAAGAAAATAAAAAACTTTAAACAAGAAATGAAAAAACAAGAGAAGAATCTCGATATTGAGTTATCAGAAAAGCAAAAAGAAGCTGTAGAAGCTGTAAATGAAAATAATGTGTGTGTTATAACTGGAGGCCCTGGAACGCGGGAAAACTACGATAATTAAAGAAATAATTGCAATTTATGAAGGAATAGGACAGAAAGTTGTTTTATGTGCTCCAACTGGAAGAGCAGCTAAAAGAATGTCTGAGACTACAGGAAAAGAAGCAAAAACCATACACAGACTTCTTGAAATCGGGAAAATTCAAGATGAACTAAAACTAGAAAATGTAGATTATGACATAATGCCAATAGATGGAGATGTAATTATAGTAGATGAAATGTCTATGGTGGACGTTTTTCTTATGAATTACTTAACAAAAGGAATATATTTAGGGACAAAACTTGTACTAGTTGGTGATAGCAATCAGCTACCATCTGTAGGCCCAGGCAGTGTATTAAAAGATATAATAGAATCTGGAGAAACATCAGTAATAAGTTTGAATAAAATTTTTAGACAGGCTGCAAAAAGCAAGATAATTGTAAATGCGCACCATGTAAATAAGGGAGAAGCATTTATTCCAAAAGGAAGCATGGAAGCACAGGATACAGAAGAAGACTTTTTTTACATAAATGAGCAATCACAAGAAAAAATTCTAAGCCAGGTTATATCACTTGTAAATGGCAGACTTAAAAGCTACGGTGACTATGAATTCTATAAAGACATGCAAGTCTTAACACCAACAAAAAAAGGAATGCTTGGTACAAAGGAACTAAATAAAGCACTTCAAGATGCACTAAACCCTAAAAACGATTTTAAGCAAGAAAAAACATATGGAGAGCAAACTTTCAGAGAGGGAGACAGAGTCATGCAAATAAAAAATGATTATGATATTTTCTGGGAGAAAAAAGCAGGAAAAGAAGTTGGCACAGGAATATTTAATGGGGAAATAGGCACAATCGCAAAAATTGACCAAGAAGAAAAGCAAATTAAAGTAGAATTTGATGATGACAAATCTGCGTGGTATTCATTTTCAAATTTAGAAGAAATAGAGCTAGCATATGGGATAACTATACACAAATCCCAAGGAAGTGAATTTAATGTTGTTATTCTTGTAATTCCGCAATCATCTCCAATGCTACTAACAAGGAACCTTTTGTATACGGCAATAACAAGGGCAAAGAAACTATTGATTGTAATTGGATCAAATAAACTAATTGAGTTTATGATAAGAAATGCGGATGCAAAAACCCGAAATACGGGACTAGAATTTAAACTAAGAAGCTTTTTTTAAGTTTAAATAAGGGGGCAATTTTATATCAAAGAGGAGACGAGCTATGCCCCAAAAATTATTAGATTTATTTTCAAAAATCTTAGATATTATATTTCCACCTAAATGTGGGTTTTGTGGAAAAATAAACAAAGACTATTTATGTAAAAAGTGTGAAGTTAAAATAAAATATTTAAAAAGAGACAGTATAAAAAAAGTTAAAAATGCTTTTTTTAAGTACCATTTATATGCATATAATTATAAAAATGAAATAAGAGAAAAGATGTTAAATTATAAGTTCCATGATGAGCCAGAACTTGCAGAAACATTTTCAAAACTCATGCTAAAAAATGAAAAAATATGTAGATTTTTAAAAACTTATGATATAATTATTCCTGTACCAATGTATAGAAAAAAACAAATTTTAAGAGGCTACAACCAAGCTGATTTAATCGCTAAAAAGGTGGCAAAAGAATTAAATATAGAATACATAAAAGATGCATTGATAAAAACAAAACAAACTAAAACGCAAAGTAGCTTAAGTGCAAAGGAAAGACAAAATAATGTAAAAGATGCATATACATATAACACAAAACAAAAAATAAAAGATAAAAAGATTATACTTTTCGATGATATATATACAACAGGGAGTACAGCTAAGGAATGCTCAAGAATTCTTAAATTGTCAGGAGCAAAAGAAGTATCAGTATTGACATTTGCAAAAGATTAAAAGGAGGAAAAATGGAAGATTTAGTTGAGAGTATATTAGACTATGTAAGAGCAGAATATACAGATTATGCTATTATGATTAATGGAGAATGGGGAAGCGGAAAAACCTACTTTTGGAATAACAAAATACGTAAAAAAATAGACGGAATGCAATTTAATGGAAAACAATTTACCACTGTATATATGTCACTGTATGGTATTTCTAATCTAGAAGATATAAGCAAAAAAATATTTATAGAGACAACTCAACTAATGGATAAAAATCTAAAGCGATTCATGGATTCAAATGGACAGAGTAACATTCCAGAGTATGCAAAAACCGGATTGGATATGGCTAATTTTTTTGGGGTTACTCAAAATGGTGACAAAATAGACTATGCTAAATTCTTTTCTACTGATGACAAAGTACTTTGTTTTGACGACTTGGAAAGAGCTAATGTTGATGTAATAGATATTTTAGGATATATAAACAATTTTGTTGAACATGACCATATCAAAACAATTATTATATGCAATGAAAAAGAACTATCTACAAAGCTAAAAAGTAGCAATCTTGAAATGAAAACATTTATTGCAACTTACCTTCTAGACAAAGAAGGGGATTTGGCAAAAACAGAAAAGCCTATGGTAGAAAAAATTAGAGACAAAATTGAGTATGTTTTTGATAAAGCAAATGACTACGAAAGAATAAAAGAGAAGCTTATAGGAGAGACCTTTGAATATGCTCCTGAATTTAATTATATAATAAACGGCTTACTAATGAGGTATGAAACAAATCCAGATTTATTGAGGTTCTTAAGAGAAAATACAGGACTAATTGTATCTACATTTAATAAGAGTGGCACAAGAAACTTAAGAATTTTAAAGCATTCACTTAATGATTTTAAAAAGATTTACGAAATGGTTAATAAGAATTACCCTAATACCAATTATCGTATTATGCAGACAATGCTTATTTTCACTATAGCAATTTCATTTGAAATTAAAGCAGGAAAAATTACTAAAGACAAATTCATAAACATTATGAGTAATGAAGAATACAAAGCAATTTTAGTTTCATCAAGAGTATTAATGGACAATAGGCAGTTTTATATAAAAGAATTTGACAACAACTATTACTATAATTTTAAGTCAGATTATAGATTTTTTAAATTCATAGAACTATATGTAAGAACTAGAATATTTGACATGAAAATATTCAAGGCCGATATGGAAAACATAATAAACACAATAGATACAGACAAGCTACCAGGATATAAAAGGCTTCTTACAGAAGAATATTGGAAAATATCTGATGACGAATTCGATAAAGTAATAGAAAGCATAATAAGTGATATTAAAGAAGGCAAGGTAACTCTTGTTGAAGTAGTAAAGCTTTTTGCATATTTTAGCTATTTTTCAAAAAGTGGATTAATCTCATATGATATGAAAACTGTAAAATCAATTTTCTTTAACGGAATGAATGTTGCTTCATTAAATTCAACTTATTGTGAAGACGTAGAAAAAGAACTATCTACTGTTGCTGTTGAAAAAAATAGCACTGAAATGGATGAAATTTTAAAACATTTCCATGAAATAAATGCTCAGTTAAAAGACAAAATGTATAGGGATAAGGCTGAGGAATTATTTAAATGCATACCAATGAAAATGGAAACGTTCTATGATAGATTTGAAAAAGAATGTATGGATATCCCAATATTTAAATATTATGATGTACATCAAATGTTCCAAAGACTTTCATGCGCAAGTAATGAGGATATGGTTACAATAAGAGAGATATTAAGAAAAAGGGTAGACACACACCAAAAAGAAATCGAGCCAGAGATTAAAAATATAAAACAGTTAAAACAAATTATGGATGACTACGTAAAGGGAAAAGACATAAGCATAAAGATGGTAATGCTAGATGAGTTTTCAAAAGACTTAGGATATATTATAGACAAATATAAAGGAAGCATTTTTGCCCCTAGAACTGAAACTGCAGAAGAGCAGGAATAAGAACTAATTGATAGATAGAGGAGGAGTAAATTTGACAGAAGACAAAGGAAAATATAACACTGGAATACCAGTTGAAATTCCTACAGACAGAGAAGAACAAGAAACAGCAATTAAGGAATGGGCAGAAGGAAACATTCACCTAGAAGAAGCACTTCGTCAGTGTATAGAACACGGAATAAAAACTGAAGCTAGCTGTGCTGGCCACAAAGACGCAAATAATGATCCATATTTATCTATTGAAATTACTGATGAAAACAGAGAAAGATTATTTAATATTTTGCAAAATGTATTCAAAAAAAGAAGTGGAATAAACGGCATTGACATACGTAACCATATTGAGCGTGGAAAACCTAAAGCTGAACTTTCAATTCATGCAAAACCAAGGCAAAAAAATGAGATATTTGATTTGATTGCTGAAGGCGCAAAAGGCAAAATTGATTTGGAGGCATGCCATCCAATTATTCAAAAGATGATGAAAATTGAAGAACGTGCCAGACAATTAAAACTATACTCGCATTCTTTTGGAGTACGTAGCTTAGGACCTGCAAATGCAGTAGTGTTGCTAAACAACACGATTAAAATGAATCCACAGATTTATAACAATACGCGCAACAGTATCAACCCTTATGTAACTGACTCACAGATAATACACAAATTAGAAACTATAGTTGAAGCTATGGATGGCCGTACGCATCAAACAACATCAAAAAAAGGATTATTTGAAAGAGCAAGGCAGAGCATTATAGAAAGACTAGAGAGAGATTTAAGCTTACCTGATTCATATGCTGATTTAACAACACTAAGCGATAAAGCAAGAGAAGAGGCTTTCATAAAATTTGGAGAAGGAAATAGAGGTCTTACACGTTTTTTAAGAACTGCTTATGAACATGGAGCTCCAAGCATGTTTTGTTGCGAAGGACATGGACTAAGAAACTCCTATGCTATGCTAAGAGTTACCGATGAAAATCTAGAGTTATTACAAACACTAGGCAAAGCTCTTTCAAACCACGGAATAGCGACAGATTTCGAAGATAACTTTCAATATGGAAGAAGGGTAACATTTAGAAGCACTGGAGAATTATCGCGAAATAATTGGTTCGATTTAGCCTCAGATATAATGGAAAACCCTGAAAGGTACGATAGTAGCAGCCCATCAATACTTTATCACGAAACAGAGATACACACATACATGCCACGTAGCTATGCAATTAAAAAGAGATTATTAGAATTGTTAAAACCCAAGGAGACTAAACTATTAACAGAAGGAACTAACCCACATCCGGTAGAAAAACAATCAGTAGGTCACAGTTGGGACTTAACTCCAGAGGAAAGGGCAAGAGCAAATGATAGAAGCTTTATGCAAATACAAGATACACATCAAGAGCAAAGAGAAGAAAATCATGAAAGACTAGACTGATAGCAATATAAGTAAATAAAAAAACAAACTTTGATTATCAAAGTTTGTTTTTTTGTATAAATTTGCAATTTTTTGTAATAATAAGAACATAAAATTAAAAACAAGGAGGAAGAAAAGTGAAAGCAACTGGAGTCGTTAGACGAATAGATGATTTAGGGAGAATTGTTATTCCAAAAGAAATAAGAAGGACACTTCGAATTAAAGAAGGAGATCCACTTGAGATATTTACAGACAAGGAAGGAGAAGTAATTTTAAAGAAATACTCACCAATAGGGGAACTTTCTGAATTCGCAACAGGATATGCAGAAACTCTTGCAAAAACAACAGGACATATTGCGTGTATAACGGATAAAGACACTGTAATTGCTGTATCAGGAGGCTCAAAAAAGGAATTTTTGGAGCAAGGGCTAAGCAAAGAATTAGAAGAAGTCATTGAAAATAAAGAGATATATACAAGTAGTGATAATGATGAAATAGCTATACCAATTACTGAAAATGATAGCAGAGAAAGAAGATACAACGCTCAAGTAATTTATCCAATAGTATCACAAGGAGACGTAATAGGAAGTGTAATTTTATTATCAAAAGATCAAAATATCAAAATGGGAGAGTCTGAATTTAAAGTAGTGCAATCGGCAGCAGGATTCCTTGGAAGCCAAATGGATATTTAAGCAAGTGAAACGTTTGGGACGGTTTCATCGCTTCAGGTTTGATTTTAGGGACGCATCTAGAAATCATCACAAATGATGATTTCTAGATGCGTCCCTAAAATTATGAAAAAAAAAAAAAGACCCGCCAAGTCTGGCAGGCCCTTTCGAAGCTCAGGAATGCCGCTTAAAGCGACTCAAGTTAGCCACGTAGAACGGAGAATCCGGGAACCGGAGAATCCGTGCCACCTTGGCAAACTTCCCTTCGAACACAATCTCCGCCTCGTCCGCCTCATGGCAGACTCTCTCAAATTCTTTGGAACCAACAAATTTGAGCGGGGCAGCGCAGGAAAAGTTCTCAACAGCATCGAGTTCGCACTTATAGTCGAACAGGCTGTCCCACAGATCGGGGTCGCTCAAAGACTGTAAGCGATTCTCAATCTTTGTTTGCATTTCCCTGAGTTCTTCAACATTCTTCATACTGTTCACCTCTTGCTGATGTCGTAGGAGAAATTCTCCTTGTATATCCATTATATCAAATTTAGTTTGCAAAATCAAATTATTAACAACCTGTCCCCAAAGGGGGAAAAATCCCCCTTTGGGAAACGTCCCCATTATTTATTTAATTTGCTTGATTTTTTGAATTGCTTGTAATATAATATTTTACTAGAAAAAAGGGAGGCTTTATAATGAAAGCAATTGAAATTAGAAATAAATACTTGAATTTTTTTGAAAGAAATGGGCATAAAGTAATACCAAGTGCATCACTAATTCCTGAAAATGATCCATCAGTTTTATTTACTACAGCCGGAATGCAACCACTTATTCCATATCTTATGGGGGAAAAGCATCCAGAGGGAACAAGACTTACTGATTATCAAAAATGCGTTAGAACAGTTGATATTGAAGATGTTGGCGATAACCGTCACTTAACTTTTTTTGAAATGCTTGGCAACTGGTCATTAGGAGATTATTTTAAAGAAGAAGCAATTCAAATGAGCTATGATTTTTTAACAAAGGAATTGCAAATACCAGTAGAAAAATTATCTGTTACTGTTTTTGCGGGAGATGAAGACGCTCCAAGAGATACTATTTCAGCTGAATGCTGGAAAAAAGCCGGTATACCAGAAAACAGAATTTATTATTTTGGAAAAGACAACAATTGGTGGATAGCAGGGAATGAAGGACCTTGTGGACCTGATACAGAGATGTTCTACGACACAGGAAAACCAGCCTGCAGTGATCATTGTGATCCATCATGCGATTGCGGGAAATATGTTGAAATCTGGAATAATGTTTTTATGGAATTTTTTAAATCTGCAGATGGTACATATACAAAGCTTAAACAACACAATGTTGATACTGGACTTGGATTAGAAAGAATGGCAATGCTTTTACAGGGTAAAAAAACTCCATATGAAATTGAATTATTTGCGCCAATTATGGACAAACTAAAAGAACTTGCTAAGACAGACGACATACAAAGCAGAAGAATAGTTGCAGAACATTTGAGATCAAGCATGATGATAATATGCGACGGAGGAAGACCAAGTAATATCGACAGAGGCTATATTTTAAGAAGACTAATACGTAGAATGACAAGACACATGCGTAAGCTTGGAATCGATTTAAATGAAATATCAAACTTAGTTGATATTAATATAAACAACTTAAAAGAAATGTATCCAGAACTTGAAAATAATAGAGAAACAATAAAAAACGTGCTTATTGAAGAAAAGAACAAGTTCATGAAAACACTTGAGAATGGTGAAAAAGAATTTAATAAGGCAGTGGAAAGAGCAAGAAGAGAAGGCAAAAATAAAATAGATGGGGAAACTGTATTTAATCTTTATGAAACATACGGATTTCCACAAGAAATCACTGTTGAACTTGCTGAAGAAAATGGAGTAGAACTAGAACTTGATAAATTTGACGAACTATATAAAGCTCACCAAGAAATGTCTAGACTAGGGGCTGAGCAGAAATTTAAAGGTGGCCTTGCAGAGCAGAATGAACAAACAACAGCATATCATACAGCAACACACCTTTTACATCAAGCATTAAGAACAGTACTTGGAGATCATGTAAGACAAAATGGATCAAACATTACTACAGAGAGATTACGTTTTGACTTTACTCATCCCCAAAAAGTTACTCCTGAAGAGCTCAAAAAGGTTGAAGACATGGTAAATGAACAAATAAAAAGAGATTTAAAAGTTACATGCGAAGAAATGACTCTAGATGAAGCAAGAGCTTCAGGAGCAATAGGCCTTTTTGAACATAAATATGGAGACAGAGTAAAAGTATATACAATTGGAGACTTCAGCAAAGAAATTTGTGGAGGACCTCACGTAGAACATACTGGAGACATGGGCAGATTTGTTATAAAAAAAGAAGAGGCTAGTTCATCCGGGGTAAGAAGAATAAAAGCCGTTTTAGTTAAGGAGTAGGAAAATGGAAGATTGTATTTTTTGCAAAATAATAAAGAAGGAAATCCCATCAGATATTGTATATGAAGATGACCAAATAATAGCTTTTAAAGATATACATCCGGTAGCACCGGTGCATATATTGGTAATACCTAAAAAGCACATTTCTGCAATAACGGAAATTACTCGGAGAAGACGAAGCGGTAATACGGAAAGATATATTCTGTAATTAATATAGTTGCAGAAAAAATGGGAATAAAAGACAATGGATTTAGAGTTATAGTAAATTGTGGAAAAGACGGAGGACAGGAAGTTAAACACATACATTTTCATTTAATTGGAGGAAAAGAATTAGGAACAAAAATAGTTCACTAAAAGCTTTCAAAAACAATAAAAATGTGTTATAATATTATATATACTCAAAAGAGGAGGAAATAATATGTCAAGTAATAAATATGGTAAATTATTAACAGTTATCATTGTTATTGCTATATTAGGAATTGTAGGGCTATTAGTTTTCTTAGGAATAGACATATATAATAAGTATTATTTAGAAAAAGAAGCTAGTCAAGGAGTAGAACAGTTTGATAGAATTATTGCTAACAGAGTTACAGAAAACAATACTACAAAAAATGATTTAATTGTTGAAATTGATAACAATACTGTAGAAAACGAAACTACTGAAAATGTTATTGTAAATCCATACGCAGACGTACCAGAAGAACCTTCAACCGATACGCAAAAACCTGCTAATAACGGAGTAGTTTATTATAAAGGATTTGTACAAAAAGGAACAATTTCTATTCCAAAAACAGGATTAAATTGCCCAGTACTTGAAAAAGCATCAAAAAAAGCAATAGAAGTTGCTGTAGGAATTCAAGTTGGACCTGGACTTAATGAAGTTGGCAATACAATAATAGCTGGACACAACTATCATAATGGATTATTCTTTTCAAACAACAAGAACATTCAAGTTGGAGATAAAATATACATAAAAGATACTAGTGGACGTACAGTTACATACATAGTATATAATAAATTTGAGACAACTCCTGAAGACACATCATATATTAACAAAGATACAAACGGGAAAAGAGAAATAACATTATACACATGTAGTAATGTTGACAGAAATAAAAGACTCATTATAGAAGCAAAGGAACAATAAAAAATCCCAAAAAAAGGTTGACAAACAGCTAAAAATTGTTTAAAATAATTATTGCTACTTTGGATTTTCCAAAGTAGCAATATGGTGGATGTAGCTCAGTTGGTTAGAGCGCTGGTTTGTGGCACCAGAGGCCGTGGGTTCGAGTCCCATCTTCCACCCCATAGTTTTAATTTAATATTGGGGTGTAGCCAAGTGGTAAGGCACATGACTTTGACTCATGCATTTCGGCGGTTCGAATCCTCCCACCCCAGCCAAATAAATAGAACCAGCTTTGGCTGGTTCTATTTATTTGTGTAATAAAAGGATTCGCCAAGCCATGTTACAACTGATTATAAAGGTCAGTTGCTTTTATGCAAAAAAATATAAAAAAGAACACACTTGCCTGAATTTGTCTAAAACAGTTTACAAAAGAATAAAAAAGAGATATAATGTGTTGAAACAAAAAAGGGAGGCATAAAAAATGAATATTTGGCATGACATAAAAGAAGAAAGAATAAAACCAGATGATTTCGTTTCAGTAATTGAAATTTCAAAAGGAGGAAAAAACAAATACGAACTAGATAAAGAAACCGGAATGCTTAAATTAGATAGGGTACTTTATACAGCAACACATTATCCTGCAAACTATGGCTTTATACCACGCACGTATGCAGACGACAATGACCCACTAGATGTATTAGTTTTGTGTCAAGAAAAAATTATTTCTTTAACTCTTGTAGAATGCTACCCAATTGGTGTGCTTAAAATGTTAGATAGTAATGAACATGATGAAAAAATAATAGCAGTAGCAAAGAAAGATCCTTTTTTAAATTGCTATAATGATATCACAGAAATACCAAGCCATATATCTGCGGAAATAATGCATTTTTTTGAAGTATATAAGCAATTAGAAGGAAAACAAACTATGGTTGAAGAAATATGCGGAAGAGACGAAGCTGAAAAAATAATTAAGCAATGTATAGAAAATTATAACAAAATATTTGGCAAAACTGAGTAAAAAATGAAAGGAGGTAAAACATGATTATTTTAGAGAAAATCTTTTTTAATTTTGTTGCCTTCTTTTTATTTATATTTATGTTTGCAAAGCTGATACGTAAAAACGATACTAACTATATTAGCGTACTTATAGTTGAGGCAATACGGAATATCAATAAATTTCATAGAAATACTTGCTGTAATGTATGCAAATATTATTGTTAGAATAATTATGTATATATCAGCAATTGTATTGCCTATTGTATTATTAATAATGGAGAAAAATGGACATAATTTTTCAGAAATTCTGAGTAAATGGAAAAGCAAATTTTTCTTAGCAATAAAGGAT
Organism: uncultured Clostridiaceae bacterium; assembly: GCA_946628065.1. GTDB lineage: Bacteria > Bacillota > Clostridia > TANB77 > CAG-508 > UMGS1754. Next base: position 59,687 of record CAMOWC010000006.1, on the reverse strand, counting down.
ACTAAAGGAGCAAAAGATGAGCTAATAAACTTAGTAAGCAAATATCCTGATAGCTATATAGGTCATAAAATGTTGGCAGAAATATACGAAAAAGAGGGAGGAATGCGAAAGGCTATAGATGAGTATGTTAAAGCTATAGATTGTAAGAAAAACGATTATGATTCATATTACAAAGTTGCATATTTGCTATTCGAGCTTGGACAGAAAGATAAATCAGAAACAATGTTAAGAAACTTACTTCAAAAAAAGCCTGATTATACAGAAGCATCAATACTTTTTGGAGATATTTTATGCGAACAAGAGAAGTTCAAGGAAGCGATAAATGTTTATACAGAAGCTTTACGCTATAAACCAGATGACTATGACTTGTATTATAACTTAGGAATAGCATATACACGACTAAATGATTTTCAAAATGCTAAAATATGCTATGAAAAGGCAGCTGAAATAAATCATGAACTATATTATGCAAAATATTATTTGGGGCAAATATCTTTGATATACAGAGATATTGAAACTGCGGAAGAATATTTTACTGAATGTCTATATTCAAATGAATTAGAACCAAGAGCATATTTTGAGCTTTCTAAAATATATATGTTAAAAGGTGAAAGAGAAAATGCTATTACATTCGTAAACAAAGCAATTGAACTTGACATCTCATATAAAAAGAAGGCAGATGAAGAACCTATTTTAATTCCTATAAAACCGTATATTATGATACCTAAAGAAGACGAAATAAAAGCACAAACAAAAAGAAAAATAAGTAAAAAAGTAAAAACAAATATAGAATATTTAGAAAAAACATATCACGTAGTTGAAAACTTAAATTTAAAAGAATTAGGAAAACAAACTAAACTAAAGAAAGCTCAAAAAGAAAATGAAAAGACATTAGATGATACAATAAATTAGGAGGATAGACAAATGACAATTTTTCAAGCAATAATCTTAGGGGTTGTACAAGGATTAACAGAACTTTTACCAATTTCAAGTTCAGCACATTTAAATATAATACCATGGCTTTTAAATTGGAGCAAATCAGAAGAGTTTAATATTGCATTTAAGGGATTTGACGTTGCATTACATTTTGGAACACTACTTGCTATAGTAATATTTTTCTATAAAGATTGGATAAAACTAATAAAGGGTGGAATAGGGCAGATACGCGGAAAGAAATCATTTGAAGGAAAAATGTTTTGGTACCTCGTAATTGCGACAATTCCAGGAGGAGCAATAGGGTTCCTTCTTGATCATTTTTTAGAAGATATACTTGGAAAACCGCTAATTATAGGAATTGCTCTTTTGGTTATGGGAATATTACTGTATGTCGTAGATAAAGTTTCAGAAGCAAAAACTAAATTTGAAGATATGACATTAAAACAAACATTTCTAATAGGACTTTCTCAAGCACTTGCATTTATACCTGGTGTATCAAGATCTGGAATTACGATTACTACTGGAAGATTACTAGGGGTAGATAGACAATCTTGTGCAAAATACACATTTCTTCTTTCAACACCAATTGTTTTTGGTGCTACTCTTTACAAGGCAAAAGACTTTGCTTTTGGAGAAGTTTCATTTTATATCGGAATATTAGCAAGCTTTTTAGTAGGAATATTTGTCATAAAATTTTTAATGGAATATATAAAAAAGGGTAGTTTCAAAATATTTGCGATTTATAGAGTGATAGTAGGAGCTTTTATAATAGCAATGAGTTTTGTAATGAACTAAAGGGGACGTTTCCCAAAGGGGGCTTTTCCCTCCCCTGGGGACAGGTGTTAAGCAATGGCTTTTGCCAGTAGCTTAACACCTGTCCCCAGGGGAGGGAAAAGCCCCCTTTGGGAAACGTCCCCTTTAGTTCATTTTTAAGTTATCTCCAAATCTCTTTATTTTTTTTGTAGTAGTTTTTTCAAATTCAGTATCACGAATATTTACAGATTTTATATGCTTATAATTTGGAAATTTTTTGTTTATATCTTGAACAACAAAGTTCATAAGTTTTTGAATATCTTCCTTGGAAGGATCTTGTTTTGACAAATGTTCTTTTACTGCTTCAATATTAGGGAAGATAGAAGCTGTAATGATTGTATCTTTTTCTTTCTCATCGTAAACTCCAACCACAATTGCCTCTTCCACTAATGGATTTTCATTTAAATAGTATTCTAATTCTTCAGGGTATATGTTTTTACCATTTTTTGTAACAATTACGCTTTTACATCTACCTGTTATATACAAAAAGCCATCACTATCTATTCTTCCTAAATCTCCTGTATAAAACCAACCATCCTTTAGAACTTTATTAGTTTCTTCCTCATCTTTGTAATAACCAAGCATTACACTATCACCTTTAGTTATTATTTGGCCAATTCCTTCTTCATTAGGTTCATCAATTTTATATTCCATAAAAGGAATAGGAAGTCCTGCAGCAGCATAATTATGGAAGAAATCATTATTCCCAGCAACTAAAGGAGAACACTCAGTGAGACCATAGCCTTGCAATACACGAAAACCAAGCTTGAAAAAATCTTCAACTACTTCAGGATTAACTGCAGCAGCACCAACTATGAATGTATGTAAATTGCCTCCTAAGGATTTTTTTACTTTTTTCTTAACGATAGGCTTTAAGAAAAATGGCAAACTATCAATTATTTTTACACCTGGTTTCTGAAATATCTTAGGAACCGATTCTCCTAAAGATTTAAAAATCTTTTTATGAACATTTTCTAACAAAAGAGGCACACACAAAATAAAATTTGGTTTATATTCATTGATATTTTTAGTGATATATTTAAGCCCATCACAATATGAAATCATGCCACCGCCAAAAAGAAGAAGCATATTACCAATTGTGCATTCATATGTATGATGTATAGGCAAAATTGACAAAACTTTTGTTGATGTATCAACTTTAACTATACTTGCAATGGCCATAACATTAGAAACTATATTTTTATGTGATAAACATACTCCTTTAGCTTTACCAGTAGTACCAGAAGTAAATAGCAAAATATGTAAGTCGTTTGGGTTTAATGGCAATGTTATAAATGAATTATCTCCAGAATCCACTTTTTTAAGACCATTTTCTTTGATAATGTTAAATGACGAAGCATTAGGGAATCTATTATCTATATCAATTAACAAAATATTTTTATTTGTAAGCATCGATTTGTTATCATAAACTAATTTAATGAATTTACTATCCCCGATGATTGCAGCACCTTCAGATATATTTAAAAAATTTGTTATATCGCCAATATGCAATTCTTTATCAATTGGAACTACAATACCAACTACAGATGCTGCAATATATGATACGACCCAAGAGTAGCTGTTTTTACCAATTAATCCAATTGCTTTTCCTGTAAGGCCTAATTCTATAAGGCCAGTGCCAAAAGAAATAACATCTTCTTTGAGCTTATTATAGCTTATTTGATATAGATTCCCGTCCATGTCATGTAGTTCAAAAGCACCTTTTTCACCATACGTATTAGCTGAGTTTAAAACCATATCTCTTAAATCAGTAACAGTAGGAATTTTCCAATATTTTTCTTTCATCTGCTCTAAAATACTTTTCTGCTCTTTCATGAATATCCTCCTTTATAATTGATAAAATATACATTTGTTTTCCATAGAAATTGTACTGAGTAAGTAACCGTCAAGTAAAGACGAATTTTCTGATTTATAAGGTATATTAAAAAATACACTTGTTTGATATTTTTCATCATCAGTAGTGACGATTGTGAGCCTGAATGAGATTCCACAATTTAACTTCGTTAAGTCTACATTGGCTGATTTTAGTAGTGAACCATCATAAACAAGGACAGCTCCACTTTTTGAAACTTGATAGTTCGACTTAATATTTTTATTTGTGTATGTTAAAGTAATAGGACTACTTAAATTATTATAAATTACTGGATTGTCATAGTTTGTTATTTCTTCACTTACAACGTTAAAGGAAATTTCATCAGGTTGGCTTAAGCCAAAATTCGAAACCTTTCCAAAATCTAAAGGACTTTTATAGTTTAAACTTGGTGAACCGAATCTGTGGAGTAGGGGCAAAACTAATATTATCAACAGAAAGAGATTTAATTGTTTTACCTTTAAGATTTGAAATGTAAAAAGAAATATCAGTATAACCGAGATATGTTAAGCCCTAAATTCCTTGATTGTTCACTTTCCTTTGCGGTCGCACTGCTATATAATGTAATTTCTTTTATATCAAATATTTTTTCGGAATTTTTCTGATTAAATGAATCAATATCATCTTCAAACTTGCCAAAAGCAATAAGTTTAGAAGTAATATTTCGTATTCCAAAAAACAGTATAAAATAAAGCAAAATAGCAAAGGCAATTTTAACTATAAAAAACAAATTATTATCTGATTTAGAATTATTAACTCTTTTATGAAAACGAGAACGCATTTTATCCTCCATTTTTTTAATTTATCATATTACAAAATGGGCATTTTATCAAGTAAAAAATAAAACTTTTTCCATTGACAACTGCCTAATTTATTATTACAATAACTTTAGGTGATTTTTAATGTCTTTTAGAGAAAAATGTAAAACAAAAGTGCAAACTACACGAGCAATTACAATTATTGCAGTAGTGGCACTTGTTTGTATAATTTGCTTTTCTGTTGCAATTTCAAGAATAATACAAAAATCTACTTATGCATACTCAATACCTGAAGAAGAAACAGGCGAAGAGAAAAATAATTTAATTAGCAATATAGATATTTTAGATATAATAAAGAATAATACTTCTGACAAATATCATGAAGAATATACTGTGGAAACGAGAGATTTAGAGTATTTAACTACATACCAAGACAATCCTGAATTGCCTAAAGGAATGGTACAAGTTGTACAAGAGGGAAGAGATGGAAGCCAAAAAGTTACATCAAAGAAAACTTATTTAAATGGAGAGCTAACAGGAGAAGAAGAGACATCTAGCCAAATAATTAAGGCGCCTATAAACAAAGTAGTTGATGTAGGAACAGGTATATATAGAAGCAACTATACTGTAAAAAATGGAGATAAACTTTATGTTACTCCAGATACACTAAGCTTGCTAATTGAACCAGACCAGAACGCTGAAGTGGTTTTAGTAATATATAGAGATTCAGAGGTTGAAGTACTCGAGATACAAAAAGAATGGTATAAAGTTTTATATGGAATTTATACAGGGTATTGCCCTGCAAACTGCTTAACGTATCTAAAACCTCATTCACTAGTTTCTCAAGATCAAGGAGATGAAGGAACACTAACTAAAGAGCAACTAATAGGACGACTAAGCTTTGACATGGATTTAACTAAACCAAGTGGATTAACATTAGAGCAGTTCAAGCAAGTGTTATCCAACAACTCAAGAGATACAAATAAAGTATTTGAGGAGAACTGCGAGTATTTCTACTATATAGAAAAACAATATAATGTTAACGGAATATTTATTGCAGCAGTTGGAATACATGAAAGCGGATGGGGAACTTCTTACATATGTAGAAATAAGCGAAATTTATTTGGCTATGGTGCTTATGATTCTAGCCCTTATGGAAGTGCATATAGCTATAACAGTTATGCAGAAAGTATTGACTTAATTGCTAGAGTATTTGCAAAATATTACTTAAACCCTTCTGGAACAAGTATTTACGATGGACAAGTAGCTAGTGGTGCATACTATAATGGAGCAACATTAAGTGGTGTAAACACTAAATATGCTACAGATAAAAACTGGGCAAATGCAGTATATAATTGGATGAGTTATTTATATAATAATTTGTAAAATTAAAAAAATGAGGCAAATTTATAATGCCTCATTTTTTATAGAAATCTACTATAATAATATGATAGAAAATACAAAAAAATTACCAAATATTGCTTGCTATTTTATTAATATTATTGTATGATTATATAGTATAGATTAAAAAGGGGGACAAGCTGTATGAAAAAAATACTATTAGGATTTTTAATTGTAGTATTAGTTACACTTGGAGTCAGTACTGTATATGCTACAAACGATGCAGAACCAATTAATTCGAATAGCGAAGAAAGAAACATCGTAGGAGAAGTAGCTAAGATGAAAGAAAAGGCTCAAAATGAGCTTAATGATTATACTGAAAGATATGGCAGTGAATCTTACGGACTAACAGCGTATATTTTAAAAAAGATACAAGTATATAGTATTCCATTTTGCTTTTTGGGAGTAGCAATTTCTGCTATATACCAATATGTAATAGGTATTCGTAAATTAGACACGAGAGATAAAGGCTTTTACTCACTAGTAGGGTTTGTAACTATTTTTATAATATGTCAAGTCCTACCACTTGTTTTTGCAATTGTAATAAAAGGTTGGAGGGGTTAAACAAATGAAAGTTTTATTTGCTGTTAATAATGAAAATGTTTCTGAAGAAATTGTAAAAAAATATCAAAAGGATTATAAAGAAATAATTGCATATAAGAATGTATATTATTTTAATGCAATTATCAAAGAAATGCAAAGGGACAAGACTTACGATAGAATCGTAATAGGCGAAGATCTTGAACCTTTTGCTAATAACAACTATGATACAATAGACAAATTCCTATTTGAAAAATTAGACAGTATTAGTGATGAGTCAACAGACAACGGAGGAAAGGACACACAAATTATTTTAATATGCAGTGATAGACGTACAAAATCAGATAGTCTACTTGTAAAACTATTTGGAATAGGAGTTTATAGTGCTATTATTGGAAAAGACAGAAGCATTGAAGAAGTTTGCAGATTAATAAACACCCCAAGAACTAAAAAAGAAGCAAAACAATATTACAACATTGATTCTGAAGACGTAAGTTATAAAGCAGAAAATGATACAGACGTTAATGAAAATGAAATACAAAGTATATTAAAACATTACAAAACATTAGGAAAAAATGAAGATAAATATGTTGAAAGCTTTAATAATATAGCATCGCAGTATACAGATGCTCAACTTAGAATAATAATAAAATTCTTACCAATAAACGTTAAAGCTGTTCTTGAAGAAAGGTCTCCAAAATATCAACAAGTTGTTATGTTTGGAGAGCAACAGTATAAGAGAAAAAATACAACGGATATAACTAAAACAAATACAAAGCATCAAGAAAAAAATAAAAAGAAAACAATTTCAACAGGGAATGATGATTTGACAATTAATTCTATAGAAAGAAGGGCAAATAATCCACTCACAGGACAGCCAATAATAATCCCTTCTCAGGTAAAATCAGAGAAAACTCATGAAGTTGAAAAATTGTTACAAGATGTGCAACAACAAACTCCAGAGGCAGACAATTCAAATCAAGAAGAATTTGTAAATTTAATGGATTTAGGCGAAGAGACAAACCAAGTAAAAGAGAATACGGAAGAAGCTCCAAATATATTATTTGAAGATATAGAGCAAGCTTCAGATAGTACTGAGCAAATTGCAGAGAAAAAAGGAAGAGGCAGACCTAGAAAAATTACAGAAAACGAAAATAACGGAATTGAACTACAAGAACAAGCAAGACGAGGAAGAGGTAGACCTAAAAAGGTTGAAGATGATGTAAATTTATTCGATTTGAAAGAGGAAGAAATAGCAGAAGATTCAAGCGCTGCAATTTTACCAGGATTTGGAGAAGAATTAGAAGAACAAGTAGAGAACAGAAAAGAAAAAAACAATAATATTGAAAGCGCAATTAATGCAGTTTTACCTGGAATTGAAGAAACCGAAATTCCAGAAAAGATAAGCCCAACACCAGCTACTCAAAACCAATATTCACCATACAATAATTATGCATCTAATACCAATAATGTATATAATAATTATGGAATTCAACAAGAAAATCATATAGAGAGAACCGAAAATAATAGAATGCAGTATGCAAGCTCACAAGATAATTTAATTGTTGGAGACAAAAAAATAGTTGCTTTTGTTGGAAGTACAAAAAATGGAACATCATTTATTGTAAATAACCTAGCGGCTTTATTCTCATCTATGGGTGTGAAAACAGCTGTGTTGGATACTACTGAAAATAAAAACTCATTTTACATTTATACTAAAAATGAGGAAGAATTAAGAAAAGCAGCATATAATTCAGTTCCAAAATTAAAAAATGGTTCTGCAGACGGAATACAAGTAGACAAATATTTAAGCGTGTACACATCTCTTCCTGGAGAGAACCCTGAAAGAGAGAATATGAAATCTATAATAGAAACTCTTGAAAACAACTACGAGTTAGTTTTAATAGATTGTGACTTTAGTACACCTGCTGAATATTTCCAAAGCGCTCAGGAAATTTATTTAGTACAAAGTATGGATGTATTAACTATACAACCTCTTACAGCTTTTATGAGAGACTTAAAAAATAGCGGTGTATTAAAACCAGAGAAGCTAAGAATTGTAATTAACAAATACACAAAAATAAGAGGATTAAATGACAAAGTATTAATTGGAGGTATGGCTTTTTATAATGCACCTTCGATGTCATTTATGACCGAGTTATTTAATAAAGAAATGATAAAATACTGTAGTGTACCACTTGATGAGAGCACATATATAGCATACTTGGAAGCAATGGTAAGTTGCGAGATTTCTTTAAAACAGTATTCGAAAGCATTCATGCAATCATTAAAAGAATTAGCTGAAATGGTATATCCACTATTAAATAAGCCATCACAAAAAAACAGAGAAAATAGAATGAAAAGAGAGGAACCGGACTCTAAAAATTATTTCTCTCCAGGTATGAATAACACATTAGAACAAATGAATAGGATGAAAAATGGTTATTAGAATTTGGGGGTGACAGACAATTGGAACTAATTGGAATAATTATATTAGTATTTATTGTAATTGCATTAGTCATATATAATATTTCAATTCATAAAAAGGTGCAAACATTTAATAATATTAATCAAAAGATCAATAGTTTGAATGTTTTGCAAGATTTTATGAATGCTGTTGGAGAAAACAATTCTGTTGACGAAAAATTAAGAAGCATAAATGATACGCTTTTAGAAAAATTTGACATAAAGTATTCAACTATTGTTGTTTTTAATGGAGCTGAATATGTTATAAAAGCAACTAATGTTGATGAAAAACACTGGGAAGCTTTAAAAAATCTGCACACACAAGAAATATTTAGAGACAGTATTGCTACAGCGACTACTAAATATGTTACTATAGAAAAAGAAAGTGAAAGGTTGCCTTATCAGCAGATGGAATTTGCTAGAGCAAAATCAGCAATGTTTTTACCATTATATGTGGACAATGTATATATAGGATACTGGATAATTGAAAGTGGACAAATGCATGCATATGATCATTTAGATACTACAATAATTGAAGTAATTAAGGAAAACATAGTGTCTGTATTAAAAACAGTAATATATCAAAACACAATGGAAAACATTGTTAGAAAAGATCAGTTTACCGAATTATATTCAGCAGAATATTTATATGGAATAGGAAAGCATGTTATAGACAAATATACAACATCTACAGTATGTATGTTTAAAATTACAAATTTGGAAGAGATTAATGAAAACTATAGCAGAAAAATGGGCAATAATATATTAATAAAAGTTAGTAACTTAGTTAAAAGAAGTATTTCGGCAGATTATATTTTTGTCAGATACATGGGGCCTAAATTTGTAATTGTCTTTTCCGGAGTAGAGCCAGAAGCAGTAGTTGAATTTTTAAAAGATGTAAAACAATCAGCAGAAGAAATATCAATTATTTATGAAAACGGCAAAAAAATAAAAAATAAAAAAGAAATAGCTATTTCACCAAAAATAAACTTTGTTCTTTCAACATACTATAAAGGAACAGGTATGGAAGGGGTTACAAAGAAACTAGAGAACTACTTAGACAATGCAAATAGACAAGAAAATAAAATTACATATATATAGGAGGGATAAAAGATGGTAGATGATAAAACTATGAATTTTAGAGTAGAAAAAGACAACAATGTAAAAGCGAGAGAAATACTTAAGCAAGTATATCAAGCTTTAATGGAAAAAGGATATAATCCAATAAATCAAATAGTTGGATATATTTTATCAGGAGATCCTACCTATATTACCAGTCACAATGATGCAAGAAATTTAATACGATTAATTGAAAGAGATGAGCTATTAGAAAAACTAGTAAAAAATTATATAGGATTGGATGAGTAAATGCGAACATTAGCTATTGATTATGGAGATGTAAGAGTTGGAATAGCTGTTACAGATCCATTAGGGATAACGGCACAAGGACTTGAAACGATTTTTTACAATGGAAAAGATAAGCAATTACTTAAAAGATTAGATGAAATATTAAGTCAATATGAAATAGACACAATTGTCCTTGGAATGCCATTAAATTTAAAAGGTGAAGAAACTGTAAGAGCAGAGGTAACTCGAGAGTTTTTACATAAATTAAAATGCAAATATCCAAAATTGAAAATTGAGCTAGTTGATGAAAGACTAACAAGCGTACAAGCTCATAAAACTATGAATGATTTACAAATAAAGAAAGAAAAAAAGAAGAATATAGTAGATACAATTGCTGCTGTATATATTCTTGAAACGTATATTAATAGCAAAAAGTAGGGTATACTAAAAGGGTATTAAAATTTAAATTTTATAAATTGAAAGGAGAAATAAAATGGAAGGTGAAGAAAACAAAATTACAGAATTAGATGAAGATTTAGATAACATAATTACATTAAACGATGAAAATGGGGAAGAAGTTAAATTTGAATTTTTAGATTTAGTTGAATTAGATTCAGAAGAATATGTTGTTCTTTTACCAGTTGAAGAAGAAGATAGTGAAGATGCTGGAGAAGTAGTAATTCTTAAGGTTGAAGATACTGACTCAGATGATGAAGAATCATATGTTAGTGTTGACGACGAAGAAGTATTAGCACATGTATTTGAAATTTTTAAAGAAAAATTTAAAGATGAATTTAATTTTATTGATGAAGAATAGTTATCTAAAACGATTATATAAAAAACCAGAATTAGGAGCAAAGCCTATTTCTGGTTTTAATTTTGGCGTTTAACTAATTTAATTAACAGCAGCCTCTGCCATTATTTCCACAGCAGCAGAATATTAATAATAGAACAATTATAATCCAGCAACAATCATCACCGAATCCAAATCCACCACCGCATCCTCTATTTTCTGGCATATTAAGTCACCCCTTTCAGCTTTCAAGAGTTTTTTACTTTCCTTAACTATAAAAAACGTAAGTAGATATTTTTTTGAATATGGAAATACTTGCAATTATAAGTAAAGAAAAGCAACGAAATATGTTTAAATTTTCATTTGTATGATATATATTATGAAAGCTAAGAAAAAAGTGTTACAAGCGAGACTAGAATAATAATTAGCACAAGAATATTTTCCTAAAGTATGTACAAAAAATATTAATTAATGATATAATATGCGGTAGAAAATAGGATTGTTATAGGGGGCAAAACATGGGTAACATAGTATTATTGGACGAACATACAATTAATAAGATAGCTGCAGGCGAGGTAATAGAAAGGCCAGCATCTGTCGTAAAGGAATTGATAGAGAATTCTTTAGATGCTGGAGCAACGAAAATAGACATAGAGGTACAAAACGGCGGAATTTCGTATATAAGAATTACAGATAATGGCCAGCGGAATGTCAGCAGATGACATGGTAATTGCTTTTGAAAAACATGCTACAAGTAAAATTAGAAGCGCAGATGATATAGAAAATGTTATTACTATGGGGTTCCGTGGCGAAGCATTAGCTAGTATTGCTGCAATTTCAAAAGTTGAACTAACCTCAAGACAAGCAGGAGCAGATACAGGCCATAAAGTTGTTATTGAAGGCGGAAAACTACTAGAAGAGAGCGAGTGTGGGTGCCCAGTGCGGAACCACAATAGCTGTAGAAAATTTATTTTTTAATACGCCAGTAAGATATAAGTTTTTAAAAAAAGATTATACAGAAGCACGGATATATTGAAGATTATGTCACTAGACTTGCTCTTGCAAATACAAATGTAGCTATAAAGCTTAACAACTCAGGAAAAACTGTGATACAAACTTCAGGAGATGGAAATCTTAAAAACAGTGTATATGGAATATATGGTAAAGACATAGCTTCTGGAGTTGAGGACATTGATTATACATATGAAGATATGAAAGTAAAAGGTGTTATAGGAAGACCAGAGATAGCACGCTCAAATAAATCATATCAATTGTTTTTCGTAAACAAAAGATATGTAAAAGATAAAACTCTTAATGCTGCAATAGAGCAAGCTTTTAAGGGCTTGGTTACTGTTGGCAAGTTTCCCGTATGTATATTAAACATAGAAATGCCACCTAACAAAGTTGATGTAAATGTACATCCAGCAAAATTGGAAGTAAGATTTGAGGAAGAAGGAAAAGTTTTTAAAGCATTATACCACGCTATAAAAAACACTTTGCTATCTGGTGAACAGATGGTAAGAGAACCAGAAAGAGAAAAGCAAGAAACTATTTATGAATTTAAAAAATCGCAAGAAGAACCGGAAAGTGAAGAGAAAACAAGAAGCGGACTTAGTGGATTATTTAAAAAATTTAGATCATCTAGTAATGTAGAGGCCCAGAGCGAAAACGTCATAGAAGAACTTTTTAAAAATAAAAACATACAAGAAAAAAATGAAATACAAGATGTAACGCAAGCCCAGCCAATAACGAATAGTACAAATGAAAATACACAGGAAATTAAACCTATAGAAACAAATGAAACAGAAAAAAAGACAAGGACTATCGAGACCCCAAGTTTAGAACAGGTTGAACGAATGACAAATCTAATATCTCAACAATCAACACAGGGAAATAATTCAAAAGAATTTGATGAAATGTATGCTAAAACATTTGGAGTGCAACCAGTAAAACAAAGAGTGCAAAACGCTCCATATTCAACAATAGATTCAAATGAAACTGTAAATTTGTCAGTATTTGAAAACGCAGAAACAAAGTATATTCCAAATTATAAGTTTATTGGAATAGCCTTTAAAACATATATTATAATAGAACTAGATTCAGAGCTATACTTGCTTGATCAGCATGCAGCACATGAAAGAATTATGTATGAAAAAGTGAAAAAGAACTACTATGAAAACGGCAAGAAAGAAACGCAATTAATGCTAGTACCAGATGTTATAACATTATCACATAAGGAAATGGCTATTGTAAAAGAAAACACAGACATGTTTGTTAAAGCTGGATTCATTTTTGAAGAATTTGGAGAAAACACTATAAAATTAACAGGTGTGCCTAATATTTGCTTGGAAATGAATACAAAGCAATTATTTTTAGATATACTTGACGAGGTTGATACAGTCGCATTAACAGCAAGACAAGAAAAAGAAGACAAATTCTTAGCAACAATAGCATGCAAAGCAGCTGTAAAAGCAGGGATGACACTCTCACAAGAAGAAGTAAATAGCATAATAGAAGGATTACTTGCACTGCCAAATCCTTTTACATGCCCACATGGAAGGCCAACTGCCATAAAAATGAGCAAAATAGAACTTGAAAAAAAGTTCCATAGGAGACAGTAGTTTGAAAATAAAAGGAGATAAAATGAAACCAAAAGTAATCGTTATATTAGGGCCCACAGCTTCAGGAAAAACAGCACTTTCAATTGAGCTTGCTAAAAAGATAAACGGTGAAATAGTATCATGTGATTCTATGCAAATATATAAAGACATGACAATCGGAACTGCTAAGCCTACAATAGAGGAACAAAAAGGAATAAAACATTACCTTATTGATTTTGTTGAACCTAATGTAAGATATACAGTATCAGATTATAAAAATGATGCTAAAAAAGCTATTACAGAAATTTTAGCGAATGGTAAAAGACCAATTGTTACAGGTGGCACAGGCCTTTATGCTGATTCACTGATATATGAAATTGATTATCCTGAGATACAAACAGATAAAGAATATAGAAAAGAGTTAGAGGCTATTTCTGAAAAAGAAGGACTGATTAAACTGTACAAAAAGGCATGCGAAATAGATCCAAAAGCTATGGAAAAAATTAGCGAAAATGACCAAAAACGTATATTAAGAGTTCTAGAAATATATCATGATACTGGAAAAACAAAAACTGAAATAGAAATAGAATCAAGAAAAAATGATATCCCTTATGATTACTATGTATATGCTATAAATATTCCAAGGGAAATATTATATAAAAGGATAGAAGCACGAGTAGACTCTATGATTAAGCTAGGCCTAATTGATGAAGTTAAAGAACTTTTAAACAAATACTCGGAATTTCCTACTGCAATGCAAAGCATTGGATACAAAGAAATAAGAGAATTTTTAAATGGAAACATGACAAAAGAAGAAGCTATAGATACAATAAAAAAAGAATCTAGACATTATGCTAAAAGACAAATGACATGGTTTAGAAAAAACAAGAATATCATTTGGCTAGATGGACTTAAAGACCAACAATACAATGTAAATTATATAATAAAAACCTACAAAAGAGGTGAAAAGCTTGGGTGAAAATGGCAAAAAAATAAGCCGAAAAGAAATTATAAAAAAAGTATTAATAATAACAATTGCTATTATAACAATCTATTTAATTTATATGATTTATGGACTGATAAAAACGCCAACGAATGTTTTTGTAGTAGAAAATGGAAAACTGACAATGGAAGAAGAAACTATGCGGATATATTATTCGTGATGAAATTGTGCTACAAGGCGAAAACTACAAAAATGGAATGGTGAGAATTAAAGCAGAAGGCGAAAAGGTGCAAGTAGGCGCTTCAATTTTCAGGTATTATAGCAAGGATGAAGAAAATTTGGTTAAAAAAATTGAAGAATTAGATTTAAAAATAGATGATGCTATGGAAACAGAAATGACAGTATTTCCAAGCGATATTAAAGTATTAAACAACAAAATAGAAAAAAACATAGAAAAATTGTACTCAGAAAATGATTTGGCAAAAATTACTGAAATAAAAAAAGAAATAGATGAAGCGGTATCAAAAAAAGCAACAATTGCTGGAGAACAAAGTCCTGCAGGATCATATGTAAAAAAACTGATAGACGAAAGAGCAGAATATGAATATAAACTAAATTCGGGGACAGAAGATGTAAAAACAGAGTTGGCTGGAATAGTTTCATACAAGGTAGATGGATTTGAAAATTTGTTATCTCCTTCTAATTTTGGAAACTTGTATAAAGAAAAATTATTAGAGTTAAATATTAAAACTGGACAGACTATACAAGAAAGTGAAGAATCTGGAAAGATTATAGATAATTTCAAATTCTATATTGCAGTTATACTTGATTCTGCTGAAGCGAAAGCAACAGAAGTACGGAAAAAATGTCAAAGTTAGGCTTGCATCTAAAGAAATATTATCATGCAAAATAGTCCAAATTAATGAGGAAGTAGATGGAAGTAGAGTAATATTTTTAGAAACAAGTAACTATTCTCAAGAATTAATAAATTATAGAAAACTATCTATGGATATTATATGGTGGAGTGATGAAGGACTAAAAATTCCTAATTCGGCAATACAAAAAGAGGGAGAGCTGAGCTATGTTATAAGAAGCAGAGCGGGCTATACGGACAAAATTTTAGTAAAGGTATTAAGAAGCAACAACAGCTATTCTATAGTATCAAAATATAAGACTGAA
The DNA here is from genome assembly GCA_946628065.1 of uncultured Clostridiaceae bacterium. GTDB lineage: Bacteria > Bacillota > Clostridia > TANB77 > CAG-508 > UMGS1754. Next base: position 44,020 of record CAMOWC010000006.1, on the reverse strand, counting down.
GAATTAAAACAATTGGGATTTACGCAAAACGAAATAATAAATATGAAAAGCATTTCTTTATATGATGAAATTATTATTAATCCAAAAGAGAACACGTAAAGATTAATATTACAACAATATTACAAACAAATTAAATATATATTACAAATTGAAAAAAGTATTGACAATACAAGTGGAAAGTTAGATACTTATAGTATCATAACTAATGAGAAATATTTAGGAGGTTTTTTAAATGGGAAATGCAGTAGTAAATAGAGTGTTAGATTTCTTTAGAGGAGAAAATGCTGAAGGAGACGAAGAATTAGATAACGAATATTCATATGAGTATGATGGAGAACCAGAAGAAGAAGCAGAAGAAGAAAGAGGATTCTTTGGAAGAAAAAATGCTAAAGTTGTAAATATGCCTCAAACACAAGTAAGAATGAAAATATGCAAACCAACAAGCTTTGAACAATCAGAAGAAATTTGCAATGAATTAAAAGAGAAAAAATCAATAGTTGTAAACTTGGAATATGTTAATAAAGATGTTGCAAGAAGAATTGTTGATTTTATTAGTGGTTCTGTTCATGCACTAGATGGACATATTGAAAAAATATCAAACTCTATTTTCCTAGTTGCACCATTTAACTATGAAATTGTAAATGATCTTGCTAGAGAGGAAATAAAAAACAAATTATCTGTTTCATGGTTAAAAAACTAACGAAAGACGGAGGAAATACACTATGTTAACACCGCTAGATATCGAAAACAAGAAGTTTTCGAAACAAATGGTAAATGGATATAATGTAAATGAAGTAGATGACTTTTTAGATGAGCTAACTAAAGATTATGCAAAATTATATAAAGAATCAACTGAATCAAAATCAAAAATAGATGAGCTAAACGGTGACGTTGAAAAGTACAAGACAATAGAATCAACATTACAAAGTACTTTGCTGATGGCACAAACAACGGCTGAAGAAGTAAAAAATGTAGCTCAAAAAGAAGCAGACCAAATTATAAGAGAAGCGCAAAGCCAGGCACATAGTGCTATAGAAGAGCTTAATACACAAATTGCGTTAAAACAAAAAGAATTAGAAGACGTGAAGAAACAAATAGACGTATATAAAGCAAAAATGGAAGCGCTTTTAATTTCCCAGTTAGAGTTATTAAAAGATGTTAATAAAGATGAATAATAAAAAAAGCCTAGCTAATAACTAGGCTTTTTTTGTTGCTTGATTTGCATTATTACTATTTTTAACGTGCGTTAGTCTTATAATGCACGTTATTTTCTGTAAAAGAAAGATAAAATTAACAGAAAATTATAATTCACAAATAAATATAGCATTATTTAGAACAATGCAAGAACAAAAGTTAATTTTTTATGTAAAATGTATTGCCAAATAGGTGAATTTAATATATAATACATATTGCAAAATATTTGCAGTATATTACAAAACTATTAAGACTATATTACAATTGTGTTAATTCTATTGACTTATACGCAAATTAGAATAAAATGTAATTATTACAAAAATGTAAAGGAGTATTATGCGAATCATTAGTGGAACAGCGAGAGGCACTAAACTAATAACTTTAGATGGCAACGATACTACAAGGCCTACATTAGACAGAGTAAAGGAACCAATGTTTAGCATTATACAAAACTGGATTCCAGATGCATTAGTTTTAGATTTGTTTTCAGGTTCAGGAGCACTTGGATTAGAGGCATTAAGCAGAGGCGCAGCAAGAGCAATTTTATGTGATAACTCTATAAAGGCCGGAGAAATTATTAGAGAAAATATATCTAAAACAAAAATGGAAGAGAAAGCCGAGCTGGTAATTGCTAATTTTAAAAAAGTTTTAAACGAAATAGATTCTCAGAAATTTGACATTATTTTCTTAGATCCACCGTATAAAACTCAATATGATATCGAAGCAATAGAGACAATTATTGAAAAAAACATATTAGCAGAAGATGGAATAATAGTTTTAGAAACAGATTCTAATGACAAAATTGAGAAACTAGAAAACATTAATATAAATATTTTTAAGATTAGAAAATATGGTAGGGTTATACTTGCTTTTCTAAATCGAAAGGGGTAAATAAACCAATGGAAATTTTTACATTACTAGAAACTTTAGAAGATATTTTAGAAAGAAGTAAAAGCATACCTTTTTCAGGTAAAGGTATAGTAGATAAAGAGGAAATACTTGAAATAATTAAAGAAATAAGATTGAAACTTCCTGATGAGCTAAAACAAGCTAAATGGGTTAAAGAAGAAAGACAAAGAATTATAGAAGAAGCCCAAAAAGAAGCGGATGGAATTGTTAAAGAAGCAGAAAATCGTATAATTTCAATGATAGACGAGCATGAGATTACAAGAAAAGCTTATGAACAAAAAGCAGAAATAATTGAAACTGCAAATGAAATGTCTCGTGAAATTTCCAAAGGAACTAAAGATTATGCTGACAATGTCCTATTAGAGTTAGAAGCAACATTGGAAGAAGCCCTAAAAACTATACAAAACAATAGAAGAGAATTAAAATAAAAAAAAAAAGATACCTAAATAAGTATTCAAGGCTTACTTGCAAGGTATCTTTTTTTGACCTTTTTTATTGTTTAAAAATTTGCTTGTAAAAAAGCTCGAAACAAGTTAAAAATACAAAAAAAATTTGATAAAATTCTAGCTTTTTTTTTGCTTATGGTGTAAACTTTAATGGGAGGAAAAACAAATGGCAAAAAGAAGAAAAAAAAGCAATAAAAAATCATTTATGACCGGAGATATTGCAATAGTTGTGCTTATTATACTTAGTATATTACTGGGTATACTTATATATGCTGAAACAGGTACGCTTGGTAAAACTTTAGGACCTCTTTTAGGTGGAATAATGGGATTTTTGAAATATTTATTACCAATTGCAACATTCTGCTTAGCGATATATATTGCATGTGATAATAAGGAATTTATAGTATCAAAATTTGTTCAATTTGGAATACTTTTACTAAGCATTGCAATTATAATGACAACATATCAAATATCTACAGGTCATATTAATATAAATTCTTCATTTAGTGATGCAGTAAGACAAGGTTATGAACTTGGAGTAAGAGACATTGGAGGGGGTGCCATTGGCACTATAGTATCAGTTCCTTTAGTAAATATTATTGGCGGAGTTGCAACAACCATTGTATCTATAGGAGCATTAACTATACTTGCAGTGTATACATTTGGAATAAAGCCATCAAAGCTACTTGCAAATGCTGTTGAAAAAGTAGAAGAAAAGAAAGAAGAAAAAGATGAAGAACGTGCAAAGCATAGAGAAGAAAAAATAAGACAAAAGGAAGAAAGAAAACACGAAAAAGAAATAAGCAAACAACAAGAAAATAATAAAGAAGATATTTTAGAAGATCAAATTACAATAAATATGGGCATAGGAAAAAACAACAAAGGACCAAAGACTTATGAACATGATAGTGACCTAATACCTGATAATATTGGACAAAAGAAAAGCAATCCTGCAGAACTTGAGAATTTATTTAAGCAGGAACAAGAAACCAAAGAAGAAAAGACAAAAGAAGTTTTACAACTTGAGCATGCGATAACTGTTGAAGAAGAAAATTATGAATTCCCTCCTATAGAGTTATTAAGCGAGGGAGAGGCAACGACTATAAAAGGCGGAAAAAAGGCAGTCACAGACACAGCAACAAAACTACAAAAAACATTATATAGCTTTGGCGTATCAGCAAAAGTAGAAAATGTATCAGTTGGTCCCGCAATTACTAGATATGAACTAAAACCTGCAGAAGGAGTAAGAGTTAGCAAAATAGCAAATCTAGCTGACGATATTGCATTAAATTTGGCAGCAGAAAGCATACGTATTGAAGCTCCAATACCTGGCAAACAAGCAGTAGGTATTGAAATACCAAATAAAGAAAAAGAAGTTGTGCATTTAAGAGATATAATAGATTCTGATAAATTTAAAGAAGACAAATCAAAACTTGCTTTTGCACTTGGAAAAAATGTTGCAGGAGAGGAAGTTGTTACAGATATTGCTAAAATGCCTCACGTACTGATAGCTGGCTCCACTGGATCAGGTAAAAGCGTATGTATAAATACACTTATTACAAGCATTATTTACAAAGCAAAACCGAGTGAAGTAAAACTCGTTATGGTAGATCCAAAAGTAGTTGAGCTTTCTGTATACAATGGAATACCTCATTTGCTAATACCAGTAGTAACAGATCCTAAAAAAGCAGCTGGAGCTCTTGCCTGGGCAGTACAAGAAATGGTAAATAGGTATAGCTTATTTGCAACAAAAGGCGTAAGAGACATTAAAGGATATAATAGTGCAGTTGAAGAAAGCGGAGAAACTGGAAAACTACCTCAAATTGTAATAATAATAGATGAGCTTGCAGACTTAATGATGGTTGCTCCAAATGATGTAGAAGACGCAATATGCAGATTAGCTCAAATGGCAAGAGCAGCAGGAATGCACCTAGTAATTGCAACTCAGAGACCTTCTGTTGATGTAATTACAGGTATAATTAAAGCAAATATACCTTCAAGAATTGCCTTTGCTGTATCCTCAGGAGTGGATTCTAGAACTATTCTTGATAGTGTCGGAGCTGAAAAACTTTTAGGGAAAGGCGATATGTTATTTGCTCCAGTTGGAGTAAGTAAACCAACAAGAATCCAAGGAGCGTTTATTTCGGATAAAGAGGTAGAAAAAATAGTAGATTTTCTAAAGTCGAATGGGGAAGTTAAATATAATGAAGACATTCTAGAGTCAATAGAAAATGCAAATAAAACAGACAAAGAAATAGAAGAAGACCCAGAAGATGACACAGACCCATTTTTAATGGAAGCAATTGATACTGTTGTAGAAACAGGTCAAGCATCTACATCTTTTATACAAAGAAGATTTAAAGTTGGATACGCAAGAGCTGGACGAATAATGGATCAAATGGAACAAAGAGGAATAATATCTGGATACCAGGGAAGCAAACCACGCGAGGTATTAATGACAAAAGAACGCTGGGCAGAACTTAAAATGTCACCTCAAGAATCATCAAGTGCAGAAGAACAACCAACAGAAGAATAAACATGACATGTAAGTCTATGAAAGAGAGAAACAATCTATGGCTAAGAAAGAAATTCTTTCTAAACTAAATTTAAAAGACTATAATAAAGAGTTAGAAGAAATTATTGAAAAGAAGGATTTTTCGAGTCAAGTAAAAAACCTTCTTTTAAGCATGTTCTACAAACTTGAAATTGGTTATAAAGATTATTCTATTGTAAAGGATGGCACTCTATCTAAAGAAGCATTTATGGAAAGCATTATGTACATTATTAAAGAAAAATGTGACAAGATAGATTTTTTACAGCCAAAAGAAAAAGAAGAAAAAAAATATTATGCATTTCCTGAAGAGAAAAAAATTGCATGCTATCCAAATGAAGCGGAACTATTGAATGCTATTTTAGAAATAGGAGACAAAAATTTTCACATTTTAAATATTGAAGAAACACTTGCAAACGCAATAAAAGCAATGCTTAAAATCGGCTATGAATTAGACATCAAAGAAGCGCTTACTAATTTTGACGGATGGTCATGGAACAATAATTTCGATAGTACTGATGATATAGAATATAATCTAATTTATCAGAATCTAAGAATAATTATGGGTAATGAATTCATGTCAGAATGGAAGAGAGATAGAAGACAAGAAAAAGATTACTTTGCTGAAATAAAAAAGAAATCTGAAGAATTTTATAATGCAATGATTAAACATTGCATTATAAAACAAGCTTTAGAACAAAAAAACAAAGAAATATTAATTAATGATTTACGCAAGTTAAAAGCAGAACTGGAAAAAATGGAAGAAAAAAACGTGTTGCTTAGAGAAATATATGATACTAAAAGAAAAGAAACAGATAGAATTAAATTGATGGATAGAATACTAAATAATAAAGCAATGCTAGAAGAAGAGTTTAAAAAAAGAAACAATGACCTTAAAGAAGAAGAAAAAATATTTAGTATAAGTGATTTAACAGAAATTCTTCAGCAAGAAAGGGCAAACGCAGTAGAACAAATAGAAAAATGCAATAGTATGCTTGATCCAAAAAAGTATTTAAAAAAGATGAAAAATCTGCAAGATGCTATAAAAATAATTGAAGAATGTGATATAGAGAATATAGACGAAAATATCATAAAGAAAGACCTAATTGATTTGCAAAAAATATATATTGATAATTTTAAAAAATATATTCTAAGTGCTACAACTAAAAAAGAAATAATGGATTTGGTTTGCAAATTTAGATATTATATTTATTTACCAATAAGAGAAAATGGTGAAACGATAGAGCTGGCATATGTACCAGAGCTTAAAACAGATATAGAAAAAATTCAAAAGAGAATTATAACTCAGGCATGTAAAAACAAAGCACTTGTAATTGTAAACCAAGATATAAACTATAATTCAGAGATTATTAAAAAAATAATAAACACAAAGATTATAGATTTGCAAAGAATTAATGTTATATTCAAAAAAGAAAAAGAAAGCATTACAATAGACGTATTTGATGACGAAGTATTAGACAGAACAGAAAAAGTTGAAAAAAAGAACGAATCAGATTTCAGAATAAAATTTGAAAAGAAAATTAAGATATTCACATAAGAGGAGGAAAATATGAAAATTACATTTTTAGGAGCCACAAAAACAGTAACGGGATCTAATTTTTTAGTAGAAGGAGCAGGTAAAAAATTCTTGGTAGACTGTGGAATGTTCCAGGGGCAAGCAAGAGAAGAATTAGAAAATGAAGCGCCTTTTTTATTCAATGCACATGACATAGATTTTGTTCTATTAACACATGCACACATTGATCATTCTGGAAGAATTCCTAAGTTATATAAAGAAGGGTATAGAAATCCTGTTATTGCAACAAAGGCAACATGCGATTTGTGCAAAATAATGCTTCCAGATAGTGGCCACATTCAAGAAGTTGAAATAGAGTGGAAGAATAGAAAAAGAAAGAGAGAAGGAAAAGAAGAACTTCCTCCATTATATACTGCACAGGAAGCTATTGATTGTTTAGAAATATTTAAACCAATACATTATGATGAAATTATAGAAATAGACCCTAATATACAAGTACGATTTAACGATGCTGGACATATGCTAGGATCTGCAGTAATAGAAGTATGGATTACTGAAAATGGCGAAACAAAAAAGACAGTGTTTACAGGAGATTTAGGCAATAATGATATACCATTATTAGATTCTCCTACAATGATAAATAGCGCGGATTATCTTGTAATGGAATCTACATATGGGAATAGACTTCATATGAGAAATGATGAAAAGGCAAATTTGTTTTTAAATATTGTATCAGAGACATTAGAAAAGGGGGGAAGAGTAGTTATTCCTTCGTTTGCAGTAGGAAGGACACAGGAGATACTATATGAGCTAGATTCGATTAAACAAAATAGTGAGGAAGACGAAGAGTTTGCTAAAAAATATGAAGAACTTATGCATGCATCAGTGTATGTTGACAGCCCACTTGCAATTTCTGCTACAGAGGTATTCAAAGAAAATGATGACTTATTTGAAGAGGAAGTAAGAGAAAAAATTAAATCAGGGGAAAATCCTCTTGACTTTCCTGGATTAAAGTTTACAAGAACATCAGACGAGTCAAAAGCACTTAATGAAACAAATGAACCATGCATTATTATTTCAGCTAGTGGTATGTGCGAAGTAGGGAGAATTAAGCACCATTTAAAACATAACCTATGGGATCCAAATAGTACGATATTATTTGTTGGATACCAGGCTCCAGGCACTCTTGGAAGAAGTATAGTAGAAGGAGCTAAGAAAGTAAAAATATTTGGAGAAGAAATAGCTGTAAATGCAAGAGTAGAATATATAGAAGGATATTCTGGGCATGCTGATCAAGAATGGCTTATGAATTTTATATATTCATTTATAACAAAACCAAAGCATATTTTTCTTGTCCATGGAGAACCAGAGGGTCAAATAGTTTTAAAACAAAAGATACAAGAAGAAATAGGAATACCTGTAACTATTCCAGGATTTGGTGAAACATATGAACTTACAGATGAAATCAAGATGACAGACAAAGTAGATGGAACAGACGCATACAGATTTATTAGATTAGAAATCTTACAAAAACTAGATAATATAGAAGCGGAAATAGATGAGATGAAATCAATTGTTAAAGCAGAAAAATTAACTGAAAATACTAGTGATGAAGAAGTGCTGGCTCTTAAAGACAAAATTAGAGAATTAGAAAATCAGATAGTTAAAATTATAGAATAGGAAATGGAGAAAAACAAATGAGTACAAAGTATTTTAATGATAGCATAATACGGAAATAAACAAATGGTGGCTAGCTTCAGCAAAACAGGGGAGCTCTTAAGACTAATGTATCCAAGTGTTGACTATAAGCAATTTATAAAGGAATTTCATGTAGGGATAAGACTAAACGATTCAGGTATGATATATTTGCATAATGATGTTAACAACACATACAAACAATACTATGTAGAAGACGCAAATATTATAAAAACCGAAATCAACAATAGTTACTTTAATGTAAATATAGTACAAACAGATTTTATCCTTTTAAAAGAACCAATTCTAGTAAAAAGATATGAAATAACAAATAATAGTAATATAGACCTTAATTTAAACTATCTTATTTATTCAGACTTATTAAGTAACGATAACAACCAAGTTAGCGGATATGAAAAAATAGGTGGACTAATTCAATATACTCATGACTATAACTTCTGTGTTTTTTCTAAAGAAAAAATGCTAGCTTCACAAATAAACAACAGCAACGAATCAATTATGGAAGGAGTAATTGGAGACAAAGACTACATAGGCATGTCACACGACTCATCTATTTCATATGACATGGGCATATTAAAAGTTGGAGAAAAAAAGAAATTTGAACTATTTGTTTATGTAAGCCAGAATGATGAGAAATACAATTTCCATGAAATAGAAAATACAATTGAAAGAATAAAAACAATTGATACTGATAAAGAATATCAAGCAACAAAATCATTTTGGAGGAAGTACTTAAAAGCACACTCTAAATTACCGTTAAAACAGGCAAAGAATGCTTATTATGAGAGAATTGAGACAATATATAATAGAACAGTACTATTATATGCTCTACTTACAAATTCTAATACAGGAGGTGTTTCGGCAGGAGTTGAAGTAGATGAAGGAAAAACAAAATGCGGAAGATACTCATACTGCTGGCCTAGAGATTCAATTTTTATTGCACAAGCAATGGACATAATTGGAATGGAAAAAGAAACAGAAAGATTCTACAAAACATTTTGCAAAAACACTCAAAGTAAAAATGGTATGTGGGAACAAAGATTTTATACAGATGGAAGACTTGCTCCATCATGGGGATACCAAGTTGATGAAACCGCATCAGTAGTATATGGCGTTTATAAGCATTATGAAACAACAAAGGATGAGAAATTTTTAAAGGATAATTTAAAAATGTGTGAAAAGGCGGTTGGCTTCTTGCTAAAATATGTAGAAGATATATGCAAAGAAAAACCAGAAATGCAAGCATCATATGACTTATGGGAAGAAAATGAAGGGATACACACATATTCTTTAGCAAGCATCTTTTCAGCATTTGAATGCCTAATTTCAATGTATAAGGTACTAAAGCCAAGCTTTGAAAACAATAGAATCAAACTAGAAAAAATGAGAAATGATGAAAAGGAAATAAGAGAAAGTCAGCTTAAAGTAAAAGAATATATAAATAATAATTTATATGATACAAAGAAAAATTCATTTATAAGGAACAGAGACGGAAAAATGGATATAAGCTTATTAGGGCTTGTTGTTCCGTTTAAAGTATATTCACCGAAAGAAAAGCACGTGACAAATACAATTGAAAAAATGAGCCTTACTCTTAGAACATATACAGGTGGGTATTTAAGATATGAAGGCGATAGCTATATGGGAGGAAATAACCCATGGGTGATTTCTAATTTATGGCTTGCAAATTATTATTTAGAAACAGGTGAAAACAAAAAAGCAAAAGAATGCTTTGATTTTGTTGTAGCAACAAGTCTAGAGAATGGAATGCTTGGTGAGCAAATTGACAATAAAACAATGAAGCCAGCATGGGTATTAGGACTCGGTTGGTCACATGCTATGTTCATAATAATACTAGAAAAGCTATTATCAAAGGGGCTGATTTAGTGGGGACGTTTCCCAAAGGGGGAAAATCCCCCCTTTGGGGACAGGTGTTAAAAAAATTAATAAAAAAAATGAGAACAAATACTAGCGCTATTTACAAAATTGTGCTAGTATTTATTATGTAAAAAGGAGCTAATTTAGAATATAATATTATATTCAGGGGGCGACATTAAAATATAAAAAGGTGGTGTCGCTATGCCTAGACAGGCGAGAATAAAAAGCTCAACTGGTATTTATCATTGCATTTTAAGAGGAGTAGACAAACGAGATATTTTTTTAGATGAACAAGATAGACATAAGTTTATGAATGTGCTAAAGGAATTAAAAGGGAAGTATGAATTTGAAATATATGCGTATTGCTTAATGAACAATCATGTACATATGTTAATAAAAGAAAAAAAGACTGAGTTATGCAAAATAATGCATAGGCTAGCATTAAAGTATTCAGTTTATTTTAATTGGAAATACGACAGAGTTGGGCACCTATTTCAAAATAGATATACGAGTAAACCTGTTGAAACAGAAAGCTATTTACTAAATGTTCAAAGATATATTCACCAAAATCCACCATATATGGAGACATATAAATGGAGTAGTTATAAAGACTATACAGAAGGAAGAAATAAACTTACTGATGTAAACTTTATTCTAAGTATGTTTGGACAAAGCGGTCAATCAGCATTAAACGAATTTAAGACATTTACATGTAGAAAAATAGTAAAAAATATGATTTCTGATTTTAAAGACGGTGAATTTGTGAGAAATGTGCCAGACGAAAAAGTAATAGAAATTTTAAGTGAATTAATACATATAAATAATATTTTAGAAATAAAAAAATACAATACAAAAATTAGAGATGGATATTTAAAGAAATTTTTAGAGGTAGATGGCGTACAAGTTGGACAACTTTCAAGGATAATGGAAATTGATAAGAAAACATTAAGAGAGATAAAAGAAAGGAAGTGAGACGTGTCCCCAAAGGGGGAAAATTCCCCCTTTGGGAAACGTCCCCAAGGGAAACAATGGCAAAAGCGACTACGGTTTTTGTGTGTAGCAATTGCGGGTACGAATCAGCAAAATGGCTGGGGAAATGCCCTGCATGCAATGAATGGAATAGCTTCTATGAAGAAAAGGTATCTAAAACTTCTGATGGAAAAAAGGAAAAAAAGGCTGCTGCAATTCCAGTTAGCCTTAATAAAGTTGAGAAAACAGAAACAACAAGAGTAAAAACAGGCTTAAGTGAACTAGATAGAGTACTTCGGTGGCGGACTTGTTAAAGGGTCACTTGTACTTTTGCGGAGGAGAACCACGGAATTGGAAAATCTACACTTATATTACAAATTTGCAACCTGCTTAAAGGAGAGGGCAAAGTCCTTTATGTATCGGGAGAAGAATCAGCAGAACAAATTAAATTAAGAGCGGATAGACTTGGAATAAATAACGACAACATATTATTCCTAGCTGAAACAGATATAGATGTAATAGACGAAACAATTCTTTCAATAATGCCAAAACTTGTAATTATTGACTCTATTCAAACGATGTACAGTGGTGACCTTACTGCAACAGCGGGAAGTGTAAGCCAAGTAAGAGAAATAACAAGTAGAGTGATGAGATGTTGCAAAGAAAATTCTATAACGACAATTATAATTGGACATGTTACCAAAGATGGAAACATTGCAGGACCAAGAGTGCTTGAACACATGGTCGATACTGTTTTATACTTAGAGGGTGAGAGATATTTTGCATATAGAATACTACGCGGAGTAAAAAACCGTTTCGGATCTACTAATGAAATAGGCATGTTTGAAATGAAAAATGAGGGAATGGTTCAAGTGGAAAATCCGTCTTCTATATTACTAGAGGACAGAGATGATATTCCTGCAGGATCAATTGTTGTTGCAAGCATCGAAGGGACAAGGCCAATACTTGTTGAGCTTCAAGCATTAACCTCCACAAGTGTATTTGGATTACCTAGGAGAACTGCTAATGGTATTGACTATAATAGACTAACTTTACTTATTGCAGTTATAGAAAAAAGAGCAGGACTGCCACTTGGAAATCAAGATGCATATTTAAATATTGTCGGAGGCATAAAAATAAACGAGCCAGCTTTAGATTTAGGAATTGTGCTTGCGACAGTTTCTAGCTATAAAAATATTGCAATTCCAAGAGGTACAATTGCTATAGGAGAAGTTGGGCTAACTGGAGAAGTAAGAGCCGTGAACATGATTGAAAAAAGAGTGAAAGAAGCTGAAAAGCTAGGATTTAAAACATGTATTATTCCTGAAAGTAATAAAAAACTATTGAAAGATAAATATAATTTAGATATAATAGGCGTGAAAAATATAAATGAAGCTATGAAGTATTTAAAACTTAAATAGCTTGAATATAATTACTTGGAATATAGAAAAGAGTGATGCCTATGGATGAAAATACAAGAAAAGAAGACATACAAGCAGAAATTTTACAATTAATAGCGCCTGGAACAGAATTAAGACTTGGGCTAGAAAACATACTAAAAGCAAAGACAGGTGCGCTTATTGTTGTGGGAGACTCAAAGGATGTTCTAGACATAGTGGATGGGGGATTTGCAATAAACCAAGAATACACAGCTGCAAGACTTTATGAACTTGCAAAAATGGATGGAGCTATTATTTTAAGTGAGGATCTCAAAACAATTTTATATGCTAATGCACAGCTAATTCCATCTTCTAATATAATTACAAACGAAACAGGAACAAGACATAGAACAGCAGAACGTACAGCAAAACAGACTGGAAAACTGGTTATAAGCATTTCACAAAGAAGAAACATCATTACGATTTTTAAAGACAGTTTTAGATATGTACTAGAAGACACATCAAAGGTTATTACAAAAGCAAACCAAGCATTGCAGACTTTAGAAAAATATAAAAAAGTCTTTGATGATAAATTAAATATGCTAAATGAATATGAATTTAATGATATTGTAACTCTAGATAATGTTATAACATGTATTCAAAGAGCTGAAATGGTAAGAAAAATTGCCGAAGAAGTAAGAAGAAACATATATGAGCTTGGAGAAGATGGAAGACTTCTTAAAATGCAGATGGAAGAGCTCCTAGGGGACTTTGAAGAAGAAGAACTTCTTATGATTAAAGACTATATGGTAGCAAAGAAAAAAGATGAAGCAAAGATACTAACTCAAATTAGACAATTAAATACAGAGGAACTAATGGAAGTTGGAAAGATAGCTAATTATTTAGGATATGAGAATTTTGAAACATATGAGGAAGTTGCTATATATACAAAAGGATATAGGATATTAAGCAAAATACCTAGAGTGCCAAGTAATATTGTAGAAAACCTTGTTAAAGGATTTAAATCCTTTCAACATATCTTAGCAGCAGACATTATACAGCTAGATGAAGTTGAAGGAATTGGAGAAATAAGAGCTAGAACAATAAAACAAGCATTGAAGAGAATGCAAGAACAATTTGTATTCGACAATGCAATGTTCTAAATATAAAGGAGGACAAATAAAATGAAAAAAACTAAAATGTTATGGATAGCTGTAATAGCTTTTTTAGCAATAACAATTGTAGCCTTAATTATTGGCTACGTATTAAAGGCAACGGAGGAAGTAAAGAATCCTATAGTAACGATGGAAGTTGCTGATTATGGTACTGTGAAAATTGAATTATATCCAGATATGGCACCAAACACAGTAAAACATTTTATAAAGAAGATACAAGAAGGGTTCTATGATGGCAAAACATTTCACAGGACAATACCAGATTTCATGATACAAGGTGGAAAAGATTTAGATGGAAATGTAGACTATACAATTAAAGGAGAGTTCTTAGCCAATGGATTTAAAGATAATAAGCTAAAACATGAAAGAGGTGTAATATCAATGGCTAGAGCTGACTATAGTATGTACGGTAGCGGATTTACAAGCTATAGCTATAACTCAGCAAGTACAGAATTCTTTATAATGACAAAAGATACACCTAGCTTAGACGGATATTATACAGCATTTGGAAAAGTATTAGAAGGAATGGAAACTGTAGATGCAATCGCAAATGTAGAAGTTGTATATCGTAGCTCAAATTTAGGAACAGATGAAGAGGCACCAAAAGATGCAGATGGAAATGTTATAGCATCAGATAAGCCAGTTAATGAACCGATTATCACAAAAATGACAGTTGACACATTCGGTATAGATTATGGCGATTTTGAAAAATATAATGCTGATTAATATAAAATATACTCTGCAAATAGAGGAGGCCACACAAATGAAAGAAAGCAAAGGTATAACACTAATAGCGCTGGCAATAACTATAATGATAATGGGAATACTTACAGGAACACGGACTGTATACAGGTATTAATGTCATTAATGGTGTAAGAGTAAATCAATTCGAAAGTGAAATGAAAATAATTCATACAAGAGTAAATGAACTTGTAGAAGAAAAAACACCAGAAGAACTTGCTGAACTTGGTGCACCTATTCCGCAAGACAAAATAAACTTAGCATTTGAAGCGCTAGCTGGAAACCAAACAGTAGGATATACATATTTTAATAAAGAACTATTACAGAATATAGGAGTTACTGGAGTAGATAGAGAAGTAATAATAAATTTTGCTATACGAGATGTAGTAGATATAAATGGCATCGAATATAAAGGAAATATGTTGCATAGGTTATCAGGATGGGAAAACATAACATATCAAAATAGAAATACCGAACCACCTGAATTTATATTAAACAAAAAAAACTACGGACTAAATGCAACGATAAGTATAGAAAACATTGAATATAAAGGAAACGTTAGCAAAGGCACTGTAAGCTACAGGCTTTATGGAGAAACTCAATGGAAACAAATAACAGGAACTGAAATACCAATAACTGTATCTGGAACATATGAAGTAATGCTAACTGACTCTGCAGGAAATTCAGCAATGGACACTATAGAGGTGACACTTGCAAATAAACCTAAAATTGATTCTGGAATGGTACCAGTAGTATATAGAGAAAGCCTGAATGCTTGGGTAATAGCAGATGAAAACGGTGGAGACTGGTATGACTATTCAAGTGATAAAGCACAATGGGCCAATATTATGCTGGAAGACGGTTTAACAGTAGAAGGAGATATTGAAGTCTTAGATGACAATAAGACAATTCTTGTTGGAAAAAAAGTAACTGCTCCAGGAAGTATGTTTGTGTGGATTCCAAGGTATATGTATCAAATTCCAGTGGCTAACTATCACACAAGTACTGCAGGAGAAATAAATATAAAATTTTTAAAAGGAACGACTAATATTGCAACAGATGGAACAAATGTACAAATAGCAAATGCAAGCGGTGGAGATAACTGGAATGTACATCCAGCATTTTGTGATGGAAATAAAACAAGCTATGCAAATGGAGAATGGGATAAAGATATAACAGGAATTTGGGTAGCAAAATTTGAAGCAAGTAGTAGCAACCCATCTGCAACAAACGGTGGCGGAAACACAACAGAACTTAATGTAAAAGTTCTACCAAATATAACGAGCTGGAGAGGAATAACAGGTCCAACCGCGTTTGCAGTAAGTAGAAATATGGTAAATAGCGGAAATATATATGGTTTATCTAGTAAATCAGATAGCCACATGATAAAAAACAGCGAGTGGGGAATGGTTGCTTACCTAACACAAAGCAAGCATGGGCAAATAAGAGATGAAGCTAATGGACGAGTATGGAATAATCCAAATTCAAATTATATAACAGGTCAGGCAGGAACAGGTGCTAATACAGCTTCGACAAGCACGTCAAACAATTACAACGAAGATAACGGACCTAAAGCAAGCACTACAGCAAATGTATATGGTATATATGATATGGTAGGTGGCGCGTTTGAGAGAACAGCAGCATATTTAGAAAACAGTACAATGACAAGAAATTTTTTGGTAGGAGATAAAAAATATATTGATATTTACATAATCTCAGAATCAGAAGGAGATCGACAAAGCAATTTTAATGCTAACTCAGAAAGATATGGGGACGCAATATATGAAACAAGCACAGGAAGAACTGGAGAATCAAACACGAACTCTTGGCATGGCGCATATTCGGATTTCGGAACAAATACATACTATCAATTTATAAGAGGACGGAGGATTGGTAAGTGGTAAAGGAATAATGGCATTTTATGCTCCTTCGGCCAGTGTAACAAGTAACACATATGGATTTAGACCAGTTATTATTACAGAATGATTCTTATATTAAAAAGAGGTGAAGAGATATTTCTTTACCTCTTTTTTATATATTTTTATTTAAAACCCCTTGACAAAAGCAAAAAAATAGTGTAAAGTATATTAGCATTACAAACTAAAGAGGTGATAATCATGGAAAAAAATGTAGAGTTAAGTTTACTTCTTCAAACTTATGGGAAGCTATTAACCAAAGTACAATATGATTTCCTTGATGATTACTATAATAGCGATTTGTCTTTGTCAGAAATTGCTGAAAACCGAAACATTACTAGGCAAGCTGCTAGAGACAACATAAAGAAGGGGGAAAACAAACTTTTCGAATATGAAGAAAAGCTAGGACTTATGCAAAGAACATTAAAACAAGAAAGAAAAATTTCAGAGATTTTATCTGAGATTACTACAATTCAAACACAGTATTCAGACGAACAAATTGCAGAAATGCTAGAACACATTAAACACGAGTTAAATTGTGTAGTCTAAAGGCATTTGACATTTAGCATTTGTTATATGGAATAATTATTAAAATATTAAAGAACAAATAGAAAATAACCAAATGCGAAATGCCAAACGCAAAAAAAACAAAGGAGGCAAAGAGATGGCTTTTGAGGGTTTATCCGAAAAATTAACAAATATAACAAAAAAGTTAAGAGGACAATCTCGAATTACGGAAAGTGATTTAAAAGACGTTTTGCGTGAAGTAAAACTTGCACTCCTTGAAGCAGATGTAAATTACAAAATAGTAAAGGAATTTATAGCAACAGTTGAAGAAAAAGCGTTAGGAAGTGATGTATTAAAATCACTAACACCAGGGCAACAAGTTGTAAAAATAGTTAAAGATGAGCTAGTTGAATTGCTTGGAGGATTAGAAAGTAAAATAAACTTTACTCCAAACCCTCCAACAGTAATAATGCTAGTTGGACTACAAGGTTCAGGAAAAACTACAACAGCAGGAAAACTTGCAAACCTTTTAAGAAAACAAGGAAAGAAACCATTGCTAGTTGCTTGTGACGTATATAGACCAGCTGCGATAAAACAATTGCAGGTTGTTGGAGGACAACTGAATATTCCTGTATACGCAAATGAGCAAACAAAAGATGTTGTGCTAATTGCAAAACAAGCAATTTCACAGGCATATTCAAAGATGAATGATGTGGTTATTCTTGATACTGCAGGTAGACTTCACATAGACGAAGAATTAATGCAAGAATTAAAAAATGTAAAAACAGGTGTAAAGCCACATGAAATTCTTTTAGTAGTTGATTCTATGACAGGTCAAGATGCTGTAAATGTTGCTTCTTCATTTAATGAACAATTAGGTATAGACGGAGTTATATTAACAAAGTTAGATGGTGATACTCGTGGCGGTGCAGCACTTTCTGTAAAAAAAGTAACCGGAAGACCAATTAAATTTGCTGCAACAGGAGAGAAGCTAAGTGACATTGAAGTATTTCACCCAGAAAGAATGGCATCAAGAATTCTTGGGATGGGAGATGTACTCTCAATTATAGAAAAAGCCGAAGAAGCATTTGATGCTGAAGAAGCAATGAAACTGGAAGAAAAACTTCGCAAAGAGTCATTTGACTTAGATGACTATTTAAAGCAACTAAGACAAATGAAGAAAATGGGCTCATTTTCTTCGATTTTAAAAATGATACCTGGTATGAACCAATTAAAAGATGTAAAAATTGATGATAAAGAATTTACAAAAATAGAAGCTATAATATGTTCAATGACAAAGGAAGAAAAAAGAAACTCAAAGCTATTAAATGGTAGCAGACGACAGAGAATAGCAAGAGGAAGCGGAACAACTGTACAAGACATAAATAAGTTTATGGCATCGTATGAAATGACACAAAAAATGATGAAAAAAATGAAAGACCCTAAAAGTGCTAAAAATATGCTTAGAGGGATGAACATAAACGATTTGAAGAAGCTTAAATAATGAAATTCAAAACAAGGGGACGTTCTTTTTGTCTATAGGGTTTGCAAACCCATATAGACTTCGAACTCCTATAGACAAAAAGAACGTCCCCTTGTCTTGAAAAAATAACAACTAAATGCCCAATTCAAAAACATGCTTTTAATTTTTAAAAATATAATCTTAATTTACAGGAGGTGAAACATATGGTAAAAATTAGACTACAAAGATTCGGTGCTAAAAAAGCTCCTTTCTATCACATTGTTGTTGCTGATTCAAGATCACCAAGAGATGGAAGAATAGTTGAGCAAATTGGTACTTATGATCCAATGAAAACTCCAGCTGAAATAAAATTAGATATGGCAAAGGTTGAAACATGGATCAAAAATGGAGCAAAGCCAACAGATACTGTAAAGGCTTTGATTGAAAAGGCTAAATAGGAGGAAGGCAAAATGAAAGAAATTTTAGAAACAATTATAAGAAATTTAGTTTCTAATCCAAATGAAATTTCAGTAAATGAAATTGAAGGCGAAAGATCAATTATCTTCGAAGTTAGAGTAGCAGAAAGCGACATGGGAAAAATTATAGGAAAAGAAGGAAGAGTTGCAAAAGCAATTCGTACTCTTGTAAAGGCAGTTGCTAGCAAAGAAGGTAAAAGAGTAACCATTGAATTTATTGGATAAAGGTGAAAAACTTGCAAGAATATTTTGAAATAGGTCAAATAGTAAATACATATGGAATAAAAGGATTTGTAAAAGTTGTACCTTTTACAGATGACGTAAAAAGATTCGAAAATCTAAAGAATATCTATATAGATTATAAAGGCAATTTAATTTTAATGACCATCGAAGAAGTTGCATATAACAAAAATAACGTGCTTTTAAAGTTTAAAGAATTGCCAGATATAAATATGGTTGAAAAATACAAAGGGTGTTTTATTAAAATTAAAAGATCTGATGCAGTAAAGCTTCCTAAAGATTCGTATTTCATTGCAGATTTAATTGGAATCGAAGTACAGACAGAAGAAGGGAGAATTTTAGGAAAGGTAGACGACATATTTAAAACTGGAAGCAACGATGTTTATGTTATAAAAGACGAACTAGGCAAGCAAATTCTACTACCTGCAATTAAAGACGTTATAAAAAATATTGATGTGGAAAACAAAAAGATGATAGTTAATCTTATAAAAGGATTGGAATAAATGAAATTTGATGTATTATCTCTTTTTCCAGAGATGTTTGAACCAATAAAAACAAGCATAATTGGGAGAGCAGAAAAAAAGAAAGCTATAGAAATTAATTTAATAAATATTAGAGACTTTTCTAAGGATAAACACAAAAAAGTAGACGACACTCCATATGGTGGAGGAGCTGGAATGGTATTAAGACCAGATGTAGTCTATGATGCATATAATTCAATTCTAGACAAAGAAAATGCAAAAGTTATATTCTTATCACCACAAGGAACAAGATTAACACATAAAAAAGTAGTAGAATTAAGCAAAGCAAAGCATTTGATTTTACTTTGTGGACATTACGAAGGAATTGACCAAAGAGTATTAGATAAAATTGTAGATGAAGAAATTTCTATTGGAGACTATGTACTAACAGGTGGAGAGCTACCAGCAATGGTGCTTATAGACAGCGTTAGTAGATTTGTAGGTGGAGTATTAGGAAATGGCTCAAATGAGGAAGAGTCATTTGCAGACGGATTATTAGAATACCCACAATATACAAGACCAGATGAATTTCTTGGAAGACAGGTGCCAGAGATACTAATTACTGGCGACCATGCAAAAATAAATAAATGGAGAAGAAAAGAGTCTTTAAGAAATACATTTCTAAAAAGGCCAGATTTATTAAATAATGTTAACCTATCAAAAGAAGATAGAGACACATTAGAAAATTTAAAAAATGAATGTCAGTAAACAAAGGCTGACCGCTGATTTAAAAAGAAGGAGGAAATAAAATGGACATTATTAAGTCTATTGAGCATGAACAGTTAAAAAGTAAAGTACCAATGCTTAAAGTTGGCGATACTGTAAAAGTTCATGTAAGAGTAAAAGAAGGAAATAGAGAAAGAATTCAAGTATTTGAAGGAATTATAATTAAAAAACAAGGTGGAGGAGTAAATGCAACATTTACAGTAAGAAGAATTTCTTATGGAGTTGGTGTTGAAAAAACATTTTTACTACACTCACCAACAATTGAAAAGGTTGAAGTAGTTAGAGTTGGACGCGCAAGACGTGCAAAATTATACTATTTAAGAGACAGAGTAGGAAAAGCTGCTAAGACAAAGGAACAAGTAGGCGCTAGAATTGAAACTAATATGATAACAGTTAAAGAAGACGTTTTAGAAGTTCCAGAAACTGCAGCAGAAGACCTTGTAGCTGCAGAAGAAGTAGCTACAGAAGAAGCACCAACAGAAAAAGCTGAAGAAGTAAAAGAAGAAGCTCCAGCAGAAGCAGTTAAAGAAGAAAAAACAGTAGAAGAAACTGCAGAAGCAGCAGATGAAACGAAAAAAGAATAATCAAAAAAACTACGTATCTATTTGGATATGTAGTTTTTTTATTATACCACCATAAGAACCTATAGATTTTATGAAGCGACAATGCTTAACTTATTGACTTATAAAAAAAGTTAAATTATAATTTAATAATAAAAAGTAAAGGGAGAGATTTTTCATGAATACTACTAAAGAAAAAAGAAACTCAGGTGTTACACTTGTAGCACTTATTATAACAGTTATATTATTAATTATAATATCTGGTGCAGCTATTGCCGTTGGGCTTAGCAGAAATGGAACAGTAGAAAAAGCCAGTAATACTGTTGAAAACTGGAACCAGCGAGTTAATATGGAAGAAGAATTACAAAACGAGATATTAGGAGAATTAAAAAACAACAGAAATAACAGCAATACAATAAAAAAAGTACAAGACCTAAATCCAGGAGAATTAGAAGGACAAGGAACACAATCTGACCCATATACAATAAATAGTATAGAGGATTTAGTAGCTTTTGCATATAATGTAAACAAAGGAGATACAACTTATGGTTTGTATTCTGGCAAAACAGTAACGTTGGGATTGAGCTTGGATATGCAAGATGATAAATCATATGCAAATCCAGAAGAAAAGTATGTAAAAAATAATTACGGGTATATTAAAAATAGTTCAGGAACAGCGATAAAGCAATTGCTAACAGATACAAACGGAGCCGGTTTTGTACCAATAGGGAACAATGCAAGTAGTGGGTTTGCAGGAACATTTGACGGAAAAAAATTTTTAATCGTTAATTTATATGAAAAATCAGATAATTATGCAGGACTATTCGGAATAACATCAAATGCAATTACAATCAGTAACTTAGGAATAAAAGAATGCAAAATAAGCGGACCTGCACCATCAGGAGGGCTAATTGGTCAGGTTTCTTCATCTGCAACGATAACAAATTGCTATAATACAGGTAACGTTACAGCTGGTGCACCGACAGGTGGAATATTAGGTTGGGCCAGCCAAGTTACAATAGCAAATTGCTATAATACTGGAGATATAAATTGCACAGGTGCCCAGGCAGGGGGAATAGTTGGAGGCACGTATGGCTCATTAAGTTTAACTGATTGCTACAATACGGGGAACATTATGGCAGTAAGCCCAGCGGGTGGAATAATTGGTACTGGTTATGGTAGTACATTAGCAATTATCAATAGTAATAATACAGGACGTGTATCAGTAATAAATTCACCTACAGGTGGAATAATTGGAAGCTCAGGGACAACAGCAAGAATAGAAAATTGCAAAAATTCGGGAGAAATAACATCAGATAAAAAATATGCAGGAGGAATAGTTGGAGACTCGTACAGCGCACCAATTACAATTATTAGTTGCCATAATACCGGAGATATTTCTTCTGGTGGTATTAATGGAACTTATGGAACATCTGGGATTGCGGGAGTTACTACTAATGCGAAAATAAATGGATGTTATAATACTGGAAAAATATTGGCGCCTAATAACACAGGTGGCATATTAGGGTATATAAAGGAAGGCTCAACAGCTATAGAAGTTTCAAACTGCTACAATTCAGGAGAAATAGTATCAAGTAATAGTGACTCAGGATATGGTGGAATTATAGGAAGATCAAATGGTAGCAATACAAATGTAAATAACTGCTATAATACAGCTAGCTTATCAGGCAGTGGACGGACATATAGGTGGCATAGCAGGAGAAAATTATAACAATTCAAATTTGATGATAGTTAATTGTTTTAATTCAGGAAATTTACATGGAGAATATATTACTGCTGGAATTTTAGCAGAGAGTTGGAGCGGAACATATACTAACATTAAAAATTGTTACAACGCGGGAAATATTTTAGGTGGAATTGGCAATTCTGCAGGAATAGCAGGAGCCCGGTGCTGTGAATGGAAATATGACAATTGATAAATGCTATAATAGTGGCAATGTAAGTGTTACAGGTGATAATGCATATAGTGGAGGTATAACAGCGACGGCAACACATACAACAACCAATAGCCATAATACAGGAAATATTACATCCAAAACGAGTGGACAAGCAGGAGAAATAACTGCGCAGGGTACAGCCGGTACGGGATGCACTTATTTGCTAAAAACATCTAATGCAAATTCAAATGGTGCTACAGGAATGGCAAACATGACAAATACAATGTCTCTATCAAATTTTGTTACACTTATGAATTCGTATGTAACAACAAACAATGCAAATTCATCTAATACACAACTAAAAACGTGGAAATTGCAAGGCTCATATCCTGTATTCTCAAACTAACAAATAAAACTGTAATGGAGTAATAATGAGGGAGTTATTTATCAGAGATAAAAATGAACTTTATAAAAAAATAAAATTTTATAAAACTATTCTTTATAGGAATACTAAACTAGTAACCAATATAGATGATGAAGAATGCAAGGCAATAGTTGAGGCATTAAACATTAAAAATAGAAGAAAAAGAATAGAGTTTATTTATGACTATTGTTGTAACAAGATTGACAATTACTATAGTGGAAAAAATATTTGTGGATTTATAGGTAACAAATGCGTTAATCAGCAAAGCCCAAATTGCACTTATAAGAATGGGTGTTGCAGACTATGTATACATCAAAGTGAATTTGGATGTAAAACGAAAAATTTAACATGCAAGTTATTCTATTGTAGTTCAGTTACTAAAAAACACAAAGTGATAACATTCAACGATTTAAAAATACTTAAACTTTTCTCACTAAGACAAAGACTTATGGTAAGAGATTCATTCTTTTCTACAAGAGAGCAAATTATTTCTGATTTATATATAGGGAGCATAATTATTTTTGGACTGAGAATTGCAATAAGAGAAATAACTAGCTTAATAAAACTTGCTAAAATGAAGTATATTGAAAAAAATGCCTAAAAAAGTTGGAGAAATCCAGCTTTTTTTATACGCATTCACCAAACAAGTGTTTACAAATATCAAACAAAATGGTATAATAATTTTGAGATTTGGCTAGGAGGTAAAATATGCAAGAAGGACATATATATGCAGCAATAGATTTAAAAAGCTTTTATGCATCAGTAGAGTGTAGAGAAAGAGGACTAGACCCGCTTACAACCAATTTAGTAGTTGCTGACAAAAGCAGAACGGAAAAGACAATATGTTTAGCAGTGAGCCCGTCACTAAAATCATATGGTATACCAGGAAGAGCAAGACTTTTTGAGGTTGTGCAAAAAGTTAAAGAGGTAAATGCCTTAAGAAAAGTGAAAGCAAAAGAGAAACAATTTGATGGAAAATCATATAACGCAATAGAATTAAAAGAAAATCCAAACCTAGAATTAGATTATATAGTTGCAACACCGAGAATGGGGCATTACATGAAATACAGCACAGACATATATAATATTTATCTAGACCATATTGCACCAGAAGACATATTTGCATATTCAGTTGATGAGGTATTCTGCGATATTACACATTATTTGAAGCTTAACCATATGAATCCACAAGAATTTGTAACAATGATGATACAAGACGTTTTTAATAAAACCGGTATTACAGCTACAGCAGGTGTTGGAACTAACCTTTATTTAAGTAAAATAGCTATGGATATTGTGGCAAAGCATGCAAATCCAGATAAAAATGGAGTTAGAATGGCTTACTTAGATGAAATGTCTTATAGAAAAATATTATGGGATCATAAACCCATTACAGATTTTTGGAGAGTTGGAAAAGGATATGCAAAAAGCTTAGAAAAACATGGAATTAATACTATGGGAGAAGTAGCTAGATCCTCAATAGAAAATGAGGAATTGCTATATAAATTATTTGGAGTAAATGCAGAGCTTTTAATAGACCATGCATGGGGATGGGAGCCTACAACAATTGAAGCAGTGAAAAAATATAAACCTACAACAAATAGTATAAGCTCGGGACAAGTCCTACACTGCCCATATGATTACGAAAAGACAAGGTTAATTGTAAAAGAAATGACAGAGGGGCTTTCTTTAGATTTAGTAAGAAAAAATTTAAAAACGAATCAAATTGTTCTAACTTTAGGATATGACATAGACAATTTAACTAATCCGGAAATAAGAAAACTATATAATGGAGAAATAACAATAGATAGATATGGAAGAAAAACGCCAAAGCATGGCCATGGAACAGAAAATCTAGATCATTATACTTCTTCTACAAAAATAATTACAGAAGCAGTGATGAAGCTATATAACAGAATATCAAATAGTGCACTTCTAGTAAGGAGAATAAATATTACGGCAAATAATGTTTTGCCTGAGGAGACCATAGAAAAAGAAAACAAATATGAGCAAATTAACTTATTTACAGACTATGGTAAGGCTGGAAAAGATAAAGAAAAAACAAGTCAAAAGGAACAAGCAGAAAAAGAAATTCAAAAAGCAATGTTAAATATTAAAACAAAATACGGGAAAAATGCTGTAATAAAGGGAATGAACTTACAAGAAGGTGGTACTGCAATTGAAAGAAATAAGCAAATAGGAGGGCATAAAGAATAGGATGGATGAATTAGAATGTAATAAATATGCTGACATTATAAATATGGAGCATCATGTTTCAAAAAAACACAGACCAATGCCATTAGATGCAAGAGCTGCTCAATTTGCACCGTTTGCAGCTCTGACGGGATATGAAGAAGCGGTAGAAGAGGTTGCAAAGAAAAGATTTGAAAGCAAATGAAATTTAATAAAGATTGTATTTACAAAAAAACGTTAATGTGATATTGTATTTGTGTATAAATGGATGGCAGAAGAGACTAATTTGGGAGGAAGTTTAGATGAACAACATGAAAAAAACCATTGCAATGATTATTGTAACTATAATGCTTGCAGGCTGTTTTACAATAATATTAAGCAATATTTCATTTGCTACGAACGAAAATGTAACGAATGTAGTTATAGAGAATAAAAGTAAAAACAATATAGTGCCTATTTTAGAAGGCTATTCAGCAAGTGACGAAGATATAGATGATGTAAAAAACGATGCGCCAAGATTTGAAGAAAATTACTCAAATGAAGAAAACAGCGAAGTTGTAAATGCAAGTGAAAAATATATTGTAGATTTTGGAACAGCAGAATGGACAGTCAATGAAGAAAATGTTTCAGCAGCGATTTGGGGAAAAACTACAAATGAAGGTCCAATCGGCTTAGAGAAAAGCGAACTAATAAAATTAGATGGATTTAATCCTGAAACAATGCAAATTATTTTAACTGCAGAAGATGGATTTAAAACACATTTGCATATAGTAACAACTAACAACGAAACAAACTTGGGCAGTGCTGATGCGGAAGGAATACCAACTGAAACATTAATATTTTCAGTTGAAGAAAAAGAAATATATGGTGAAGAACCTGAACAAGAAAACGTACAAAATAGTGAAATTATCAAAAACGGCGGAGAAGAAGATATAACATTTGATATTAAATTTACAGATACACATATGAATGCTTGGATCAATAATGTAGAAATAATGTCTGATGAAGACGGAAATCTAATGAGCGAGTTTAAAGGTAGCACTAAAAAAGCAGGAACTACAGATTTTAAAAAAACTAATACTTTAAGATTTGTACCTGTATTTGGTGATAAACCAGTAAATGAATTTGTAATAAATGATATAACGTATATTATAGGCAAATCAAAAGAAGTAACAATTAATGGTCCTGAGGTTGTAATAGAAGTACCTGGAGCAGAAAAATATATAATAACAGGGGTTGCTGATAAAAATTCCGCGGTACCTAGAACAATTATATGGGCAAATCCAGGATATGTTCCTAAAGATAAAGCTGATGAAGAATGGATTCAAGAGTTTAAATTAGAACATGGAAGTGCTTATATAAAAGAAGTATATGATGAATCAGATGTACCCATTGACAAAACGCTTTACCTTGAAGATGTGAACAAATCAGAAAATGACAAAGGTGTTTCTGATGATCATTTTGGATATGCAACTGTTACACCAGGATACAGAGTTGTATTTGAATTTGTACCAGAATATGGATATCAGTTAACAGATATTAAAGCAAACGGAAAATCTCTTGATATCGGAGAAAAAACAAACGAGTTTAATTTTATTATGCCAGATAGTAACGTACACTTTGATGCTGAATTTACAGAAACAGAAAATGTTGTTAAATCAAATTCAGACAAAGTATCAGCAGGTACGATAGAAATTACTGATGGAGCGTTAGCATCAGGTACAGCAAGGCTTACAGTAAATAATATAGAGCTAGATGAAGCAAAAATAAAAGAGTACGAAAATGTAGCAAAAAATTATAATATATCCAACTATTTAGATATTGATTTATATCAAATATTTTATAAAGGAAAAGATGATAGTGAAGATGTATGGGAAAATAAAATAGAAGAAGTGCCAGAAGAAGTAACAATCTCAATTACTCTAGAAGAAGGATTTGATGGTAACGACATTGTAATTATACACAATATACATGATGAAGATAAATACGAAATAATCCCAATTGAATCATATAACGAAAAAACAAATACAATTACATTTAAAACATCAAGCTTTTCTGGATATGCTATTGCGTCAAGAACTAAAACTGATACAGAAGTACTAGTAAAATTAACAGACAAAAATTCTAAAATTGAAGTTGAATTTAAAAGTGAAGATCATGCACAAACAGATTATGTATTCAATGTTCAAGATGTTACAAACTTAAGTGACCAAGAGCTAGAAAAATATGGAATATCAAAAGATGCTTACACTCAAATAGTTAAAAAAATACATGAAAATTGTGAAGATTTGGGGACTCTTGTAATGATGCTTCAAATGGAAGTTATAATCCCAGATGAAGAAGATAAACCAGAAGAAAATGGACCATTTAAAGTTAAAATACCTTATACAGAAGAATTAAAAAAATACAATACATTTAAACTTGCATGCATAAATGATGAAGAATTTTCGGTAAAAGAAGTTATTGAATTTACTATAGAAGGCGATTACTTAGTAGGAACATTAGAACATTTTAGCGTTTATGCACTAAATGCATCATATATAGAACCTGAAGCGGTACCAAGTAATGTTGACACAATAGATGAAGAAGTAACTGAAATTAAAACAAAAGTAGAAGAGCCAAAAGAAAGTGAAACCGTACAAGATACAACTAAAAAAACTTATAGCAATCCAACTACTGGTGATAACATAGTAATTTATGTATCAATTTTCCTATTGTCTGTATTTGCAATTTTATTTGAGATTGTAGCAGGAAAAAAAGGAAGATTAAGCCAATAGAGTAAACAAGTATGAATCAGGGACTAGCTAAATGTTAGTTCTTTTTAAATAACATAAAGGGGAAATAGATGGACAAGAAAGAACACAAATACAAAAAGAAAAAAACAATTTCTTCAATTCTTTTAATAATTGCTATATTTGCTATGCTATATTCTGGCTATAAAATCCTATTATGGTTAGAAGATAACAAAAAAAGCAAACAAATCGCAGAAGAGGTAACAAATGCTGTAGCAGTTATTGAAAACGAAAAAAAAGAAGATATAAAATATGAAATAGACTTTAAAAGGCTAAAAGAAAAAAATAATGAAACTGTTGCATGGGTAAAAGTAAATGGAACAGATGTTGAATACCCTGTTGTAAAAACTACAAATAATGACTACTACTTAAACCATAGTTTTGACAAAAGCAATAACGGTGCTGGATGGGTTTTTATGGATTACAAAAACAAGCTTGACGGAACAGACAAAAACATTGTTATTTATGGACACAATAGAAGAGATGGAAGTATGTTTGGAACTCTAAAAAACGTGCTTACAGAACAATGGTGCAATGATAAAGAAAATTATATAATTCCATTTGCTGTAGAAAATAAAGACTATAAATATCAAATATTTTCAGCATATTCAATAGAAGCTGAAGATTACTATATAACTACAAGCTTTTTAAATGATAATGAATTTGAGCAATTTTTAAATAACATAAAACGGGAGAAGTATAAAAGATTTTAAAGTAAATGTTACTGAAAAAGATGAAATCCTTACATTATCTACATGTGATGATAATAATAGATATAGAGTTGTATTACATGCAAAGAAAATTAGCTAGCAGGCAGAACCTGCTAGCTTTTTTACAATTCAAATAGAGAAGTTGAAAAATAACGATTTCCGGAATCGGGAAAAATAACAACAATATTTTTACCGTAATTTTCTGCTCTATCTGCAACTTTTATTGCTGCAGAAGCTACCGCTCCAGAAGA
The DNA here is from genome assembly GCA_946628065.1 of uncultured Clostridiaceae bacterium. Lineage (GTDB taxonomy): Bacteria > Bacillota > Clostridia > TANB77 > CAG-508 > UMGS1754. The sequence continues at coordinate 14,849 of CAMOWC010000006.1, read as the reverse complement.
CATTCCTACTAGTACACCTTCAGCCTTTGCTATTAGTTTCCCGAGTTTCAAAAGCTTCTTTATCTGTTACTGTAATAACCTCATCATACACTTTGGTATTTAGTATTTTAGGGACAAACCCTGCACCAATACCTTGAATTTTGTGAATACCGCTTTTGCCTTTAGAAAGAATAGGTGAAGACTCTGGCTCTACGGCAATAATTTTAATGTTAGGTTTCATTTTTTTAAAAAATTCTCCACAGCCAGTAATTGTTCCACCAGTACCAACTCCAGAAATAAAAATATCAATATTACCGTTTAGTGAATACCAGATTTCTGGAGCAGTGGTTTCACGATGAATTTTAGGATTTATAGGATTTTCAAATTGATTTGGCATAAAACAATTCGAATTTTTTTGAAGTATCTCATATGCTTTTAATATGGAACCCTTCATTCCTTGTGCACCATTTGTTAAAACAATATTAGCTCCATATGCTTTTAAAATTTTTCTTCGTTCTATGGACATTGTATCTGGCATTGTAAGAATGCAACGATATCCTTTAGATGCAGATATGCTTGCAAGAGCAATGCCAGTATTACCACTAGTTGGCTCGATAATTATAGAATATTTATTTAAAAGTCCTTTTTCTTCTGCATCTTCAATCATTGCTTTTGCTATGCGATCTTTAATTGAACCAGATGAATTAAAAAGTTCCAACTTTGCTATTATGCTAGAATGTAGATTTTTACTTTTTTCTATATTTGTCAGCTCTAACAGAGGGGTATTACCAATAAAATTACAAATTGACATGGAAGTATAACTCATAAAAAACTCCTTTAATGATTATATATTAAACATAATTATTAAATATGAGTAATTTATAAATACAATCAGTTGAAAAAAAAGCCAATTAACGATATAATAATACAAAAAAATGAGGAGAAAGATACATGAACAGAAATATTATTATAACAGGTGGTGCTAAAGGAATTGGAGCTGCAATGGTAGAACTTTTTGCAAAAGAAGGAAACCATGTTTTGTTTAGCTATAATAATTCTGAAAAAGTAGGAACAGAACTTGCAGAAAAATTAAATGGGGAAGGACTAAAAGTCGACACCATTAAAGCAGATTTATCAAAAATAGCAGATATACAAAAGCTGGCCAATTACGCAAAAGAAAAATTAGACCGTATTGATGTACTCATAAATAATGCAGGGATAGATCAGTTTAAACTATTTACAGATATAACAGAAAATGATTGGGATGAAATAATAAATACAAATTTAAGATCAGCAGTTTTTCTAAGTAAAGAAATTTCTAAAGAAATGGTAAATCAAAAACAAGGTTGTATAATAAACATTTCTTCAATATGGGGAATAACTGGGGCTTCTTGTGAAGTACTTTATTCAATAAGCAAATCAGGAATGGATGGTTTTACTAAAGCCCTTGCTAAAGAACTTTCACTATCTAATATAAGAGTAAATTCAATTGCTCCTGGCGCAATTGACACAGACATGAATAAGGATGTTATTAAGGAAGAAATAATAAGCGAAATACCCCTAGGAAAATTTGGAAAGCCAGAAGATATTGCAAAATGTGCAAAGTGGCTAGTAGAAGATGAATATACAACAGGGCAAATTATATCACCTAATGGAGGATGGGTAATTTAAGATAAAATAAATATTGTAAAAAAAGCAAATACGTGGTAGTATAAAAAAAGAAAATATATTTCTAAATGGAGGGGTATATGAACATAACAAAAGAAAGCAAAGGTGTTACACTTGTTTCGCTAATTATTACAATGATTGTAATGATAATAATTGCGGGAACTACAATTTATATAGGAATTAGTGACGTAAACAATTCCGAAGACAGCATGGCTAAAGCTGAACTAGAGCAAGTAAAAAATATGGTAGGACAAAGATATTTAAATTATACAAAAACTAAAAACAAGGAATATTTAACAGGAGAAAAATTAACTAGTTCAGAATTAAGCTCCGTTGAAGAAAAAATTAATCAGTCTTTAATATCTATTCCAAATACTTTTGATTCAGATGAAAGAGCATATTATAGATTATCTCCAAAAGACCTAGAAAAAATAGGAGTTGAAAGATCACAAAATACATATGTTGTTAATTATGTTACAGGGGAAACAATAAATGAAACGTTAATTATGACACATTCTAATGAAATCCTATATAGTTATATAAGAGACACATTTGACATTAATAGTTCAACAAGTTTTCAAGAACCTATGAATAACACATCAATTGAGCAGGAAAGGCAAAAATTTAATTCTATGTAAAGGTGATGTTAATATGGAATGTGAATTTATTTATAAAAATCTACTAGAAACCATTCCTAAAGAAAAGATACTAATTAATGAACCTATGAGTAAACATACGTCTTTTAAAATAGGTGGAAATGCAGATGTTTTTATTGAACCGTCAGAGATTGAAGAAATTGTAGAAATACTAAATTACGCTAAAAAAGAGAACATTAGAATAAATATAATAGGTAACGGCACAAATTTACTTGTAAAAGACGGTGGTATAAGAGGAATTACCATTAAGCCAAACTTTAAAAAAATAACTAAAGAAATTTTACAAGATGAAATAGTATATAATTGTGGAAGTGGAATATCACTTTCACTTATCGCAAATGAAGCTTTAAAAGATGGTGCAACAGGGCTTGAATTTGCATATGGTATTCCAGGGAGTTTAGGTGGTGCAGTCTATATGAATGCAGGAGCATATGGAGGAGAAATGAAGGATGTTGTATTTGAAACCACTTTTTTAGATGAAACTGGAAATGTACATACAATAAAAAATGAAGAACATCAATTTGAGTATCGTAGCTCTGTATTTCAGAAGAAAAACACAATTATTATAAAGAGTAAACTAAAGCTTAAAAAAGGAAAAAAGACAGAAATCGAAGCCAAGATGAATGAAAACATGCAATCGAGAAAAGAGAAACAACCTTTAGAATTTCCTAATGCAGGGAGCGTATTTAAAAGAGGAGAAAACTTTATCGCAGCAAAACTAATAGATGAATGTGGTTTAAAAGGTGCTAAAATTGGAGGCGCAGAAGTATCTCAAAAACATGCCGGATTTATAATTAACAGAGGAAACGCTACTGCTAATGATGTGATAAACTTAATTAGCAAAATAAAAAATGTTGTAAAAGAAAAAACAGGATTTGAAATAAAAGAAGAAATTTTAATAATAGGAGAAAGCAAATAGGAGGATTAAAGTGAAAGACTTTTTTACATGGTTTAAATCGAGCACAAAAGTCAAAAGATGGATTTTTTTAATACTAATTGGTATAGCATTATGCTGCTATGGATTTGCACAAATACTTGTAGAGAAAGAACTTGAATTTGAAAATTTATGGATTATTGTAGTAGCATTTGTTCTTGGATTTATATGTGTTACTGCTGGAATTATTTTTATACAAAAAAGAACCCTTGAATTGTTAGTACAAGCAAACATTACGCCACAAGGGAAAAAAGACATCAATATGAAGTCTCTCATTTTCAAAAAGAAGCTGTACGAAAATGGACCTAATATTGTAGTAATTGGTGGAGGAACAGGGCTAAATACAGTACTACAAGGTGTAAAAAAATATACAGATAATATAACAGCTATTGTAACGATTTCTGATTATGGTAGAGAAACAAGCAATTCAAGAGTAGAACTTGATTTAGCACCATTAGAGCAGATAAAACAAAGTATGGTTGCACTTGCTGAAAATGAAGAAGATATGCAAAAAATAATGAATTTTTCTTTTAATTCTAGCAGGCTAAATGGACTAAACTTTGGTGACATATATTTACTAGCCCTAAAAGAGCTATATGGGAACAAACAAGTTGAAAAAAGTAGTGACATACTCAAAATTACGGGAAAGGTATTACCAGTAACACTTGACGAGATAAGAATTTGTGCAGAACTAAAAGACGGAACCATAGTAGAAGAAAAAGACAAGATATCAGAAGTTGCTTATGAAAAAGTAACATCAATAAATAGAGTGTATATTGCACCTTCTAATGCCATTCCAGCGCCAGGAGTTTTAGATGCTATAAGAAACGCTGATGCAATCATTATTGGGCCTGGAAGTCTATATACAAACATAATACCTAATTTATTGATTAAAAACATATCTAAAACAATTAAAGAAAGTAAAGCAATAAAAGTATATGTAAGCAACATAATGACAGAGCCTGGGCAAACTGACGACTATAGCATTTCAGATCATATTGATGCACTTATTGAACATGTAGGAAAAGGTATAATAGACTATTGCTTATGCGACACAGGAGAAGTAACTCCTGAATTTGTAAGAAAATATAACAAAATGGGAGCAGATGTTGTAGAGCAAGACTTAAAGAAAGTTTCAGGCAAAGGAATTACTATATTACAAAAAGACATGTCAGAGATTAAAGATGAAGCAATCAGACATAATCCTGACTCTATAGCAAGTAGTGTAATGGAGCTTATATGTGACGACCTAAGATTTAAAAACAAACAGGGAGATACTCAATATGTATTATTAAACTCAAAGATTAAAGAGCAAAAAAAGAAAGAAAAAGCTCATTCACATGCAAAGAAAAAAACAGTTAAACATTTGAAACAAGAAGAAAAGAAAAAAGAGCCGAGATTTAGAAAAAAGAGCAAATTTCAAGAAAAATACAATGACAGAATTAAATCGATACAAAGAAGCGAATATACAAGAGAGCAAAACAAAAAACTTGCGGAAATTACTGAGAAACTAAGCCAAAAAGAAAATAAACAAAAGAAATAGAAAGGAATAAAGAAATGAAATATACTAAAGATGAGCTTAATCTTGAAAACTCGCTCACCAAAGAATGGGTTATAACAAATGGAATTGGTGGATTTGCTTCTTCAACTATTGTGGGAGCCAATACAAGAAAGTACCATGGACTACTAGTAGCGCCACTTTATCCACCAGCACAAAGACATGTTATTTTATCTAAATTAGATGAAGCTATAGAAATTGAAGGAAAGACAATTCCACTTTATACAAATATTGGCAAGAAGTATATTTCAGAAGGCTTTAAAAATCAAGTTAGTTTTGAAAAAGATATAATACCAACATTTGAATATGAGGTAGACGGAATAAAAATTACTAAACAAATAGTAATGGAACATGAAAAAAACACAGTTTGTATATTGTATAAAATAAAAAATTCATATAAATATGCAAAATTAACTCTCTCTCCAGTAGTTAATTTTAGAGATTTTCATTGTATGAATACAAACCACGAATTTGATTTGCAACAAACAGTTAATGGAACTAAAGTAAAAGCAATAGTTGATGAAAACAAAATTACACCAATATATTTTTACTTAAGTGATGGAAGCTATGTTCAGCATATAAATGACACATATTATAATATGTACTACATAGAAGAAGAAAAAAGAGGATTCTTCCCAGAGGAAAACCATGTTGTTGCTGGAACATACTATGTAGATCTATTGCCAAATGACGAAAAATCAATTACATTTGTGTGTTCATTAGAAGAAAACATCGAAGAAATAAATGCAGAAAAAGTAATTAGACAAGAAATAAAAAGAGTAGAGAAAATCATAAAGGATTCAAAACTTGTAGGTAAAGATAAAACTAAAAAAAATGAATTAATACGAGAGCTTGTAAAAACGAGCGATACATTTATAGTATATAGAGAGTTTACAAGGCTACATACAGTACTTGCTGGGTATCATTGGTTTTTAGATTGGGGAAGAGATGCATTAATCGCATTTGAAGGCTTATTATTAGTTACTAAAAGATTTGATATGGCCAAGGAAGTCTTACAAACTTTTATGAGGGACATTAAGTTTGGCTTAGTACCAAATGGATATTCAGGATATGATAATAGACCATTATACAACAGTGTTGATAGTTCCTTACTATTATTTGAACAAATTGAAAAGTACTTAAAGTATACAAAAGACTATGTATTTGTAAAAGAAAATTTTTATGAAAAGTTAAGACATATTATTCATAGCTATCACGATGGAATTAATTTGGATGACAATAACATATATGTTGATAAGGATGGACTTTTAGTTTCTGGAACTGAGAATACTCAAAACACGTGGATGGATGTTAAAATAGGTACATTTGCTGTAACTCCAAGAAATGGAAAAGCAGTTGAAATAAATAGCTTGTGGTATAATGCTTTGATGATTATGTCAAAATTAAGCAAGAAATATTCAGACAATAAAACTGCAGAATATTGCAATAAATTAGCAGAAAAGTGCAAAAACAGTTTTAACAAAAAATTTTTTAACAAAGAAAAAAATTGCTTATATGATGTGCTAGGAGACGGTAGAATAAGACCGAACCAGATGTTTAGTATTGCTCTAACATACCCTATCATAGAACCTGATAGCAAATATGCAAAGAAAATGTTTGAAACGGTTACACAAAAACTTCTTAATAAATATGGTCTAAAAACTCTCGCCAAGGGTGAAAAGAACTATATTGATGTATACTCAGGAGATGGATTCAAGAGAGATATGAGCTATCATCAAGGAATTACATGGCCATGGCTATTAGGAATTTATACAGATGGTTTTTATAAAATAATTGAAGCAGAAAAATCAAACAAAAAGAAAAAAGAACTTGAAAAAGAGTGGGATAGTTATATAAAAGGAATACAAAACACATTTAGTAAAGAGATAAAGGATGGGGTATGTGTAGGTAGCCTCCCAGAGCTTTTTGATTCAAAATCACCACATTTAGGAAAAGGAGCTGTTTCCCAAGCTTGGAGTGTTGCAGAAATTCTTAGAATACTTGTAAAATATAGCACATAAGTTTTTATTTAGGGACAGGGAAATATAACACCTGTCCTCAAAACATAATTAAGGAGGAATAAATGAGAATATTAGGAATAGACCCGGGTTTTGCTATAACACGGATACAGCATTATAGATTACAGTGGAAATCATTTTTCACTTATTGACAGTGGAGCTATTACAACTGAAAAGCGGAGTTTCTTTTCCATTAAGACTAACAAAAATTTATGACGATTTAAATATGATTATTGATGAATATAAACCAGATGCAATATCTGTAGAAGAACTGTTTTTTAATCAAAATATTAAGACAGGAATAAATGTTGCGCAGGCAAGAGGAATTGTACTTGTTGTAGGATGCAAAAGGGGAGTTCCAACTTTTGAATATACGCCTTTGCAGATTAAACAAGCGGTTACTGGATATGGAAGAGCTGACAAAATTCAAGTCCAAAAAATGGTTAAATCCATATTAAAAGTTGAAAAACTGCCAAAATTAGATGACATCACAGATAGCATGGCAATAGCAATTTGCCACGCACATTCACAGAAATTTGCAGTAAAACTTTAGAGGTGAATTATGATTAAACCAGAAGATTTAGAAAAACAAGTTAAAGCAGGAGAAATTAACCATATATATTTGTTATTTGGAGAAGAACAATATTTACAAGAATCCATTATAAAAAAAATCAAAAAACAATTTGGAGAGATAGTACCAGGCATTAATTTTATACAGCTTGATGAGACAAATGTGCATAATCTAATTCCTGAAATTGAGGTACCTGCATTTGGCTATGAAAAAAAGCTTATAATTATAAAAGATACAAGCTTATTTAAAAAAGAGACAAAAAAGAAAAATGACAAATTACAAGAGCTATCAATAAAAATAAAAGAATATCTTGAACAAAATATAGATATGGTTAAAGATACATGCATAATAGTATTTGCTCAAGAAGAAGCAGATAAAAATGAATTATTTAACTTTATAGAGAAGGAAGGCATTATTTGCAATTTTGAAAAGTTAAAACCGGTGGAATTAATAAGAAGATTAAAGCCAATATGCAATGCATATAAAGTAAATGTAAGCGAAAAAACATTGGAATATTTTGTTCAAAGCATAGGAACAAATATGCAAGATGCCATAAATGAGATACGAAAGCTAATAGAGTATGCAGGAGAGGGCGGAACAATAAAAGATGAAGATATCGATGAGCTTTGTATTAAGCAAACAGAAGCTGTTATATTTGATTTAACAGATTATTTGGGGAGTAAAAACGCAAAATCTGCATTAGAAACATTGCATAATTTAGAATATAATAAAGAACCAGTACAAAAAATTTTAATGCTAGTATATAACCACTTTAAAAAATTATATTATACAAAAATATGTGAAAGACTAAATAAAGATATTTCAAGTAGTCTAGAACTTAAACCTAATCAAAAATTTCTTGTATCAAAATATAAAAAACAAGCAAACTATTTTAGTGAAAATATGTTAAGGAGCATTTTACAAGAACTAACAGACCTTGATGCCAATTACAAAATAGGACTAATTGATATTGATATAGGCCTAGAGTCTATCTTATGCAATTATTGTAGCTTATGATGAAACGAATAGGATTCATATTCCAACGTTTTAGCTAAAATATAAGGACGGTTCTATTGGTTTCATATTAAATAAATGTATAAAAAATCCTTTTTTTCTTACAATACCTAATGTAAGAAAAGGAGGTTTTTTTATGGAATTTAGAACTGACATGGCCTTAGAGAGAAGAGATATATACAAAAAAGCTAATGACATAGAAGACGAAATACCAGGAATAGAGACTGAAGAAAATGAAGATGGAGAGAATATTCGTATAACTAAAGTAAAAATAACAAATGAGCAAGGAGAAAAAGCATTAGGAAAGCCTATAGGAGACTACGTTACAATTGATACAAAAAATTTAAAATACGCAAGTGAAGACGACATTGAAAGAGTTGCTATAAATTTGAGCCTTCGATTGCAAGAAATCATGAATAAACATATTACAAAAGAAGATGATATTTTAGTGGTTGGACTTGGCAATATGGCATCAACACCAGATTCATTAGGACCAAAAGTAATACAAGACATTGATATAACAAGGCATTTAATAAAGTATGCACCACAATATTTAGAAAACGGAGTAAGACCAGTAAGTGCAATCTCTCCGGGAGTGCTTGGAACAACAGGAATTGAGACACAAGAAATATTGCAAGGGATAATACAAAATGTAAAGCCAAAGATAGTAGTAGTCATAGATAGCTTGGCCTCAAAAAGTATTGAGAGAATAAGCAGTTCAATACAAATTTCAGATACAGGGATTGTGCCAGGTGGAGGTGTAGATAATGCAAGAAAAGAGTTATCTAAGAAAACATTAGGGATTCCTGTTATTGCTATAGGTGTGCCTATGGTTGTGGAAGCTGCAACAATTGCAGTTGAAAGTATAGACTTATATATTAGCCATATGCAACAAAAAGCAAAATCAAATGAACACTTAAACTGCTTAAAAGATGAAGATAAGTATACAATAATTAAGGAAGCATTAGCAGAGGAAAAATATAATTTGATAGTTACTCCTAAAGAAATTGATGATCTAATCGAAAACATGTCTTCTATTGTTGCAAGAGGTATAAATAAGAGCCTATAGTACAATCACTATTTAGATTTAAAAGAATAATATAAACTATTAGGTGTATATCAAAATGAAAAAAGCAGATAATATAAACATATTTACTTTGGGAAGGGGAATCTTCTGTGCTTAGTTCTTTTTGCATTAAAACGAATAATAAACAAATATTGGACTATTTAAAGAATGAATTCGAAAATACTAATTTACAAGAATTATATATGAGTATTAATAAATTCAAAAATTTTAGGAACATAATCTTACATTATAAATCTGAAAAAATACAATCATTTTATATGGTACTATCTCAAACAATAGCAAAATCAATTATGAAATTTTATGAATTAAAATTGACAAAAAAAATTTTAATATCAAACTATTTCTATTTTTCAGATATAGATAGAAAAACCATATTGGACTCTTGCATAGAACTGCTAGAAGAAAGCATGGAAGAAAAGCAGTATAGGCAAGAGATAATTTATTCTGCTTTATATGATTACATTATAAATAATAAATACATTGTGATAGATGGATTTGTAAATTTCAGACTAAGAAAATATATTAAAACCTTAGATGAAATAGTTGACATTGCTGTAGATAAATTTGTAGTAGAAAGAGAGTACAACGAATTTATATCACTACTAAGGTTATATATAAATTCAAAAGAAGCTATTGAACCTGTTGTACATTTAATATATCATGATCAAGAGTCAGTTTTACTGAATAAACAAAAACAAATTCTAGACACATCTTCTGATGTCTTTGATGCAAAATATTTATCAGATATTAGTTTTTCATCTAATGATTATGCTTTAAATGCACTACTGAGCCTATTACCTGGAAAGATATATGTTCATTTAATTGATGGAGAAGAAGATGAATTTGTTAATACTTTAAAACTAATATTTGAAAATAGAATATATATATGCAGAGACTGTGCAATTTGTAATTTATATAAAATACAGAAATACGGCGCCAATAAAGCCAAAACGGAATAAAGCCCTTTACTCCTATTAGTTTATATGATAAAATACCATTATCATACTAATAGGAGGTTTTGTATATATGGAGAAGAAGTTAATAACGATATTAGTACCAGCTTACAACGAACAAGAAGTTCTTCCTATGCTATACGAAAGATTAACGAAACTAATTGATGGAATGCCAAATTATAATTTTGAAGTGTTATTTGTAAACGATGGAAGCAAAGACGATACACTTAAAATAATAATGGAATTAAGAGAAAAAGATAAAAGAATTTGCTATGTAAATTTATCTAGAAATTATGGAAAAGAAACAGCAATGATAGCAGGACTGGATTATTCAAAAGGAGATGCTGTAGTAATTATAGATGCAGACTTGCAAGATCCACCAGAGCTTATACCAGAAATGGTAAAGTATTGGGAAGAAGGATATGATGATATATATGCCAAAAGGCGTTCTCGCAAAGGAGAAACATTTTTAAAAAAGTTTACATCTAAAATGTATTATAAAGTTTTACAGAGCTTTACGAGAATAGATATAGGTAAAGATGCAGGAGATTTTAGATTATTAGACAGGCGTTGCGTAGAAGCATTAAAGAAAATGCGTGAATCACAAAGATATACAAAAGGCCTTTACAGCTGGATTGGGTACAACAAAAAAGAAATACTTTTTGACAGGGATCCACGTGCTGCAGGAAAAACGAAATGGAACTATGGCAAGCTTGTAAATCTATCTATAGATGGAATAACCTCATTTACAACAGCTCCATTGCGTTGGGCTACGTTTTTTGGAATAGGAATATCATTTATTGGGTTTATATATATGATTTATACTATTATAAAAACAATAGTTAAAGGAATTGAAGTACCTGGATATGCATCAACAATTGTAATAATACTATTTTTAGGAGGAATCCAATTAGTATTTTTAGGTGTAATAGGAGAATATCTAGGACGAGCATTTTACGAAACAAAGGAGAGACCTTTATACTTTATAGATAGATATAACGAAGAAAGAGAAACAAACCTAAAAAAATAAAAACTCTAATAAAAGGAGAAACAAATGACAAGCTTTATTCTAAAGATAATAGCATGTACAACAATGTTTATAGACCACCTAAGCTATGGACTATATGGAACATCAACATGGCTAAACTACATAGGAAGGATTGCTTTCCCAATATTTGCTTTTCAGATAGTAGAAGGCTATACACATACGAAAGACCTTAAAAAATATTTTTTAAGATTATTCATTTTTGCAATTGTTTCAGAAATACCTTTCTATTTGTTCCACACGATAATATCTAATACATTTGCATTAAATGTAATGTTTACACTGTTTTTAGGATTATTTTGTATCTGGGTTTGGGAAAAAGCACCATTTAAACCGCTAGCAGTTTGGTTTATTATAGTAGCATGCATAATAGCAGAATTATCTAACATGGATTACGGATATTGGGGAGTATTACTTGTATTTATATTTTATTTATGTAGAAGTAATAAGTTTATGTTGGCATTTGGATTCTTAGGGATGCTTTTACTTAAATATGTGCCATTCTTTATTAAATATAATTTGTATTATAAATATGTAGCATTTTTTATATTTACACTATTGGCTATAATACCGATTCTACTTTACAATGGAGAACAAGGAAAGAAGATAAAATATTTCCTTTATATATTTTATCCAGTTCATTTGCTATTACTATATGGGTTGCACCAAATTTTAATTTTACAATAAGAAGCACTAAGAATATTCTTAGTGCTTCTTAAATTATTTATATATTTCATAATTAATATTATCAAATACTTTATCCTTTTGATATAAATCATCTACAAAAGATTCGTCTATTTTATCATGAATTATTTCTAAGTATAATTTTGTAAATCTTCCAATATGGTCTTTTAATCTTTTTTTAGCATAATCTACCATTGTCCCATTTGTTATTATAAAGAGCCAATCACTACTTTGAGCGAGAAGCAATTCTCTAGCACATTGATTTAATGCTTTCCTACGTAATTTGTTCTGCTCGTTTGGATAAAGATTGGCAAGTTCTACCATACGATTACCGGCTTTATGCAAATGCCTGTGAGCGTAATCATTTGTTGGATTAAGCCATACTTCACTGTACCCTCTGGCGCCCCAGCTTGATCTACAAGGGCTGGATATTTGAATATTAGGGTATTTGTCAATGTATTCACCAGGTGTTATTAGTTTAAAATTGCAATTATCATAATATATTTTTTTAAATAGAATATATAACCAATATGGACCTTCATACCACCAATGGCCATATAACTCTGCGTCATAAGGGCAAGTGATAATTGGGGGAACATCCATGCAACTTGATAATTCGTCAATTTGCTTTACTCTGCAATCTAGAAAATGTCCAGCCTGTTTTTCTGCAGAATCCATTGCCCATCTTGGGTTATATAAATCTTTGTTATCATCTTTAGATGTAATACGATAGTATTTTATACCAGTATGAACTCTATCTCCATTTGAAGCTATATATGGTTTTATATATTCATAATCTGCTTCGTAACCAATATCACGATAAAATTCACGATAATTGAAATCTCCAGGATATCCATTAATAGAGCTCCAAACTTGTCTTGATGTTTCTATATCTCTACCAAAAGCAATAACGCCTTCAGGGGAAACTATAGGAGCGAAAGTCCCATAAATAGGAGCAGGATCAGCATATAAAATACCATGAGATTCTGTAATTATATATTCAATTCCAAATTCTTTTAAATACTTATCAGCTTCAGGAACATAGCCACACTCAGGAAGCCAAATTCCACGAGGCTTTTTCCCAAAATATTTTTCATATGTTTGTACACCAACAGCAATTTGAGCCTTAACAGTTTGCTCAGTAACATAAAGAATAGGGAAATAGCCATGAGTTGCACCGCATGTAATTATCTCAAGGAAGCCAGCATCTTGAAAATACTTAAACCCTTGAATCAAATTGCAATTATAAATATCCTTAAATACATGCAAATCATTAGAATATCTGTCAAAATAGTAATGAGCCAAACTATTTAATCTTTCATCATATTTAGTTCTTTCAATTTCTTTTTTTGAAAGCTCTATGTGTTTTTCTAAGTATTTTATATATCTTTCTTGTAATAGCTTATTATCAAGCATATAAAGAAGAGGGGGTGTAAGCGACATTGTTAGTCTAAAACTAACTTTTTCCTCCTCTAATTTTTTAAAGTTAAGTAGCAATGGTATATATGTCTCAGAAATTGCTTCATATAACCATTGCTCTTCTAAATAATCTTCACTTTCTGGATGATGAATAAAAGGCAAGTGAGCGTGCAAAATGAAACTTACATATCCTTTTACATTCTTCATTTTCATTTGTTAGAGAGCATAAAAGCTCTCATTCCTTTCTATGTCAATAGGGATGTTCTGTTTGACATGCTTTTTAGTCTAAACTAAATTCCATAAAAAGTTTATTTAAAGGTTGAAGTTGGATTCCCAGAGCCAGGATTGTTTAAATCAAATATTTCACCAACATCTTCGCTTTTATAAATTTTCTTATATAAATCATAAATATTATAAATTCTGCCAATTCTTTTAAGAAACGAAATGCTTGCGACTTCTTTTGCTGTAACTTCTCCAGTTTTAACATTTCGATAAAAAATTGTATGCAAATTATTATCTAATAGTATATGATCGTTTGGCGTTTCTATAATGTTAGAAGAAGTAATATATACAGGATTATCTAATACTTTTTCTACATAAGGCCTTTGCTTTCTTAACAATTCAATAGAATAGGTATTTTTTGAATCTTCAACGTGTAAATACCAGCCATTAGCAAAATCGTCAACATCCACATCAAAAGAGGTGCCATTTGTTTCGTTCTTAACCCTTAAAAAAGGCATAGTATTATTAAAAAAATTTGGTCCATAGTTGTTTAAATAATGTTCTCTATCTGCATCTGATACATCCCAGTAAACAAATAATGTTTTAGGTGTTTGCGCCAAAACTTTTACTACAGTTTGATTATAGTGAAAAGGCAAATCATAGTATTCTGGAACAATTATAGGCTTAGCTGTAGTTTTCCTTTTCGTTATTTTTTTTTCAGATGTTTTTGCAAGTGCTTTATTTACTGGAGTTTTAGCAGGCAATTTTGATTTTGAAGTCTTGGTAAGGGCCTTTGCTACAGATGTTTTAGTCAGGGACAAATCTAAAGAAACTTCAGACAGAGCTTTAGTAGTTTTTTTAGAATTTGCTTTAGCAGTCGCTTTAGAAGTAGTAGCTTTAGTAGTAGACTTCTTAGAAACTGTTTTAGTAGCAGATTTTGTAGTAGTAGCTTTAGCTGTAGTTTTTTTAGAATCTGCTTTAGCAGGCGCTTTAGAAGTAGTAGCTTTAGTAGTAGACTTCTTAGAAACTGTTTTAGTAGCA
>CAMOWC010000005.1 GCA_946628065.1 uncultured Clostridiaceae bacterium | reverse complement strand
AATAATCCTTTTTCACCTGTAGCTGGGTCACGAGTAAATGCAACACCAGTTCCGCAGTCATCTCCCATATTACCAAATGCCATAGCTTGTACGTTTACAGCTGTTCCCCATGAATAAGGAATATCGTTGTCTCTTCTATATACATTTGCTCTTGGGTTGTCCCATGATCTAAATACAGCTTTAATAGCTCCCATTAATTGCTCTTTTGGATCTGCTGGGAACTCTGTTCCTATTTTAGCTTTGTATTCTTCTTTAAATTCTCTAGCTAATTCTTTTAGGTCATCTGCTGTTAATTCAACGTCTTGTTTAACACCTTTCTTAGCTTTCATTTCATCTATTAATTCTTCAAAGTATTTCTTTCCAACTTCCATAACAACATCAGAATACATTTGAATAAATCTTCTATAGCAATCCCAAGCCCATCTTGGATTATGGCTCTTTTCTGCAATAGCCTCAACTACATCTTCATTTAAGCCTAAGTTTAAGATAGTATCCATCATACCAGGCATTGAAGCTCTAGCTCCAGATCTTACTGATACTAATAATGGGTTTTCTTTGTCTCCAAATTTTTTACCAGTAATTTGCTCCATTTTTCCGATGTATTCATTAATTTGTGCTTGGATTTCAGGGTTTATTTCTCTTCCATCCTCATAATATTTTGTACATGCTTCAGTTGTAATTGTGAAACCTTGAGGAACTGGTAAACCTATATTTGTCATTTCTGCTAAGTTAGCACCTTTACCTCCAAGTAGTTCACGCATGTTTGCATTACCTTCACTGAAAAGGTATACATACTTTTGACTCATAAAAAAACCTCCTTATATTATTATGTGTTTAATTTTGAACATAACTCAAAAATACGTATGTATTATATATCAGTATTTTATAAATTGCAATTAAATTTGTAAAAAAGTTGTAATATTTTTGTAATATAAAAAAAGACATTGTTTAATCTATAAACAATGTCAAAATTGAGGCAAAGGGGCTGTCTCCTCTGCCTTAGTTGTTAACAAAAATGGTTGTCCCTAAATGTTCTTGCCCCAAACGATTTATATCAAAATAGTATTGTAATTGATTAATTCAAATAATATACAAAAGCTCCCACTAGCAATATACTAGAGGAGCCCTTTTTTTGGCTTGGTGACGTCTATTAAATGTCCTATTCATTTGTTCTTCTTATTATGTTTTAGTACTTTGTTCTTTTTTGTTCCATCAGTCTATATACATGAAAATATTTCCCATCATTACATTGCCTTGAAATTCTTGACATTTTTATCCCTTTCAAAAAAGCAGAATATGAGAAAATCCCATATTCTGCCCACTAATATTTGTTTAAGTTAAAATATCATACTTAAGTATTGTGGTCAACAGTTCTTTTAATTATTTTATGTTTTTTGAATTTGTTTTGAACTTTCAATGGACATCCCCAAGTCCTTACATATTTATATATAATGAAAGTCGAGTTGAATAAAATTCATAAGATCCATATGGGTCATTGTATGCGCGTGAACCTGGGGCATAGGTTGTTTCCCCTTGTTCATAATAGCTTCCTCTATATGTTCTTCCATTGAATCCATTACCTACTCCACATTCACATGTACATTCATAATGTGCTCCATATAGATCAAATATATTATTAATAATATCTTCATCTTTTGTTCCAGTTATTTGCGACAAATTCTTTTTAGTAGCATCTACGGTTCCAACTGGCTTTCCTGTTTTTGCCATCCAATTCATCATTGCATCATACTGGCTTCCCCATATCATTGTACTTGTTATACTTGATTTGTCATATTCTTTTGCTTTTGCATATAATCCATACCAGCTTTTTGTTTGCGTATTAGTTGAATCTGCTGTTGTTACCGTGGTACTTGCTAATTTAGAGACTGTATTTGTCCCTTCTAATCCTAATTCATATCTTCCTACATAAAATCCTCCATATTGGTTTATACTTTGTACAACATTTTTATAGACTTGTTTTAATTCTATTATTGTTGGAATTGGGGAAGTAATACCTTGACCAATAACATAGTTACTGTAGGAACTATCAAATTCTTCTCTTGACGTTAATGCGGGCTCCCTATTGTTCGTATTACTTATATTCCAAGTTGGTTGATATGTTGAAGTCGTTCCACTAAAAATATATAGTAAGCCTTCATAATCTGTTTTGTTTGACTGCAATTTCGCCATTGGTGTTACGGTATCTGGATTTGCTGCTAAATCTACTCCTGATGTAGAAATTGTACTTGTATCTGTACTTATTGCAACAGGTACTGGCACCCATACAAATTGATTCCCTGTTAGAACTGCTTTATCTGTTCCCTTATTTTCATCTGCTGGAGCATCTGATATGACTACTCCTGTATCTACACTTCCACCTGCATAATAAAATCCATTTGGCAATGCAAAATAATTATCATCTCCATCTGCTGTTGCTTGCGCATTTGGATTTTCCCCATAACTTGTTGGATTTTGAATTGGTTTTCCTGCTGCAACTCCTTCTGCTGAAGTTGGTAAAACGTCATCAGCTACTGTAATTATTCCTTTAGCCATGTCCCATACTTCATTTATTGCATTTTCTTCTGCCACCCTTGTATTCCATTTCTCTACTGCATTATTTGCATGTCCAAATAAGTCTCCTCCACTTAAGCCTATTGTTACTGCTGTGCCTGCTAGAATTAGTAGTACTACAACAGTTATTACCAATGCAATTAATGTAATACCTTTTTTTGTTTTTAAAGTTTCTTTTTCCATCGTTTAATATTCTCCTTCTCTTTATTATTTCTTGCACACATGCAAAAACTACCAATCTCTTACGTAATTTTGCATAGAAAAATTACGCACTGATAGGTAGTTTCCTATATGCTTTATTATTTTTTCCCATTGGTTAAAATTACTTGTGTGTGCAAGTCCAATGCCTGCAACAGTCATTTGTATCATATTTTTTCTCCTTTGTTTTATGCATTTATTATATAGTTTCACACACTTGTTGTCAATCATTTTTTAACCCCCATCAACGTTTTATTCGTCTTTTGCTCCAAGTTTTAATAAAAGCAAGTCGCAAGTATGTTTTAAAGTCTTTTTGTAATTAGAAATATTTAAAGTCATAAAAAAGGAAGCGCCTGGCCTGGCGCTTCCTTCAGTGGTCATTTGGGGCACAGCATCAGTTGAGATCCACATCTTTCGACCTTCCACCCTGATTCTGCAATCATTGCGACTGCTTCTTGGGGTACGGTTGCATGTGGCCAGTCAAGTCGCATTCGAAGCTGATATTTTCCTGTCTCTTGTGCTCTTTTCTCAGCACTGCCAACAGTTTCACAAACCAATTTTGTGAAGTCTTCAATCAGCTTCTTTCTTGCTGCTTGCTTGATCTCGTTGGGTGTAGCGATTTTGAGCATTTTTTTGCCCTCCATTTTTATTCCACTGCAGTGTGTTTAAGCCCATCAATTCTGACGAACTTTTTTTCCTTCAACACATTGTGTGGTAATTTTATTGTAACATATTTGGAACTTTTTGTCAAAAAAGCTGGACATGGGGACGTCCATTAAATGTCCAATTTCTTGAACTTTTAATGAACGTCCCCAGTCCTTCACTCATTCTCCCCTAGCTTCTGTCTCTGTAACTTCTGTAACATCTTTTTAGTCTCTTCCATAATTTATTTCAGCACTGATTTTTGCTGGTATTTCTAGAAATATCAGCAAACTTGCATGATAGAATCAACGTCCCCTTGACCCTTGATTATCTTAGTTTGCTGAAAAATATCCTGGGCTTCCAGCTGTATCAATATGGGCCATGGATGAATCTTGCTTTGAAAAATCGAAAGATGTTCCATTGCCTCCAACAAGTTGTGTGCAAGATCGAAACATTATTTCATTAGATGTTAGGTTTTCAACTGTAAAGTTTTCTGTAACAATAATTTTTCTTATATTCATTCTGTCATAAATATCATTACCATTCTTATCATTAAAATGCTCATTAGTTCCGCTGAACATTAAATCCATTGTTGTTACAAAACTTGTATTCCATGTTGATAAATCTAATTCAGTAATATTGGCACAGCCATAGAAAAGTAAACTCATGTTTGTAACATTGTTTGTATTCCAATTTATCAAATCTAAATTATCCAAACTCGCACATTGGTAAAACAGTTTTGACATATTTGTAACATTACTTGTGTTCCATTGAGACACATCAATTTCCGCTAGTTTTTTGCAGTCATTGAATAAACCAGTCATATTTGTGACATTGCTTGTATTCCAGTCTCTAATTCCATTTGCATCTGTTAAATTTGAATAACCTGAAAATATATAGCTCGAATCTGACGGCAATTCAGGGTGCTTTATCTCACTATACCAGTATAAAACATTGTTATCATTCCACATATATATAGGATAATCGGAATCTTCTGTCGATACTTTATTATTGTCTGTTCTATATATTTGTGGTAGTTCTATTGCTCTTTCTATTTTTGTTATATTGAAACATCCAGGAAAATGCGTCTTAGTTATAAGCCCATCTGCAAATACTGCTTTCTTTTCTTTAAGTAGTTCCATCACTTCATTTACCGCATTCTCTTCCTCAGATACTTTATTATTCCATTTCTCTACTGCACTATTAGTACGTTCAAACAATCCATCTCCGCTAAGTCCTACTGTTATTGCTGTGCCTGCTAAAATTAGCAATACTATAACTGTAATTACAAGCGCTATTAACGTTATTCCTTTTTGTTTTTTGAATTTAGTTTTCATATTATTTTTCTCCTTTGTTCTTGTTTGTATTCCGCTCCATAATATTTATTTAATGCAAAAATCATATTTAGGTATTGTAGTTAACGTGTTTTTATATTGTTTTAAACTTTTATTAGACGTTCCCAAGTCCTTACAAGCTAAGCTCGTAGGGATCATTTATTGTACCACTTCCACTCACTATTTTAACTGTTGAATTAAGTATAAATACAGGCCTAAAGCCGTTAGTCACACTATGTGGTGTAAATGTTCCGTCTTTCCAAGTTAGAATACTCTCAGCACTTGGCCCCCAGTCGCCATAAGCAGTGTAATATTTCCTAACAGACCACCACGCATCTCCTTTATTAGTACTATTTAATCTCCAACTCGGGCTACATGATGCGAGCCAATATTCATATGTTGTATTCCACATATCTAGCAATATCATCCTGTTCATATCAGTTTCATAGTTGAAATCCTCATCATTAAAAGTGTAATCTATTCCTTTAAGATTTAGGGTTTTTCTTGAACCATGTGAATCTTTGTAAGACGGATTGCTGCCAACGCAACGAGCGTCTTTACAAATTCCTGTGCCATTTACCGTGTCCATATATTTTTCTGCTTCATTGTTCAATGTTTCAATAGCACTGTCGTAATAAGATGTAGTTCTGCTTGTGTCCGACCCCAGCGCAACAGTTCCCACCTGATTAATAGCAATAATTTGCACATCATATGCATCATTTTTATCGTACAATACTCTACATAGAATTGGAGGCTCACCACTTTTCCATCTATAGTTTACATATGGAGATTTTTCTTCATTAGAAGCTTCTGCATCTTCTATGTTCACTAATAATTTGTTTTCAGCAAGTATAATTTCAGGTGGATTTAAAAAATTAAACACTTCATTTACCGCATTTTCTTCCTCACCTACTTTATTATTCCACTTCTCTACCGCACTATTGGTACGTTCAAACAAACCATCTCCGCTAAGTCCTACTGTTATTGCTGTGCCTGCTAAAATTAGCAATACTATAACTGTAATTACAAGCGCTACTAAAGTTATACCTTTTTGTTTATTGAATTTAGCTTTCATATTATTTTTCTCCTTTGTTCTTGTTTGTATTCTGATCCTAATGAACTTTTGATCGGCGTTTCCCAGTCCTTTTTTATTTTGCTATAAACACTGGACGAAATCCCACGCTGCCAGCGCCACCATCCCTTTGAGAAAATGCAAATACTCCAGCTGCTGTATTTCCTTGGTCAATTCCTCGAAGAAAAAAAGGTGAACTATCATATGGCATGTATGAATAAGCAGATTGCCATGATGTTTGTTGTTGCCCTGAATAGCTAGTCTCATAGACTGCATCTCCCCAATGCGTTATTTTATTATTTTTAAATATACTACTATAACTGCTTAATTGCGTACCACTATTTTCATATAATTCAACATATCTAGACATTATTGGATCATTTGGCATACTTGCTAAGCTTCCCAGTTGACTTGTACTTGTAGTTTCTACATAAGCAGCCACAACTTCAGAAGTTCCTCCTGAAATGTCATATATGCCATACACATTTCCAGTTGTGCTGGCATTAGGTCCATTTCCCACATTATAATTATCTGTAGTAGCTTGGTAGCTCATGTCTGCATTGGCACTAGCGCCACTTCCTGCTTGACCTGTTATATAGTTATTACTTGGGTTCTTCCATACTTTACCGCTTACGCCATCTCTCATCCTACCATACTTGCTATGAGTTAAATACGCTACTGCTCCCCATTCTACATTTTTCATCATATGTGGATCTGCCGTTGTATTATTTTCCAATACGCCTTTTTCTCCTGTCATGTTTTGGCATACAACAAACATATTTGGTACCTTTATATATCTCCAACTTGGTACATTAGGCACAACATTTACGCATAATTCTGTTTTGTCAACTTGTCCATATGTTCCGCTTCGTAGTTCATTACTTGCTTCAAATTTTGCCACCCATATTCCTGTTAATTCTACATTTCCATATTGAAATGCAGGGTGTACTACCCAATCTCCAATACTTACTCCATTGGCTGTTTCTGCTTTTGTCTTTATTATTCCTCCGTTTAAATCTTCTTCATTTATTGCTTCATATGTATTACCCTTTAAAAAGGCTATATTAAATTCTGGATTCCCAGATTTGTTTGAGCTTGTCGGTCTATCTGGTACTTGATATGCATATCTTGGTATCCATACCCAATATGCTATGTTTTTTGTTGAATTTTCGTTAGCAGTATAACTTGTTGTTTTTATATTCGCCCATTTTCCCTCTTCATAGTTATACCATTCGTCTGGTTTTGTTTCACTTGCTATTTCTGTATACGTCCCTGTTGTTTCAGCACTTTCCGTCCATGTAACATACTCTACTTTCATGCTTCCCGTCGGCAACACAGGTGAATTCTCTGTTTTTTGTTCTTCATCAAAGTAGTTAAGTACATTATTCCAAACATTATTTATTGTATTCTCTTCCTCTGCAACCCTTGAATTCCATTTTTCTACTGCAGCATTGGTTCTTTCAAACAAACCATCACCGCTAAGTCCTACTGTTATTGCTGTGCCTGCTAAAATTAGCAATACTATAACTGTAATTACAAGCGCTATTAACGTTATTCCTTTTTGTTTTTTGAATTTAGCTTTCATATTATTTTTCTCCTTTGTTCTTATTTGTATTCTGCTCCTAATGAACTTTTGATTGGCGTTCCCCAGTCCTTCACTCATTCTCCCCTAGCTTCTGTCTCTGTAACTTCCGTAACTTCTTTTGAATCTCTTCCATAATTTATTTTATAAAATTTATTGTTATATTTAATATATAGTGTCCCTCCAGCATTGTTAGAAACTCTTCGTATTCCTTCTATTGTAGTATTTGCGTTAGGAATTAAGTTGTCATTTTCAAAAGTTTCTGGAAGCGCTCCATATGTATGCTCATGGAAATATAAATTTAATCTTTCAATGTCTACTATTCCATATTCTTCTAAAGATGTAACATTGTTTTCATCATCATATGAAACTTTATAATATTCATTATTGTAACTAATTACATACCATCCCATTCCAAAGATTTCTGTATCTTCTATTTTGTATGCATCATTAATTGGTCCAGAATTTTGATATTCGATTTTATTAGTTCCATTATTGTATACACTTAAATCATCCAAGTTGTTTCCTATAAAATATTCCTTTAAAGCTGACAAAATACTTCTTTCTTCAAAACCCGCTTCTATAATTTCATTGGCTTTTTTAACTTCATTCTTAGTTTCTTCAACTTTATTATTATACTTATTTACTGCTCCTTCACTACGCTCAAATAAATTTTCTTCACTTATGCTCATGGAAATTGCAGTACCTGCTAAAATAACAAGTACTATAACTGTTATTACAAGTGCTACCAACGTAATTCCCGCTTTATCTTGTGTTTTTTTCATACCTATTTCCTCCTTTGTTTATATTAGTTTATCGCTTTAAATTTTTTTTGTCAATGAGCTAGAGTGAAAAAATGAAGAAGCCAATGGCTTCTTCATCACTTTATTCTAATTTGCCAATGATAAATTGCTTCAGAAATATATTTCATTATTTAGTTGGTAAAATTTAAAAAGGCACTATAATCTATTAAGTGCCTTTTATTTTTAAAATTTCATTTTTTCATCTAACCATGTAGTTAGTTCTTCTATCTTTATTCTTTCTTGTTCCATTGTGTCTCTATCACGAATTGTTACACATCCGTCGTTTTCTGTTTCAAAGTCTACCGTTATGCAATAAGGCGTTCCTATTTCGTCTTCTCTACGATAGCGTTTTCCAATTGAACCTGCTTCATCATAATCACATGTGTATTTTTTAGAAAGCATATCATATACTTCTTCTGCTTTCTCTGAAAGTTTTTTTGAAAGTGGTAGTACCGCTACTTTAAAAGGTGCTAAAATTGGTTTTAAATGTAATACAACTCTTGTATCACCTTCTGATATTTCTTCTTCGTCATAGCTATCGCACATAACTGTTAAAAATATTCTATCTACCCCAACTGCTGGTTCTACACAATAAGGAACATATCTTTCATTTGTTTCTGGATCTAAATATGTTAAGTCCTCTTTTGAAGCTTCCATATGTCTTGTTAAGTCATAATCTGTTCTATCTGCAATTCCCCATAACTCTCCCCATCCAAATGGGAATAAATATTCAATATCTGTTGTTCCTTTACTGTAGAATGAAAGTTCTTCTTTTGAATGCTCTCTCATCCTTAAGTTTTCTTCTTTTATTCCAATTGATAATAGCCAATTTTTGCAGAATTTTTTCCAATACTCATACCATTCTAGGTCTGTTCCTGGCTTACAGAAAAATTCCAATTCCATTTGTTCAAATTCTCTTGTCCTAAAAATAAAGTTTCCAGGAGTTATCTCATTTCTGAAAGAACGGCCCATTTGTCCAATTCCCATTGGCATTTTTTTTCTTGTTGTTCTTTGAACATTTTTAAAGTTTACAAACATTCCGCTGAGCTGTTTCTGGTCTTAAATATACCTCAGACTTTGCATCTTCAGTAACTCCCATAAATGTTTTAAACATTAAATTAAATTTGCGAATTTCTGTGAAATTACTTTTTCCACAATTTGGGCATGGAATTTTATTGTCTTTAATATAGTCAACTAATTGTTCATTCGTCCACCCATCTAGTCCACTCAATTCTTTTCCGTTTTTAAATGCCCATTCTTCTATTAATTTATCGGCTCTGTGTCTTGTTTTACATTCTCTACAATCTATTAGTGGGTCACTGAATCCTCCAACATGCCCTGTTGTTACCCAAACTTGAGGATTCATGATTATTGCAGCATCTATTCCAACATTATATTTAGATTCTGTTATAAACTTTTTCCACCATAAGTCTTTAATATTCTTCTTTAATTCTGATCCAAGTGGGCCGTAATCCCAAGCATTAGCTAGGCCTCCATATATCTCTGAGCCAGGATAAATGTATCCTCTATTCTTACACAGATTAACGATTTTTTCCATTGTTTTTTCAACCATAACATTACCTCTTTATTTTCCATTTTTAACTTTTAGTATTATATCAGTTATAGTGCAAATGTCAAGGCTTCACTTTGCTTTAGGAAATAAAAAAAGCCCGTGCCTCCAGTGATTGGCACGGGTCTGAGGGATATCAGTTGTCAGGCACGAACACAGCCCAGCCATAGCCGAACGTAGGGTGTCTGAACGGGTGATCCGAAATCACAGCGGGAAAGTCCAACTCAATCATCAGCCGCTGTTCATTCCAGACAATCGAAGGCGCGAAGAACACCGTCCCAATCTGTTTGCCAACAGTGGCATCTTTCTCGAGGATGTTCTCCATTCCAAAGTTATCGATTGCCTTCTCCAAGTTGCTAGTTGCCATGTAGGATTCCCTCCTTATATTTAATACATATATTATATCACATTTACATAATATACGTCAATTTTATGCTTTTGTTAAAAGAGTAGAGCATTTGTTTTATAAAATGCTCTACTTTTGATTTTTTATTCATCTTTGCTTGTATTTATTTTAAATAGCTTAAATACCTCCACAACTAATATTGGCGAAAATACTAATGCTGTTACTTCTAGTATCTTATCTGTTGGAAGTAATGCTATGCTAAAGATATCTCTTAATGCAGGGACTAGAAGAACTATAAACATTATTGCAGCTGAAGCTAAAATAGCAAGCCATAGTTTGCTGTTATTAAATATTCCACCCTTAAACAATGATTCCTTGTTGTTCCTAATATTAAATACATGTACAAGTTCTGACAATGCTAAAACACAAAACGCCATTGTTTGTCCCATTTCAATTTTTGCATTATCATCAATATTTGGAGTTGCTAGTCCTAAGCAGAATGCAGCAAGTGTAATTGCTCCTATCATAGCTCCTTGGTAAATAATTCTCCATGTCATTCCTTTACTAAACACGCCTTTACCAGGTTTAGCAGGTTTTCTCTTCATTACGTCTTTACTTGCTGGGTCAAATGCTAATGCTAAAGCAGGAAGTGAGTCTGTTACAAGGTTTATCCATAAGATATGTATAGGAAGTAATGGTTCTAAATGTGTTAAATCGCTTATTCCAAACCATGTTGCTATAAGTGGCATAGCCATAATTGCAACAAATAATGTTATTATTTCTCCAACATTGCTTGATAGCAAGAATTGTATTGCTTTTAATATATTATCATATATTCTTCTTCCTTCTTCTACTGCTGATACTACGGTTGCAAAATTGTCATCTGTTAAAATTACATCTGCAGCTTCTTTTGCAACGTCTGTTCCAACCATTCCCATTGCACAGCCTATGTCTGCATTTTTTAGAGCTGGAGCATCATTTACTCCATCACCAGTCATTGCTACTATTTCGCCATTTGCTTGCCATGCTCTAACAATTCTAACTTTATGTTCAGGTGATACTCTTGCATAAACTGAATATTTTCTAATATTCTTAGTTAGGTCTTCATCAGACATTTCTTCTAGCATGCTTCCTGTAATTGCTTCTGATTCATCTTGTAATATACCAAGTTCTTTTGCTATCGCTGTTGCTGTAATTTTGTGATCGCCTGTAATCATTACAGCTTTTATGCCTGCTGTTTTACATTTAGCAACTGCTTCTTTAGCTTCTTCTCTTGGAGGGTCTATCATTCCTACCATTCCAATGAATGTTAAGTCATTTTCGATATTCTTTACCTCTTCATCTGTTGGTTTATGGTCTAATACTTTGTATGCAAAGGCTAGCACTCTTAGAGCTTCGCTTGCCATTGCTTCATTATTTTTATATATATCGCTTTTATATTCTTCTAAGCTTTTTATTTCTCCATAAATTCTGCAATCTTTGCATATTGATAGTAATTCATCTACTCCACCTTTTGTATATACGAAATACTTATCATCTACTTGATTTACTGTTGTCATAAGTTTTCTTTCTGAATCAAATGGTATTTCTCCTACTCTTGGTCTCATTCCATACAAATGAGGTTCAAAATCAAACTTAAAAGCAAAGTCTACCAAAGCAGTTTCTGTAGGATCTCCTGTTAATGTATTATCTTCAGAAATTTTTGTATCATTGCAAAGCATTCCAATATTAATTAAAAGTTTTAAGTCATTGTCTACACCTTTTATATCGTCTACATTAATAGACTTATAGTTGTAAAACACTTTTTTCACTGTCATTTTATTTTGTGTAAGTGTTCCAGTTTTATCTGAGCATATAACTGTTGCACTTCCTAGAGTCTCAACAGCAGGTAATCTTTTTACAATTGCATTTTTCTTTACCATTCTTTGAACGCCAATTGCAAGAACGATCGTAGATACTGCTGGTAATCCTTCCGGTATAGCTGCAACTGCTAAGCTTACAGCAGACATAAACATGTGAATTGGCTCTTTTCCATATAATAGGCCAATTATAAAAATAAAAGCACAAATTGCAAGTGCTGCAATTCCCAATGTTTTTCCTAATTTATTTAATTTGATTTGAAGTGGTGTTTCTCCTTCTTCTGAGGTATTAATTATATCAGCTATTTTGCCAACTTCTGTGTTCATACCGGTTTCAACTACGATTCCTTTGCCTCTACCATATGTAACAAGACTAGATGAAAATAGCATGTTAATTCTATCCCCAACACCTGTTTTTTCTTCATTTATTACGTTAGTTGTTTTTTCTACCGGAACAGATTCTCCGTGTAAGTGCAGATTCTTGAGATTTTAGATTTACAGCCTCAACAATTCTTAAATCAGCAGGTACAAAATCTCCAGTCTCAAGCACTACAACATCTCCTGGCACTAGTTCTCTTGATGGAATTACTGTAATTGTACCATTTCTAATTACTTTTGCAGCATGACTGCTTAGCTTTTGCAATGCTTCTAGTGACTTTTCTGCTTTGTTTTCTTGAGCTACTCCGATAATTGCATTAACTATTATTACTACAAGAATAATTATTGTATCTGTAATTCCTTCCCCTTGAAGCACCCCTACAACACCAGATACAATCGCTGAAATTATAAGAACAATTATCATAAAATCTTTAAATTGTTCTAGAAACTTAACTATAAGGCTTTTTTTCTTTTTAGCAGCAAGTTCATTCGCCCCATACTTTTCAGTTCTTGCCTTTACCTCTTCGTCATTTAAGCCTTTTTCAATATTTGTTTCTAATACTTTTTCTGTTTCTTCTACAGATTTATTAAACCAGTTTTCTGCCACAAAAATCACTCCTTATATATTATTTTTGGTGGAGGTGAGGAGAGTCGAACTCCTGTCCAAGAAACCTTCCATATTACCTTCTCCGAGTGCAGTTTATTCTATAAATTCCCTTAAACATATTGAATAAACAATAATATGTTCTCGGTATCCTTTATTTACCCACTATTTTCAAGGAAAAAATAGCTTCGTTTCCTACTAATTAACGCCCTATCTTAAAGCGTAGGCACCTTAAGTAGAACGACGCAGCACTTAGGCTGCGTATGCTAATTCTCTATTATCAGCGTTTATTTTTAAGTTGCTTACCTTTTTAAGGTGGAACTTGGCAAGCTGCCACCACTCGCTTATAATACTTCTAGTTTTTTGTCGAAACCATTACACCCCCAAAACATACCTTTTAAGTATACTACTTTTTAGTTAGTTTATCAATACATTAGCCGTTCTATTTTTCCTTAATTTTAAAAAATTTTTCCCAAAGATATTGAAAATTTATAAATAACATGCTATATTTATAAAGTAACTATAGGGGTGTCGTACATCGGTAGTATAACGGTCTCCAAAACCGCTGAGCTAGGTTCGATTCCTAGCACCCCTGCCATTTACAAGGGGCATTTATCTTTAAATGCTTCTTTTTTTCATTCTGGGGGCTTTTTTTAGGTGAACTAATGTTTAATTTCCTTTTCAAATCATATTCAGTAATTATTTCTATATTAGTAATCGTTTCTTTATTGTTTTGCATATTTATTTCTACGTACAATTTGAATTTTAGCTTAAACTCACTAAGCTATATAGCTTATGACATTTCTAAAAGCAGTTTTCCATGGCCAACTCCTGGCTATACTACAATAACATCTCCTTTTGGAAGAAGGATTTCTCCAACGGCGGGCGCATCTACATTTCACTCTGGGGTTGATATAGCCGCTCCAGCAGGTACAAATATTATTTCTGTTTGTCCAGGAGTTGTAGAATTCACAGGATTTAGCCGGTGCAGGTGGATGTACTATAACAATAATAAATGAAACATTTACTGTATCATACTGCCATGTATCTCCTAGTTATGAAGTATTTATTGGTCAAAAAATAAAAGCTCGGGCAAATAATTCGGAAAAGTTGGTCCAAAAAATGTTTACAGCATAAAAAATAACCCATATAAGGATAATAATGGTAATCCAACAAATGGAGCTACTACTGGGCCTCATTTGCACTTAACCCTTCGTAAAAATGGTGAACTTGTCAACCCTTTAGATTTTATTAATTAAATATGGGACGTGCTTTTGGGGACGTTGATTCAAAGTGATAGAATCACTTTGAATCAACGTCCCCAAAAGCACGTCCCATAATATTCTAGGAAATTGTTGTTCCAAATGAAGCATATTCAATGTTTGTCATAAATGGAAACATTTCCTTTAACGCTTTTAATGAAATTAAACTTCTTACTGCATGTGGACTTTTTTCTCTTATTGTTATTAATTCTTGAGAATAGCAATTCGTATTTACTTTAAAGACCAAGTATTTGTTATTGTTATAGTCAAAGTATAAACCAAATCCATCGCTTAAATCTTGTAGCATTCTTTCTAGTGTGTAATTTTCCATTTTTTCTCCTCTATTTTATCATCTCATCAAATTCCGCTTCTGTTATTATCTGTACTCCTAATTCTTCAGCCTTTGTAAGCTTGCTTCCCGCTTCTTCTCCTGCTAAAACATAGCTAGTCTTTTTTGATACACTGCTTGAGGTCTTTCCACCGTATTTTTCAATTATCTCACTTGCCTCATCTCTAGAATATTTTTCAAGAGTTCCTGTTAATACAAAAGTTTTCCCTATAAACCTATCATCTTCTTCTGTCTCAGTGTATTCCATATTTACACCTGCATTTTTAAGTTTCTCTATCAGGTCTCTTGTTTGTTCCTGGCCAAAAAAACTATATATGCTTTCAGCAATTACCGGACCAATATCGTCTATCATGCTTAATTCATCAAATTTTGCATTTATAATAGCATCTATGTTTTTATACCTTTTCGCAAGTAATTTTGATGTTTTTGTACCAAGGTGGCGAATTCCTAGTCCATTTATAAGTTTTGATAAATCATTTTTTTTACTTGCCTCTATTGCATCAATTAAATTTTGTGCAAATTTTATTCCATTTTTCTTAAGCGATGCAATCTGCTCTAATGATAATTTATAAATATCTGATATATTCTTTACTAATCCTTTATTAATTAATTCTTCAACAATTGCCATTCCTAAGCCGTTTATATCCATTCCTTCTTTTGATGCAAAATGAGCGATGCTTCTAAGCTGAACAGCACTGCATTCTATTCCAATGCATCTTGTAACTGCTTCACCTTGTTCTCTTACAGTTGGTGCACCACAGACAGGGCAGAACTTTGGCATTTCAAATGTTTTTTCTGTTCCATTACGTTTTTCTCTTCTCACATCTACTATTTCTGGGATTACATCTCCAGCTTTTTGTATTACAACTGTGTCTCCTATTCTTATATCTTTTTCTTTAATAAAGTCTTCGTTGTGGAGAGTAGTTTTAGATATTGTTGAACCTGCAACTTTTACCGGTTCTAAAATTGCAAGTGGAGTAATAGCTCCAGTTCTTCCTACTTGGCAAATTATATCATTTACTTTTGTTTCTTTTTGTTCTGGTGGATATTTATATGCTATAGCCCATTTTGGCGTTTTAAAAGTTGTTCCAATTTTTTCTCTTAATTCCAAATTGTCTACTTTTATAACAGCGCCATCAATGCCAAACGAAAGTTTTTCTCTATTTTCTCCGATTTTTTTTATAACATCTATAGCTTCTTCTATCGTATTGCAAAGTGTTCTTGTAGGTACAACATTAAAACCTATTTTTTCTAAATAATTTAAAGTTTCATAATGTGAAGAAAATTGCTTACTATCACATTTTTGTACATTAAAAATAAATATATCCAAAGGTCTTGTTTTAGTTATATTGCTATCCAGCTGTCTTAGTGACCCTGCTGCAGCATTTCTGCTGTTTGCAAATAATGGCTCATCTTGAATTTCTCTTTCTTCATTAAGTTTTTCAAATTCTTTTTTTCCTATATATACTTCTCCACGTACTATTATATCAATTGGTTCATTTAGTGATTGAGGTATTGTTCTTACAGTCTTTAAGTT
The DNA here is from genome assembly GCA_946628065.1 of uncultured Clostridiaceae bacterium. Classification (GTDB taxonomy): domain Bacteria; phylum Bacillota; class Clostridia; order TANB77; family CAG-508; genus UMGS1754. Next base: position 76,762 of record CAMOWC010000005.1, on the reverse strand, counting down.
TTCCGTAACATCTTCCCCAATTAGCCCATTTCCTCTAGTTGCTCCTCTTACAAATTTTCCATTTTTATATTCTAAGGCAGCAGAAAGCCCATCAATCTTTGTTTCTACCACGTATTGTACTTTTGTCTCAAATTGTCTTGCCTGTTCTTGTATTCTTTTGTCAAACTCTCTAACTTCGTCGAAATCAAACACGTCCTGAAGACTTTGAAGAGGTACTTCATGTGTAACTTTTTCAAACCCTTCTTTTACAGTTCCTCCTACTTTCTGAGTTAATGAGTCTTCACTGATTAGCTCTGGAAATTGCCTTTCTAAATTTTTAAGCTCATTCATTAACATGTCATACTCAAAATCACTTATTTCTGGTGCATCGTCATCATAGTATCTTTTTGCATGATATGCCGTAATTTCACGTAATTCTTCTATTCTTTTTTTTGCTTCTGTTTTTTTCATATGCTGTTCCTCCATGTAATGAATTATATTTATTATATTATAATATGTCAAGGCCTTCTTGACATATTATGTAAATCATGATATTATATATATCTAAGCCACAGTGGCTTTGTATCATCATCCCCCTTTTGGGAAATTCACCTTGGGTTTGGCACCAATGAAAAGGAGGTCTGTCCAATGAAGGACATCATGGTGCAGCAGTGCTTGGTAGAACGTACTACCGGCAAAGTCATCGGAGTTTTCGACGAAATCGCCGAAAAAGACGGTTTGTACGTCGTTCGGATCGGCGAAAACTACGGAGTCTACAACAGCAATGGGCGAGCGGTATTGCCCATGCAGTATGACTCAATTCAGGTCAAAGATGGGTACATCTATCCCACAAAGTCTCACGCAATGGGCCTTTGTGATTATGATGGCAATTTCATCATCGAGCCTGGATTTGAGTTTGTGGGAATTCGCAACGGTTTCATTCTCTTGTATGATGGCGAAAGCTATGGTCTTGCCGACATTCATGGGAAGCTTTTGCTCGATTTCCACTACAGCAGCATTACCGTCCTTGCCGTTAATTCCTTCGTGGCACTTTGGCGGAACGGACATTGCAGCATCTACTTCACCAAAACCGACCGTGTCGCCCCTGTGTGGGGAGATAAATTCGATTTCGATCAGAATCGGATTACTCTCTATCGGTGTGACGACCAATCGTCTTTCACCTATGACATCATGGGAAATCACGTCACCAGGTGAAAACAAGCAGGCAAATCTCTAACAAGGATTTGCCTGCTCTTTTTATTTAAATAATTCTTTTCCGTTTTTTTAGGTAATCATATCCTGAGAATATTGTTGCAATAACAGATACTGTCATAACTGCTGTTGTTACAATGTTTAGCACCAAACTAAATCCTGTAATAGCTTGGTTTATAAAAGCCCCATATGTATTTGTATCTATAAAAGCTAATATAATTGCAATCATTTGAGTCACGGTTTTTAGTTTTCCCCATACGCTTGCTGCAATTACTTTTCCGCCCTTTTCTACTGCAATAAGTCTATATCCAGATACCATAAATTCTCTTGCAATTACTACTATCGGAATCCATGCTGGAAGTCTATCCATTTCTACTAACATCATCATTGCTGCTAAAACAAGGATTTTGTCTGCTAGCGGGTCAGCAAATTTACCAAAAGTAGTAATTTCATTTCTTTTTCTTGCTATGTATCCGTCTAGCTTGTCTGTTATTGATGCCGCTATAAAAATTATATTAATAATTATACAAGAAATTGGAATTCCTAGCACATCACCTTGGATTCCAAGGAATGGAATAATTACCATTATTGGTACCAGTATTATCCTTAATATTGTAAGTTTGTTTGGTAGGTTCATAAAATCCTCCTAATAGTATTTCTTTTCCTGGACTATATCTATAATGTCAGATACAAATTTCCCTATAACAGGTATATTAAGAGTTACAATCTTTCTCATAATTGCAATTATTATTGCAGTAATTACGGTAACCCCTATTCCTATTCCAACGCCTCTAGAAATTCCAGCAAAAAAATTTCTAACAATAATTTGTTTTTTGCTTCCTAATATATAAGCCATTTCTTCTAAATTAGATTTTTTTAATATATTGCTTACTTCATCAAGCTTTTGATTTAGCTTTATTTTTTTTATTCCAAACATAAGACTTCACCTATTATTTATTTTGGCTTTGCCTTATTAAAATATACATTTAATTATTCTGCTACTTCATTTGTAAGCAAAATAGCATTTGAATTACTGTCTATTGCATTTATAGATTCTTCATCTATTTCATTGTTTTTGTTTGCTTCATTTCTTAGCAATTCTAATTGTAATATTAAATCTTGCAAACGCTTAATATCTTTGCCCATCATTTCCCAATCGCTATTTACATTGGATTCGTTTAAGTTGTTGTTTGCTTTTATTATTGCATTTATTAAATTCTCTTCATCGTCTGAGCTTTCTAGTTCAATATTAACAGCAGACTTTGATAGCAAATTATTAAGGCTTTCTATTAAGGTATCTCCTATAGCTACCTTGTTTCCAGATGCTACAATTACTTTCCTTAATTGTTGAACTTGAATCTTTTCATTTAATAACACTTGGTATACTGGCTCAACATATAATAATTTATCTTCAATTGGAACAATTATCATATTCTTTATTACTTTGCTACCTGATGTATTAAGTGATTCCAGTTCTTTGGAAATTGTTTCATCTTGTTCAAGTTGCTGGTTGAGCTGCGCTGGTCCTAAAACATTACTTCCTGATTTATATTTATATAATGTAAGTTTGTTTTCTCCGTCATTTGTACCAACTAAATATGAGATAATATTTTGTTTTCCATAACTTGTATATGGTATTACAAGTCCAATATTTTCTTTATGTCCTATAGTTTTAATCATTGTATAATATGGAGTCATCATACTGCCAACACTGTTGCTTGATTTGTTTATATTAAATCTTGCAATTTGCCATAAATCATCGTTTCTGTAAAGCACTTCAGTCTGTATTTTATGATACCTTTGATAAATTTCTGCTTGTACCTTGTACAAAAGTTCTGGGTACGTTATATGCTCAGTAATATCATCTGGTATAGGATCTTCATCTACAAAAAGTTCATCATACATGTTTGAATATGCCATAATAATTGGGTCTGTTCTATCAGTAATATAAAATTTTACAATTCCGTCATATGCATCAATTAATACTTTCGCTGAATTTCTAATGTAATTTATTTTTGTTTTTACATTACCTGTTGTTATTGTAGTTTTCTGAGAATATGGATAGCTATCACTTACTGTATATGCATCTAATACCCATACCATTTTTCCTTCTTTTGTAATAACTAAATATGGATTTTCTTCATAGATTAAATATGGCATTATCTTTTTTGCTCTCTCAATGATATTTCTGTTCATTATAATTTTACATTCATCATCAATAAAAGCTAAATTAAAGTTGTTCTTTGTTAGTCCTAATAAAAGTCTATCTAGAAATCCTATTTTAATTCCAGAAGCTCCGTTATAATCATTTTCTGAATTTGTTGAAGTTGTAATTGGGTAGTCGAATTCTTTTTTGTCTTTATTATTTACAACAATAGTTGAATTTGTTTTTAACCCAAAGTATATCCTTGGTTCTGAAATTTTAATTTGTTCATCTTTTCCTGAAAAATCAACTTGTACGTATTCTACTCCACCTGTTTCACTTGTTTTTGTTGCATATGAAATTACCGCCCCATATCCGTGTGTATAATTGTAAGTTTTATTGTCATATGTTCTATTTGAACCGTCTATCATTATTTCTCTTGGTGAAACATATACAATACTCTCTTTCCCCTGTAGCTTATACTTTTGTAGTCTTGTATTGTCATATTTATAAAATCCTACACTGTCTTGGTATGAGTTAAGCGTAGTAAGTGTCATGTCCTCGCTTACAACTGGAATGTTATTTATAACATTTTGATATTTTTCTACGTCACTGTCTGTAATTGTTTCGCTATTTTCTAATTCTATTTCATTTATATCAATTCCATATGCTTTTTGTGTGTTTTCTATATTATACTCAATATACGTTTTCTCTGTATCTAGTATGTTTGGATTTACAAATGCGATTTGGAAAAATGTAATAATTAAGAATAATACTACTAAATATCCTGGTATGCTTAAGATGCTTATTATAGCCATCTTATATTTTTGCTTTTTAAGAAAGAAAATCCCCATAAATACGCCTATCAGAATAACAACAGCAAATAGTCTGTATCCCCATAATTTTACTGTTACATCTGTTACTCCTGCTCCAACTAGCGCAGTTCCTTGTTCGTCATCTAACTGTAAAAATTCTTCAAATAATATATCCTGTGTTTTTAATAGTGTAAAAGAACCTAAGCAAACTGACATAATCAAAGCAAATATAATTATTTGTTTTATAAAAATACTTTTTTTGAGCGTTTTTCCTTCTATTCCATCAAAAAAGACGTTAAATGATATTATATAGTATATTATTGTATATACTGCTAATAAAGCAATAAGAGCTATAACATATGTTAGTATAAGCTCTATAAATGGTTTTTGAAACATATAGTATCCAATGTCTTGACCAAATATAGGGTCTCCATTACCTCCAAACCATGTTGCATTTAAAAATAGCATTACTTTGTTTTCTAGCAAACTTGATGTGAATAAAGCTATCAAACCTCCTAGAATAAAGGCAATTGACTTGTTAGGTAATTTAGGGATTTCTTTTTTCTCCTCATTAAAAAAAACTTTCAAACCTTTCTTGATTATCTTGTTAGTTATATAAACTGCAAAAAACCAAACAAGGAAATTAATTCCTATAATCGTGTATTTAAATGTAATATTCTTCTTGAAAACTGATATATATTCTTCCCCAATTTCCTTTATCTGTAAATACTCACTTCTGTAATTTGCAAAATTAGATATAGCAAAGATAACTAAAAATGCTAGTACAATTATGACTCTAACTTTGTATTTATTGTTTGTCTTTAGTATTGTTTTTTGAGTGTTCTCTGCCATTTTTTATCCTTTCATAACAATTTTACTTTATATTATTGCTTGTAAAAAATCTTCTGCGGAAAATTCTTGCATATCATCTATTTGCTCTCCAACTCCAATAAATCTTACCGGTATTTTATTTTCGGCCACAATGCCTATTACCACTCCGCCTTTAGCTGTGCCATCTAATTTAGTTAAGATAAGCCCTGTAATATTAACTGTTTCTTTAAATGCTTTAACTTGCATTATTGCGTTTTGTCCTGTAGTTCCATCTATTACTAAAAGAGTTTCTTTTGACGCTTCAGGTAGTTCCTTTTCAATTACTTTATCTATTTTTGAAAGTTCGTCCATTAGGTATTGTTTGTTATGCAGTCTTCCAGCAGTATCACATATTAAAACATCTGCATTTTGCTCTTTAGCATATTTTATTGCATCAAATACAACAGATGCAGGATCTGCACCTTCTTCTTTTTTTACAATGTCTACATTTGCTCTTTTTGCCCATATTTCAAGTTGTTCCACGGCAGCAGCTCTAAAGGTGTCAGCAGCAGCAACTACTACTTTTTTTCCGCTTTCTCTTAGTCTATTTGCAATTTTACCAATGGATGTTGTTTTACCAACTCCATTTACACCTACCACTAAAATTACTGAAGGTGTTGTATTAAGACTTAATCCCGATGCATCAATATCTAATATTTCTTTCATGATTTCACGTAATGCTTTTTTTACTTCTTCTTCATCTTGTATATTCTCTCTTTTTATCCTGTCTCTTAATTTACCTATAATATTAAGTGACGTATCCATCCCTATGTCAGACATAATAAGTGCTTCTTCTAAATTTTCTAATAGTTCTTCATCTACTTTTCTAAATGATGAAAATACACCATTTACTTTTTCGCCAAAGCTTTCTTTTGTTTTTCCAAGTCCTTGTTTTAATTTTTCAAAGAATCCCATTATATCCTCCAAAATAAAAATCTATACTACGTATAATATTTTAACATAGTATAGAACATTTTTCCATTGTTTTTATAATTTTTTATTCAATATAGCCAATATATGGTAAGTTTCTATATTTCTCATCATAATCCATACCATAACCTACTACAAACAAGTTCTCGACAGTAAAACCAACATAATCAATAGTTATATCTTCTGTTCGTCTAGAAGGCTTATCAAGAAGTGCACATGTCTTAACCGTCTTAGGTTTTTTTGTTTTTATGTATTCTATCAAATACTTCATTGTTTTTCCTGAATCCACAATGTCTTCCACTATTATTACATTCTTATCTTCTATATTTTCACTAATTCCAAGCTTAAAATCTATATGCCCTGTTGTCTCTCTATTTCCAACACCATAACTGCTTATTTTTATAAAATCAAGTATCACATTATTGCTCTTTATTTTCTTTGATAGGTCAATTGTAAAATATGTGGCCCCTTTTAATATACATACTAACACTGTTTCTTCATCGCCAAAGTCATTATAAATTTGCATTGCGAGTTCTTCTATTCTATTATTTAGTTTTTCTTCATTAATTAAAGTTTTTATCTTTTCCATATTGTCCCTTCAATCCTTTTTATTTTATTTTTTATATGAATTAGCAGTTTTTATAATGAAAAATAAGTATAAGTTTCGTTTGCCGTACAATAAAAGCACCCTTAGGTGCTTTTATTGACTTATAATTCTCTACATGGCTATTTTAGAGGCCAGTAACTAATTCAATCTTATATTCTCCATTTATTTTTGATAATATGAAATAGCGTAATGGTGAACTTGACCCAGCCTTACTTCCTTTTCCATTATACTCTTCTGGATATGTTGAACTAAAACTAATAGTACCTATCTGTTCAATATTTTCTTTTTCACTATCTGTGAATCTATTAAGTGCTTCTGTAAGTTTTTCCCCTTCAAAAATAGTAATATCAGTTATTGTAACAGTAGTAGGTTTTACTTGTGTTCCGTCTTCTAATAATAGCAAATCGTATTCGTATAATTCTTTCTGGGCAAGTTGCTTAACTAAGTCTTTATTTTTATCTACCTTTGTGTCTACTTTTGTATTTGCTTTTGAGTCTTTATCTGTATTTGCTTTTGGTTGTATTGGTGTTGTACTACTAACCTGCTGTAGTTGTTCTCCTTGCTGTTTAGCACTGATGCTTTCTTGCTTCTTTGATTTCATAAGTGCAATAGATAATCCTACTATAATTGCACTTAAAATAACAATAAGCGCCAATAAAACTCCTATTGTTACTGCTTGTTTTGTTTCTTTTTTTTCTTTCATTTGTACCTTACCTCTTTTCTTAAAATAATGGAGCCACTAAGCAGAATCGAACTGCTGACCTACGGGTTACGAATCCGTTGCTCTACCAACTGAGCTATAGTGGCATATAGAGAAAGCATTTTAAAAATGCCTTCCTTTTTTTCTTTCTTCTACTATTTCTTTGTTAGCATTTGTTTCTGCCACAGCTGGACTGTCCTCAGTTGCAACTGTATTCACATTGGCATTTATGTTGCCAAGTTTGCTTGTTGTTACCGCAGCATCAATAATAGCTTCTTTTGCAGAAATATCTCCAACTGATTCTATTGGGTTAACTACTTGTTCGTTATTTTTGTCTCTTTTGTAAACTACTATTGCTGAAATGATTCCTATTAAAGTAGCTATAGCTATTCCAACACAGAATATTAATTTATCATTTGATATTCCATTTGTTGGGCCACCATTGTTGTCATTTTTTACACTACCAATTGTAGCAGGAACTATCTCATTCTTTGTTTCTTCTTCAACTATTTCTTCATTTTTTTCTGCTTCTTTTATAACCTTAATAGTGTATTCTTTTTTATCACTTCCGTCTTTAGATTTTACAGTAATTTTTATAGTATTTTCTCCATCAGCATATTCTTCAGGAGCATCAACTTCTATAATTGCTGTATCAATATTTGCGCTTCCATTAACAATGACTTCTTTTGCATCTAATGATGCAGTTGCTGTATATGTATATGTGTCAGGCTTAAATGCTTCATTAAGAGTTACACTAACTATTTGGAGGCTAGCTAAAGCAACTTCTACTTTCTCTGTTTGCTTTTCTACATCTGGATTATTGGTTTCTTCTTTTGCTAACCTAATTACGTTAACTTTATATACTTTCTTTGTTCCATCTTCAGCTGTTACTTCTACTTCAAATGGATTTGATCCTTCTGAAAGATTTTTGGTTCCAGTTCCCGTTACCGTTTGAACTTCTTCCGCTTTGTTTGCATAAAGCTCGATTTTTGTTACATCATTTGGTACACTTACGCTATATGATGTATTGCCCGACCTAAATCCAGTAAAATCATTAGGTCTGATTCCTAAATTGCTTAAGTTAGCATTGCTTGATTTTTTTTCTTCTACTGGAGTCGTTGGTTCTGGTGTCGTTGGTTCTGGTGTCGTTGGTTCCGGAGTCGTTGGTTCTGGTGTTGTTGGTTCTGGTGTCGTTGGTTCCGGAGTCGTTGGTTCTGGTGTTGTTGGTTCTGGTGTCGTTGGTTCTGGTGTTGTTGGTTCTGGAGTTGTTGGTTCCGGAGTTGCTGGTTCCGGTGCTTTTTCAGGGGCTTTGACAGTGATAGTAGATGTAACTGTTGATTCATTATCTACTGAAAATGTTATTTTATATGTTTTATCTTCACTAACTTCTGGTGCTTTAAAACTAAATGTTCCTAATGTTTTAGTTGTACCCGATGGGTTCATATATCCTATTACTTTATTTGACGAATCACATATTACAGTTTCGCCAGATCCTTGACTTTTAGAACAACTACTATATGTTAATCCCGAATGTCCTGTAAGTTTTAATGTGTACGCGTCTAAGCCTTCACTTGAAGTTACTGTTACAGAAAAACTTTCTCCTGAATTAACTGTCTTACTAGATGCAGAATATCCTGCAAAAGAAACTGTACACCATATCATTAATATAATAATGCTTAAGACAGCCACTGATAAAATTTTCTTCATTATTATTACCTCCAAATTATAATTCTATTTGCACTAATCCCATACTGTATTTTAATATTTGTAATGCATTTGATGCTTTTACACTATCAGAAGATGTTACTTTTGCTGCCTCTAAATATATGCCCTCTAGTTTTTCTGTTTCCATACTATGCTTTAATGTTGCAAGTGCATCGTTCGCCTTAATCTTGCCGTCTCCATTAACATCTCCAAGTTTTATAATGTCATATGTTTTAGCTTTTGTTTTTATTTTCCCGCCAGTTGCAATTATTTCTGTTTCTTTATCATTAGAATCTAAAATAGTGAATTCTTCACTTTTAAAGTAACTTGTTAAATCTTTTTCTGTTTGGTTTGGTAAAATCAAAATTTGGTTTTGTTCCTTATTTATTTTTATATTGGCATTTTCTGGTTGCTCACTTGTTTTTAATTTAAGCCCATACTGTGCTACTATAGCTTTTCCATCTGCTTCTGCTAGCTCTTTAATTTTCGTATCACTACTAACATATTTATAATCATTTCCTTGTATAAAGCAATGTTCTATTAATATAGCAGGTATTCCCTCTCCGTTTTTCGACATTGGCCGAGGTCTCTGGTGGCACTTCAACTTTTTTTCCATCTTTTAATACTGTTACTTTGCCAGAATCTATCATCGTTCCTCTCATCGCATATCGTATTACACCCATATAGTCGGCCCTCGTGCCATCAGAATAAACATCTGTTGTATCTTTTGGAATCAACTTAGTTATAACCCCTCTACTCTTAATTCCTAAATCTCCTAAGTTTTTTAATATTTTATTTGCCAGCAGAGTAGTATTTTTGTTGTATTTTTCTAGTGATGTGTTTGCTGTCACATATATTTCAGCCCCTTCTGCCGTTCCTAGAGCACTGTTTATATGTAAGCTTATTAGTATGTCTGCTTTGTTTTCTCTTGCAATAATGGCTCTTTCGAAAACAGATAACTCTTTGTTACTTGGTAGCCCCTCATGTGTTAATATAACTTTAACATTTTCATATTTATTTAAATACTCTTTAAGATATTTAGCTATTTTGAGGACAACATCACTTTCGTATATTTTGCCATTAACAGCTCCAGAATCTTTTCCGCCATGACCTGGGTCTAAAACTATTGTAGTTGCACTAACACTATTTATAAAAAACAAAAAAACTATGAAAAATATTGCAAGCATTCTATTTAATAGTTTGGTCATTTTTTACTCCTCTTTCTTATAAGCTTAATGTCTCTATATCCATACTGTTTTTTAATATTAGTAATGCATCAGAAGCATTTGTTTTTCCATCATTATTTGCATCTACTGCCTTTAAATAATTTCCTTTTAAGGCTGTTAATCCCATGCTGTGCTTTAAACCTGCTAATGCGTCATTTGCACTAACCTTACCGTCTCCATTAACGTCTCCTACTTTTATTATTGTATAAGTTTTCTCAACTGTCTTTTTATCTGAATTTAATACGTTAATTTTATAGCCTGTAGCCACTTTAGTTCCATCTGTTTTTTTGTCTTTTGCATCTAATATATCATAATTGCTAATACCCGCTTCACTCATTATTGTCTTAATCTCAACGCCAGGTACTGTTTTTAAAGTTTTGTTTTTTTCATCTAATTCTACGTTTTTATCTTCAATTTCATTAGGCATATTTGTATATACTGGTATTATAAAATTCAAACTCGTTTCTATAAGACCATTTGCAGCATACATGTTGTAAACAGATGAACTTTGAGAATATGGATCCATAAGATTCGTCATATACTGGTGCCAATAAAGAGATCCTGTATCAGCCATACCTGTATTTCCTTCTTTTATAATGCTATCTCCAACAACATCAAATTTGAAAAAATACGATGTGTTTTGTCCCTGATTAATATATTTGTCTGCAATAACTTGCGCACCTCCAATTATTGCTACATAAGGGTTTGTCCATCCATTATCTCTTGCATATGATAAAGCATTTGCAATTGGGTCTCCTGTATCATATGCACCAAAATTAAAGAAATTATAAAGTCCTTCATATCCTGGGTAGGTTCCAGAAACAGAACCACTTCCACTAGAGCCTACTTCTTGTATAATTTTTGTTTTCATGTGAAAAGGACTCATTCCTGTCTTTTGGGAAGCTTCTAAAATAATTTCAGCATAAGGTTTAGTAATATTCATTTGTTTATCTGCATCAAAATATGTTACAGAATTTTGAAGGAATGTCCCAGCAACACATTTTTGTACGCTTTCCAATGTATGTATTTTTTCATTATATGATAATTCTTCAAATTGGAATATTCTAACTTCATCTAGAAAGTTTCTTGGATCTATAAAGTATTCCACTGCTGTTCTTGAAGCGCAATGCCAATTTCTAACTGCCTCACATTCTGCACATTTCCATGCCTCTTCGCTATAAGTAGGTACAACATTTCTTTTATGTACAGTTGCTCCTGTTTCGTTTGTTATAAGATCATTCCAGTCAATTCCTGTATAATATGCTGTAAAACTCCAATTTGGATGTAATTCCTCAAGTTGCTTTAATTTTGCTCTATATGATTTTGGGAAATTATTAATTCCGCTTTTTACTTCTTGCTCTATTGTTGCTCCAAATGAAATACTTGGAAATATATAATTTGAAAAGATTATCATTAAAATGCTTATTACTATAACTTTAATGATTAATCTTGTTTTTATCACAAAAATTCCTCCTTTGTACATTCATATTGCGTAAAATTTTCATAGTAATACTATATATGATTTATTTTTTTTAGTCAATAATTTTAAGCTATTTTTTTGTGAAATTTTCATGGATTTTCAGCCTTTATTATCATGATTTCTGCGTAGTCTATAGAATTCTTTTTTGCTATATATCAAATATATTAAATTTATGTTACAATATAATGTATCTAATAATATTATGGAGGTATTTGATGAAAATTCCTGAATTGCTTTCGCCGTGTCGGTGATTTTGACTGTCTTGTCGCTGCTGTGCAAAATGGTGCAGATGCTGTATATTTTGGTTCTTCTTTTTTTAATGCTAGAGCTTCTGCTACAAATTTTGATTTAGATAATATTGAAAAAGCTATAGATTATGCAAAGCTTAGAAATGTTAAAACTCATCTAACTTTAAATATACTAATAAAAGATGATGAATTTAATCAGGCTCTTGATGTAGCAAGTAAAATATATTCATATGGAATTGATGCAGTAATAGTTCAAGATTTAGGCCTTGCTAAAGCCTTAATTAAAAATTTTCCAGGATTAGATGTGCATGCAAGCACTCAAATGACGTTTCATAATTTATCTGGAGTTTTAGAAGCACAGAAATTAGGGTTTAAAAGAGTTGTATTGTCTCGTGAGCTTTCTATTCCTGAAATAGAAAGAATTCGAAAGAATTCTAACATTGAATTAGAAGCTTTTGTTCATGGTGCATTATGTATGTCATATTCAGGGCAATGCTTAATTTCAAGTATGATAGGAGCTCGCTCAGGTAATCGAGGCAAATGTGCACAAGCATGTAGATTGCCATATGAGCTACTGAAAAACTCTAAAGCAATTGAAAAAGGATATCTATTAAGCCCTAAAGATGTTTCTAGCCTTTCAATACTCCCAGAATTGATAAGTTCTGGAATTGACTCATTAAAAATAGAAGGTAGAATGAAAACACCAGAATATGTTGCAACAGTTACAAGTATATATAGAAAGTATTTAGATATGCTAAAGCACGAAGAGCAATATAATATATCTTCTAGTGATGTTACAAACTTAATGCAAGTATTTAATCGTGGTGGATTTTCTACAGGGCACTTGCTAAATAAGCCAAACACGGATATTGTCTACAAAGAAAAATCTAATAATCAAGGTATTTACTTAGGTACCTTATCTAATTATGCCCCTGTGAGTGGCCATATTAAATTAAAACTAGAAAGTAATCTTGCAATTGGTGATACAGTTTCTATTGGTGAAGAAACCGGAAATTATACTATATCAGAGTTAATGATTAAAAATCAAAATCTTAAATTCGCAGAATCTGGTAATATTGTAACAATAGGTAGAATGAAGGGAAATATTCACCCAGGTGATAAAATATATAAAATGGCCAGTAAACAGCTTGTAGATTCAGCTAGGCAAACTTTTTCTGGTAAAGAATTTAAAAAAATTCCTTTATCAGCAAGTTTAATTGTAAAGTCTGGAAAAGCCGTTACTTTTGAAGTTACCCCTTTAGAAGATCCTTTTAACGTTATGAAAGTAAATATTCAATCTGATATTTTCCCAGAAATAGCTCTATCTTCTCCAATAACAAAAGAACGTTTAATTGAACAAATTGCTAAAACTGGGAATACTCCGTTTGAATTTAAAAAAATCAATATAGCTCTAGACTCAAATGTATATTTACCAAGCATCAGTAAGTTTAACGAATTAAGGCGATTAGCTTTAGATGAATTGCAAAGAAAAATTCTTTCTTCATATAAAAGGTCTTATACAAAAATACAGCGCACGGATTTAACTTCAGAAAAAAAATATTATACACATCCAAAGATTGTAGTATTGTTAAATAGTATATCTTCAGATGAAGATTTTTCTTATTTAAATGGAGTAGATTCTGTGTATATTCCTTTACATCTTTTTAATAAAATTCCAAATCTACTAAATGAACTATGTAATAAATATAATTCTTATGTTTATTTGCCAACAGTAATTAATAATAGTATGGAGAATGAATTTAAATTAGAAATTAGTAATGTTTTTAAAGAGTTTAATTTAAAAGGTGCTGTTATATCAAATATAGGACAAATTGATTTAATTCCCAAAGGAAAAATTTTGATTGCAAATTACACGTTAAACATATTTAACACAAACACTGTTGCAGAATTGGCCAACATAGGTTTTTCACGTTTTGTACCTTCTCCCGAACTAAATAAACAAGATTTAAATAACCTGTTGCTACAAGAAACTAGCCTTCAATCAGAATTATTAGTATATGGAAGGCTCCCCCTTATGACTATGCAATATTGCTTGTTATCTCATAGCAATCATTGCCCTAAAAACTGTATGCAAATGTGTAAAACTGATACGTATGAATTAAAAGATAGATTGGGATTTAAATTTATTTTAAAAAATGATTATCAGCAAACAATAACTACTCTATATAACAGTAAAATAACATCTATTGACCCTAATGACTTACAATGTGATTATTTGCGAATATCTTTTTTAGACGAGGATGCAAGTGAAAAAAACAGAGTAATAAAATCCATACTCTCTGGTAAAAAACTTAAAGGAGAAGTATATACTAACGGAAACTACTCAAGGACTGTATGATTTCCATTTTTTATATATCCTTCTAACCCATATTTTAGATTGTATACGTTTACATACCCCATTTGTTTTAGTTTGCATACTGTGTTTCTACTTCTTCCTCCATTTTGGCAGTAAACTATAATAAGTGTTTTTTTGTCTGGCAGCACTTTCCTTATGCTTTTTATTATTTCATAACTTGGAATTAATGTGCTGCCTGCAATATGTCCTTCTTTAAATTCTTGCGGACTTCTAACATCTAATATAATTAAATTTGAGTTTTCTTTTTTGATATTATCAAATTCTTCAATGCTTATATCATTTGCATTGCAATACCTTTTGCACCTCATATGTTAAGTCCCCTTTATTGTTTTATTCTATTATATGACTTCTTAAGGTAAGGTGTTCTTTTGGGACGTAATTTTGGGGACGTGTCTAAAAAGATATTTTTTATACACGTCCCCAAAATTACGTCCCAAATTGCTTACTCAAATGCTTTTTATTCTTTATTTATCATTTTTTCGTAAGTTGCTGTTAAATACATTAAACTGAAAATACCAATTGTAACACTTACAATAACTGTGGCTTCATTTATTTGCATTCCAAAAATGTTTATTAAAAATGCATATAATAATTGTGTTGCACAAATTATTACTATTGGACCTCCTACTGATTTTGCAAGTCCAATTTTGCGATATCTTATTCCAAAAAATACTAATATAAATATTCCAGCAATTATCACAGGAACTATATATGGTTTTATCAAGTCTTTACCTTTTACATTTGAATTATAGTAAATGTTGATATCCCCTGCAGTAAGTTCAGTTTCATATTTTTCGTTCAACTTATTTATTAATTTCTCATTTTGTTCTTCTGTAAAATCTCTTACAGTTATTGATACTGTTTTTTCAAATGCACCCGCTTTCCTTATTATAGGAGTTTCTTCTGTATATATACTATTTGCAATAGCTAAAATATCTGATATATTGAATTCTTTTTCTAGGTCGATTTCCATTCTTACATTTTTTGAATAGTTAGTATTAAACTTGAATGGATTTATAGCAATGGTCACAATTGAAGCTATGATTAGTAATGCAATGATAGCTATAGCTTTAATATTTTTTATTTCTTTCATTAGCTTTCCCCCTTATTTCTCATCTATTAAGTTCTTAGTAATAATCAAATTATATATTGCCATAATTGCGCTACCCCAGAATAACACTATTCCAAAACTGCTAACTACTGATTTGCTTGCGAATGTAAATATTATTGCAATTACAAACATTGGAATTGCATTAATAGCATATTTAGTTAATATTTCTTTAAATGACCTATTAAATTTATTGTGTAATATAGCATTTAATAGAATATATTGATATATACAAATAACTAATATGCCAATAATACTGTTTATTGTAATTATAGAATTAGTATACCTTAAAACAAGCAAATATAGACCTATAAATCCAATCCATGAAAGACCTACCATTAGCCCTTTGTTATATTTAACAATTAAATAAGCACATAAAACAATAATCACAATTGCTACTATAATCCACATTAACTGTATAGTGTCCTGTCTAATTGTTGAAGACAATTCTGTTTCTGTTTCGGCTACATATGAAATTGGTAATTTCCCAAATTTTATTGAATTTGCTATAATCGCAGCCTCTCTATAATATGTTAGAAGTGTTTCATCTGAGCTTGTGCTTTCTCCGAGTTGCAATTGTAACTGTCCATTGCTCATAGTTTGTCCAAAATATGTTGAAGCTATTGTTTGGTCATCAATTGTTATTGTTACTATTTTTTTTGTTTCATTTCCTTCTTCATCTTTTGTTGCTACATATGTTTTGCTAATGTCTTCAAGTTTTTGTTTGCCTTCTTCATCAAAGTCTATAATTAAATATGCAGATGCAGTTTTACCATCAGATGAGTATGTTACAGCTGCTGCATCTTTTATGTTAGTATTATCTAAAAGTACCTTGCCTGTTTCTTTATCTGTCATTTCAAATTTTCCAGTATATATCAATGATTCAACAAAGTAATCTGTGTTGTCATTTTCAGGGAATTCTACAACTACATATCCATTTTCATCTTGCCTTAATTGATATTCACTAGTGTTTATTGCATCTAAACGTTTTGTGAATATTTCCTTTGCTTTTTCGAAATTCTCAGCAGTTAATTTTTCTGAAGGATTAACAGGAACTTCTTTTGAAGTTGTATTTGTGTTTTCGTCTTCGCTTTCACCATCAGGTTTAGCAATCTCATCTCCATTTTCGTCATAATATTTAGTAACAGTCTCATTACTAACATTTAATCTAACTTCTCTAATTGAACTTAAATCCATTCCGTATTTGTAGTCTGGTATTACGTTTACCATCTTGTTTAACTGTTTTTTATATATTCCTACAAATGAAATAAGAATAATTACTAAAATTAATAATAAAATTGCAACTTTTTTTAACGTATTATTTTTCATAGTTTATGCATCCTCCTATAATAATTTTGTATCATTTATAATTAATTCAAACCAAATATTTAAAAATTTTGCAGCATATTTGCTCATCATAGTTCTTTCCATAAATATTTCGAAATAATCGAGCACTGGACAAATACTATTGTCTATTGTAAGGTTAAGTGTAATAACTCTCTTTTGACTGTCTAAATTAAGTTCTGCATTAGTTACCGCATAATTGACTCTATCATGAATATCAAAAGATGCTAAGCTCTTTTGTCTAACTCTATTTCTATGCACATCCGATTTGTCTGCTAAAATAAGTGCTGCTGATATGGCACTGACAGCTGTTCCAGTTTTTTCATCGTGGTTGCCAATTGCCATCATAATTTCAGTTCTTTCATTTGCATCCATTCCCATTTCTTTTAAAATGTTATATGAAATTATTGCACCACTGTGCGCATGATCAACTCTGTTTACGCAATTTCCAATATCATGTAAATATCCAGCTATTTTAGCTAGTTCAACTGTCCTTTCATCATATCCGAAGCTCTTTTAAAATTCTTCCTGCTCTTTCAGACACTATTTCAATGTGCCTAATTGAATGTTCTGTATATCCGAAGTACATCAAGTTGTTTTTGAGCCCCTACTATAAGCTGTTGAACTTCGCTATTTTGTTTTACATCTTCTATAGTAACCAAAATGCACCCTCCTACTTTTTGTCTTTAACGATTTTATATCAAATGATGAAAAATATCAACTATATTTTTAAATATTATTAAAAACACCCGGCGCTCTGCCAGGTGTTTTGCCAAAAAGTCATTCAGCAAATTTGGAAATCTCTTCAAGTATGCCATACAAAGAATGAATTAATGTCACATCACGCTCAGTCAGGTAATCTGCCCAAAACGTCTCCAGAATTCCTGCTTTTACAAGTAGCGTTAATGAGCCTTCTTTAAGTCCTTCTCGACCTTTTTCGATGCATTCCTTGTTCTTCATGTACCCTCCAACAAAGTACAGCCTTTTAATTGCCAAATAATCCACATACAGTCCATGGGTTTGCCGATAGATCTGTATTATTTTTCTTTTGGCAGAAAAGCATCTGTACACGTCCCGGGCCAGTAGAAATGGAAAGCAAATAGCATCTTTCAGTTTTTTTACAAACAGCCTTGTAGAATCTTTCATGAAGACATCTCCTTTGCACTTGTGTACTGCTATTATATCATGCTTTACAAAAAAATGCTAGTATTAAACTTTAGACAGTCTAATTATTTCATTCATTAAATCATTTGTGTATTTTTCTAATACTTCTTTGTTTTGTAAGTCGATGTCTTTGTCTATTATAATTGGTTTTCCATAATTTAGTGTTACTTTTGTAAATGCTTTAAAGCTTCCTCTTACTCCACATGGTATAATAGGTGCTCCAGATTTTGCTGCGATTAAAATTGCTCCGCTTTTAGGTTTAATTCCCTTTTCAAGTCCTTTTCTTGTCCCTTCTGGAAACATTGCCAGTATTTCGCCATTTTTTAGCAATCGTAATGAAGTTTTAATAGCTTCTATGTCTTTGCCTCCTGTTTTTACTGGAAAAATTCCAAATATTCTTGCAAGCCATTTTATAAAACCATTTTTAAATAAAACTTCTTTTGCCATAAAGTTAACTTTTCTTTTTTGCGTTGTTAATATTACAGCTGAATCAAGTGCATGCAAATGGTTTGGGCATATTAAGCATGCCCCTTTTTCAGGAATGTTTTCTCTTCCTGTCACTTTTGGTCTATATACTATTATAACTAAGAAATGAAATATTGCCTTTAAAATTACTCTCATTTTTTCTCCTTTATTATGTTACTTATTTTATTTACAACCTCATCTATACTATAATTAGTCGTATCTACAACTGCAGCATCTGGTGCTATCATTAAAGAGCCAATCTCTTTGTGCCTATCGTTTTCGTCTCTCTTTTTTATGTTTTCTAAAACTTCATCAAATGTTGTAGTTATTCCTTTTTCTTGCATTTCTAAGAATCGCCTTTTAGCTCTTTCTTCAACCGAAGCATCTAAATATATTTTCACGTCAGCATTTGGGAACACATATGTAGTAATATCTCTTCCCTCCATAATTACGTTTTTGTTTTCAGCCATTTTTCTTTGAAGATTAACCATGTTTAATCTGACTTCTGTTATACTTGACACTTGTGATACTAAACCAGATACCTCTTTCGATCTTATTTCTTTTGTAACATCTTTTCCATTTAAAAGTATTGTTCCATTTTCTTTCATGTCAATATCTATATTTTTTGATATATCAATTATTTTTTGTATTTCTTCTAGGTTAATTTTTTGATTAATCATTTCTAGTGTTATGCATCTATACATCGCACCTGTATCTATGTTTAAAAGTCCAAATAATTCAGATATTTTTTTTGCTACCGTGCCTTTTCCGCTTCCCGCAGGTCCATCTATCGCTACTATGAAAGACATTTCTTTACCTCCTATATAGTATTAGTTCACTTCGGGCATGTGCACTCCTTTTGCTAGAATATCAATCTTGCCAACATTCATTGCCGTTAACTTTTCTATCTCTTTTTTGCATTTTATTTTAAAGTCTTTTAGCACATCAAATATATTATTTCCATATTCTATAACCACTTCTATGTATATGTTAGTATTTTCAGATGCTGTCTCCACTCTAACCCTATTAACTCGGTATACCTCTGGCATTCTTTCTGCGACATATTCTGTTATTTGTCTAAACACATTATCTGAAATTGTAAAATTACCCATGTAGCTAAATGTAGGTCTTATAATTGATTTTTCAGAAATGTATGGTTTTTCACCTTTACCTTTAGATTTAAATATTTGCAGAGGGTCTAATAAATACCCAGAAAAATCTTTTTTTATTTCGAATGTTGGTACAGGTATTACATGTTTTCCTTCTGTTTGTCTAATTCTTTTAGCTTCCTTCATTTCCTCTTCTGTTGCTACGTCTGTAATGTATATTCTCTCAGTAATTTCTGGTAAATCGAGGTTTTGGGCAATTTTGTCTACCATACCATCTGACGTACCTAAAATTAGAATGCTTTCTGCTTTATATTTTCTGATTGCTTTCTTTATTTCTTGTTGTTCTTCTGGTCTCATAAATAAAGCTTCTTTTACAGTTTCTATCTTTGTCGTTGCTTTCTTTGCTGACGTTCCCGCAATTACAGTATTATCTTTTATAAGTAGCCCATCATCAATTATAAAATTTATGCCCTTTTCGCTTGCCACCATCTGAGCTCTATAACTTTTACCTGTACCAGAAGGTCCAATGAACGCATATACAGTTATTTTTGGTTGATTTTCAAAAATCATAAAATTATACTCCTTTTTGTACTAAAGAAAGTGTGTACTGGTAACCCTTATATTTTATTTCATATCCGTGCTGTTTTAATATATTAATATCATCATACTTTTTTATTGCTTCTTCTGTTAGCGAATAATGAGTTGTGTTTATAAACCATATTCTTCCCTTGTATTCTTCTAAGAAATCTAGGTTATAAACAGTATGGAACTTCTTTCCAAAAGCTCTATAAGCTTCTTCTGTATTCCATCCTTGTGCATCATAAAAGTATGCACTATATTCAGGAAATGTAGATGCAATTATAAATCCACTTCCTTCGTTTCCAAATACAAAAATATCATCTTCTTGTATGTTTTCTTTTAAAAACTGTATCGGTTCTTCATTACTTAAGTCATAATTAACTGTAATTATATTATAATTAATTGCAGTAGCAACAGCAATAACTACTATACCACAAGCAATCATAGTTTTTTTACTTCCATATTTTCCAATTATATAACTAATTGCTATTATTAGCAACCCTGTCGTAACAAGCATATATCTTGCATATAGAATTGATCTATTCATAAAATTAGATACAGCAACAGCTCCTAATATTACTAAAATATATGTAGTTATAGCAACTACCGGAATCATCCAATCTTTTTTTATTTTTTCTTTATTTCTACCAATAATATAAAATATTACTGATATTATAAATATTCCGAAAAAAATTCCAATGTTATTGCTTATATATTCATTGCTGTCTAAGTTTCCAGTAAATTGGAACAAGAATATATCAAAAGCAGTATCAAAAAATGGTTTTTTCTGAATCCAAAAGCCTGATTCAACTTGTTTCATTTGAGTAAATAGTGTTAGAACCCATGGTATATATAGTAAAACTTCAATTATTCCCTGTGTTACAAACTTTGTAAGTGCTGTAGTCCATTTTTTTTGCTTGATTGCAATTACAATAAAATAAATCATTAAAGCTAAATTCGTTAGTCCTGCTGCCATAAGTCCATAATAATGTGTATATGCAGAACATATTGAAAATATTGCAAATAAAATCCAAGTTCTTATATTGCCACTATCCTTGTATAGTCTATATGCATATATTGCAAGTAGAGTAACAAAAAGCATTCCCCATGTGTACATCCTTATTTCGCCTGCATATACTATATTGGTTGGAATGAAGAATGCTAGAAAAGAAAATACAAGTCCAGTAGTTTCTCCAAAGTCTTTTCTTACATGTGTATACCCGATTATTCCTAAGATAGCTATTGCAATCGTTGAAAATAGTCTAAACATTAATATGCTTTTACCTGTAAGTAACCCAATTATTCTAAGCATCCAATAATATAATATTGGATGTACATCATGTCCACCTATCTCCCATATTTCGCCAATTGAATAATTACTAGCAATTGCTACCGAATAACTCTCATCGAACCACATGTTTTCATGAAATACTCCAGCAGATACAAATATTATTCCTAATGCAATTATAACAATATGTATTATTTGGGTTTTATTCATTATAACCTCCATAAGGTTTTCAAACACTGTTTCCAGTGTTTGAATAAAATTAATTTTTAGTTTTATAACTAAATGAAAACCTTCTGCACCCTCGGCGCAGAAGGCCTTTAATTTATTATATCAATTCTTTTTTTGCCTCTGAGACTTCATTGATTTTAATACTTCTTACATGGTTTATTTTTTCCCAATTTGTATCACGTTTGAATAAGCATTTAAAATTAATAGCAAGCCATGAACCTAAGAATAGAGGGTAACACAAAAGTCCTTTTACCATAGGTTTTATAGGTCTTTTGTCTAGTAGCATTATTATAATTGCAGTTCCTATAGGTAACAAAAATGTTGGTATTATATATCTCAAATAGCTTTCCAATAATTGTGCTGATGTGTATTCTTCTCCTAAATATAATGCAAAATTTGTAACAAGTAATATAAGTGTTAATATAAACATTGGTATACTACCAATAACATATAAGAATCCATCAAAGTTCATCATAGTTTTATGCTCTTTAACAGCCTTTGCCAAGTCTTTCGTATAATATTTTATGCATTGAATATGTCCTACTGTCCATCTTGATCTTTGGCTCCACGATTGCATAAATCCTGTTGGCTGTTCGTCATATACTTTAGCATCTACTGCCCATCCTAGTTTACGTCCTTTTATAATATTTTTTAATGAGAATTCAATGTCTTCTGTCAGTGTACGAGTGTTCCAACCATCTGGTTTAATAATGTCAAATTTAACCATAAAACCAGTTCCATTAATAAGTGGAGATAATCCTAGATTATATCTTGCCAAATGGTAGAAACGATTCATTGTCCAGTAGAATATTGCGTATCCTGCAGTAATCCAATTGTCTGTAGGATTCTTTATATCTCTATATCCTTGTACAACTTCTTCTCCTTGACATAATTTTTTATTCATATTTGTAAAAAATGCTTTGTCAACTATATTATCTGCATCAAATACACAAAAAGCATCGTATGGAGCATCCTCCTCTATTTTTTGAGCTAAGAACCATTGCATTGCATATCCTTTTGTTTTCTTCTCTGGATCAAATCTTTCATATACAATTGCTCCTGCTTCTTTTGCAACATCTGCAGTTCTATCAGTGCAGTTGTCTGCAATTACATAAATGTCAATCAATTCTTCTGGATAGTCTTGATTTTTTAAGCTTTCAACCAAATTCGCAATTACTGATTCTTCGTTATGAGCTGGTATTATTGCCATAAATCTATTTTTTTTATTTTTTATTAAAGGCTTATCTTTTAATTTTATAAGCGAACATAAACTAATTGCAATTTGATAAATCCAAAATATAGTTATTATCCATACAAGTGCTTGTTGTAGCACATATAAATATTTCACGATAGTTTCTCCTTTTCCTACTATTTTAATTATAGTTTTAATACATGGTTAAAACTATATATTTAAATTAGTCTTCTTTAACTTCTTCTAGCAAGTCTTTTCTAGTTAAATTAATTCTTCCTTGATCATCTATTTCATATACTTTTACAGTTACTTTGTCACCAATGTTTAAAACATCTTCAACTTTTGCAATTCTCTCTTTTGCAATTTTAGAAATATGAAGTAGTCCTTCTTTTCCTCCACCGACATCAACAAATGCACCAAATGGCATTATTCTTGTTACTGTTCCTTCGTATATTCCTCCTACTTCAACTTCGCGAGTTATATCTTCAACCATTTTTAACGCTCTTTGAGCACCTTCACTATCAGATGAATAAATAAATACTCTACCGTCATCTTCTATATCCATCTTAACACCAGTTTCAGCTATGATTTTATTTATTACTTTTCCACCTGTTCCAATTACATCTCTTATCTTTTCTGGATTAATTGTGATGTTTATAATCTTTGGAGCATATTGAGACATATGCTCCCTTGGAGCTGGAAGCTCTTTTAACATGATTTCATCTAATATATAATTTCTAGCTATTCTTGTTCTTTCAAAAGCTTCTTTTATTATATCATATGATAGTCCGTCTATTTTTATATCTACTTGTATAGCAGTAATTCCATCTTTTGTTCCGCCTACTTTAAAATCCATATCGCCAAAGAAATCTTCTATTCCTTGAATGTCTGTAAGCATTACATAATTATCAGGATTTTCGCTATCTGTAACTAAACCTGTAGAAATACCAGCAACTGGCTTTTTAATAGGTACGCCAGCATCCATAAGAGCCAATGTGCTTCCACAAATACTTGCTTGTGATGTTGAGCCATTTGAAGATAAAACTTCAGATACAACTCTTATTGAATATGGGAATTCTTCTTCACTTGGTAGTACTGGAACTAATGCTTTTTCAGCTAAAGCGCCATGTCCTATTTCTCTTCTTCCTGGCCCACGAGAAGTCTTAGCCTCTCCTACACTGTATCCTGGGAAATTATAATGGTGCATATATCTTTTGCTTTCTTCTTCATCTAGTCCATCTAAAATTTGTTCTTCGCTCTTCATTCCAAGAGTTGCAACAGATAAAACTTGTGTTTGTCCTCTTGTAAATAGTGCGCTTCCATGTACTCTATTTAATAATCCTACTTCGCAAGAAAGCGGTCTTATTTCATCTAATGCTCTACCATCAACTCTTTTATGTTCTACAAATATCATTTCGCGAACACATTTCTTTTCAAGTTTGTAAATACTATCTGCAATATCTTGTTTCTTTTCCTCTAAAGCTTCCTCTCCATGTTTTTCTAGGAAAAAAGCTTCTATTTCAGCTGTAAGTTCATCAATGTTTCTATCTCTGTCTTCTTTATCTACTGCTTGTACAGCAGTTTTCATTTTGTCTTTGAAGTTTTCTTCGATTTCATTATATACTTCTTCATCAACTACAAAATGCTTATATTCAAATTTTGGTTTTCCAATTTCTGCTGCTATTTGATTAATAAATTCGCATATCTTTTTAATTTCTACATGTCCTGCTTTAATTGCATCAAGCATTGTGTCATCAGGTATTTCAGAAGCACCTGCTTCAATCATAGTGATCTTGTTTAAGGTACCTGCTACTGTAAGATTTAACCTTGAATTTGCTCTTTCTTCTACATTTGGATTAATAACAATTTTGCCATCAACATATCCAACATTTACAGATGCTGTTGGTCCATTAAATGGTATATCAGAAATTGCTGTTGCTGCAGCAGCTCCTATCATTGCACATACCTCTGGCGAATTGTCTTGGTCAACAGAAAGCACCAAGCAATCTATAACTACATCATTTCTAAAATCTTTTGGAAATAATGGCCTCATTGGTCTGTCTATTGCTCTTGATGTTAAAATAGCCTTTTCTGTAGGCTTTCCTTCTTTTTTTTGAAAGCTTCCTGGTATTTTTCCTACAGCATAAAGCCTTTCTTCGTATTCTACTGAAAGTGGAAAGAAGTCTATCCCTTCTTTAGGTTCTTTTGAAGCAGTAACACTAACCAACACTGCTGTATCTCCATAGCGAACTAGAACACTTCCATTTGCAAGTCCAGCCATTTTTCCATTTTCTATTGTAAGTGTTCTGCCTGCTAATTCCATACTATACGTTTTAAACATAAATTTACCTCCTAATTTCTAGAATAAATTTTGTTTGAAATGTAACCTCTACAAAAAACATATTCTATACGTCCTTTGTACAAGCTACTTTACAACCAAAATTTATCTATTTCTTTATTTTTCGTTTTTTTCTCTTATTTTATGCAAAATAGAACATGAACTTGGCGGAATATAGCTGAAAGTAAGCCATGTCCCGCCATAAGTACTATTTTCTTAAATTTAATTTCTCAACTATTTCTTTGTATCTATCTAAATCTTTTTTAGATAAGTAGTTTAGTAAGTTTCTTCTTTTACCTACCATTTTTAAAAGACCCCTTCTTGAATGGTTGTCTTTTACATGAACTTTTAAATGTTCTGTTAATTCATTAATTCTTTCTGTTAAAAGAGCTATTTGAACTTCTGGAGATCCAGTATCGTTCTCTTCTCTTTTGTAAGCATTAATGATTTCCTGTTTTCTAGCTGGTGTCATATTATTTTACCTCCTTAAAAAATATTTGCCATAAACTGAGTTTAAGTAAGAGTATAGCCTTAAACTAAGAATAGGTACTGCTGTTTTCAAGCAATACTTATTGTACTACATTTCTTTGGAAAAATCAAGCATTTAAGGGAAAATTTATCAATCATTTTTTGTTTGTATTATTACATAAATATTTCACATGTATTTCATTTGTGTTTCAATTGTGTTACATTTTTCATTGCTTTATGTAACCTTTTTTGGTTTACACATTTTTTACTAGCATATGCTGTGGAAACTGTGGATAACTTTGTGAATAACCTTAAAATAAACATTCTTTGTTCACAAGTTATTCACAATTAAATTTAGGATAATAAATTATGCAAACCGTTACCAATTATTTACATTTTTTATGTGTACAGTATACATGTTTGTATAAGTGTTGCTTTTTTCTGTTTGTTTAGCCTTTTTATAGGGTTTTGTCTTCTTGTCATTTTACATAATTTTATTCTTATTTTTAAACAAAAAAGAAGTATTTCTTTTTTTGAAATACTTCTTTTTTTATCAATACCAAACAATTACTAATACATATTTGCTAAAATAAGTATTAACATTAATCCTATGTATATAAATGTAAATAGCGATAATCCAATTATTCCTAATATCATTCCAGCTTTTCCTAGATTGCTTCCGAGCTTTCTTATAGATTTCACGCCAAATACTATTGCTAATATTCCCGCAGGTAATGTTATGTACCAAAAAAGTGTTGTTAAGACTGAAATTATACCTAATACAAGTGATGCTACAGGCATGCCTGATTTTTTCTTGCTTACTTTATCTACCATATATAATCCCTCCCTATTCTTTTATTTTTAATTCACTTACTGGCTCTAATGTTTCTAATTTGTTAACTTTTATTGCAGTTTCTGATACAGTATATAGATTTTCATCAATGTACATGCCTCGTAAAAGTTTTGAATTTGTGTAATAGTATTTGTATGTTGTTTCTTTTTCATGTGTTATAGTTCCTCTTAACTTAAATCCGTCTTTTAAATTAATTCTATATACAAAATAACCTTCTCCAATATATGGCTTACTATAATTTGTATATTGGCTAATTGAAGCCGAGTATGAAGTTGAGTCTGTTCCCATTTCAACGTCTTCACTATAGTTGTTTACAGGAATTGCAATTAATTCTCTTTCTCTAGAAAATAACAATGCTTTTGGATTTGTAAGAATAGCTGATGTTGTTCTTCTATCTCCGATTATCGTTTCAGACATTTGTACTGGGTTGTTTACATCTGTTACGTCAAAAAGTGCCATTTTCATTCCTACAACACTTGCTGTTGTGGAAATAACTTGCCCTAGTGAATTTCTTCTTACAACTTCTTCTGTTTGCATTCCTATTCCTATTAAATGATTTTCATCATATGGATGTAAATATGTACTATATCCTGGTATATGTAGTTCTCCAAGCACTCTTGGTTTTGCTTCATCTTTCAAATCTATTACAAATAACGGATCCATTGTTCTGTATGTAACTAAATATGCTTTGTTTCCCATAAAGCGCGATGAGTACATTGTCTCTCCCTTAGCTACATAATCAGAAGCCCCTAGTTGGTTTAGTTTTTCATCAAATGTTACAACTCTTGCTCCTTCATTGTCAAATAATGCTACTCTTAGGTGTCCATTTAATTCATCTAATGAATACTGATTTATAGTCTTTCCTTTGATTTCTGTTTTTGCTGAATATGTAACATTTCCATCGTTTTGAATGTCAAATTTAATAATTTTTGTATAATATCCATATGTTGTTTTTTGGTTTTCATTTTCATAAATAAACGGTCCTATTGCCCCACCTAATCCAAATAATGAGCTAATTGGTGGAACAGAGCCTCTATGGTTATATTCATATTTTTGTTCAAGTAAATATATACTGTTTTCAGATACATAAGCATTTGATATATTTAATAAATATGAACTAACATTTACATCACTCGTTGCATTGTTTAAGTCAAGAGTTGCAATAGTAGTTTGGCTGTTCGTTTTCACATCTTTTAAGTACTTTATATTGTCAAGCGCAATCTCTTGCTTTCTACCATCTTCTGTATAGCTTCTTTTTATTTTGTCACCATCTTTTTCTAAATGTCCTGATGAAATGACATAAAGCATGTTATTTATGCATCTTGAAGTATAATATGGTTTGTCAATCTCATATGTTTTTAATAACACTGGTTTTTCTCGTGATGTGATATTGTACACTTTTACTATAGTATCGCTGTTATAGTAATATGATGTTGAAGTACTCTTTGCATATATTACTACTAGTTCATTCTTATATAAAATTAAATCTTCTGGAATTACTCCTGTTTCAGATTGTATTTTAGCCGCAATTTTAATTTCCTTTGGATTTCTTACATCTGTAATTATTACATCCGACTCAGAAATAGAATAAATATAGTCTCCATCTGTTTTTGTAATATCTGCTTCATCTACATTTTCTACTTGTATATTAGTAGTAGAAAAATCCTTTACTTCTGTAGCTGACACCGATTTTTCTGTGTTTATAGCTGATTGTGCGGTGTCTATTGATAAGGCTTCATTAGTTCTAAAATCATTTGCAATCGATATAGAACCATCATAATAAATATTATTGCTTGCTAAATATAGTAAACTATATGGCAAAGTGAAAATTTCAAATGCGATGTTTTTTTCTGGAGTTCTGTCTCCCTTATAGAGTTTTTCTAACTCTGCTTCACTATTAACAGCTCTTATCTCGTATTCATCATCTTTAAATAAAATGCAACATATAGTAACAGTAGCTATCAATATCAAACAAGCAATTACAATTGCAATTTTTTTCTTCATTTAAAAACCTCCTTTTATTTTATATTTTTTAAAAATAAATAACCAATTAATATTATTTCGGAAATTAGAATTACTGGAAAGCCTATTGTAAATCTTAGTTTTTTTGTTTTATGTCTAAATGTATACATGCCTAAAATTGTTCCAATTCCACCGCCAAAAAGCGTTATATAGAATAACGCTTGCTCACTTATTCTCCATGCTCCCTTTTGTGCTTTTCTCTTATCAATCCACATAGCAAAGAACCCTACTATGTTTATTATTATAAAATATATTGTAATGTTTTGTATACTAAAAATATTCTCCATTCTATTTTCCCTTATAATTTAAGATACTTTATTATCTCTCTTCTCCATCATTGCTTCGTTCTTGCCTTCCTTTAATGCGTTCCTCTAATCTTCTAAAATCTTCTATTTCATCGTCCCTCATTATGAGGTAATCATAGTCATAACCCATTTCTATTTTTTCTTTTATGCATTCTTCCAACTGTTTAGATGCTTCTGCTCTTTCTTCCGGAGAAAGTTTTTCATTCATAGCTCTCTCTCTCCACAACCCCATACTTCGTACCCAATCCATATAATCTTTTCTTCTCTCATATTCCATTTCACTTTTTGATGCCATAATTTTCCCTCCTTTTTATATGTTATTATTGTATCACATTAAATTTTTTTTGTAAAACAAAAATAGCACTTTAAAAGTGCTATTTATTTGCACAATAGTAGCATAATCTACGTATCCATTGTGTTTATCCAAACAAACTCATTTGATTGCTTTGGCTCATTCCTTCTAGGCATCCAGCATTCTTTAACATTTCTATAACTGATGCCCCAATTTTTGATTTTATTTTCAAATCTTCTATAGACATGAATTTTTCATTTTTTCTAGCTTCTTGTATTCCTTGTGCAGCAACTGTTCCCAGTCCAGGAATGCTGTTTAATGGAGGTCTTATTCCATCTGCAGTAACCTTAAATTTTATTGCATCTGATTCGTATAAATCAATTGGAACAAAATTTAATCCTCTTTCATACATCTCTAATACAATCTCTAGCACCTGGTATGTGTCTTGATCCTTTTTTGAAGCTGCCTTTCCAGCAAGTTCAATTTCCTTCATCTTGTTTTTAACTCTTTCTACTCCATGGCACATAATATCACTGTCAAAGGCATCTGCTCTTATTGTAAAATATGCTGCATAGTATGCCTCTGGTTTGTGTACTTTAAACCATGCAATCCTAAATGCATTTGTTACATATGCTGCTGCATGCGCTTTGGGGAACATGTACTTTATTTTTTTGCATGACTCAATATACCACTCAGGGATATTATACTCTCTCATCAGTTCTTCAAATTCCTTCCATTTATCCGGTTCTTTTGAAGGCTTCCCTTTACGTACAAATTCCATTATTTTAAATGCCTTTCCTGGAGGCAGTCCTTGTTTAATAAGGTAAATCATGATGTCATCTCTACAACATATAGCATCTTTTAATGTTGTTGTTCCACTTTCAATTAATTCCTGAGCATTATTAAGCCACACATCTGTCCCATGTGATAATCCAGAAATTCTTATTAATTCATCAAATGTTGTTGGCTTTGTGTCAACTAGCATTCCTCTTACAAATTTTGTGCCAAATTCAGGTACTCCATAGCTTCCTACTTCACTATGTATTTGTTCAGGCGTCACGCCTAAAGCTTCAGTTGAGCTAAATATTGACATCGTCTCTTTATCATCAAGTGGCACCTTAGTTGGATCAATTCCAGTAATATCATAAAGCATTCTTATCATAGTTGGATCATCATGGCCTAGTATATCAAGCTTTAAAAGGTTTTGGTCAATTGAGTGATAGTCAAAATGTGTAGTAATAATATCTGAATTTGGATCATCTGCTGGATGCTGTACAGGAGTGAATTCATATATTTCTCTTCCTTTTGGTACAACTATAATTCCTCCAGGATGTTGTCCTGTTGTTCTCTTTACGCCTGTACATCCACTTGCAAGTCTGATTACTTCAGCATTGTTTGCAGGTATTCCTTTTTCTTCATTATATTTTCTAACAAATCCCATTGCAGTTTTTCCTGCTACAGTTCCAACTGTTCCAGCTTTAAATGTGGTGCCTTTGCCAAAGATTACTTCCGTATATCTATGTGCTTTAGCCTGATATTCTCCTGAAAAGTTTAAATCTATATCAGGTTCTTTGTCTCCATTAAATCCTAAAAAGGTTTCAAATGGTATATCTATTCCGTCTTTAGTTAACTTATGTCCACATTTTGGACAATCTTTATCTGGTAAGTCATACCCATTCTGGAAGCCATAATCAGTAAAGTCAGAATATTTGCAATTTGGGCACCTGTAATGAGGAGGCAAAGAATTTACCTCTGTTATTCCAGTCATATATGCAACAAGTGATGACCCTACCGATCCTCTTGAGCCAACAATATATCCGTCTTCATTAGATTTCCATACTAGTTTCTGCGCAATAATATACATAACAGAAAATCCGTTTTTAATAATAGATGTTAGCTCTTTGTCAAGTCTTTCTTCTACAATCTTTGGAAGTGGATCTCCATATAATTCATGTGCCTTATTATATGCAATTTCTTTAATTGTCTTCTCACAGTCTTTAATGTAAGGTGGACATTTTTCTGGAGAAATTGGACTAATTCTCTCACACATATCCGCAATTTTATTAGTATTTGTAATTACAACTTCGTATGCTTTTTCTTCGCCTAGATAACTAAATTCCTCAAGCATTTCCTCTGTTGTTCTTAAATACAAAGGTGCCTGGTTATCACAATCCTTATAACCTTGCCCAGCCTCTAAAATTCTTCTATATATTTCATCTTGAGGATCCATGAAATGAACATCACAAGTAGCGACAACAAGTTTATCTAACTTTTCACCTAAAGCAACTATCTTTCTATTTATATCTCTTAATCCTTCTTCATCAGGAACAATTCCATCCCTTACTAAAAACATGTTGTTTCCTGTTGGTTGAATCTCTAAGTAATCATAATCTCTTGCAATTGCCTCTACTTCTTCATCGTCTTTTCCTATCTCTATTGCTTGATATAGTTCGCCCGCTTCGCAAGCACTTCCAAGTATCAGCCCTTCTGAATACTTTTTATATATAGACTTTAATATAAGCGGATGTTTATAAAAATAATCTAAATGTGAAATTGAAATAAGTTTATAAAGATTTCTTAAGCCTATATAGTTTTTAGCAAGAATTATAGCATGGTAGCTTTTTAGTTTTTTGTAATTTGAACTGCTGTCTGAAACTTTTTCAATATCGTCTAGTGTTTTTACTCCCTTTTCTTTTAATTTATCAAGCATAATCTTAAAAACTTTTACAGTTGTGTCGACATCGTCTAGGGCCCTGTGTGCGACTAGTACTTCAATTCCAAGATTCTCAGCTATTATTCCAAGTTTGTATTTTTTATAATCAGGAAATAATTCTTTTGCAAGTCTTAGGGTATCTAAATATGTATTCTCAAGAGTCAGTCCTAGTTGTTTTGCATTATATTTTAAAAAGCCAATATCAAAATCTGCATTATGTGCAACTAAAACAGAGTCTCCTATAAACTCCATTACTTTCGGTAAAACTTTGTCTATTGTTTCAGCATCCTTAACCATCTCGTCTGTAATATGTGTAACTTCTACTACCCTTTGTGGAATTGGTTTCTCAGGATTTACAAAACATTCGAAGCTGTCTATTACTTCTCCATTTTTATATTTCATTATTCCAATTTCAGTTATTTTTTCTGTTCTAAAAGATAGCCCTGTTGTCTCTAAATCAAGTACACAATATGTTGCGTCTATATCTTGTCCTTTTGAATTAAAAACAGATGTTATCTTATCTGGCACTAAATATGCTTCAACCCCATAAATAACCTTCATGTCTGGATTGTCACCAAGTAATTTATGTGCATCTGGGAAAGCTTGTACAACTCCATGATCTGTAATTGCAATCGATTTCATTCCCCACTTCATTGCTCTTTTAATAAGATCCTTAGCAGGAGTAATAGCATCCATTGCACTCATTTGAGTATGCATATGAAGTTCTACTCTTTTTACTTCAGCATTATCCATTCTTTGATTTTCTTTTTCTTCTGGCATTTCTATTACTGCGTTACACATTATGCCAAGTTCTCGAGCATATGGATCAAATTGAGCCATACCAATAACTTTAACTTTTTTAGCTTTCTTTAATCGTTTTGTAACTGTATCTATTTTTTCATTTGTAATAAATGCTTTGCAATTTATTGTATTCGTTCCATCATATATGCTAAAAATCACTAAAAATTTGCCATTTTTTAATTCTCTCGATTTTATGCCTAAATTAATATCTTCATCTTTATCATCCAACGTTACATTTAATATTTTTCCTATTATTGTAACATTTCCGCTGTCTACACCTATGTCATTGATTTTTATTACTGCATCAGCATTCTTAGGTATTCTTCCAAATATCAGTGGATTTTCGTTGTCTATTGATTCATCCTTTTTTTCATTGGCTTGGTTTGGTGTTTTTTCTTCTTGTTTTGTAGCTGTTCTGTCTGCTTTTAATTTATTTATTACCTTTTTTTCTTCTTCTTGGATTGCATTTTCCATTGTCTCTAACTGCTCTTGTGTAATGTTTTCTGTATACTGGATTCTGCATTTTTTTCCATATAAATCACTTAAAATAGTTTCTAAAACTTTATCAAAGTCTCTATCTTTTAATATGTCTTTTCCTCTTGTATTAAGAATAACATCCACTTTTGAATCATTTATTTCTATTTTACTATTCTTTAAAATCGCCTTGCTAAGAGGTATCTTTCGGCCCATGTAAGAAATGAGCTTATCCCAGTCTTTTATTATTTCTTCATCTTTATCAAACGGACTTTCATATTCTATTTCAATTTTAATATTTTCTATTTGGAAGCGAGTTTTTATATATTGCTCAAAGCTTTCTATTTCTTCTAGTTCAATCTTATCTGTTGCTTTTAATTTTATATCTAATTTGTTGCTCTTTTTATATAAATTTAAAGCTAAAATCATAGCTTTGACTAAATTCCCGTATTTATCATAATCTTTAAAAACATCTTCTACTGTTTTGTCCATTTTATGCCCCCTATATTCTTAAAACATCATTATATGCCACATAAATTGATAAAAGAATCATAATCAGCAAACCAGCCGATTGTATTCCGCATTTCTATATTTTGCTCCAAAGGTTTTTTTCTAACTGCTTCTATCAAATAAATCAATATTTTTCCTCCATCTAATGGTGGAATTGGTAGAAGGTTTGTTACTCCTAAAGATAGTGAAATCACTGCCAACAAATTAGTAAAGTCAAATAATCCGACTTGTCTTGGCAACCATACCTGAAATCCCTATCGGCCCTGTTAGCTCATTTACATCTATTCTCCCTGTAAATAGGTTTCCTATTATTTCGCATGTAGCCTTTAAATAATATATTATATTATCTACTCCAAATGACAATTGTTCTAATATTGTACTCTCTGGTCTTTTGCTTGCAAAAAAAATAGTAGATAAAATTAACAATGTGAGAAGTCCAAAAATAATATTTGTAAGTCCACCAGCAGCAACAATCATTATCCTTTTCTTTATACTGGTATTACTAAAAGAACCCTCTTTATCAGAGCGTTCTTCTTCTCCTTCCATGCTAACAAATCCACCTAATGGGATTATTCTTAACACATATAATGTTTCTTTTCCTTTTTTTTGCCATAGTTTAGGTCCAAATCCTATTGCGAATTGGTTAACTTTTACTTTGCATGCTTTTGCTACTAAAAAATGCCCAGATTCATGTATAAGTATTAAATATCCAAGTAAAAAAATAATTTTTAGTGTTGCTAATATAAAGCTCATTTATCCTCCCTAAAGGTTTTACGTCTTTACAAAATACTTAGTAAAAAATATGCAAATGGTGCAATAAAAATTACACTATCAAATCTATCTAGCATCCCTCCATGCCCTGGAATCAAGCTACTGTAATCTTTTATTTCTGTATATCTTTTTACACTTGAAGCAGCGAAATCACCAACTTGGCTTATTATACTTAAGGCAATTGAAATTAAACCAATATATATATATGAAATATTAAATCCTGCCAATTTATTTAATGCAACTGTATATATTAAACTTGCCAAAATTGCTCCTATAACTCCTGCAATACATCCTTCAATAGATTTTTTAGGACTTATCTTACTGAATTTGTGTTTTCCCCATTTTTTACCCACAATGTACGCGAAAATATCTGTTCCCCATGCAATAAATATAATGTACCACACAAAATAAATTCCGTTTTCAGCTCCTCTTAACATAGGTATAAAAACTATAAAGCCTAATATGTATACTATTCCAAGCAATGTAATCATCATATCTTTTACAGTTGTCTTCATCTCAGTTACAATAACTGTTAAGAAAAGTAACACTGTAACACTCGGTAATAAAAGTTGCAATGCACCTTTTACATATGGTTGTGGAATAATATGTATAAAAGCAATTAGAATTGCAATACCATAGCCAAGCCACGAAACTGGTTTGCTATCCTTTTTAAAAGCACCATAAAACTCATGTAAGCATATTATTGCAATTATACTAAATGCTACATCTATAACTATTTGATTCCCAAATACCAAAATTAATATTACTATTGGGAATCCTATCAATGCCGACAAAACTCTTTTCACTGCAGTTTATCTCCTTATTTTCCACCAAATTTTCGGTTTCTATTCTTATACTCCTCTAGGGCATCATCTAAGTCTTGTTCAGTAAATTCTGGCCAATTCTTTTTTGTAAAATAAAATTCTGAATATGTAATCTGCCATGGTAAGAAATTGCTCGTTCTTAACTCATTACTTGTTCTTATAAGTAAATCTGGATCTGGAATACCTGCTGTATATAAATTATTAGAAATCATTTCTTCATTTATTTCTTCAATATTAATTTTTCCAGTTTTAACATCTTGTGCAATTTTTTTCATTGCCTGTGTTAGCTCAAGTCTTCCACCATAATTTATGCATACACCTACAGTAAGGCCTGTGTTGTTCTTTGTTTTCTCCATAACATTTTGCATGCTTTTTTGCATCCTGTCTGATAGTCTTGTAAGGTCTCCAAATATTTTAACTCTTATATTTTCTGTGTCTGCTCTTTTAGCAAAGTCGTCGAGGTAGTTTTGAAAAAGTCCCATAAGCCCTTCAACTTCTTCTTCGCTTCTTTTCCAGTTTTCTGTTGAAAATGCATATACGGTTAAATATTTAAGTCCAATTTTATTTGCATACCTTGTGATCCTCTTAAAATTTTCAGAGCCTTCTTTATGGCCATAGCTAGCAGGCATATTTTTAGACTTCGCCCATCTTCTATTTCCATCCATAATTATAGCAACATGTCTTGGGTATCCTTCTCCAAGTTTCTCCATATATTTCCTCCGATTTTTATAATGACATTATCTCTTTTTCTTTTGCATCGATTAAGCCATCAATTTCTGAAATCTTTTTATCTGTAAGCTTTTGAATATCTTCTTCCGCCTTTCTTTCTTCGTCTTCTGAAATTAAACTCTCTTTTTGCATTTCTTTAGCTTCGTCTATTCCATCTCTTCTAATTGAACGTATTGATACTTTTGCATCTTCTCCCATTTTTTTAATATCTTTTACAATTTCTTTTCTTCTTTCCTCATTTAATTCTGGGAAAACTAGACGAATAACTTTACCATCATTATTTGGATTTATTCCAATATCTGATTTTTGAATTTCTTTCTCAATTTCTTTTAAAATGCTTGCGTCCCATGGCTGTATTAATATCATTCTTGCCTCTGGTACAGAAACACCTGCAACTTGATTTATCGGTGTAGGTACTCCATAATAATCTATCTTAATTTTGTTTAATATTGCTGGATTGGCTCTTCCCGCTCTAATTTCTGCTAAGTTATCTTGTAATACACTAAGTGTTTTGTTCATTCTTTCTTCTAATTCATGGTTATCCATAATTTAAAACTTCCTTTCTTTAACTGAGTTTTATTGTTTAATGCTTACTCAAAATGTTAAATCTTAAATACTTTATTTTACAACAGTTCCTAATTTTTCTCCTTTAATTATTCTTACAATATTTTCAGGTTCATTTATTCCAAAAACTATTAATGGTATTTGGTTATCTCTACATAGTGACGTTGCAGTCGAGTCCATTACTTTTAGGTCTTTGTTTAATATATCTAAATAGGTAATTTCATCATATTTTTTAGCTTTAGGGTCTAGTTTAGGGTCTGCAGAATATACTCCATCAATAGTTTTAGCAAGCATTATTACTTCAGAATCAGTTTCAACAGCTCTTAGAGCTGCAGCTGTATCTGTTGAAAAGAATGGATGTCCTGTTCCACATGCAAAAATTACAACTCTTCCCCTTTCCAAATGTTTTATTGCTTTTCTTTTTATATATGGCTCAGCAATTTCTCTCATTTCTATTGCTGTCTGCACCCTAGTATTGATTCCTCGTGCTTCCAAAGCATCTTGGAGTGCAAGTGAATTAATTGCTGTAGCAAGCATTCCCATATAATCTGATGTGGTTCTTTCCATTTGATGTCCATATCTTCCTCTCCAGAAATTTCCTCCACCAATAACAATTGAAACTTGTACCCCTAAGTCAGCAATTATTTTTACTTGGTCACAAATTTTCCCTAAGACATCAGCATCGATACCTGTTTTTTTATCCCCTGCCATAGCTTCGCCACTGAGTTTTAACAATACTCTTTTATATGCAAGTTCCGCCACTTAAAGTTCACTCTCCTTATATTATATTTTTCGTTTCCTATTCTATCATATATTTTCATAAAAAAATATCTTTTTTATAAATTTTTTTGAAAAGCAAATAAAGTAGTGCATAAATGATGATGGTTTCGAACATCAGAAAAGCCATTGGGGACGTGCTCTTTTGGACTAAAGATTTTAGTCCAAAAGAATACGTCCCCAAAAAATAACTCCATTTTATCTCATCAATCTGCTTGAATTTAAAACTGTTAAAAATGTTGTTCCTGTATCTGCTAGCACAGCAAGCCATATTGGAGCAATTCCTGCAGCTCCCAATCCTAAAACTAATAATTTAACACCAATTGAAAATGCTATATTGGTTTTTACTATAGTCATTGTTTTTTTAGATAACTCTATTATCTTAGGTATTACATTTATCTTATTATTTATTAATATTGCATCTGAAGTGACTTTAGCAATTTCGCTTCCTGCTCCCATTGATATGCTAAAACTTGCCTCTGCAAGCACTGGAGCATCATTTATACCATCTCCTATACAGATTACAATATTATTATTTTCCTTTAGTTCTTTAATTTTTTCCTGTTTTTGGCTGGGCAATAGATTACTATAAACTTCTTTTATTTTATATTTCTTTGCTATTTTTTTAGCTTGAGTGCTTGAGTCTCCTGTTAGCATAATCTTTCTTAAGTTTATTTCATTTACTGCATTTATACTCTCTTTAAGTACTTCCTCTCTAAGACTAATTGTTCCTATGATTTTGCCTGCTGAAGTAATATATATTTTTTCATTTTCTTTACATTCTATGCCATATTTTTTTAGTAGTTTAGAATTTCCCATTAAAATTTCTTTATTGTCTATTTTTCCATAAACTCCATGCCCTGCTATTTCTTTAAATTCTGTTACATTATAAAGTTCTTGATTTTCTACCTTATTTACAAAAGAACTTGCAATTGGGTGCATAGAAAGCTTTTCCATGCTAGCTGCAATTTTAAGTATTTCTTTTTCTTTATACTTTCCAAATGCTTCTATATTATCTATTTCCATTTTCCCCGTTGTTAGTGTGCCAGTCTTGTCAAATGCAACTATATTAGCTTTTGACAGGCTTTCAATATGTTTTGTTCCTTTAATAAGCATTCCCTTTTTGGCACTTGTTCCAACGCATGCAAAAAAAGCGAGTGGCACAGATATTACCAGACTACACGGGCATGACGCAACTAAAAAAATCAAACTTCTTCTTATTGCTTCCTTAACTTCAAGTATTCCACTAATACTTGTAATACTTACAAACATAATTGCAAGTACAACTATTGTTGGAGTATATATTTTTGAAAACTTTGTAATAAATTCTTCACTTTTTCCTTTGTTTTCAGTTGCTTCTTCTACGAGGTCAACTACTTCTGATACAAATGAATGTGCTAAATCCTTCTCGACTTTCGCATGTATAGCACCTGTTAAATTTATACTCCCAGATAAAACACTATCTCCTTCATTCTTAGGAATTTTTTTACTTTCTCCCGTTATTGCTGATGCATTTATTTCAGTTGATCCAGAAATAATTTTGCAATCAAGCGGTATCATTTCCCCTGGTTTAATTAATATCTTTTCTCCAACTTGTACATCCTTGCAGTTCTTTACTATTACAGTTTTATTTTTTTCAATATTCACATTGTTTGCTTTTAAAGAAGCAATGCCTTCTATATTCTTTTTAGACTTATCTTTTGCATGATCTTCAAGCATTTCTCCCAGCTTAAACAAAAATAGAACAAGAAAAGCTTCTGGGTATTCTCCAAGTATAAAAGCAGCTGCAACAGCAATAGTCATAAGTGTTTTTTCTTCAAAATTTAGTTTAAAAATATTTTTAAGTCCTTCAAATATTATTTCATTGCCAATTAAAACAACACTTATCCCGTAGAAAAATATTTTTATAATTTCATTTTGTACAAAAAATGGAATTATAAAGAACATGCCTGCTAATACAAAAATTATAATATTTGTAATGTTTTTTTCCTTTTGCATTACATCACTTTTACAATCATATTTACAGCAATTACTCATTATATGCCTCCTCTGATATGTGGCTTAGTCCTGCTGATATAATTTGAGTAACGTGGTCATCCTCTAAGCTATAAAAAATTTGCTTACCATCTCTTCTATATTTTACTAGCTTACTATCTCTTAAGGTCTTTAATTGATGTGATACAGTAGTTTGATTTAAATTAAGCAGTTCACACAAATCGCAAACACATAGCTCTTCTTTCATTATTGCACAGATAATTTTAAGTCTTGTGCTATCAGCAAATATTTTAAACATATCTGCTAAATCAATTACAATATCATCATTTGGGCTTGCAAGTTTTACCTCTGAAATTTTCTTTAAATGTGGGCATTTTTCTTTACATATATATTCGTTTTCCATACTTAAATTGACTCCTTTCTTCATATGCGTATTTGTTCATATGTTCTTTTATTCATATGTTACACCAAAAAACATCGTTTGTCAATATTCAAACGATGTTTTAATATTTATTCCTCTACTCTATAGTTTCCAGGGATTGACACAACTGCACGTAGATAGCCTTCTCCTCCGAATCGAATCATGGCCAATAGTCCCATTATTATATTCTTTGACCTCGCAAACATATCCATCTGCATTAATCGCAGGAGAGCTAAACCATGATGTCTTTCCTCCATAATACATTCCATTGCAATCTGTAGATGCATGAAAATTATTTAAATTTTGAGAATAGTTCCCTTGTTCTCCTTCTCTATATTCATACCCATAAGTTCCATATGCCGAATAATATCCAGACCTTGTATGAATTTGTGTTGTAGGATTTAATCTTGCATTATATGAAGCACACCACATTTCTACTGGCACTGCTCCGATTGCCCAAACCCCTTTCGCTTCATCTTCTGTCGTTACATAAGTAGTATTCCAGTTTTGCGTATTGCACAAATAAGCAGCTCCTTTATATTTCGTTTTAATTTGGCTGTCCGTTAAGTTTACAAGGTTTGCACTTGAGTCCCCTGTTATATCAATTGCCCATAATGGATTTAGCTTATAAATTAATGAATTAGTGTCTCTTAGACCTGTAGTTTCCAAATGATCATAAAGTCTTATTCCATATCCATACTGGTCTGCAATAAAGCTAGTATTTTGTATGTATATTCTTCCCGCATCACCAAACGCACCAGCGTTATCCACATAAAATAGTTGATATGTTCCTCCTGTTGTATAGTTTATTACATTATCACCATAATAATTTGCAATTTCAGAAGCTGGTATTTTTGATATATCCACCTCTTCTCCATTATGCCTTACCTTTATTCCAATGCTTGTATCATATTGTCCAATACCTGTATCACTTAGGCCAATTTCTTGCCAAACGCTTCCTATCTCATGGGTATCTTTTGCAAGTTTATCATTGTACTGTTGTGCGGTGTTTTCTGTTTTATTTAAAATACCGTCTCCATTAAGCGAAAATGTTATAGCAACAGCAGATAATATAAGTAAAATGATAACTGTTATTACAAGTGCTACAAGCGTAATTCCATTTTGTTCTTTAGTTTTCATTCAAAAGTCCTCCTTTGTAATAGTTATAAATAAATTATAGATAATATTATTTTTTTTGTCAATAATGTCAAATAAAAAAGGAAGGAATTAAAATTTACTTTAATTTCTCCCTTTTTATTGTAATTATTATTTTATTTGTTTCATTACTTCTTCTGCAAAATTTTCTTCTCTTTTTTCAAGGCCTTCACCTTTTTCAAATCTTGCAAATCTTTCTACTTCTGCACCTTTTGAAGAAACCATATCTTGGACTTTTTGATCTGGATTCTTTACAAATGGTTGCTCTAATAAGCATATTTCTCCATAGAATTTTCCTATTCTACCTTGTACCATTTTTTCAGCTATTTCAGCAGGCTTTCCTTCATTCATAGCTTGTGCTTTTAAGATTTCCATCTCATGAGCAACTTCTTCTTGTGGTACATCTGTACGGTTTAGATATTCAGGTTTTGCTGCTGCAACTTGCATGCACACATCTTTGGCAACCTCGCTTTCACCTTTCCCTAAATCTACTAAAACTCCTATTTTCCCATCTCCATGGATATAACTTTCAATTAAACCATTGCTTTCAAATCTTACAAATCTCCTAATAGACATATTTTCACCAATTGTTGCAATTTTATCTGTTAATACATCTTTAACTGTTTTTCCTGCAACTTTTATTGACTCTTGTGCTAAAAGTTCGTCCAAGTTTGCTGGGTTTTTCTCTGCAACTTGTTCTACAACGTCTGCTACGAAACTTCTAAAATCCGCATTTTTAGCAACAAAGTCTGTTTCTGCATTTACTTCTACTAAAGCCCCTACCTTTTTGTCAGCTGTTACATAAGCTGCAACTAATCCTTCTGCTGCTATTCTGTCTGATTTTTTTGCTGCTTTTGCGATTCCTCTTTCTCTTAAAAGCTCAATTGCTTTTTCCATATCTCCATCAGTTTCTGTTAAAACTTTCTTGCAGTCCATCATTCCTGCACCAGTTTTTTCTCTTAAATCTTTAACTAATTCAGCTGTAATCATATTCTTTCCTCCTAAAATATAATTATTCTTCAGTTGTTTCTTCTACAACTTCTTCCATGTCTTGTGGTTCAGCTACTGCTTCTTGTGCTTCTCCAGCTTCTTCAGTTGACATTTCTATAGCCTCTCCTTGTCTACCTTCAATAACAGCATTTGCCATTGTATCAGCTATTAGCTTTACAGCTCTTATTGCATCATCATTTCCTGGAATTGGATAATCAACATCTTCTGGATTACAGTTTGTATCTATTAAACCAACTGTAGGTATGTTTAATTTCTTAGCTTCTAATATTGCTATTCTTTCTTTTTTAGGATCAACTATAAATAACACTCCTGGTAGTCTTTCCATGTCTTTGATTCCACCAAGGTTTACTTCTAGCTTGTTCATTTCTTTTCTTAGCCCAGCAACTTCTTTTTTAGGTAATACGTCAAATGTACCATTTTGTTCCATTGCTTCTAATTCTTTTAGTCTGTTAACTCTTGAACGAATCGTTTCAAAGTTTGTTAACATTCCTCCTAGCCATCTTTGATCAACATAGAACATGTTGCATTTGATAGCTGCGTCTTTCATGCACTCTTGTGCTTGTTTTTTAGTTCCTACAAAAAGAACATCTTTTCCTTCTTCAGCTTGCTCTTTAACAAAAGCATATGCCTCATCTAATTTTTTTGATGTCTTTTGTAAATCGATGATGTGGATACCATTTCTAGCTTGGAAAATGTATTCAGCCATTCTAGGATCCCATCTTCTTGTTTGATGTCCAAAGTGAACACCTGCTTCAAGTAGTTGTTTCATTGCTACTACTGCCATTTTAAAATTCCTCCTTTTAGTTTTGTTTCCTCCGCATAGTTTTATTCATTTTTACTAACCTTATAGGCACTGGTAAAAACTAACTAAGCGTGCGATTTAACAGGAAATATTATAACATAGTTATGTTTGTTTTGCAATAGTTTTAATCAAAAAAAGTCGCACGGAAACCAGTTGTTTTCCGTGCGCGGTGCCTTAGAAAATCCTAGCCCAGAACTGGGCAAACCATGCGAACATGCTCGGAACCGTGTCCCGGTACATGTATGCCAGAAAGGATCCGAGGATAAGCAAGAAAGCTACTGCCAAAGCGACTCTTACTAGCCACTTTACAACTACCTTGATCTCTTGCCATACCCGTCCCAGTTTGCTTGTTGCCATGTTGATGGCACCTCCTTTTGTTTGATATATTTATTATATCATATTTCATCTATAAAATCAAAAAACGTACTTATTTGAGCAAAATGGATGTACCGATTTGCTCAAAATCTGTACATCCATTTTGGTTGAATTTTAATTTTTCTTTTTCTCTAAGAAGTCTTTTGCTTTCTCTAGCCCAAATATTATTGCACCACCAAGTACAAAAAATATAATATTAAATGTTCCAAAGCTAAGTGGATCTTTTGGTACACTTAGAGTAGTTGGTCCCATTACTATTGCGTACAAAGAGCCTATCATAAGCCCAATTATAAAATATATTGTTTGACTTCTATATTTTTCAAGCGCTGTTTTTATAAGTTTTATTACTAGCACTATACCTGTAATTACACCTAATCCAAAAATGATTATTGCAGGAAGCGAATTAAAATTAAAATGTAGTATATCTTTTAAAGCTGAGATAACAGGTATGTATAGTCCAAATATTAGTAATAATGTTGATCCTGATATCCCAGGTAGTACCATTGCAGAAATTGCTACCATTGCTGAAACAAAAATATATAATCCCAATCCTATATTTAGTTCTGCTATATTTACCGCATTTTCTTCTCCAGCAATTGGGTTAAAATATGTTATAAGTGCAACAATAGTAATACCTATAATTGTAAAAATAATATTTATGTAATGACCTTTTATAGATTCTTTTTCAGTTTTTATTATAAGTGGAATTGCGAGTATTACAAACCCTATAAATAGCGAGCTTACTTCATATATATGAGTTTGGAATAGATTTCCCAGTAAAAGTACTGCTAGAGCCATTCCTATTACCCAACCAATACCAACTTTAATTAAAAATAATAAAGATTCCTTTTTTTCTTGTTTTTTCCCATATATTAAGCCATTTAACGAACCAATAAACTTATCATAAAAACCTAATATAAAAGCTATAGTGCCTCCAGATACACCTGGCACACTGTCTGCAAGAGCCATACAAAATCCTCTAATTCCATTTAATAAATATTCCATATTCTCTCCTTTTGTTTATTTTTTTGTATTTAATATCTGGTTTACTTCCATTTCTTTTTCTTTCTTTTCTTCTTCAATTTGAGCTTCACGTAGTTCTTTATTTATATCATATGCTATTACTTTCTTTTTTTTATTTGCATAAATGTTTTCTTGATGTACATCTTTCTTTTCTTCTTTTTCTTCGTTTAAATATTTTATTAATAGTTTTCTTTCTTTTTTATTGTAGCTATTTATGTCTGTTTGAAGGTATTTATATCTCCAAATTATGTGTCTTTCATAATTGGAATATGGTGACTGAGTCAGGTCCTCATAATCGTATTCGATAGAAAACTTAAAGTCTTCAATTGAAATCGTAATATTGGTCCACGGTTTCTGCCCACTTGAAATAGCCTCTTCTCTAAGCTCTTTTATATATTCATACAATTTGTTAATCATTTTTGAATATACATCATCCTCTATGCTAAATTTATTTGGTATCTCGTATACGTTAACGGGTTTTTTCTTTAAAATGCCTTTAGGTAAGTAATAGAAAAACATCTCTCCAATCGGCATGCCATGAACTTGATCCAGTATTGCTGTATACAAATATATTTTTTCAAAGCTTTCTGGTATCATATAGAACAATTGACTTTGTATGTCTATGTATAATTTTCGCATTTTTGGAGTATCTTTCAACTTCTATTCTCCCTTCTACAAAATAAATAGTGAATAACTAATAATTATCCACTATTTATTAAGATACTAATTATTAATTAAACGTTAACTAAAAGGCTCTCTCCTGTCATTTCTTCCGGTTTTTCTAA
The DNA here is from genome assembly GCA_946628065.1 of uncultured Clostridiaceae bacterium. Lineage (GTDB taxonomy): Bacteria > Bacillota > Clostridia > TANB77 > CAG-508 > UMGS1754. Next base: position 31,986 of record CAMOWC010000005.1, on the reverse strand, counting down.
TCCCATAGCATCTAACATCGTTGGTGCTAAATCTGCTAGTCTACCTTCTTTTACTCCTTTGTTTGGTACTCCTACTAATATTAAAGGTACCACATTAGTTGTATGCGCCGTATGTGGTTCTCCTGTTTTATAGTCTATCATTTGTTCTGCATTTCCATGATCTGCTGTTATTAATAGCACGCTATTGGTCTTCTCTATGGCATCAAGTACACGTGCAAGACACGTGTCAACAGTTTCTACGGCTTTAATTGCGGCTTCCAAACTTCCAGTATGGCCTACCATATCACAGTTTGCATAATTTAAAATGATGCTATCATATTTTTTAGAAAGTATAGCTTCTACAACTTTATCTGTTACTTCTATTGCACTCATTTCTGGTTTTAAATCATATGTTTCTACTTTTGGAGAAGGAATTAATATTCTATCTTCATTTTTATATTGTTTTTCTTCTCCGCCATTGAAGAAAAATGTAACATGTGCATATTTTTCGGTTTCGGCAATTCTTAGTTGCGTAAGCCCTTTATTACTTATATATTCTCCAAATGTATTTTTGATTTCAGCTTTTTTAAATGCAATATTAACATTTGGCATTGTTTCATCATAACTAGTAAAACATACATAGTAAACATTTAGTAATTTCTTCTCAAAGTCTTTAAAATCATTATCTACTATAGCTCTAGTTATTTCTCTAGCCCTATCTGGTCTAAAGTTATAAAATATTACAGAATCATTTTGTCCTATTGTTGCAATAGCCTCTCCATCTGCTCCTGTTATCACAGTTGGAACAACGAATTCATCAAATATTTCTTTTTGGTATGAACTTTCAATTGCGCTTACAGCACTAGTACTCTTTTCTCCTTCGCCGTTTACTAGTGCGTCATATGCTTTCTGTACTCTTTCCCATCTTTTGTCTCTATCCATTGCATAGAATCTTCCCATGATACTGGCAATCTTGCCGACACCTTTTTCGTTCATTTTCTTCTCAAGTTCAGTTATATATCCTTCTGCTGATGCAGGAGGTGTGTCTCTTCCATCTAAGAAACAATGCACATATACATCTTCAAAACCTTTTCTCTTTGCTAATTCTAATAATCCATATAAATGTCGAATATGGCTATGAACTCCTCCATCTGAAAGCAATCCCATTATGTGTAGCTTAGATTTGTTCTTTTTACAGTTTTCTATTGCTGTTACAAATTCAGGGATGCTGAAGAAATCGCCATCTTCTATAGATTTTGTTATTCTTGTTAGTTCTTGGTATACAATTCGCCCTGCTCCAATATTTGTGTGTCCTACCTCTGAATTGCCCATTTGTCCATCAGGTAGCCCTACATCTAATCCGCTTGTGTGAATAATCGTGTTAGGACATTGTTTCATAAGTTTATCAAGAGTTGGTGTTTTCGCTAATTTTACCGCGTTTCCATTTGTTTCTGGGTTTATACCAAAGCCATCAATTATCATTAGCATTGTTGTTTTTTTATCCATGTTTTAATTTAAGCAACCAGTGGGGACGTTTCCCAAAGGGGGATTTTCCCTCCCCTGGGGACAGGTCTTAACTAAACCTTTCATTATATATTAATTTATTTTAAGACCTGTCCCCAGGGGAGGGAAAATCCCCCTTTGGGAAACGTCCCCACTGGTTGCCATTCTCCTTTCTAATTTTCAAAGTTTACAATTTTGGCAAATTCTGTTGCATCTAAGCTTGCTCCGCCAACTAAACCTCCGTCTATGTCTGGCATTGAAAATAATTCTTTACTGTTAGAAGATTTTACACTTCCACCATATTGTATTATAACTCTATCAGATGTCTCTTGTCCATATGTTTTATTAATTTCTTCTCTTATAGCATGTATGCTTGTTTCTGCATCATCTGCTGTAGCAGTTTTTCCTGTTCCTATTGCCCAAATTGGTTCATATGCAATAATTACTTTTTCTACTTCTTCTGGCTTTAGTCCGTCTAAAGCAAGTTTTGTTTGATTTGTAATTATTTGTTGTGTTTCCCCTTTTTCCCTTTGTTCCAAACTTTCTCCTACACATACTATTGGTTTTAATTCATTTTTTAAAGCAGCTTTAATTTTCTTGTTTACAGTTTCATCTGTTTCTGCAAAATATGCTCTTCTTTCAGAGTGTCCTATAATAACATATTCTACTCCAATGCCTTTTAGCATTTCTGCTGAAACTTCTCCTGTGTATGCTCCTTTTTCTTCATAATGCATGTTTTGAGCTCCTATTTTTATATTAGTTCCTTGAGCTGTAAGAAGACTATAGAAAAGGTCTGTATATGGAACACATAATACGACTTCGTTTTTGGTATCTTTTACAAGTGGTTCTAATTTTTGAATAAATTCAATAGCTTCATTTGGAAGCATATTCATCTTCCAATTTCCTGCAATAACTTTTTTTCGCATAGCATTTCCTCCTTATTTTATTTGTCTTGTAATGCTTCAATTCCTGGAAGTTTCTTCCCTTCTAGGAATTCAAGAGATGCTCCTCCGCCTGTTGAAATATGAGTCATTTTATCTGAAAGGCCCATCTTTTCGATAGCAGCTGCAGAGTCTCCTCCTCCGATTATTGTTGTAGCGTCTAAGTTGGCAAGTATTTTTGCTATTTCATATGTTCCAGTTTTAAATTTTGAAAACTCGCATACTCCAAGAGGTCCATTCCATACAACTGTCTTTGCACCTTGCAAAGCTTCTTCAAATAATTTAATTGTTTCAGGTCCTATATCCAATCCTTCCCATCCATCTGGTATATCTTGAGACTCTACCCATTTGTCATCAGCATCATTTGAATAGTCGGTTGAAACATGTGTATCTATTGGTAATAAAAGCTTTACTCCTTTTGATTTAGCTTTTTCTAAAAGTTCTTTTGCGAGGTCAAGTTTGTCATCTTCGCAGATAGACTTACCTATTTTATGTCCTTGAGATTTTAAGAATGTAAATGCCATTCCTCCACCAATTATAAGTGTATCTACTTTGTCTAATAATTTTTCTATAACCCCTATTTTGTCTGAAACTTTTGCTCCACCTAATATAGATACAAATGGTCTTTCAGGATTTTCTAAACTAGAACCCAAAAATTCCAACTCTTTCTCAATCAAGAAACCAGAAACAGCAGGTAAGTAGCTTGCAACTCCTGTTGTTGAGCTATGTGCCCTATGTGCTGTTCCAAATGCATCATTTACATATACTTCAGCTAAAGAAGCAAATGCTTTGGAAAGCTCTTCATCATTTTTTTCTTCTCCGGCTTCATATCTGACATTTTCAAGTAATACTATTTCTCCTTCTTGCATATTTGCAGTTAAGCTCCTTGCGCTGTCGCCAACCACATCACCTGCTAATTTTACCTCTTTTCCAAGTAGTTTAGCAAGTTCATCTGCTACAGGTCTTAGAGAATATTTTGGATTTACTTCACCTTTTGGTCTTCCTAAATGTGAGCATAAAATTACCTTTGCATTATTTTCTAAAAGGTAATTAATTGTAGGAAGTGCTGCAACTATTCTTCTATTATCAGTAATTGCTCCATTCTCATCTTGTGGGACATTGAAATCACATCTAACAAGCACTTTTTTACCTCTTACATCAATATCTCTAACTGTTTTCTTATTCATATTTTTAATTCCCCCTTACACTTTTTATATTCTGTAATTCAAATCTATATTTTTGTTTAACATCTGGATACTTGTTTCTATCTACTTCAGATGCAAACATTTCGTATGGCCTTATATATAGTTCTCCATTTCCATATAGAGCGCGATATACGACATACTTTTCTTTTGTTTCGCTATGGGTTGCAAAATCTACTACTAAATATAAATCACCCTTGAAGTGTTTGTATATTGCATTAACTTTTATTTCTTGCATATTTCCTCCATTTAAAACAAGCGGGCATATGCCCGCCCATATATCATTTATATTTTAAATCTCTGCAAAATACTTAATTGTTCTTACCATTTGGCTAGTATATGAATTTTCATTATCATACCAAGCAACAACTTGAACTTGATATAGTCCATTTCCTAAATCTTGTACCATTGTCTGTGTTGCATCAAATAATGAACCACATGTTATTCCTATAATATCACCAGATACTAATGGTTCTTCTGTATAACCATATGATTGATTTGAAGCTTCTTTCATTGCATTATTTATACTATCTACTGTTACGTTTTCACCTTTAACAACAGCTGTTAAAATTGTTGTAGATCCTGTTGGTACAGGTACACGTTGTGCTGATCCTATTAATTTTCCATTTAGTTCAGGTATAACTAGTCCAATTGCTTTAGCAGCTCCTGTTGAGTTTGGAACTATATTTATAGCTGCAGCTCTTGCTCTTCTTAAATCCCCTTTTCTATGTGGTCCATCAAGAAGCATTTGATCTCCTGTGTATGCATGTATTGTTGACATTATTCCTGATTGAATAGGTGCATAATCGTTAAGTGCTTTTGCCATTGGTGCTAAGCAGTTTGTTGTACATGATGCTGCTGATATTATCTTATCTTCTGGTGTTAAAATCTTTTCATTTACGCCATAAACTATTGTTGGTAAATCGTTACCTGCTGGTGCTGAAATAACAACTTTTTTAGCTCCTGCATTTATATGTGCTTGAGATTTTTCTTTTGATGTATAGAATCCTGTACATTCTAGAACAACATCTACACCTATTTCTCCCCATGGAAGTTCATTTGCATCTGCTTTTGCATATATTTTTATTTCCTTACCATCTACTGTTATTGAGTCTTCGCCAGCAAATACTGTATCTGCCTTTTCATACCTTCCTTGTGCTGAATCATATTTTAATAGATGTGCAAGCATTTTAGGGCTTGTTAAATCGTTTATCGCAACTACTTCATATCCTTCTGCTCCAAACATTTGTCTAAATGCTAGACGTCCTATACGTCCAAAACCATTAATAGCTACTTTTACTGACATAAAATTTCCTCCACTTTCTGACACATAATTTGTGTCCATAAAAATTCAATACACATATTGTATATTAAAAAGAACCACTTTGCAAGTGGTTCTTTTAATATTTTTATCATTTTATTTCTTTAATCCTAAAGTTATGTCTTGGAATAGGAAATCTTTTACTTTTCCAAAATTAATCTCTTGGAACCAGAAATCATGAACTTCTCTTAAAACTTTTTCTTGATGAGGTGTCATTGTAACAACTATGTCTCTATTTACATCTTGTAGTAAAAAAGCTTTAATTTTTGACCAAACACTAACTTCTTTTGGCAATCCAGCTGTTGCATTTACACCGCCAACTGTACCATTAGTATATTCACCTGTTGCTGTTGTGCTTCCAACTTCATATTCTACTACACCATTGTTTTTCTCTTCCATTATTATATTCCTCCTTTGTATTTATATCTTCATTCATTATAGTATACTTATACTATATAAATATGTATTTTTCAATAGATTTAATGTTAAATGTTTGTTACGAGAATATTACAATTATATTACAGTGCCTTCAAGTTTCTTATCTTTAGCATTTGTTACTTTTACTATACTTATATCATTTTCTTTTGCTTGAAAGCTCGGCACTTGAACTTCTATATAGTTAGTAGTGTGTCCTTTTATGTATTCTCCTTCCACTTGTTCAAACAAAACTTCTATCTCCTTTTTTATATAACTATTTAGTATTTTTCTCTCATTTTTATCAGATAGTTCTATAAGTTCTTTAACTCTTTTTTCTTTTATTTCAGTACTTATTTGATTGTCCATAATAGCTGCTTTTGTACCTTTTCTTTGTGAATATGGAAAAACGTGCATTTTATAAAAGTTCATTTCTTTTAAGAAATTATATGTTTGTTTAAATTCTTTTTCTGTTTCTCCTGGGAATCCAACAATTACATCTGTCGTTAATGCTACGTGCTGGAATGCTTCTCTTAACCTCTTAGCAGCTTGCCTAAACTCTTCAGTGGTATATTTTCTGTTCATTCTTTTTAACGTTTCATCGCACCCACTTTGAAGTGATAAGTGAAAATGGTCGCAAATTTTTTTTATTTTTTTTATTTCTTCTATAAATTCAGGAGTTATTAATGTAGGTTCTATAGAACCTAATCGTATACGCTTTAGTCCAGAAATTTTATTTAATTCTTTTAATAAGTTTAAAAGTCCATTTTCTTCTTTAAAGTCTTTTCCATATGATGCTATGTGAATACCTGTTAGCACTATTTCTTTTATTCCATCTTTTACAAGTTCACTAACTTCTGCGATGATGCTTTCAGCTTTTCTACTTCTAACTCTTCCTCTTGCGTATGGAATAATACAATATGTGCAAAATCTGTCGCATCCATCTTGTATCTTTATTGCTGCTCTGGTTCTTTCTATTGAAGTTACACATCCAAAATCCAGAAATTCTTTTTGGCTCATTACATCTGAAGTAATTTTAACTTTGTTTTTTGTATTCAAAAAGTCTTCTACAAATTTTACAATATTATTTTTTTCATTTGTTCCTAGTATTAAATCAATTTCACTTATTTTTTCAAGTTCTTCTTTTGCAACTTGGGCATAGCAACCTGTTGCTACAATTATTCCATTTTTGTTTTTCTGTTTTGCTTTTCTAAGCATCTGCCTTGATTTTCTATCAGACATGTTTGTAACTGTACATGTATTAATTATATATATATCAGCCTTTTTGTCGAATTCAACTATTTCGTGTCCTTTTTCAATAAACTGTTGCATCATTGCGTTAGTTTCATACTGATTGACCTTGCACCCTAAAGTATGAAAAGCAATTTTCATTTTTTCCATTGATTTTACCTCTTTTAGATAATTAATTTTGGGACAGGTTGTTTTACCTGCCCCAAATTCAATTTAAATTTTTCTTTTACCATCTAGTGAGTCTAAATTATCTAGCGCCTTTCCTGTTCCTAATGCTACACATGAAATTGCATCATCTGCGATCATAACATTGATTCCTGTTTTATCAGCTAGTAATTTATCTAATCCATCAACTAAGCATCCACCGCCTGTCATGTATATGCCTTTATCACTTATGTCTGATGCAAGCTCTGGTGGTGTACGCTCTAATACAGAATGTACAGCGTCTACAATCATGTTAGCTGGCTCTTCTAATGCCTCCATCATTTCACTTGAATATACTGTAATTGTTTTTGGAAGACCTGTTATTAAATCTCTTCCACGTATGTCCATTTCAATATCTTGAATTTTAGGATAAACACATCCTATATTAACTTTTAATTCTTCTGCTGTTCTTTCCCCAATCATAATATTGTGCTTTTTCTTTATGTATTTAACAATGTATTCGTCAAATTTATCTCCAGCAACTTTAAGTGATGTGCTAACAACTGAACCACCTAGTGATATTACAGCTATATCTGTAGTTCCTCCTCCAATATCTACTATCATATTTCCACATGCTTTAGATATATCTATTCCTGCTCCAATTGCAGCTGCTATTGGCTCTTCAATCAAGTATACTTTTCTCGCTCCAGCTTGCGAAGCAGCATCAATTACAGCTTTTTTCTCAACTTCTGTTACCTGAGATGGGATACAAATCATAATTCTTGGTGCAAAGACAAATCTACCGCATACTTTATTTATAAAATGTTTAAGCATTTTTTCTGTTACTGTATAGTCAGAAATTACACCTTCTCTTAGAGGTCTTGTTGCAACTATATTCCCAGGAGTTCTTCCTAACATTCTTCTTGCTTCCTGTCCAATTGCAAGAACCTCTCCTGTAGTATTATTAACAGCAACTACAGAAGGCTCTCTTAATACAATGCCTTTACCTTTAACATATGCAATAACAGTTGCTGTTCCTAAATCAATTCCAATATCTTGTCCAAAGCCAAACATTAATTATCTTCCCTTTCTTCAAGGTTTTTTTCCCTAAAAATTATTTTATTACACTTTTGTTACAATTCTGTTGCAATTATATTACATTGTTTGTAAAAACGCAACCGTTTTTTATAAACAATTAAAAATTTTTCTCATATCTTAATTTGTTGCATTGCTATTTGCTTGAATTTACTTAAATTTATGCTATAATTAGTTTTGTGTATTATTTAGGAGGAATAAATGGACAAAAAATACATTAGTGATAAAGAGTTTTATTCAATTATAGAAGATTTAATAAATAATAATACCGTACAAGAAATGAAAAAATACAGACATCATTTCGAAACATCGTGTTATGATCACTGCTTGTGCGTATCTTATTATGCGTATAAAATGGCAAAAAAATTTAATACAGATTATAAATCCGCTGCAAGGGCAGGAATTTTGCATGATTTGTTTTTATATGATTGGCGAAAACCTCGTCCAGACGGAAAAGGCTTGCATGCATTTAGGCATCCAAGAATCGCATTAAATAACGCAATGAAAATCGCTGATTTAAACGAAGTAGAACAAGATGCCATATTAAAACATATGTGGCCACTGACTGTGGTTTTTCCTAAATACAAAGTAAGTTATATTATTACACTGGCTGATAAATACGCAACATTTTTAGACAACATAAATCATTTAAAAAAGAAATAGACTTTTCGCACATACAAGCGAAAAGTCTATTTCTTTTTACCGTGTTTTACAAAATTAAAAAAACGTGAACCATATTATTTGTTTTTGTAGTTTTTATTTTAGCTCAGTTTTAGTGTTTTCTTCAATTGTCCAGTTGCTCTTGTTATAAACTCTTTTCTCTGCAGGAATAAATCCATGAAGTGAGGTTGCAGGATAAATCCAAGTATACGGCCCAATTAAAGTACCAGGAGATGTTACACTGTTAGCTCCAATTCTAGAATAATCACCCATTATGCATCCAAAAAAATCACTTCCAGTGTCTAATTTTTCACCATCATCTTGTTTCAATTTTATATTTTGCTGGTCAAATCTACGATTTGCAGTAATAACTCCCGAACCTATTCTTGCACTTTTGCCAAGTAAGCTGTCTCCGACAAAAGCTAAGCTTGCTATTTTAGCTCCATTTTGTAATATGCTGTTTTTAACTTCTGAATTAAAGCCAACTACACACTTATCTCCCACTATGGTTCCAGGTCTAACGTATGCACCTGGCATTATATTAACATTTTTTCCTATATACACAGGTCCCTCTATTGTAACTCCTGGATATATCTTTGTTCCTTCACCTATAAAGTAGTTTCCAATAAATGTAACATTGTCACCCATTAAAGTTCCATTATTTTCTTTTAAATCTTTAGATGTAACTTCATCTTCTAAAAACTTTTTAGCAGCATCATGCATATCTAAAAGAGATGTGCTATAGCTTAATACTTTCTTAAAAACCTCATTGTCATCATAGTTGTTAAAATAGTAGTCTAAATTCAAATTCATGTTAATTGCACTTCCTTTCAAAGCGCATTATATCATATGTGTCTTTATATTGCAAAAATCGAGTTCGCACTACATGATTCTAAAAAATGTTTTTAAGCTTAAGAGATTCCTTTTCTCTTATATGGCCTGCTAAAAATATAGTTTTATCTATTTCTTCTAATGCATCATCAAATGCTTCCGATTCAATTGCACTTTTTACTTCAAGAATTGATAATTTAATATTATCTAATTCTTGGTGAACTACTATCATCGACCATATGTTATTTATGTCATCCCATTTTTTATCTACTTCCTCTGCCATCAATAACGCCTCTTCTTTGTTGCTCATCTTTTGCTCTCTTTTTATTTCTTTTTTTAAATTTTCAAGTTTTGATAAAATCTCATCGCTTGTATCATCTAAATATTTTTGTAGTAGGAAACTTGCCGTTCCTACTACAGCAATTATAATTATTATGCCTATTATTTCTTTCAAGATTTTCCTCCGTTTTTTTCTTTAATTTGGCAGAAAATTTTCTGATTACCGTCAAATGTTATAATAAGTGCTTCTTCCGGTTTTATTTGAAAATCACTAGCCTGATTTTGTAGCCATTGATAATCTTTTCCGTAATTTTTCTAAGTTTTGATACATTATTTTTCCATCTATAACAAGGTCATATGGTATTCCTTCATTTTTAGGCTCAATATTCAAGTCTGCTAACGTTATCCCTCTTTTTTCAGGTTTTGGAGTAACCGTAATCTGTCCGCTTGTTTCTAGTATAGCATAGTTAACATCTGCTATATTAGATATGTTGTTTCCTCTCAGTCTTTCTTCTAATTCATTTACTGTAAATCTTTCTTTTTTTAGCGCTTTCTCATTGATTTTTCCATTTTCTATTAAAATAGATGGCCTACCACATATTATTTCTCTTGCTTTTATGCTTTTTAAATTTATAAATGTAATTAATAAGTGTAATGCCAGTAACCCTAAAATTGGAATAATTCCACTTAAAATCGGAATTCCTATATCAGCCATAGGAACGCTTGCCAAATCAGCAATCATAATAGATATAGCCAATTCAAATGGTTGAAGTTGTCCTATTTCTCTTTTTCCCATAAGACGCATTGTAATTAAAACTAAAGTATACAAAATAATGACTCTAATAAAAATCGTAAGCATTTTTTCTCCTTAATTTATGAATATTTTCTGCTAAAAAAATATAAACTATACATATATTTTAAAATTTAATATTATCTAAAATTGGTAATTAAACTTCGAAAAATTGCGTTTTGTCTTAATTATGTATATTTTTTTAAGAAAACTACATACTAATTTTAAGGCCATTAAAAGAATTTCTTTAAAAAGGAGGTCTATAATAAATGGATAATAATGATTCAACCATTCAATCCAAAAGCAATACCGGTAATACAGTTGGTCAAATTATTGGAAGGTTAATAGCTGCGGCAGTAGTTCTTGCTATCACTGCTTTTTTTACACCAGGATTTACTATAGATAATATTTGGGCACTTGCTTTAGCTGCTGTTGTTTTGACCGCTATGGATTATTTGATAACTAGATTTACAAACTTACATGCTAGTCCTTTTGGTAAAGGCTTTGTAGGATTTGTGTTAGCAACTGCCATTTTATATTTAACTCAATATTTTGTAGCTGGCTATTCTATATCTTGGATTGCTGCAATAGTTGGTGCTTTAGTCTATGGCGTTGTTGATTATTTTCTACCTGGAAATCAAGGTATGTAAATATAAAATTACCAAGAGTAACATTCTAAGCTAATTGTGAGGCATTAACGTTGGAAGCAATTCTCTTGTGTGTGGAGACGCGAACTTGGGGACGTCCATCAAAAGTTCAATTTTTGAACTTTTGATGGACGTCCCCAAGTTCGTGTCTTACCAATCCTTCATTTTGCCATTTGCCAAGCGCTCTACCTTAGCACCTGTTTGTCTCGCTGTAATTGTTATTCTATTAGGGTTATTATCGAAATATTTTAAATAGTCTGATACAGTTTCATTATGTTTCATATTTCTTTCATTGTACATAGAAACAGCGCTATTTGATTTAGTAAAAATTCCATCTTGTTTTATACTAAGTGTTACTGCAGTCCCAGCAATAATTACCAGAACTACCACAGTTATTATAAGAGCAATAAGTGTTATCCCTTTTGTATATTTTACGTGTGTCAAGTAATCGTTTGTAACGTTTCTTAACATTTTTGTTCCTCATTTTTGTACAAAATGAAATAAAGTAATAATCAATGTTCGTAAACCATTAATTTTACATTCTCTTCCCACTTATGGGTCATTTAATTATAGTATTATGCAAATCAGTCCTCCACTACCTTCGTTGACAATTCTTTCAAGTGTTTCTTGGATTTTTTCTTGTGCATCTTCTGGCATTTTCCCAAGCTTGTTTTGTAGTCCTTCATTTACAAGTTCATGCAAGCTTTTGCCAAAAATATTTGATTCCCATATTTTTTTAGGATCATTTTCAAATTCTGATAATAGATAATTTACTAAATCTTCTGATTGTTTTTCACTTCCAACTACTGGTGATACTTCTGTTTCTATATCAGCTCTTATCATATGTATCGAAGGGGCTTTTGCTCTAAGTTTTACTCCAAATCTCGACCCCTGTTTTACCATCTCAGGCTCTTCTAATATTAGTTCATCCATAGAAGGTGTTACAATTCCATACCCTTTTTGTCTTACTTCATGAAGAGCATATGAAATTTTATCATATTCTTTTTTTACCATTGCTAAATCTGTTATAGTAGCAAATAGGTCGCCTTCATTTGTAACATCTACCCCTGAAATATCAGTTAATACTTTGTAAAAAAGTGAGTCCTGCAAGCCAATGTCTATATTAACATCGCCGGTTCCAAGTTTTATTCCTTCTAGCATTGTTTTATTTATTATATCAGTTCTTTCAATTGTTTTTACTCCACTTTCTACCTGCTTTATAATCCTCACATTTTTAAATGCATCTTGAATCTCCTTATATAATTCCTTTTTAAGCGGGTGTTCAAAAGATAACTCATCAATCCACCCTGGTAAATTTATGTTTATTCTATCAACGGGAAATTCGTAGAGTACTTTACCAAAAATACTGTTTATGTCCTCCATATTAAGGTTTGCACAATTTGTTGGTATTACTGGCGTTTTATATTTATCTTCCAATTCTTGTGCTAAATTTTGTGTATACGTGTTATTAGGATCTGCCGAATTTAATACTATAATAAACGGTTTGTTAAGAGCACGCAATTCTTCAACTACTCTTTCTTCCGCTTCCACATAGTCTTCTCTTGGAATATCTGTTATTGTCCCATCTGTTGTTATAATTATTCCTATTGTGGAATGTTCTGTAATTACTTTCTTTGTTCCCATTTCTGCCGCAATTTCAAAAGGTATTTCCTCTTCTGACCACGGCGTTTTCACCATTCTAGGAACTTCATCTTCCATGTAACCGTAGCGCATTATTTACTAAATATCCTACACAATCTACTAGTCGTGTTTTAAGCTTTAGATTGTCTCCTATTGTTATTTCTACTGCTTCGTTTGGGACAAATTTGGGTTCTGTTGTCATTATTGTTCTTCCTGCTGCACTTTGCGGGAGTTCATCCCTCGCTCTTTCTTTTTTATAATTATTTTCAATGTTTGGAATAACAAGTAAATCCATAAAACGTTTGATAAAAGTTGATTTACCTGTTCTAACCGGTCCTACAACTCCAACATAAATATCGCCTTGTGTTCTGTCTGCAATATCTTGGTATAATCCTAGGTTTTCCATTTTACTTCCTCCTTAAAAGTTTGTACTAATCTGTTTAATTAATTTATATTAAGGATGGAGCAATATTATTACTTTTTTAAATATTTTATTTTTTATAGCAATTTAATTATTTAACAATTTTATAATATTAATCCTCTTATAGCATATTTTTTTTATGCTTGTAAATACTAACAAAAACAAGTTTTGAAAGGGTTATTTGAGTTGAAAAAAAATATAATAAATAGTCTTATCTCAATATTTAAATATACGCCTAATAATTCTTATGCATTTTCTTTGCCAGAGTCTCAAAAAGAGCAAACATCAATAATTTCCGAAAGCAGCTCTTCTTTTTCTGGTGAAGATATAGTCGCCAATATTATGAGTGATCTAAACTCTAATTTAGATTTTCTAAAAGTAAAGTATAATATTTTGATTAACAGTGATATTGTTTTACGCCAATTCACTTTAACTGCCAGTAACAAAGAGTTCAAAGCTTTTCTGATTTATATTGATGGTATGATAGATTCTAAAATGATAAACGATTTTGTGCTTAAACCTCTTATGCTCCACAATCTTTCTAATACACGCACTAATGAAACGAAAAGAATTACTTCTATACCTGTTTCAAAAAATATTAGTATTAAAAAAATTAAAAAATTTAAAATAGATGACTATATATACAATTCTCTTATTCCTCAAAACACTATAACCAAAGAAACAAAATTTTCAAAAATAATTTCTGAAATAAATTCTGGTAATTGCGCTCTTTTCATTGATTCTATTCCTGTAGCATTTAATATTGAAGTTAAAGGTTTTCAAACTCGTGCTGTAGCAGAACCTAATAATGAAATTGTAGTTCATGGAGCTCAAGAAGCCTTTGTTGAAAATATTAGAACGAATACATCTCTTCTTAGGAGAATTGTAAATAATGAAAATCTAGTTATTGAATCAACAAGTGTGGGCTCTATTACAAGAACTAAAATTGCTATTTGCTACATGAAAAATATTGCAAATGATGAGCTTGTATCTGAAGTAAAGTTTCGCATAAATAACTTGAATATTGATTCTTTAGTATCATCTGGTCAACTTGATCAATTAATACAAGATAATGATGAGATTGCTGACCCACAAATCATTTCAACTGAAAGGCCAGATAAAGCAGCTAACCATGTATTAGAAGGACGTGTAGTTATAATTGTTAATGGAAGCCCATATGTTCTTATTGTTCCTGGGTTGCTTGTTGATTTTCTGTCATCTCCTGAAGATATGAACTTAAAGCATCAATTTGCGAACCTTCTTAAAATAATTAGGCTTATATCTGCATTCTTTGCTCTATTGCTTCCTGGCATCTATATTGCTATAACTAATTATCATCAAGAGCTAATTCCTACAGAACTTCTTTTTGCAATATCCGCTTCTAGACAAACAGTGCCTTTTCCAGTTTTTTTTGAGATTATCTTAATGGAAATATCATTTGAGCTAATTCGCGAAGCAGGCCTTAGAGTTCCGTCTCCCATGGGTTCAACAATAGGCATTGTTGGCGCATTAATTCTCGGTGAAGCTGCTGTTAATGCCAATATAGTTAGTCCTATATTAATAATTATTGTAGCGATAACAGGTATATGTTCTTTTGCAATTCCAGATTTTTCTTTAGGTTTTAGTTTGAGGCTCTGGAGATTTTTCTATATTTTTGCAGGATACTTTTTTGGATTTTTAGGGATAGGATTTGGATTATTTGTAAATTTTGTTGTATTACTAGACTTAAATTCCTTTGGTGTCCCATACTTTTCTCCATATATTCCTGTAAGTAATGGAGATGCAGAAGCATCACTATTTCTATTACCTATTTGGAAAAGAGAAAATAGACCAGATTTTTTAAATACTAAAAGAACAAAAACTCAAGGGAAAATAAGTATAAAATGGAAAAGCACTTAAAATAACTTTAAAAGGAGAATTATGAATTATTATAAAATTGGTACTGTAGAAGCTATTGCACTTGTTTGCATAGTTATGACAAATCATATAATAATAAATATTCCAGAATCCATAATACAGTCAACTGGCTCAGCTTCATGGATCAATGTATTGTTTATAAGCTTAATTTCTATTATTTTTACTCTAATTATATGTAAATTGTTTAAGAATTTTACTGGGAAAGATATTCTCGATATTAGTGAATATGCTGGACGGAAAAGTGGTAAAAGTGTTTATAGGTATTGCATATATTACTTTATTTGTATTACTATCAAGCAACCTTTTGCAGTATTTTGCATCCGCTCTAAAATTAATATATTATCCTAACACTCCTGTTTATATGATAACAGCTATATTTTTAATTGCGGTGGCAATAGCAAATAGAACTGGATTTAAAGCCATATCAAATATAAACTTAATTGTTTTGCCACTTCGGATTGATTAGTATGTTAATTATATTTCTTTCAACTTCTACAAACTTTACATTTGGAAATTTATTTCCAGTATTAGGTTACGGAATAGATTCTACTTTTTTTAGCCGGACTTACAAATATATTTGCTTTTGATGGTATTGCACTTTTGTATTTTTTAATGCCTGTGCTTAAAAGCTATGAAAAATTTAAAACTATTTCACTTGTTTCAATTATAATCTCCGCTATATATCTCCTAGCAAGTGTTGTAAGTTTGTTGCTTGTTTTCTCGTATGTGTCAGGCACAGATCAAACAATAGCAATGTATAGTCTTACTCGCACAATACAGTATGGTAGATTCTTCCAAAGGACAGATGCTATTTTTATTTTAATTTGGATTTTACTTGTGTTATCTTATTTAAGCATTATTACTGCATTATGTCTTAATATTTTTAAAAAAATCTCAAATACATCTACTACTAAGCCTATGGTATTTCCTTTTATTATTTTAATTTATAGTGCCAGCTTTTTTTCCCATAATATTGCCATCAGTAAATTTATACATGAAACAATATATCGATATTTCGAATTAATTTTAGTTTACATCTTAAGTTTTTTCATTCTTATAGTCGCTAATATTAAATTATTAAAAAAGAAAGGGTCTACTTCATGATAAAACACTTTTCTATCATTATTATTATTGTTATTTTTTTCTTTAATATTATTGTTTCACACGATGCGCGTGGTGTAGAATCACTTTCCTATGCAGTTGCAATAGGAATAGATAAGGGAACAGAAAATTTGCTAAGATTAAGTTTACAATTCTCTGCTCCTGATTCTGGTAATAGTCGGAGATCGGTAGCCAACAGTTTACTTCAACGGTTATTACCACAGTTGAGTGTGCTTCAATCGATTCAGGTATTAACCTAATAAATAGTTATATAAGTAAACAAGTTAATCTATCTCATGCAAAAATAATAGTTTTTTCTGAACAGATTGCTTCTGAAGGGATATCTAAATATATATCAACTTTAGTAAATAATGTTGAAGTAAGACCAGATTGTAATGTCGTAATATGTAGGTGTAGTACGGAAGATTTTCTAAATAACTCCTCACCCAGCCTAGAAATTCTATCTTCAAGATATTATGAGCAGGTATTAGCATCTTATAATTACACTGGTTTTTCAGCTGACACAACACTTACAGATTTCTATTCAGCATATAAAGATTACGCATCACAGCCAGTTGCTATTCTTGGAGCTATCAATTCAAATTCCACGCATAGCGTGGATTTAGAAGACTCATATGTTGATTTAAACGGGAGCTATAAAGCAGGGCAAACTCCAATAAAAAACAAGACAAATTTGGAATTTACCGGTATCGCAGTATTTAATGGAGATAAGCTTGTAGGAGAGCTTTCTCGGTATGGATTCAATTTGCCATTTAATATGTACCAATTCATTTAAATCTACAACTCTTTCTATTCCTAGTCCTTTCATTCAGAATCAAATATTGGATTTAAATATACAAAATGACGGAAGCTCTAAAGTAAATGTCTCACTTTTAAATGGGTCTCCATATATAAATATTGACGTTAATCTTAAAGCTACTGTTGACTCAGCAGAATTCAATTTAGATCTTTCAGATAATGAAAACTTATTACTTATTAATAAGTATGCCTCATCCCTTGTTAAGCACAATATTTTAGATTATTTATATAAAACGTCAAAAGATTATCATTCAGATATTGCCGGATTCGGCAAGTATTTAGCATCTAGTTTTAGTACTATAGACGAATTTAAAAATATAGATTGGCCTAATTTATATTCTGATAGTTTTTTTAATGTTAATCTAAATGTTGACGTTATAACTGGCTATTTATTAGTGCAAAGTTAAAGGAGTATAAATGAATATTATAGTTAGAATCTTGTCTTATGTTTTAGTTACATTTTTGATAATAAAAGCTATTTTCTATGGTTTTTTTGAAATACAACAAAAAAATGCTTTTGGAGGTTTTTTTGTAATAGCTTTCTCTTCGTTTGTATACATTTTCTTTGTTTTAATAATGGCATTTCAATAATTAGGTGCAAAAAAACGACCTGTTTTTTACAGGTCGTTTCTAAACTACATATTTTCTTTTGCAAAAGAAATTCTTCGTTGATTTTTATTTGCTTCAATTACTCTAATTTTTATAGGATCTCCTATTCTAAATGTTTCTTTTGTTCTTTCCCCTAAAAGCATTCTTTTTTCTTCATCATAAGCGTAATAGTCATTCCCTAAATACTCAAATCTTATAAAACCCTCTACTGTATTTTCCAGTTCAACAAAAATTCCAAATGAAGTTACTCCTGAAATAATACCATCATAAACATCATTTATTTTATCTTCCATAAATTCAGCCTTTTTCATATCTTCAGCATCTCTTTCTATCATAACAGCATTTCTTTCTTTTTCAGATGAAATTTCTGCATATTTTACAGCTTGTTTTTGCCATTTTGCCTTAATTATTTCACTGATGCAATAATTATTTTCTAAATATTCTGAAATAACTCTATGGATAAACAAATCTGGATATCTTCTAATTGGAGATGTAAAATGACAGTAGTATTTACTTGCAATTCCAAAATGTCCTTTGTTCTGGCTTTCATATTTTGCTTGCTTAAGAGTTTTTAAAAGTAATGTTGAAATAACTTTTTCTTCTTTCTTTCCTTTTATCTCCTCTATTACTTCCTTAAAATCTTTTGGGCTTACTTCATTTTTCTTTATTTTAATTTTGTATCCTAAGTCAAATAAGAACTTATTCAAATCCTCGACTTTTTCTATATCAGGCATTTCATGTATTCTATATATAAATGGTGCTTTTAACTTTTCAAATGTTTCAGCAACTGTTTCATTTGCAGTAATCATAAATTCTTCGATTATTTTATGTGCATCATTTATTTCATATTTTTGTACGTCTATTGCCTTTCCTAGTTCATCTAAGGTTATCTTGCTTTCTGGTATATCTAAATCTAAGTATCCATTTGCAAGACGTCTTTTTTCTAGCAATTTTGCAAGCTTTGCCATATTATTAAAGTGTTTTAAATAAGGCTTATATTCTTTTAATATTTCTTTATCACTTTTATTTATAATTTTATATACTACGTTATAACTCATCCTTTTTGTTACATTAATTATAGACTTGTATATTTTAGAAGATGTTACATTTCCCTTTTTGTCTATATTCATGGATACTGATAATGTAAGCCTATCTTCTCCTTCATTTAAGCTACATATGCCATTGGATATCTCTTTGGGAAGCATTGGTATTACTCTATCTAACATGTATATACTAGTGCCTCTGTTCAAAGCTTCTTTGTTTAGTTTTGTTCCTTCTTTTACATAGTAGCTAACATCTGCAATATGAACATTAAGTGTATAAGTTCCATCATCATGTTTACTTACAGATACTGCATCATCTAAGTCTTTAGCATCTTCTCCATCTATTGTAAATATTTCTTCATTTCTTAAGTCTACTCGTTTTTTTGCTACGTCTGCATCAGTAATTTTTGTATCTATATGTTTTACCTCATCAATAACACCTTGTGAAAATTCATATGGCACATCATATTGTTTTATAAGAGTTAGCATATCTATTCCAGCTTCATCAGTATCTCCTACTACCTCTATAATTTTGCCCTCAAGTTTTCTACCTTTTGTTGCCTGCCTTGTAATCTCT
This sequence comes from uncultured Clostridiaceae bacterium, assembly GCA_946628065.1. GTDB lineage: Bacteria > Bacillota > Clostridia > TANB77 > CAG-508 > UMGS1754. The sequence continues at coordinate 12,801 of CAMOWC010000005.1, read as the reverse complement.
ACAATAACTTTTTGGTTATCCTTGGCTCCATTAAAATTCTTCTGCGAAATATAAATATCCATTGGTACTTTTCTTGTATCTGGTATTACAAACCCAAAGCTTTTATTCCTTTGAAAAGTGCCGGCTATTCGTCCCATATCAATATCTTCATCTTGCATTCTATATATCTGCAGTTTGTTTGCTTTCTTATAGTTCTTTGATTGTTTTAACCTTTTTTTCTTCTTTTCGAAAAACTTTTTGCTTCTTCTTCCCATATATTCTCCCTAATTAAAGATCCCTTTAAAATTTACAAAATGGATGAAGCACATACGCCTCATCCATAATATTATATCTTATATTATATAGCATATACTATGCTAAGTGCAATTGTAAGAACTGCAAAAACGATTCCTAAAATAATAGTCCACTTTTTTAATTTTCCTTCTTTAGTTCTACCTTTATTTTTTTCATAAAAATTGTTTGTTGTAGATCCCATAATTGTTCCAGATGCACCACTATCTTCTTTTGACTGCATCATCGCCAAAGCAATTAACCCTATACAAACAATTACATAAAATGCTATTAAAACGTATTTTACAACTTCCATTTTAAATTTCCTCCAAACCGTAATTCGTTAACAAGGAATATTCTAGCATAGTTTGGCAGAAAAATCAAGCATTATTTTCTCTTTAAATTAACTCCAATTATCCCTCCTAATGCACCTGAAATTACAGCTGCCAAAGTCATAATTATACTATTAAGATCAATTCCAAAGTCACCTTGTATAATGCTTGATAGCAAATATATTACTAATATATAAATGAGCCCAACAATACCACCATTTATTAGACCTTGCTTTTTTATACTTTTGCTACTAATTATGCTACCTATTATTACACTCACCCCACATGTTCCGATTATGACTGGAGTTATAATACTTTCTGGCATGCTTGTATAAGCAAGCAGTAAGGCAAATATAATAAGCAAAATAATAGTAACTATTATTGCACTAGCACTTCCTTTGATTATACACATAAAATTATTATGTCTAGCAGATTCAAAGGTTTTATCTCCAATATTCATAAAAAAAGCCTCCTTAATATACTCTTATTTTAAGTATATTAAGAAAGCTTTTAATTTATTACATTATTATAAGTGCTGAATTTGAGTCTGTAGTATTAGTAGTTTTTTGATTGTTTTTCGTTGTATTATTAGAATTAATTGTATTGTTTGTATTAGTATTATTGTTAGTATTTGTGTTGGTGTTGGTGTTAGTGTTGGTGTTGGTGTTGGTGTTGGTGTTTGTGTTTGTATTAATGTTTACATTAATTTTATTATCCTCTAAGTATTTGTCAAGTTTTATTACTCTGTTGCCTTGTTCTAGATAATATTCATCTTTTCCTTCATTTGTAATAGAATATATCTTGTCAAATTCGCATGGTATCAATTCTTTACCAATAGAATTTACAACCCCATATTTTTCTTTTTTGCATATTACTATTCCCTCTATATATGGAATAGTGATTACATTGTTTATGCTCTTGTCTCCTGCTGCTGTAATTGCCACCTCATTAGTAATATTATTTGCTTTGTTTTTATCCTCTGAAGTAACAATAACTGTTTCGGTGTACCCTAATCTATCACACTCATAGTTTAAAATTATACTACCGTTTTTATCTGCGAGTCCCCATTTTCCGTCTTTCTTTAAAGGTATGCAATTGTCAAGTAAAAATAAATCGTTTCTTAAATCCGCTGTCTCAAAATATCTACGGTCTATTCCTATGTCTTCATTTTCTATGTATACAAGAACTTTTCCATTTTGATTTAGCACGCCATATAGATTATTGTTTTTTACATAATACAGTTTTGCATTAGAGTCAATAAGCTCTATTTTGTCATATCTAACTCCAATTTGATTAGCTCCTTTTGCAGATAAAATTCCAGATTTATTTTCACTTGTTACTATAAACTCATTTGTACTTTCAACATATTTAATCGCATCATATTTATCGCCTATTATTGTTGAAAAATCGGTAAGTGAAATTACTCCATATTTTTCTCCTTTTTTAGCAACTAACATATTCTTTATTATAGATTTTTGCGTAGCAAAATCACTACTAATTTCGGTATAGCCATAAGCTTTTGCTGTGACTTCGTATTGTTTTACTAAATTAGGCAAAGTATCCAAATAAATTGTGTTATTGGAGCTTGAGTATCTAACTCTAGTATTAAAAGCAGTTTGTATAGTATTGACTGAAGCATATAATACACCATTATAACTTTTTACAGGTTTATCTAATTTATAGCTGTCAAAGTTTGTTTTTGCTGAAGATCTGCTTTTATAAATAATATCTGAATTTTCTTCAAACATGGCAATTTCGTTGTCACATTCTACATAGCATTTACTTTTTTCTTCTGAATATTTTTTATATTCACCATTGTAAAACTTATATTCTACTAAACTTGCTATATATTGGATTGGTAAATAAAGCGTTCCGGCTTTCCTCATCAGTTAATATGAATCCATTTCCTATATTTACCTGTTTCCCATTAACGGTAAGCTTTTCCTTAACATTTTCCGCCTGTTTTAAAACTAAAATAGCAGCAACTACTATAATTATCAATAGTATCATAAAAATAATTGAAGCAATGATTATTTTTCTGCCTTTGCTTTCCTTTTCCTGTTGCTCCCCACTTGTTAATTCCATAACATTTCCCCCTATTCTTTAGTATAACCGTATTTCTTATAGAATTCATCTCTAAATGTCTTTAGATTATCATTTTCTATTTCTATTTTAACTCTTTCCATTAAACTAGTCAAGAATCTAAGATTATGTATTGATAATAATCTTACACCTAAAATTTCATTATTCTTAACTAAATGTCTAATATAAGCTCTTGTATAGTTTTTGCAAGTATAGCAATCGCATTCGCTATCTAGTGGAGTAAAGTCTCTTTCGTAAGTTGCATTTCTTACAACTACTTTTCCATTCCACGTCATTGCTGTTCCATTTCTTGCTATTCTTGTTGGAAGAACACAATCACACATGTCTATTCCAGCTAACGCTGCCTCAATTAAATAATCTGGTGTTCCAACTCCCATCAGATATCTTGGCTTGTTTTCTGGCATTTTAGGTCCGACATAGTTTAAAATATCTAAAAATAAGTCTTTAGGTTCTCCTACACTGATTCCTCCTATTGCATATCCAGGGAAATCCATTGCTGTCAAATCATCTAAGCTCTTTTGTCTTAAGTCTTTATAGAATCCTCCCTGTATTATTCCAAACAACGCTTGATCATCTCTTGCATGTGATTCTTTGCATCTTTTCGCCCATCTAGTTGTCATTTCCATAGAATTTTGTGTATATTCATATGTTGATGGATATGGTGCACATTCGTCAAATGCCATTATTATATCTGCACCTAGTGCGTTTTCTATTTCCATAACTTTTTCAGGAGAAAGGAAATGTCTGCTTCCATCTAGGTATGATTGAAAATGTACGCCTTCTTCTGTTATTTTTCTCAATGGTCCTAAACTAAATACTTGAAATCCACCACTATCTGTTAATATTGGTCTATTCCAATGCATAAACTTATGCAGACCTCCAGCCTCTTTTACTAAGTCGTGCCCTGGTCTTAAGTATAGATGATATGTATTTGCTAATATTATTTCTGATTTTACTTCATTTTCTAACTCCTCTGGAGTCATTGATTTAACCGTTGCCTGAGTTCCAACTGGCATAAATACTGGTGTTTGTATATCTCCATGTGGTGTATGTACGATTCCTCTTCTTGCTCCACTATTCTTATCTATATGCAATAATTCATAAGTTACAGGTGAATCAGCCATTAATTAGTTCTCCTTTTTAATATATTAATAAATAAACATTGCATCTCCAAAACTAAAGAAAAGATATTTTTCATTTATAGCCTTTTTGTATGCATCTAATATAAGCTCTCTCCCAGCTAATGCTGAAACTAACATAACAAGTGTTGATTTTGGCAAATGAAAATTTGTGATTAGCGCATCAATACATTTGAATTTATATCCTGGATAAATAAAAATATTTGTGTCAGATTCTATTGGCTTTACAAGTCCATTTTTATCTGCAACACTTTCTAACACTCTACAAGATGTAGTTCCACACGCGACTACTCTTTTTCCATTTTTTTTGGCATTGTTAATTTTCTCTGCGTCTTCAGGTTTAATGTAAAAATGCTCTGAATGCATTTCATGTTCTTCTACTTTATCAACTTTTACAGGTCGAAATGTGCCTATTCCTACATGAAGAGTAACATTTGCAATTTCTATCCCCTTTTTTTCTATTTTCTTTAAAAGGTCTTCAGTAAAGTGCAGTCCAGCTGTAGGTGCTGCAGCAGAACCATCATATTTTGCATAAACTGTTTGATATCTATCCTTTTCTTTTAATGTTTCTTTTATATATGGTGGTAGTGGCATCAATCCGATTTTATCTAAAATTTCATTAAAGATTCCATCATATTTAAACTCTACGATTCTATCTCCATTTTCTAGAACATCTTTTATTTCTCCCTTTAAAATGCCATTCCCAAAATTCACTTTAGCACCGGTTTTTAGCTTTTTCCCTGGCCTAACCATAACGTCCCAAGTATCATTTTCTATTCTTTTTAAAAGTAGAAATTCTATATTTGCTCCAGTATCTTCCCTTACCCCATAAAGCCTTGCAGGTATTACTTTTGTATTATTTATTACAAGACAGTCCCCTGGTTTCAAATAATCAATTATGTCTTTAAATATTTTGTGTTCAATTGTTTTCTCCTCACGATTTAGTACTAATAGCCTTGCTTCGTCTCTTTTTTCATTTGGGTGTTGTGCTATGAGTTCTTCCGGAAGTTCATAGTCAAAGTCAGAAACATTCATATGTTATTCGTTTCTCCTATCTTAATATTTTTTCCAGCATTTGCAATAGTGTTAATTATGGCTCTTAATTCCTCAATTATATTGTCTGGATCTTTGTCAAATTCAACTTCCATTGCATAGTTGAATGCTGATTTATGTATTGGTTTAATTCTATATACATTTGGATTAATTCCAATTTTTTGTCCATGTGATTGTTTTATGTTTTGAGACATATAATCTCCATACCATTTCATCAAACCGTATTTTAATTCATTTTTATAACCATATTTTTCGTAGTCATGAAGAATAGGATATTCATATCCATTTTCTTTTGAAATTCTTTCAAGAGTATGGCAAAATTCATGCACAAACGCTTCTTCTGGGAACAAATTAATATTAGAATTGTATTTATAAATATAACTTTTTGCATCATTAGGTAGCCTTATATTAGCAAATCCTATGTCATGAAAATCCATTCCTCCAAGGCCAATCCAATTGTTTTGTTCATCTAATTCTGGTCCAATTACTTCTCCAAACTTTACAGCAGCAAAAATAAAGTCATATTCTCCTTTTTCAACATATTCCTGAATCAAGTTTGATACATCAGATGGTGCAATATAGTAACCATTTGCTTCATCATGGCTTATGGTCGTTATTGGGTCAGTTATTTCTATAATATCATATTCTGCTGTCATGTTATAGTTTGTTAAAGATTTTAGGCTACTTTTTGTCCTCGCCATATTGTCTTTCATATCTTGTTTGTCTGCCTGAGTCATGCTTTCTTGTACTCTATACTGTTTCCCATCTTTTTCAATATTTACATCTAAGTTATCAAATACAAAACAAACTATTTTCCATTCTGTGTTTTTAGAAGTAGCTCCTGTCTCTAACTTAAGATCTGAAAACCATGCTGTTCCTTTACAATTATCTAAATATGAGCCCAATCTAAATCCAATGCTTACTTCTTCTCTGTCTTTTGAGTCAAACATAAATTCCACTTTTGTCCAATTAGTAGTACCAACTATTGTTTTTGAACATTCTGTCGTATCTGATATACAAATTCCAGCTCCTGAAATTGAATTATTGTTTTGTGCTATCACGTTTTCAGTTTTTATCATACAGCTTACTCTATATGGTGTATTAGGAATTACTGAAACAGTTTTACTAATCATTGCATCATTAAACCTATCAGATTTTATTCTATAACTGTCGTGTTTTCCATATTTAATGCTTCTGTCTCTTTTAAATTCTGAAATGTTTGCATTGTACTCTGCTCTAACGAAATCACCAAAATAATTTTCTTTATACATTCCATATATGTAAATCAATGCAGCTAAAACAAATAGTATGAAAATGATACTAAAAATCTTGCTTCCTCTGCTTGGCTCGTTTTTTTTCATATGTTCCTCCATTTATAAGTTATTCTATCTTTTAAGTAGCTATATTCATTATCCTTATAAATTGAATTGTATAGCTTAATTTGCGTGCTGTCAAGTAGCCTTTAGAGATGTATTACTTTGGCTTACATATTTTTTTTACTTTCTTTAATTTTCGACATCTTTTTCATTTTATGGTTCAGTGGATTAAAAAGCAGATAACCAAAAGTTAAAAACTTTTGGTTATCTTAAAAGACTTTCTCTTTTTTCCTTTTAAGTATATTTTTAGCAAGCTTAACATAAATAAAATTCACCATGGCTTAATAACTCATACATTTATTTTCTTAAAATCTTTTTCACCATTTTTATTTAAGTATGTTAGTAATCCTAGACATATTATTGAATTTATTACAATTCCTAACAAAATTACTAAGTCAGTTGGCATTCCTAGCATTGCAGCTTGCACTATTCCAAATATGCATAGACCAGTTAATATCATTCCTAAAAGCACAGCAATCATTGTACTCATGCTTTGTTTTACAACTTCTGTGTCTGTTTCTGCATCCATTTTTGGATATTTAAGGTTAATTATTATTCCTATTGTTTCAGCTACTATCGGCAATACAATTGAAGCAATTAAAATCATTAGAACTTCAATTATGTTAAAATTAAATCTTATAAATATTATCAAATCTCCTATTAGTATAAATGGTATCATTATTAGGACAGCTGTTAATACTTTGGATATTATTATTGTAAATGGTTTTACTGGCAGGCTTTTTAAAGTGTTAAAGCTTTTTCCCTCCAATGAAATCATTGAACTTGTAATCGATGACATAAATGACGCAAAACAAATTAATCCAAAAAGTATTACTGGTATATATGCTTTTATTCCATCTGTACTTATAGCAATACCTTGCTCTGCAAATGAGCTTACTAAGCTGTCAAATCTTATAACAGCAAGTATACATGCTATAACATATAATACCAATCCAAATCCAGCATTTATAACAAATACGGGTGATGTAGCAAATCTGTTTAACTCTTTTTTTATAAGAGCAACCATAGGCTTTCTTGTTTTTATAGTATATCCTTTGGTTTTAACACCTGACTTTGCTATTTTCATTTTTGAGTTAGTTTTAAAGTATATCTTGCTGAGTGCAAAAATTGCTGTAGTAAAAAGTGCAATATGTATTAATATATATATTGTTAAGTCTATTATATTAAATTCTGTAATAAGCTTAATATACATTCCTGCAGGATAATATAATTTGGTTATTATGTCATTTATATTTGTTGCATTTTGAGCAATTTGAGAAATTAATCCTTGCAAATTAAATGATAAATACATTATTCCAACTAATAATATTGTTGTAAATATAATTTGTGTAAGGTTCTTCTTTTTAAATTTAGAAGAAAGTAATGAAATTATTCCACCAGCAATGCAAGATATGATTATTGGAATTATTGGTAAAATTAATAAAGCAAGTAATGAAACAATATAAAATGTTATATTAACACTGACATATCTTATATATACTAGCATTGCAGGTAATAAAAATAGCCCATTATACAATACTTCAAATACATAAAATTTAAACACTCTTATAAATAATACTGTTGATTTTTTTATTGGAAGAGATAACAGTAAGTCATCATCTTTACAGTTAAATAATAGATTCCCTGATTTATAGATTCCCTCCACTATTGTAAGTATAACTGAAAATAATATAAATAGAGTAAGTAATACTACTTCTTGATGTATTTCTACTAATGGTTCCATAATCATATTAGCATAGCTCCAAATGCTGAATAGAAATAGTAATGCTACCAATATTGGAAGTATTTTTTTAGATGTCTCACTTTGGTTTTTGTTTTTAATCCTAAACAAGTTCATATTATCAGTCAAGCATGCTTTTAAAAGCGACATTATTTTTTTCATAATTAATTCTCCAATTCCAAAAATACCTTTTCCAGAGATTCGTCTCCCTTAATTTCATCCATATTTCCTACTTTTATAACCTCACCTTTTTTTATAATGGCAACTCTAGAACAGAGTCTTTCTGCAACGTCTAATATATGTGTTGAAAAGAAAATCGTTTTTCCTTCTTTTATCATTTCGTTCATAACTTCTTTAACGTCAAACACAGCTTTTGGGTCAAGGCCTACAAATGGTTCATCCATTATTAATATTTTAGGATTATGAGTTAATGCAGCAATTAAAGCAACTTTTTGCTTCATTCCATGAGAAAACGAATTAATAGTATCATTTAAATTATTTTCTATTTCAAACATTTTTGCATATCTACTAATATTAGCCATTCTTACTTCTTGGTCGACTTCATACATATCACATATAAAATTTATAAAGTCTATAGCTTTCATGTTCTCGTATAGCTCTGGATTATCTGGTACAAAAGCCATTTCCTTTTTACATTCAATAGGATTTTGTTTAATTGATTTTCCATTTATCAGGATGTCTCCATCATCAAAATCGTGTACTCCAACAATTGATTTTATTAAAGTAGTTTTTCCCGCACCATTATGTCCTATAAATGCGAATATTTCTCCGTCATTTACATTAAATGAAACGCTATTTAGCGCCACATTTTCTCCATATTTTTTTGTAACATTTTTAATCTCTATCATATAAATTTCACTTGCCTTTCTATAATTTAATCTATTATATTATAGACATTCCAATATAGCCAAGTCTAGCCTTTCTTCTTCTATTTTTCCATTATAATTGTAACTGGTCCGTCATTTAATAGGCTAACCTTCATGTCGGCTCCAAATATTCCTTTTTGAACTATTATTCCCTTTTCTTCACATTTATCACAAAAATAGTCATAAAGCTTTTCTGCAAATTCCGGCCTTGCTGCATCTATAAAAGCGGGTCTATTTCCTCCTGAACAGTCTGCGTAAAGCGTAAATTGTGAAATAAGCAGTAAACTTCCTCCTACATCTTTTAATGCTAAATTCATTTTTCCATTTTCATCTTCAAATACTCTTAAATTGCACAATTTCTTTGCTAGAAAATCTGCTATCTCTTTTGTGTCATTATGTGTGATTCCAACTAGTACCATATATCCTTTATCTATTTTTCCTACAGTTTTACCTTCAACATCAACTTTAGCAGTTGTAACTCTTTGTACTACCAGTCTCATTCCTATTGCTTCCTTTCTTAACTTTATTATCAATAATAATATTATCATAGATATTGGCAGAATAGCAATATTAATCGTCAAAGTCTTTATTTAAATTATTTCAAAAGAAATTTCACCTTTTTCATTCTTACTTTGTATATGTGCTATTGCTCCATTTATTAAAGTCATTTGAGGAGCTACATGTCCAATATCTGCTTCAAAAATAACTGGCACCTCAAGCTCATTAATTGTCTGCATTACGGCGTCTTCAAATTTAATACCAGTAGACGTTTTTAAAGTCATGCTTCTTCCAAATATCATTCCTTTGCAGTGTTCAAACCATCCAGCCTCTTTCATTTGCCATAGTCCTCTTATTATTCCTTCTGATGTTAATTCGCAATTGTCAAAGAACCAAATTATTCCATCTTCTTTATACTTGTTACAAAACTGTTTAACATTATCAAATTTTGTACCAACAAGAGAGACTAATATGTCTATACATCCACCTATTAATCTTCCATTTAGATCTATTGACATTTCACCTCTTCCATTTATCCATTTGACGTCTTTTTCTAGATTAAACGGTTCAAGGCCTGTTATTTCTTCTACCCATTCATTTTGATATTTATCAAAACTTTCTTGAGTAAAACTTTCTCCTTCTAGTAATTTTAAATTTTTTTTTAAGCAATCATGCCATGGTACCATTCCGAATGATCCAAAATTTTCTCCATAAATTGTCGCAATATCGCATAAAGTCGTAATACAAAAAATGAGTCCGGTAGTGTCTGAATACCCTTGTATCCATTTTGGATTTTTCTTTATAATTTCGAAGTCTAAAAATGGTAAAATTTCAACTAAGAATTCTCCTCCTCGCGCTGTAATAATGGCATCTATTTTTTTATTTTCAATTAAAGACATGAATTCCTTTGCACGTATTTCTTTTGTAGCACTTCTTCCATTTATGTCGGTTCTAACATCTTGAGTTTCCATTATTTTGTAGCCTTTATTTTCTAGTTGTGAGATTGCACTTTCTAGCTTTCTAATATGCAATTCATTCCCATTTCCTGCTGAAGTTGCAGTAACTCCTATTACACTTCCTGGTTTAATAAATTCTGGATAAATCATTTTTACCTCCTATTCTGGTTTAATTATAGAACAAATAAGGAGTGATTTCAATAAATCACTCCTTATCATTATTAATTATTTACTGGCTCTGTTCTTATCCAACAAAAGTTTCCATTGTCATCTTTTTTATATGTATGCTTATATAATTGCAATTGCTTAAATGACAATATGTATAATAACAAAATAGCAGGCATTTAAAACACCTGCTATTCTTTGGCTCCCCGTGTCAAATTTGGACAATGTTGTGGTCTTGTATAAACTTGTATGTCCTTATATCGCCTTGTCTGTACGAGGGCTTTGCGTATATTCTTATAAAAACTTGTATAAACTCATACATACTTTTCCCTATTGCATCACTATTGCAACAATGAGTTTTTTATAAAGAATTTATACTTTTAAATTATTCTCTTTCCATATTAGCTCAACAAGTGATTTTATTTTTTGAGATCATACTTTGTATCACAAAATTTTAGTTTACAAACATTTAAATTGATAATAATATTAAATTATTTCCTCTTATTATTTTGAATATTAGCAATATACTTTTCTACAAAATATAATATAACAAATATTACTACATCTACAATCAAAATAGTATTCCATACATAGTTCTTAAATGTCATAATTAAACAACCTATTAAAGACACTATTCCTACAATTATAGATAAAAGAATTAATGGCATTACTATCTTATCCTCAATATCATAAGATTTATTTATTTTCTTTTGTCTTTTTACTCTAGGATCATTTTCATAGTTTTTATCTATCTTATCTTTTAATGGCTCTAATTCTCTTACTTGATTATATTCAAAATATTTCCTGTTTTTATCAAATATATCATAGCTTGCTTTAGCCGCAACAAAATCTTTATTTTCTATTCTAATATTAATACAATCCTTATAAGCATCAAATAATGACTGCACAACTTGATTTCTTTTTCTTTTATTTAAATCCGTTAGCTCTAATATTTCTCCTGCAAAAAATCTATCCTCAAATAAATCATAACAATATCCAGATTCATACATTTGCTTTACTTTTTTATTTAATAAGTCTAACAAAAAATCATTAAAAGACTCGTTTAGAGTGCTATATGTTTTCTTGTGTATTGCGGATTCTCTTAATGCCTTAAAAGTTTTGAAACAGTCATAGCATTTTTCTTCATTCATAGATGAAATAATACTCGTTTCATAAAAATAGTATAAATATTTTTCTAGATCTTCACAATATTTTTCAATTTCAGCTTCTTTATATTTATATTTATTTTCTAGAATATATTTTAATTTTCTATTATCATTGTCGGATAATATACTATATGCTTCCATAACTTTACTCCAAATATGTCCTAATCCATTAGAATTATTAGATACATGTTTTGAGCTTTCAATCATAAAAATAATATTATTATACAATTGTAAGTCTATACCAAACGTTAATGTGTCTTCATCTATTTTTGCATTACTGAACTTAATTATATCAACAGGATCGCTATATACCTTTTCATTATCATAACTAATTAAATAGTATGCAGGATATAGTGAATTTTTCATAAGCAAATCATAATTTTCTTTTTTTAATTCAAATAATTTATCCATACCTTTTATTATTTTTTTGTTTTCTGTATCTGCATTAGTATAATCATTAAATTTATAATTTACTTTATCTAATTTCATAAGGGCTTCCATATCCCAACTAATTCTAATCATTTCCCCATTATTATCTCTATATGGCATACTCATAAATATCACATCCCTTTTTTATCTTTTTGTTAAACCAAAAAATTACAATATTATTATAGCATAATATTTAGAATTTTATCAAATTTTCTTAATTTACTGTATAATTCTGTGTTTTTCTGCATAATAACTCGCTGTATTGCATCTCTATTGCAACAAAAACTTTAACAAAAAAGAGTGAAAGCCTTGATACTATTGGCTCTCACTCTCTTAAAAAATTGGCTCCTCGTGTCTGACTCGAACAGACGACCTATCGGTTAACAGCCGAGCGCTCTACCGACTGAGCTAACGAGGAATATATAAAATCTAGCGACTTCCTATGTTTCCAGGAGGGTAACCCCCAAGTATTTTCGGCACTAAAGAGCTTAACTTCTGTGTTCGGAATGGGAACAGGTGTGACCTCTTCGTTATCATCACTAGAAAATTTATAACATAAATTATTTGTATTATTTCCAATGTAGTTTGTATTATACTACATGAAAATTTAAAACGCAATACTTTTTTACAATTTAGTATGCAATTAAAATAGCACACTCAAAAATACATAGATAGAAGTAATAGAA